>NZ_JAHCDD010000114.1 GCF_018413525.1 Acidovorax sp. CCYZU-2555
CGAAGGCGTGGTGCGCGACCAGGCCGTGCTGGTGCGCGCGGCTGGCGCCGCCTCCTCGGGCGGCGCGGTCCTGCCGACGGTGTCCGTGGTCGCCGCGGCGAACACCGATGGCCTGCCGGCCGCCTATGCGGGCGGGCAGGTGGCACGCGGCGGCCGCATAGGCCTGCTGGGCAATCGCGACATGCTCGACACCGCGTTCAGCACCACGCAGTACACCGCGCAACTGGTCGAAGACCAACAGGCACAAACCATAGGCGATGTGCTGGTCAACGACCCCTCGGTGCGCAACACCTATGGCCGCAATGCGGGCCGCGAGGAATTCAACATCCGCGGCTTCACGCTGTTCAATTACGACGTGGCGTTCAACGGTCTGTACGGCATTTCGCCGCGCAATGCCGCGTCCTTGATCGGCGTGGAGCGCGTCGAAGTGCTGCGCGGCCCGAACGCGCTGCTGGGCGGCATGGCGCCTGCGGGCTCGGTCGGCGGCGGCATCAATCTTGTGCCCAAGCGCGCGGGCGTGGAGCCGCTCAACCGCGTCACGGTGTCGTACGCCGATGATGCGCAGTTTGGCGCCCATGTCGATCTGGCGCGCCGCTTCGGCGAAGACAAGCAGTGGGGCATGCGCCTCAACGCCGCCAAGCGCTCGGGCGATACGCCCATCAACGGCTCGCGTGAAAGCGTAGACGCCCTGGCACTGGGCCTCGACTATCTGGGCGAGAAAGTGCGGCTGGAAGCAGACTTCAACTACCAGGACCGCGTGACCCATGGGCGCAGCAGCCTGCTGTTCCCTCCGCCCGCGGGCATGGCCATTCCCGTGGCGCCGAACAACAAGATCAACTACCAGCCCGAATGGAGCTACTGGGATGCCAAGGAACGCGCCGCCGTGGTGCGCGGCGAGGTGGACCTCGCCCCCGGGCTGATCGCCTATGGCGCGCTGGGCGCCATGCAATACGACTTCGACAGCCTGCAGACGACATCGCTGCTGCGCGACAGCCAGGGCAATCTGTTCGTTCGCCCCTACCGGCTCAAGGAGTACGTCAATACCCGCACCGTCGAAGCCGGCCTGCGCAACAAGTTTCAGACCGGATCGCTGCAGCACGAACTGGTGCTGAGCGCGACCAGCTACGCGCAGAACAACGGTCTGCTGCGCCAGAACGGCGCCATCGTCAACTCGAGCATCTACACGCCGGCGAACATCGCCGAACCCAGCCTCGCGCTGAACGGGCCTCTTCCGCGCACCTTGGAGACGCGCATGAACAGCGTGGCGATCGCCGACACCCTCTCCACCGCGGACCGCCGCCTGCAGTTCACGCTGGGCGTGCGCCATCAGCAGGTGCGCACGCGTTCGCTGAACCCGGCCACGGGCGCGCAGTCGGCGCCCGCGCATGACAAGTCTGCGCTGACGCCCATGGTGTCCCTGCTGTACAAGGCCACCGACCAGATCTCGGTCTACGGGAATTACATCGAAGGCCTGTCGCAAGGCCCCACCGCACCGGCCAGCGCGCAGAACGCGGGCCAGGCTTTCCCGCCGTCGAAGTCCAAGCAGTTTGAAATCGGCACCAAGTTCGACACCGGCCGGTTTGCGACCACGGTCAGCCTGTTCCAGATCGAGCGCCCCAGCAGCCTGCTCGATGCGAGCAGCGGTGTCGTGCTGTTCCGCATGGACGGCCAGCAGCGCAACCGCGGCATCGAAGTGATCAGCCAGGGCGAGGCCGCGCGCGGCGTGCGCGTGCTCGCCGGCATGGCCTATACACAGGGCATACAGACGCGCACCGAAGGCGGCCTCAACGACGGGCGCGGCGCACCGGCCGTGCCTCGGCTGCAGCTCAATCTGGGCGGCGAATGGGATGCGCCCTTTCTTCCGGGCCTGACGCTGACCGCACGCGCGCTGCGCACCGGCAAACAGCATGTCGATGTCGCCAACACCCAGCAGTTGCCCGCATGGACGCGCCTGGACATCGGCGCGCGCTACAGCTTCAAGGCCGGCGGCAAGCCCGTGACCGTGCGCGCCACGCTGGAGAACGTCGCCGACAAGAGCTATTGGCAATCTGCGGCGCGCGAAGGCCTGACCGTGGGCGCACCGCGCACGCTGCTGGTGTCGGTCTCCACCGACTTCTGAGCGCGCGCGCTTGGGCGCCGGCTTCTTCGCTTGCGATGCGCGCATCTCGACCTTCATTGAGGTGTCAAGAGACGCTCGTATACTCCGGCGAAGTTTTCAACCGGGAGTTGCGGGCGCGGCCTGGGGCCGCGCCCTGCAGCAGGCTTCCGTTTCCTTAGGAGCGCCCCATGCGCACGACTTGCACCCCACACGCCTGCCACCCTGGTGCAAGCATTTCCTCGCAGCGCCTCGGCATGGCGCTGTGCGTCCTTCTCGCCGCAGGCGCTGCCCAGGCGGCCCGCCCCATGATTACCGACGATGCCCGCATCGTCGACGCCAAGGCCTGCCAGGTCGAGAGCTGGGTCAAGTCCAATCGCGGCAGCACCGAATACTGGGCGCAGCCCGCCTGCAACTTCACCGGCAACCTGGAACTGATGCTGGGCGGTGCGCGTACCCACGGCGACCAGGGAACGCAGACCACGGACATCGTCTTTCAGGGCAAGACCCTGTTCAAGACACTCGAGCCCAATGGCTGGTCCTGGGGGCTGGCGGCGGGCAATACGCGCCATCCGCAGACGCACAACGGTCTGATCGGCGACGTCTACGCCTATGTGCCCGTCACTTTCTCATTTCGCGATGACCGTGTGCTGCTGCACACCAATCTTGGCTGGCTGCGCGAGAAGGAAGCCAGAAAGCAGCGCATGACCTGGGGCGTGGGCACCGAAGCGCAGTTGTCGGAGTCCACCTGGATGATCGCCGAAACCTTCGGCCAGAACCAGGGCAAGCCGTTCTATCAAGTCGGCTTGCGCTACTGGCTGGTGCCCAACCGTGTGCAGATGGATGCCACCTATGGCAATCGCGCGGGCAGCAGCACGCAGGAGCGCTGGCTTTCCATCGGTCTGCGCCTGCTGTCGCCGGCCTTCCTGCCCTAGTGCCGCTGCGGTCGGTGTAGACGCAAGCCGCCTATCCGGGTCATTGCGGATATCGGCAATACGCATGGCGCGGCGTTCGAATGGCATTGGCCGGCCGCGAGGGGAACTGAGATGCTGGGTGCCACCAAAGCCCCACGAGGAGACCGCATCCATGAACCTTTCCCGCCCGCTTCTTTGTTCCGCCGCGCTGATTCCCTGGCTGTTGACCGCTTGCGGCGGCGACGGCGCGGGGCCTGGCGCGAGCGCACCGCCGCAACTCGCCAAGGCCCAGGGGGCGACGCTGCAGGCCAGCAGCGCGCTCACGGCCGTGGCCTTGCCCAATACGCGCTTCACTTCCGCCGCCGTCGTTCCGGCCGGTTTGCTGGGCACCCAGCAGGCGCCCGAGCACTGCCTGGTGCAGGGGCTGATGCATGAGCGCACGGGCGTCAACGGCAACTACGCCATAGGCTTCGAGATGCGCCTGCCCAAGGACTGGAACGGGCGTTTCTTTTACCAGGCCAACGGCGGCGGCGACGGCGTGGTGGCCACCGCGGTTGGCGCGCCCGGCCCGGGCAATGACACGACCGCGCTGTCCATGGGCTTTGCCGTGCTCAGCTCGGACGCGGGCCACAACGGCGCGCAGAACAACGTCGGCCCCGGGCACTTCGGGCTGGACCCGCAGGCCCGGCTGGACTACGGCTACCAGGCTGTGGGCAAGCTCACGCCCATGGGCCGCCAGGTGGTGAACGCCGCCTACGGCAAGGTGCCGGACCGCATGTACATGGGCGGCTGCTCCAACGGCGGGCGCCATGCCATGGTCGCGGCCAGCCGCTATGCCGACCAATATGACGGCATCCTGGCCGGCAACCCGGGCTTCAATCTGCCCAAGTCGGCGGTGCAGGGCGCCTGGGACACCCAGTGGCTCAACACCGTGGCCGATTCCACGGCTGCGCTGTCGACCGCGTTCACGCCCGCAGAACTCCATCTCGTGGCCGACCGCGTGCTGGCGCGCTGCGACGCGCTCGACGGTCTCAAGGACGGCATGGTGCTCGATGTGCAGGCCTGCCAGACCACGTTCAAGCTCGATCTCGACGTGCCCACCTGCAGCGGCGCGCGCGACGGCAGTTGCCTGAGCACGGCGCAGAAGACCGCCATGGGCAAGATCTTCGGCGGCGCGAAGAACGCCGCGGGCACGGCGCTGCATGCCAGCTTCCCCTACGACCCGGGAATGCGCAGCAGCGGCTGGTCGGTCTGGAAATATGTGAGAAACGTCACCCTGGGCGCGGGCTCGCTGCCCTATATCTTCACCACGCCACCCAACCTGCTGGCGCCGACCGCGCTGGTCGATGGCCTGCTGAAGTACAGCATGGAAACCGACGCACCGAAGATCAGCGCCACCGGCGGCCTGTTCACCGAATCGGCGATGTCGTTCATGGCGCCGCCCGACGCCGATCGCCTGTTCAAGCTGCACGACCGTGGCGCCAAGCTCATGGTCTACCACGGCACGGCCGACCCGGTGTTCTCGTCGGACGACACGGCCGCTTGGTACAACGCGCTGCGCAAGACCCATGGCGACGACACGGCCAACTTCGCGCGCTATTACCCCGTGGCGGGCATGAACCACTGCTCGGGCGGAGTGGCGACGGACCGCTTCGACATGCTCACGGCGCTGGTCGACTGGGTCGAGGACGGCCGCGCACCCAACCAGATCACCGCGGCGGTGCGCCCGGCCAATGCCGATCTGGCCGGCACCGGCTGGTCGAGCGCGCGCACCCGGCCGCTGTGCACTTTCCCCAAGGTCGCGCGCTACCAGGGCGGCAATGCCGAGTCGGCGGCGAGCTTCGCCTGCGAATGATGCCCACACCGGCCCCGCGCATGGGCCGGTGATTGGGGTTAGTCCGGGGCTATCGACAAAACGAATGGGTCACGACGTGAATGGCATTGGTCGCGCCGCGTGCTTGCTGAGAAGCTGGCGGCAGTGCCATCGCGCACCTATCCCTACGTACCCATACCTATATTTCCAGGAGACAAAAAACATGGCATTGCGCAAACTCACCCTCATCGCCGCCGCCACGCTGGGCGCGCTGGCCGGCTTTGGCGCGCAGGCGCAGACCGCTGCGGCGACCTCGTCGGTCACCATCTGGGGCATCGTCGACGCGTTTGCGGGCCGCCAGCAGCTGTCGGGGCGCGACTCCACCTCGGTCGTGGGCTCGGGCGGTCTGACGACTTCGCGCGTGGCCTTCATGGGATCCGAAGACCTGGGCGGCGGCCTGCGCGCGAATTTCAACCTGCAGATGTTCCTGCGCCCCGACTCGGGCGACCTGGGGCGTTTTCCGGGCGACGTCGCGTTCGCCGGCCGTTCCACGGTGGGCCTGAACGGCAACTTCGGCGAGTTCAACATGGGCCGCATGAATTCGCCGCTGTTCTTCACGCTGATGCGCCAGGACGTGTTCGGCCTGGCCGCGCTGGGCCCTATGTTCCAGCACATGTTCCCCGGCGGTCAGCCGATTGCCGCCCCGCAGGCCGTGACCGACAGCACCATCAACAACGGCCTGCAGTACGCCACGCCCAATTTGGGCGGCTTTCGCGGCGCCGTGCATTACGGCATGTCCGAGACCGTGCCGCACAAAGGCCGCTCGGGCTACAGCCTGAGCTACATCAACCAGGGACTGGACGTGGCGATCGCGGGCGACCATATCAAGGCCGGGCCGCTGGTCGCGGGCGAGTCCAAGCAGACTTCGCAGCTGATCAGTGCGTCCTACGATTTCGGCAGCTTCAAGCTGGTCGGCATTGCCCAGCGCCAGAAGCAGGAAGTGCTGCGCAACACCTACAAGATCTACAACCTGGGCGCGAGCATTCCGGTGAATGGCGTGCACAAGGTGCTGGTGTCGTACTCGCATACCGACCTGGATGCCGTGGTCGGCGACCGCACGCGCAAGACCCTGGCCTTGTCCTATAACCACTACCTGTCCAAGCGCACCGACCTGTACGTGCTGGCCAGCTCGGACAAGGTCAGCAACCTCGACCGCGGAACGACCCTGGTGGGCGGCATACGCCACCGTTTCTAAAACGGCCAGCCCCGCGCCCTGCCGAGCGGAACGGGCGCGGGTGCTCAGAGGTCCATGCTGTGCCGCTGGATGGTCGCGTGCTCGCGCAGCAGCATCTCGGCACGTGACGCTTCCCTGCGCTCCAGCGCTTCCACGATGTAGTGGTGCTGGCGGTGCGCATAGACCAGATCGGCGAGGGCGACCGCCTCGGGCGCGTCGCCAAACGCAATCGTCCCCGGCGACACGAACGGCACGACGGCGCAGCGCTCCACGAGTTCGGCAATCAGCGGCCGGTCCGCGGCCTGCAGCAGCAGGCGGTGGAAGCTGGCATTCATTTCGCCATAGGCGTAATTCGACGCCGGTATATCGCCCCGGTCCGCCAGGATGGCATCGCCTTGCGTCAGGCAGGCGTGAAACGCCGTCTGGATTTCGGGCGACAGCCCGCGCTCGGCCGCAATCTTCGCCGCCAGCCCTTCGAGCGTGCCGCGCGTCTCCAGCGCCGTGAGGCTTTCGGCGTGGGTGAACGCACGCACCGCGAAGCCGCGTTTGCCCACCGGCGTCAGCAGCCCGTCTTTTTCCAGCGCGGGCAGCGCCTGGCGCACCGGCGTTCTCGACAGTCCCAGCATTTCGGACAGCGCGGCCTCGGTGACGCGCGTTCCGGGCGCGAGCCGCCCCTGAAGAATCAGCTCGCGAATCTTGATCGCGGCGTTGAGGTGCAGCTTCTGCAGGCTTGCCTGGGTCATGGCGCAATGTCGATGTGATTTGGGATTCCAAGTGTAGCCAGCTTGCGCTGCGCTGCGCGCGCAAATCCATAGTTTGGAATCCCAAATCAAGCTTCGCTTCATGAATTTTCCGGGTTTTCACCTATTTGGAATCCCAAATAGCGCAATAACAATGCAATCAACCCCAAAAAATTCATATTTGGGATTCCAAATTTGAGACCCCACGGAGAAACGCATTGAATCCCATCAGCATAGGCGCGCAGGTCGTCGGCGTTCGCCAGCTCACGCCCCGGGTGCGCGAATACCTGCTTGCCGCCGCCCCGGGCCAGGTTCTGCCGCGCTACGACCCGGGCGCGCATATCGCGCTGCACCTGGCTTCGCCGGCGCTGGGCAGCTTTGTGCGCCATTACTCCCTGGTGGGCGGTGACGGCGCCACGCCGGACGGCGCGGGCCGCTACCGCATCGCCGTGCAGCGCGAGGACCGCGCGCAAGGCTCAGACTTCATCCACCGCAGCTTGGAGACAGGCACGCCGCTGCAGATTTCCGCGCCGCGCAACAACTTCCTGCTGGGGCGCAACGATGCGCGCAGCCTGCTGATCGCGGGCGGCATAGGCATCACGCCCATCTACGCCATGCTCAGAAGCCTGGTGCGCCGCCACCGGGATTTCGCCTTCGTCTACAGCGGCCGCACGGCCGAGCAGCTTGCCTACCGCGAGGAGGCGATGCAGTTGGCCGGCGCGCGCGGGCATCTGCATCTGAGCGGCGCGGACGGGGCAAACCTGCTGGACCTGCGCGCCTTGCTCGCCGCGCAAGGCGCGGACACCACGGTCTACGTCTGCGGCCCCACGGGCATGGTCGACGCCACCCACCAGGCGGCGGCCGAACTGGGCTGGCCCGCGGGGCGCGTGCGCAGCGAGTTCTTCGGTGTGGCCGCGAGCCAGGACGATGTGGCTTTCGACGTTCACCTCGCGAAGTCGGGCCGCTGCATCTCGGTGGGCAAGAACACATCGATTCTGGACGCGCTCACCAGCGCCGGGGTCGATCTGCTGTACGACTGCCGAAGAGGCGAGTGCGGACTGTGCCCGCTGACCGTGCTGGCCGCCGACGGCCCCATCGCCCACCGCGACCGCTACCTCAGCGATGAGGAACGCGCTGCGGGAAAAACGCTGTGCCTGTGCGTATCGCGCATCCAGGGCAGTTCCCTGACCTTGGACGCCTGAGCCGCGTTGGAGACACCATTCATGAGCACTATTCACGCCCTCCATGCGGCCGCCGACGACATCGCCGCTCTGCGCCCCGGCTACGCCGACCAGGACACGCCCTTGGTGCGCAACTGCTGGTATGTGGCCGGCCGCAGCGGCGAGATCGGCCGCGAACTGATGCAGCGCCGGATTCTCGGCGTCGATGTGGCGCTGTACCGCACGCTCGCGGGCGCGCCGGTCGCCGTGCGCAACCGCTGTCCGCACCGTTCGTTTCCGCTGGCCAAGGGCAAGCTCGAAGGCGACATCCTGGTCTGCGGCTACCACGGCATGCAGTTCGACACGTCGGGGCGCTGCGCCAAGATGCCGTCGATGCCGATCTCGCCGAGCAACGCCAACGTGCGCAGCTTTCCGCTGGTGGAGCGCTACCCGCTGGTGTGGATCTGGATGGGCGAGCCCGACCTCGCCGACGAGGCGCTGGTGCCCGACACCTCCTGGCTGTCCGACCCCGCGCATCAAAGCGTGACCGGCGCGTTCTTCATGCGCTCGGACTATGTGGCCATGCACGAAAACCTGCTGGACCAGACGCATTTTCCGTTTCTGCATCCCGGAACGGTGGGCACGCCCGAGTACGCGCGCTCCAAGCTCGACGTGCGCGAAGAGGGCGAACAGATCGTCATCGACCGCGCGCTGCGCAATTCGCCGCCGCCGGGCATCTACGGCGTGCCCGCGGGAATCATGCACAAGCGCGTGGACCGGCTGTCGGAGGCGCGCTTCATCTCGCCCGCGATGCATGTGGCCTTCGCGCAGATCCTGGACCCCGCGCCCGACGGCGACGCGCCCGGCCGCTACCGCTTCAACATCACCCACCTGATCACGCCCGAGACCAACCACACCATTCACTACTGGTGGTTCAACACGCGCGACTTCAAGCTGGACGACGCCGAGGCCGACCGCCATCTGCAGACCGCTTCGGAGCAGGCCTATCTCGAGGACGTGGATGCGCTGGAATGGATTTCGGACGTGGTGAGAAAGGACGCCGAGCCGCAGTTCGACCTGAACTTCGCGCCCGACAAGCCGGGCCTGCTGATGCGCAGAAACCTCTACCGCATGGCGGCCAGGGAAGCGGATGTCGCCGCGCGCTGACCTCTTGCCCACGCATCTCCCGCCGACCCCACAGGAATTGACCATGAACCTCGATGCTGCCACTTTTCCGCTCAACGCCTGGTATGTCGCCGGCTGGGATGCCGAGATCGGCCGAAAGCTGCTGCCCAGAACCATTTGCGACCATGACATCGTGCTCTACCGCAAGCTCGACGGCCAGGCCGTCGCGCTCGCCGACAGCTGCTGGCACCGCCTGCTGCCGCTGTCGGAGGGTCGGTTGGTGGGCGACGAGCTGGTCTGCGGCTACCACGGCCTGCGCTTCAACGAAACCGGCCGCTGCACGCACATGCCTTCGCAGGAAACCCTCAACCCGTCGGCCTGCGTGCGCTCCTACCCCGTGGTCGAGCGCCACCGCTTTGTCTGGGTCTGGCCCGGCGACCCGGCCCAGGCCGACCCGGCGCTGATTCCCGACCTGGGCTGGTTCGACGACCCGGCCTGGGCAGGCGACGGCCGCATGACGCCGGTCAAGGCCGACTACCGGCTGGTCATAGACAACCTCATGGACCTGACGCACGAGACTTTCGTGCATTCGTCCAGCATAGGCAACGAGGCGCTGACCGAAGCGCCGTTCGACGCCTTCCACGGCGAGCGCACCGCGACCGTCGAGCGCTGGGTGCTCGACGCCGAGGCGCCGCCGTTCTGGGCCGCACAACTGGGGCGCCCCGGTCCCGTGGACCGCTGGCAGTACATCTACTTTCTGTCGCCCGCGGTCGTGGTGCTCGACGTGGGCGTGGCCGTGGCGGGCACGGGCGCGCCCCAGGGCGATCGCAGCCAGGGCGTGAGCATGTGGGTGGTCCACATTCCCACGCCGTCGACCAGGAACACCTGCTACTACTTCTGGTGCCATCTGCGCAACTACAAGCTGCACGACCAGGGGCTCACGCGGCGCATCATGGAGGCGGCGTCGGGCATTCTGAAGGAAGATGAAGATGTGATCGAGTCGCAGCAGCGCGCGCTGGAGCGCAACCCGGGCCGCGGCTTCAACAACCTCAACATCGACGCCGGATCGCTGTGGGCGCGCCGGCGCATTGACACCATGATCGCGCAGGAACAGCCACGCGCCATCCGTCTGGTCCAGGCCGCGTGAAGGAGTTCGCATGCAGAACCTCGATACCTGGCTGGAAGCCCGCGTCGGTGCAACGCGCGATCTCACCCCGTCGATTCGCGAATTCAGACTCGATGGCGCCCCGCCCGGCGACTGCCCGCCGGGCGCGCATGTCAACGTGCGCGTGCTGATCGACGGCCGGCCCGACTACCGCTCGTATTCGGTGACGCGCCAGCAGCCCGACGGCAGCCTGTTCATCGCGGTCAAGCGCCCGCCCCAAAGCCGCGGCGGTTCGGCCTATATGTGGTCGCTGGCGCCGGGCAGCCGGCTGCAGCTCATGCCGCCGGCCTGCGATTTCGCGCTGCGGTATGGGCATGACCACTACCTGCTGATCGCGGGCGGCATAGGCATCACGCCCATCTACAGCATGGCAATGGCGCTGGCGCGGCGCGGCGCCTCGGTGCGCGTGCTTTATGCGGCGCGCAGCGCCGACGAGTTCGCCTTTCAGGAAGAATTGCAGGCCGCGCTGGGCAGCGCCGTGGTGTTCTTCTGCGCCCAGGCCGGCCAGCAGCTCGACATCGCGGCCGAGATCGCCGCGCTGCCCGCCGCGGGAGAGCTTTACGTCTGCGGTCCCATAGGGCTGATGGAGGCGGTCAAGACGGCCTGGTCGGCAAGCCGGCGCGCAGCCACGCGCCTGCATTTCGAGACCTTCGGCTCCAGCGGCCGGCATGCGACCCAGTCCTTCACGGTCCATGTGCCGCGGCTGGGCCTGCGCCTGGAAGTGCCGACGAACAAATCGATGCTCGACGCCTTGACGGACGCCGGAATGCAGCTGCTGTCGGATTGCCGGCGCGGTGAATGCGGGCTGTGCGCCGTCGATATCCTGGAGCTGCAGGGCGAGCTCGACCACCGCGATGTGTTCTTTAGCGCGCACGAACACGCAAGCGCGCGCCGCATGTGCGCCTGCGTGTCGCGCGTGGCGGGCGGCGAAGTCTGCATAGAGGCCGCCTGGCGCGCGGATCCCGTACTGCGCTAGTCCTGCAAAAGCGGCTGTATGGCTTTTGCCAGCGCAAGAATGGCGCGTTCCGAGTGGAAGTCGCCCACCAGCTGCAGCCCCACGGGCATGCCGTTCGGGCCCAGCAGACCGGGAACGTTGACGCTGGGCAGGCCCAGCAGCGTCCATACCCGGCTGAACACCGGGTCGCCCGTCGCCTCCAGGCCCAGAGGCGCTTCGCCCGGGGCCGAAGGCACGACCAGGGCATCGACGCCTTGCAGCAGGGCGCAGGCCGCATGCCGGCCGCGGGCGGTGAATTCCAGCGCCGCGCGGTACTCCGCCTCGCCTATCGTGCGCCCGCGCGCGGCCAGCTCGCGTATGTGCACGCCCAGCGCTTCGCCGTGCTGCGCGATGTCCGCGGCCAGTGAGCGCGCCGCTTCATAGGCCATCACGGTCTTTTGCACTTCCATCAACGGTGCATAGGCTTGCGGCAGGGCGAGCTCGACGATCTCGATACCGGCCGCGGCCAGGCGGCGCATGCCCGCTTCCCAGGACATTTGCCCGGACGCATCCGCATACGACCATTCGTGCGTGCGCCACACGCCCAGGCGCAGACCGGCCACGGCCGGGGCCTGCAGCGCAACGAATGGAATGCCGCCCAGCGCCGCGCGCACCAGTTCGAGATCGTCGGCGTCGTTCGCCAGCCAGCCCACCGTGTCCAGCGATTCGCTGAACGGCTTGGCGCCGCGCGTGGAGACGCTGGCATGGCTGGGCTTGAGCGCGAACACGCCGCAGTACGAGGCCGGCCGTATCAGCGAGCCGGCGGTCTGGCTGCCGAAGGCCACGGCCACCATGCCGCTGGCGACCGCCGCGGCCGAGCCGCTCGACGATCCTCCCGGCGTGCGCCGTGGATCCCAGGGATTGGCGGTCGGGCCCGGCGAGAAATAGGCGAATTCGGTGCTCACGGTCTTGCCGGCAACGATGGCGCCGGCGCCGCGCAGCGCGGCGACGATGTCGGCATCGGCCGCGGGCCGGTGCCGGGCATAGACCGCCGAGCCGTAGCCCGTGGGCATGTCGTGCGTATCGAAGATGTCCTTGACCGCAATCGGCACGCCCGCCAGCAGGCCGGCAGGAACAGCCTCGTCCAGCGCCTGGGCCTGGCGCAGCACCTGGGCGGCTTCGAGGTGCTGCCAGGCGCGAACCACGGGCTCGGCCAGGGCCACGCGTTCGAGAAAGTCGGCGGCGATGTCCCGCGCGGTCTGCCGGCCTTCGATCAGCGCGGTGCGGGTCGATACGGCGCTGGGGGCCTTGGCGACCAGCGAGGAGGGGCTCGGATGTGGCATCGTCAGTTCCTGGAAGTTGGATGCATGATTATGGTTGTTGTTTTTGTTGGCCGCGAATTTCGGGTTTTTTTCACAATAAAAAGGAGTTGTCACCTATGGGGTGTCGTTTGCGAGCGACATCAGCCGCGAATTTTCCGAAATCCTGAGACTTGAAATTTATATGATTTCGGATATATTTCGCTAGACGGCGGTTCCGCGACAGAGAACCCCATCCGCCCCACGATGAACAAGGAAGAAGCGCCGCATGTCTTTGCAGCAACAAGTCAATGAGCTGGAAGCGAGAGTTCGCCAGCTCGAATCCGCAGGCCGCATCCGGGCGCTGGTGACGCGCTACATGCAGTTGTGCGACCAGCTCGACGCGGCCACGCCGCTCGACGAACTCGCCGGCCTCTTCACCGAGGACGCGCTCTGGGAAGGCAAGGGCGCGCGCTACGCCGCGAGCTTCGGCGGCTGGCGCGGCCGCGCGGCCATCGCCGACATGTTCCGCGGCTACATGCGCACGCCCGCGCACTTCGCGCTCAACGTCCACTTCCTGTGCTCCGAGCACATCGAGGTCGACGCCGATGCACGCCACGCCCAGGCCAGCTGGGTGATGCTGCAGACATCCACGTTCGCCAGCGGCGCCTCGCACCTCAACGCCGCGCAGCTGCAGCTCGCGCTGCGCGAGGACGCGGGCCAGTGGCGCATCGCCCACTTCCAGACGCACAACCTCTTCAGCCGCCCCACGGGCGCCTGGAACGACGCGGCCGAACTGCCCGTGCCCGCCGCCCACCTCTCCTGAACCCCATTTCACCAAGGCCCGCCATGAACGCTCCAGTCCATCCCATTCACTTCCACCGTCCGATTGCCGACCTGGTGCAGTCCGACCGCGTCCACACTTCGCTGTACACCGATCCCGCTCTCTTCGAGCAGGAGATGGACAAGATCTTTCGCCACACCTGGATCTGGGTCGCGCATGCCAGCGAGATTCCCGATGCCGGCAGCTACAAGACCCACTGGGTCGGCAAGGAGCCGGTGATCGTGGTGCGCGACCGCAAGAAGCAGGTCCATGTGCTGCTCAACCGCTGCCGCCACCGCGGCGCCACCGTCTGCGAGCACAAGAAGGGCAAGGCCAATACCTTTGTCTGCCCCTACCACGGCTGGAGCTATGCGCTCGACGGCTCGCTGCGCGGCGTGCCACACCCCGAAAGCTACGGCGACTGCCTGGACAAGAGCGAGCTGCCGCTGGTGAGCCTGCGCGTCGAGGAGTACGCGGGAATGATCTTCGCGACGCTCAAGGACGA
>NZ_JAHCDD010000115.1 GCF_018413525.1 Acidovorax sp. CCYZU-2555
GCAATGTAAAGGCCCAGGCCCTGGGCCGCGCCGGTGACCAGCGCCGTCTGTTGTGGGGTGGTGGAAAGGGACATGGCGATGGCTTCTTCAGAGGATGCGGCCGATGCGGCTCAGCGCATCGGTGCAATGGATGGAACGGATCACTTGCGGACTCAGGCGGCGTAGGCCGGAATGCTCAGCTCGCGGCCCACGCGGGCTTCGACCTTGGCGTACTTCCACAGCTTGTAGGTGCCGTCGCCCACGGGGGTGGTGCGAAACAGGTTGCACGCGGCATGCACCGTCTCCAGGTCGGGAACATCGGCCAATACATAGGTGGTCCAGGGCCAGCCGTCGCTGGGGCCCACCATGGAGCGATCGTCGTCCAGGTTGCCCAGCACGGTCACGCCGGGCAGCTGCGCAATGCCTTGCATCATCTGCACGAAGGCCGCCCAGACGTCCTTGGTTTCCTGCACGGTGGCGTCGAAGAAGTTCTGGTTGATGCCTATGCAGAACAGCGTGCGCAGAGGGGCTTGGTTTTCGGTGGTCATGTCGTTATCCGGTGGGTTGCACAAAGGGTTCAGAGGTAGCCGGGCAGCGGCTTGAGGCCGAACAGCACGGCGCCCGCGTTCTGGTAGGTGATGTCGCCCATGAAGGCGTGCTGGGTGATGACCAGGCTGTCCTGCACCTGGGTGGACAGCGGACAGTCCTGGTAGATGCCGGTCATGCCGGCCTGCATCTGGATGCTGCGCGTGACTTCGGCGCCGGTGCGCGTGGCAAAGGTCGCGGACAGGCGCAAGGCGCTGACCGCATCGACGCTGGGCGTGTCGCCGCGCAGCAGCAGTTCCCAGACTTCGTCCATGGCCTCGTAGAAGAAGGCGCGGGCCGAGCGCAGCTGCGCCTCGCAGCGCGCGATCTCCATCTGCACCTGGGGCCGGTCGGCCGTGCGGGGTGCGCCGGTCACCGAGATGCGGCCCGTGGCCAGGCCCTTGAGTTCCTCGATCGCGGCGCGCGCGATGCCCAGCGACACCACGCTCAGCACCTGGGTCGCGAACGACAGGCTGGGGTAGCGAAAGATGGGGGCATCCAACTGCGAACGGCTGCCGCGCACGAACGTCCAGTCTTCGGGCACCACGACCTGGTCGACGACCAGATCGTGGCTGCCCGTGCCCGCCAGGCCGATCACGTCCCAGTTGGGCTGCACCGACGCCTTGGCGCGCGGCAGCACGGCCATGCGCGGCAAGGGCTGGCCGTCACCGCCTTCGGGCACGATGCCCACGCCCACCACGGTCGCGCCCATGCAGCCGCTGGAAAAACTCCAGCGGCCCGACACCTCGTAGCCGCCGTCGACGGTCTTCGCGGGCTGCGGGGGAAAGATGCCGCCGGCAAACACCACGTCCGGCGTTTCGGCGTAGATGGCGCGCAGCGTGGCGGGCGGCAGCGACGCCAGATAGGTGACTCCCATGCCGAAGCTGGCCACCCAGCCGGCCGAACCGTCGGCCGTGGCGATGCGCTCTATGAGTTCGCAGAATGCGCGCGGCGAACGCTCGTCGCCGCCGAGCGCGCGCGGCACCAGGGCGCGGTAGACGCCGGCGGCCTTGAAGCCTTCGATGACATCGGCGGAAATGAATTTCTGCTGGCCGAACTCACGCCGGCGCTCCCGGATGTCCTGCAGCAGCGGCGCGAGCGCGTCGGCCGGCGGTTGCTGGGATGGCGCCTTGGGCACGGCTTGGGTCTTGGTATCCAGTACGAGCATGGATGGCTCCTTTCAAAGAGGGGAAAAGGCCGTGCCGCGGGCCGCGCCCAGGCAAGCGACGGGGGCGGCAGGCGCGCCGAAAAGCCGTGGCAGCGCGCGCCGCGTCATGCGGTCGGCGCGCACCGGATCAGTACAACTATTTTCATTCGCATACATCGTGAGACCTTTGCTTTTTGCCTGATCTATGCCGCGGAATTTCATCCACCCTGCACTGATCTTGCGCAAAAGGTAACTCAATAAAACGTGAACCGTCAACTAAATACAACCCCCAATGCACTCGGTCAATTTTGGTGCGATATCGCACCAACCTAGCGAAAACAAAGGGTTTTTGCACCAATTGCGCACGCTACACCTTGCGCTTACCCTAGCGTAAACCCCGATCATTTTCCGGTTTTTGCGCAACGCAATCTTTGGCGAAATTGCGTGAAGAATCAGTGTTTCCCCCATATCCACGCACTGTGCGCATGGCGAGAATCCGAACAGTTCCATCCATATGCATAGATCTTTGTCCATGCGTTTCGTCAATAAAAAGCATGAAGATGGCACGAATGCTGCTGAAGGGCGAAGAGCAGTTGTTCCGCGCTTCCCTTTCCTGTTCAACGACACCCCACGAGGCTCTCCCATGTCATTCCAACGCGTGCTTCCCACCCTTTTCCTCGCCACGGCGTTCTGCGCCGCCGGCGCCCAGGCCCAGATCAAGGTCGGCGTGATCTCGTCTTCCAGCGGCCCGGTGGCGCTGGTCGGCATACCGCAGAAGAACACCGTCGCCCTGCTGCCCAGGGAAGTCGCGGGACAGCGCATCGACTACGTGTCTCTGGACGACGCCTCCGACCCGACGGCCTCGGTATCGGCCGCCAAGAAGCTCATCAACGAAGAGAAGATCGACGCGCTGATCGGCCCCAGCGGCTCGCCCAACGCCATGGGCGTGATCCAGTTCGCGGCCGAGGCCGGCATTCCGATGCTGGCGCCCGTGGGCACGGCGGCCGTGGTCCTGCCGATGAACGCGCAGAAGAAGTGGGTGTTCAAGACCACGCAGAACGACGAGCTGATCGCCTCGGCGCTGGTCGACCACATGAAGGCCGGCGGCATCCGCAGCGTGGGCTTCATCGGCGCCGCCGACCCCTACGGCGAGAACTGGGCCCGGGTCACGGGCGAGTTGCTGCGCGCCGCCGGCATCAAGCTGGTCTCATCCGAAAGCTTCCAGCGCCGCGACACGTCGGTGACCGCGCAGGCGCTCAAGACCCTGGCCGCGCGTCCGGACGCGGTGCTGATCGCCTCCCCCGGCAGCTCGGCCGTGCTGCCCCAGGCCACGCTGTTCGACCAAGGCTACAAAGGCAAGGTCTACCAGACCCATGGCGCGGCGCTCGACGAGTTCCTCAAGCTCGGCGGCAAGAAGGTCGAGGGCACCATCCTCGCGGCCAGCAGCATGCTGGTGCTCGACGAGATCCCCGCCAGCAATCCGACCAAGGCCGTCGCCAGCCGCTATGTCGCCGACTACGAGAAGCTCCATGGCAGCAAGCCCGCCACGTTCGGCGCCAACGTCTACGACGCCGGGCTGCTGCTGCAGGCCGCGATTCCCGCGGCGCTCAAGAAGGGCGCGCCGGGAACGCCCGCCTTTCGATCGGCGCTGCGCGATGCGCTGGAGCAAACCCGCGAGCTTGCCGGCACCCAGGGCGTCTACAACATGACGGCCGCCGACCATAGCGGCTTCGACCAGCGCGGGCGTGAACTGATCACCGTGAAGAATGGCCGCTGGGCGGCGCTGAAGTGACGTCTCGAGGCAAACAACATGGATTCTCAGATTGCCCTCTTGCTGGGCCAGGACGGACTGACGAGCGGCGCGATCTACGCCTTGCTCGCCCTGTCCCTGGTGCTGGTCTTCAGCATCACCCGGGTACTGCTGGTGCCCCAGGGTGAATTCGTCACCTTCGGCGCCATGGCGATGGCCGGCATGCAGGCCGGCAAGCCCGCCGCGCTGGCCTGGCTGCTGCTGGGCCTGGCGGCCCTGCGGCTGGTGCTGATGGTGCCGGCCGCGCTGCGCAGCCGCCGCCTGCCGGCCGCAGGCAGCTGGGGCATGCTCGCGTATGCGCTGGCCCTGCTGGCACTGCTGCACAACCTGCAGCTGCAGCAGCTGCCCATGGCCGTGCAGGCGCTGCTTGCGCTGGCCATGGTCGTGCCCATGGGGCCGCTGTTCTACGACATCGTCTTTCGGCCCATCGCCTCGGCCCATGCGCTGGTGCTGCTGATCGCCTCGATCGCGCTGCACGGCGTGCTGGTCGGCGTCTCGCTGCTGATGTTCGGCGCCGAAGGCGCGCGCAGCGAACCCTTCGCGGGCAACGGACTGGAACTCGGGCCCGTGACCTTCAAGGCGCAGACGCTGTGGGTCATAGGCGTGACGCTGGCGCTGCTGCTGGCGCTCTATGCCTTCTTCAACCACACGCTGTATGGCAAGGCGCTGCGCGCCACGGCCGTGCAGCGCCTGGGCGCGGAACTGATGGGCATCTCCACCGCCTTTGCGGGCCAGGCGTCGTTCGCGCTGGCCGCGTTCATCGGCTGTCTGTCGGGCATTCTGATCGCGCCGCTGACCACGCTGTACTTCGACAGCGGGTTCCTGATCGCGCTCAAGGGCTTCGTCGGCGCCGTCACCGGCGGCATGGCCAGCTATCCAGTGGCGGCGCTGGGCGCCAGCGGCATAGGACTGGTCGAATCGTTCTCGACTTTCTGGGCCAGCGACTACAAGGAAGTGATCGTGTTCACGCTGATCCTGCCCTTCCTGCTGTGGCGCTCCCTCACCACCCGGCACACCGAGGAAGAAGCATGAGTTACGTTCCCCCTTCCAACCTGCACGGCGGCGCGCCCGCGGCTGGCGCGCGCCGCCTGCCCGTGGCGCGCGTGCTGCTGATCGCGCTGGCCCTGGCGCTGGCCGGCGTGCCGCTGCTGCCGGCCTTCTACGTGACGCTGTTCAACAACATCGGCCTGGCCGCGCTGGTGGTGCTGGGCGTGGTGCTGCTCACGGGCGTCGCCGGCATGACCAGCTTCGGCCAGGCGGCCTTCGTCGGCACCGGCGCCTATGCGACGGCCTGGATCGCCAGCGCCAGCGCCCTGCCCTCGTGGCTGGCCTGGGCCGGCGGCTCGCCCTGGTTCGCGCTGCTCGCGGGCCTGCTGGTCACGCTGTGCGTGGCCGGGCTGCTGGGCCTGCTCACGCTGCGGCTGTCGGGGCACTACCTGCCGCTGGGCACCATCGCCTGGGGCATCGCCGTCTACTATCTGTTCGGCACCTTCCAGTCGCTGGGCGGACACAACGGCCTGGCCAACCTGCCCGCGCTGCAGCTGGGGCCCTGGGCGCTGGAGCGCGGCGAGCAGATCTTCTACCTGATCTGGCTGCTGGTGCTGGCCAGCGGCTGGGCCCTGCACAATCTGCTGGACTCGCGCAGCGGCCGCGCCATCCGCGCGCTCAACGGCGGCCAGGCGATGGCCGCCTCGATGGGCGTCGATGTGTTCCGCGCCAAGCTCACCGCCTTTCTGCTGGCGGCCTTGCTGGCCAGCCTTTCGGGCTGGCTGTATGTCTACACGCAGCGCTTCGTGAGCCCCACGCCCTTCGGCGTCAACCAGGGCATAGACTACCTGTTCATGGCGCTGATCGGCGGCGCCGGCCAGCTCTGGGGCGCGGTCGTCGGCGCCGGACTGTTCATTCTGGCCAAGGACTGGCTGCAGGACTGGTTGCCGCGCATCTTCGGCGAGACCGGCAACTTCGAAGCCATCGTGTTCGGCGTGCTGATCATTCTCGTGATGCACCGCGCGCCCACCGGCGTGGTCGGCTGGCTGAGCCAGCGCCTGGGCCTTCGCAACCATGCGGCCCGGTCCCGGGCGCCGGGCGCGCCGGTCGCCGCGCTGCCACGCCGCGCGCTGCCGGCGCGCGGCAGCACAGTGCTCGAAGTGCGCGGACTCACGCGGCGCTTCGGCGGCCTGGTGGCCAACCATGACATCAGCCTCGACCTGCATGCGGGCGAGATCCTGGCGGTGATAGGCCCGAATGGCGCGGGCAAGAGCACGCTGTTCAACCAGCTGTCGTGCTGCGACGTGCCCAGCGCGGGCGAGGTGCGCTTTCACGGCCGCAGCGTGGCCGGCTGGAGCGCGCGCCAGATCGCGGCCGCGGGCCTGGCGCGCACATTCCAGCATGTCAAGCTGCTGCCGCGCATGAGCGTGCTGGAGAACGTGACCATAGGCGCCCATCTGCGCGGCAGCCAGGGCCTGGCGCGCAGCATGCTGCGCCTGGACCGCGAGGAAGAGGCCAGGCTGCTGGCCGAAGCCCAGCGCCAGCTCGACCGCGTGGGCCTGGGCGCGCTGGCGCATACGGAAGCCGGCAACCTGTCGCTGGGCCAGCAGCGCCTGCTGGAAATCGCCCGCGCATTGTGCGCCGACCCGTCGGTGCTGCTGCTCGACGAGCCCGCGGCCGGACTGCGCCACGCGGAAAAGCAGGCCCTGGCCGCGCTGCTGGGCCGCTTGCGCGAGGAAGGCATGGCCGTGCTGCTGGTCGAGCACGACATGGACTTCGTCATGGGCCTGGTGGACCGCGTGGTGGTCGTGGTGTTCGGCGAGAAGATCGTCGAAGGCCTGCCCGCGGCCGTGCAGTCCGATCCGCGTGTACTCGAAGCCTACCTGGGAGCCTCCACATGAACGCCGCCCTTCCCACCACGGCGCCCGCCGCCGTCCAGCCGCTGCTGTCGGTGACCGACCTGCATGTGAGCTACGGCAAGATCGACGCCGTGCGCGGCGTGTCGCTGCGCGTCGCGCCCGGAGAGATCGTGACGGTGATCGGGCCCAACGGCGCGGGCAAGACGACGCTGATGTCGGCCATCATGGGCGTGCTGCCTTCGCGCGGCGCCATACAGATCGCGCGCTCCAGCGGCGAACTGGCCGCGCCTGGCGACGACATAGGCGGGCGCGTGCGCGAAGGCCTGGCGCTGGTGCCCGAGATACGCGCGCTTTTCGGCAGCATGTCGGTCGAGGACAACCTGCGCCTGGGCGCCTTTCGCTTCCGGCGCGAGGCGCGCGCCCAGCACGACGCGGCGCTCGAGGAAGTGTTCACCATCTTCCCGCGGCTCAAGGAACGGCGGCGCCAGGAAGCGTGCACGTTGTCCGGCGGCGAGCGCCAGATGCTGGCCCTGGGCCGCGCGCTGATGGGCCGCCCCCGGCTGCTGATGCTGGACGAACCCAGCCTGGGACTCGCGCCGCTGATCGTGCGCGACATCTTTCGCACCATCGCCGGACTGCGCGAGCGCGGCGTCTCCATCTTGCTGGTGGAGCAGAACGCACGCGCCGCGCTCAAGGTCGCAGACCATGCCTATGTGCTGGAGCTGGGGCAGGTGGCGATGCAGGGCAAGGCCAGCGACCTGGCCGACGATCCGCGCATCATCGACGCCTATCTGGGCATGCAGGGCCGGCACCAGGCGATGCTCAGCACCTGAGCGGCGCGCGCCGGCGTCAGCGCCGCCTCATGATCGGCTGCGCGGCGCGCCGGCAGGCGCCTTTTTCTTCGCGGCCGCGGCGCCCTCCTCGCGCGCCAGGGCTTCGTCGAGAATCGGATGGTCGCCGCCGTGCAGGTTGCGAAAGACCTGCTTGAGCAATTCATTGAGCTTGACCACGCGCGCCGGCGTCAGGCCGTCGAAACTGCGCTGGAACAGGCCATGCGTGGCATCGGCCACGCGCTGCAGCTGCTGGCAGCCCGCGGGCGTCAGCTCGACCAGCGTCACGCGCCCGTCTTCCGCCGAAACCGATGTCGTCACCAGGCCGTCGGCCTTCATGCGGTAGACGATCTTGGTGGTGGTGGACAGCTTGGACACCGAATGCACCGCGATGTCCGACACGCTGCTCACGCCCTGCTCCTGCAGGATGGCCAGCACGCGCCAGGTCGAGAGGTCGCAGTTCACCACCTTGAGCACCCGCTCCATCTCGTGCGTGTAGAGCGCGTTCACGCGCGCAATCCAGTAGAAAGGCCAGTCGGCCCGGTGAAATTCGTGTTCTGAGGAAGCCAGTTCCCTGGGTACGCGAGACGCCATAGAAGATAGATCCGAAATGAAGAAGCGGGTCGCAGCTGGACAGCCTGCAATTGTGTCACCTGCGACCGCATGAATGCTGCTGCGGGCCGCGCGAAGCTCAAAACAGCATATATCGACAGCCATGCCGTCCCTGCCCCCCCGGGCGCGCCGGGATCGTGCCCATTTCACCACAGGTGTTTTCCCTTGATGCGGCAGGCGCGCGCACCAGGGCGGCCAACCATGGCGCGGCCGGCCAATGCCTGCGCGCCCTCGCGCCGCCGCGTGCGCGCCCTGTTCAGCGGCCGCGCGCCGGCCGCTCATTCGATCGCATCGAACAATCCATCTCATCATATCAATTGGATGATTTTGCATATAAGCAATATCTTCAAGGCTCCGTTCATGCCATTGCGGCAGCGGACTATCCGCTTGCAACAGGAGACCTCAAGCCCCTTCCAAAACGCGCGCCTTTTGGCATCATGCTGGTGCAGAAACGCACTTTTACGGACGCGGCATTGCACCATTCCAAGGAGTCGCCAGCCCCCCGAAGTCAGCCCCCTCCATATTTCCATCCATTTTCATAGAACAATACGAGAAAGAGCTGCGGCTGGCATCTGAATTGCTTAAGTCGTTTGCTCTTAACAAGGAGATCCATCGATGAAGAGAAGTTTCGCATTCGCTGCTGCCCTGACCGCCTGCGCCGCCGCATCGGCCCAGAGCAGCGTGACCATGTATGGCGTGGTCGATCAGTATTTCGACAGGACGGACACCGGCACCGTCTCGGTCAACCGGCTGCAAAGCGGCGGGCTGGCCGGCTCGCGCCTGGGCTTTCGCGGCCGCGAGGACCTGGGCGGCGGCTATGGCGCCTTCTTCCTGCTGGAAATGGGCATCAATGCCGATGACGGCAGCCTGGGACAGGGCGGGCTGGGCTTCGGCCGGCAGTCCTTTGTGGGCCTTGCCACGCCGTACGGCGACATCTCGCTGGGTCGCCAGTACGTGCCGCACTTCTACTCGCTGGTGACCTATGCGCTCAACGGCGGCCTGGCGTTCGGCCAGTCGGTGAACTACTACACCGACCCCAGCGTGCTGCGCGCCAACAACTCGGTGTCGTACTCCACCAAGACCTGGAACGGCTTCACCGGCCAGCTATTCCACGCCATGGGCGAGAACGCCGCCTCGAAGTCCCTGGGCAACGTGTCCGCGGCCTCGCTGTCCTATGCCAGCGGGCCGCTCAAGGCCGGCGTGGCCTACACGCAGCGCAAGACCACGGCCGCCAACACCGACCGCTATCTGGTGGTCGGCGGCACCTACGACTTCGGCGTCGTGAAGGCCGGCCTGGTCGCGACCCAGCGGCGCGACGACAACAACACCAACGAGAGCACGCTGTACGACCTGACGCTGACGATTCCCGTGGGCAGCACCTCGGCCGTGGCCCTCGACCTGGGCCGCTTCCAGAACAAGTCGGTCGCCAACGCCGACTCGACCGCCTTCACCGTGCGCTACGACTACTTCCTCTCGAAGCGCACCACGCTGTACACCGGCCTGGCGAAGATCAAGAACGATGCGGGCGCCGCGTTCGGCGTGAACGGCGCGACCGGCGCCGCCGTGGCCCTGACCCCGGGCCAGGACCCGCGCACCTTCGTCGCCGGAATCCGCCACACGTTCTGAGGACCCGGAACCAAAGGGGTCGCTGCGGTTGCGCCACGACGAACGCCCCCTTTGGTACGCTTTTTCACCCCCTGCGCAGGCCTGCCCGCGCAGACATCGCCCCATGATATGAACATGCTCCACCGCCGCTCCCTCCTCCTTGCCGCCTGCGCCACCGCCCTCGCGCCGGCAGTCCATGCACAACGCCGTGGCACGGCCCGGCTCCTGGTCGGCTTTCCGCCGGGCGGCGCGGCCGATGTGCTGGCCCGCGCCCTGTCGACGCAACTGCATGTCGACGGCGCCGCCTACATCGTCGAAAACAAGCCCGGGGCCGGCGGCCGCCTGGCGGTCGTCGAAGCCAAGCGCGCGGCCCCCGATGGCCGCACCATCCTGATCACCGCGGACCCCATCCTGACGATCTACCCGCATGTGTTCAAGAACCTCGGATACGACCCGCTGGTCGACCTGATCCCCGTGGCGACGATCGCCGCCGAGCCCATGGGCCTGGTGGTCGGCCCCATGGTGCCGGCCAGCGTCAAGACGCTGGCGCAGTTCGTCGACTGGTGCAAGAAGAATCCCACGGACGCCTCCTACGCCACCGCGGCGGCCGGCACGACCATGCATTTCCTGGGCGAGCTTTTCGCCCAGTCCGCCCACTTCGCCTTGACCCACATTCCGCACCGCGGCGCGGCGGCGGGCGTGCAGGACGTGCTGGGCGGCCAGATCGCGTCGACCATAGTCACCATGAGCCAGGTGCTGCCGCATCTGCCCGGCGGCAAGCTGCGCACCTTGGCGATCTCCAGCGCCAAGCGCAGCCCGCGCGTGCCCGATGTGCCGACTTTCGTGGAACTGGGCTATCCCAAGATCGAAGCCCTGGTCTACTACGGCGCCTACATTCCTTCGGCCACCCCGGCCGAAGTCGCCCAGCGCATCACCGCCGAAGTCGTGCAGGCCAGCGCCGCGCGCGAGATGGTCAACACGCGCGAGAAGATGGGCGTAGACGACCTCAAGCTCAGCGGCCCGAAGTTCGCGGAGTTCTTCAAGGCCGACCTCGAACGCTGGGGCCCCATCGTCAAGGCCTCGGGCTACAAGGCCGAGGAATAGGCCTTGCGCCGGCCAGCCCCACGCGGCTGGCCGCGACGCGGCGCGGTCCGCACCTGCGCCAGGTCAGAGAGTGGGCGATAAACATCGCCTTGCCAGGCAATGCAGCGCAAATTCTTTCTAGAATGGCCTTTGCTCCTCCTCATAACGGCCTGATGGAATGTCCTGCTTCGCGCTCCTAAACCTACAGTCAAACTCCCCGCCACCCGCGGACTTCGCGGCCTGCCTTACGGACGAGGGCGTAGAACATGGTTGCTAAGCCCGTGAACGCCGTTCCTTTTCTTGCCGACTACCTGCCGGCCATGCTGGGCCAGGCCAGCGCGCTGATCTCCTCCGAGTTCCACGCCGAAGTGCGCGCGCGCGGCTTCACCGTGGCCGAGTGGCGCGTTCTGGCCTGTCTCGCGACCGGATTGCAGATCAGCATCGGAGATCTGGCCGCAGCCACGCTGTCCAAGCAGCCCACGCTCACACGCCAGCTGGACCGCATGGAAGCCAGCGGCTATGTGGGGCGCACCCAGCACCCGGTGGACGGGCGCGTGACGCTGGTGCACATTTCGCCCAAGGGCAAGCGCATCGCCAAGCGACTGGTGGAGCTGTCGCATGCGCACGAGAAAAGGGTGCTGGAGCCGTTCGGCATGGACCGCGCCGACGATCTCAAGCGCATGCTGCGCCAGCTCATCGAGTTCCACCAATCGCGCGGCACGCCGGGCGCGGGCGCCGACGAAGACTGAGCCCGGCCTATAGCGGCCTATAGCGGCCTATAACGGCCGCAAGGCCGCCAGACTGTCAGAGGTCCAGCACCAGGCTGGACGATTTCGCGCGCGAGCAGCAGGCCATGATCTGGTCGTTGTCGGCCTTCTCCTCGTCGGTCAGGTAGACGTCGCGGTGATCGCAATCGCCTTCGAGAACGGTGCAGACGCAGGTGCCGCACACGCCCTCCTCGCACGAAACCTCGATCTTGATGCCAATCGATGCCAGGGCGGACACGATGCTCTGCCCTTCGGCCACGCGCACGGCCCTGCCGCTGGCCGCGGCCACCACATCGAAGCTGCCGCCGCTGGTGTCGACGTCGGCATTGAAATACTCGCGATGCAGTTGCACGGGCGGCAGGCCCGCCTGCCGCGCCGCCTCGAGCACGCCTTCCATGAAACCCACGGGCCCGCACACGTAGAGGTGCGTGCCGGCCAGGCCGTTCGCCGCGACCTGGGCCGCGATGTCGAGACGGCCGCCGGCATCGCTGAAGTGGTATTGCACGCGCTCGGCAAACGGACTGCAGGCCAGCTCCTCGGTGAAGGCACACGCGTCGCGGCCGCGCGCGCGGTAGTGCAGCTCGAACGAGCGCCCGGCCGCATGCAGCGCATAGGCCATGGCGATCATCGGCGTGATGCCTATGCCCCCGCCCACCAGAATGGTGTGGCGGGCTTGCGCGTCCAGCGGGAAATGGTTGCGCGGCCGGCTGACCTGCAGCAGGCTGCCTTCGTGCAGGCCGTCGAACACGGCCTGCGAGCCACCGCGCGACTGCGGGTCGCGCAATACGCCCAGGCGATAGTGGTCCGGCGCCGCCGGATCGCCGCACAGCGAATACTGGCGCACCAGACCGCCGGCCAGATGCACATCGATATGCGCACCGGCCTCGAAGCGCGGCAGCTGCTGCGCGGCGTGCGCGGCGGCCAGGTCCAGAACGACGACATCATTGCCCTGCAGGCGGCGCTTGCGCACCACGACCTGCAGTGTTTCTTCAGCGGTGGCCATGGAGTGACTCCGTCTCTTCAGAGGATGTAGCCGATGCTGGTCAGCGCATCGGTGGAATTGATCAGGCTGATCACCTTGCGGCGCAGCTTGAAGCCGCCTTCTGCGCCGCGGCGCAGCTCATAGGTCACGTCGGCGATGTGCTGGCGCAGCACGTCCTTGCGGAACTCCTTGAGGTCTTGCGCGGCGCGCACCGTCACCACGCCATCGGCCTCGCCCACCACCCGCACGCGCGACACGCCGCGCACCGTGCGCGCCTGCGGCGTGGTCGAGATCGACTCGCCGCTGCCCAGGCGGCGCACGCGTTTCTCGCGCATGTGGTGGTCGTCGTAGGCGTAGTTCAGCGTGTTCTCGTGGTCGGTCTCTTTCGGGTCTATCGGCACGATGTACAGGCCGTCGGGCTCCCACAGGTCCAGCCAGGCCTGGAATTCGTTGTGGTCGAGCATGTCGGCTTCGGCCCAGATGAAGGCCGTGGCCTGCTGCAGCAGCGCCAGGGCGCCGGGGTCAAGGGAAAATGCGGTGGCAGTCATGTATCGGTTCTCGGTGTCGGTTTTCGTGGGGCTCAGGCCAGCATCAGCTTCTTCCACTGCTGGTAGGCGGCGCGCATGCCGGTCTCGGCGCTGACGTCGCCGGCCACGCCGTCGGGCGTCTTCTTCTCGCCGGGCAGGCCGCGGTTGAGCAGAATCCACAGATCGCGCCCCGCCTGGGCGCCGGCCTGCACGCGCTCCCAGGCCTCGGAGTCGTCGGGCGTGCCAAAGCCCATCGGGCCCTGGAAGTGTTCGTGCAGGCGCAGCCGCGCCTGGTTGCCGGCCGAGGGGCCGCCGTCCATGGTGATCACCGCGTGGTGGATTTCGGTCTCGTTGACCGAGATGGGCTGCAGCACGCGGAAGAAGGCCATCGAGCAGGCCACGTTGGGGAACAGGTTCAGGTTGAATCCCGAGCCGCCGACCGCGCGCACGATGCGGCGCACGCTGGCGTCGTCATGGCCTTCGGCGCTCAGTTGCGCGGCCAGCTCGACGAAGCGGTCAGGAATGGCCTTGTCGAGTTCGTCCTCCAGATCGATCAGGTCGGGAATCATGACCATCACGCTGTGGCCGTTGCCCAGGTCTTCGACATAGCCGCTGCCGCCCACGAAGTCGAGCATTTCCTCGGTCTGCTTGTCCACCGAGTGCAGAAAGCTTTTGTGCACCAGCGGGAAGTGGTAGGCGTCGGTGGTGTTCTCCAGCTGGATCTTCCAGTTGCCGGGAAAGCGG
>NZ_JAHCDD010000116.1 GCF_018413525.1 Acidovorax sp. CCYZU-2555
TGGTTTCCATCAGCAGCGTGCCGGCGTCGATATTGCGCGTCTGCAAGGTGTTGTGGCACACGCGGAAATCGACACCGCGCGCGGCCAGCGCGCTGACCTGGCCGCTGAACTCGCGGCCCTTGCTGTCCTTGGCGTCGCTCAGCAGAAAGTCTATGCCCGGGCCGTGGGTCACGACCACGATCTTGTCGGTGGGCGAAGCGTTGAGTTCGTTGCTGATGTTGTTGAGGATCACGGCCGCGGTCTCCACGCCGGTGTTGACGTGGTAGACCACCTTGACGATGTCCTGCGCGGCAGCGACGGCGGTGGTGAGCGCGAACGCAATGGCGATGAGGGCTTTTTTCATGGGGTCTCCTGGGGGCGTGGGGTCGTCAGGGAAAGACGGCATTTTTCAAATATCGCTACTGGCTTATATTAGCGCCACACGACGCTACAAAAATAGGGCAAGTGCTAGTGCCTGGTGCCAGACAGCGCAGACAGGCGCGCAGCCCGCTCAGTGGAGACAAGACATATGGCAAAGTTCATGCGGGCGCCTGCCTGCCTGGCGCTGTGCGCGCTGCTGGCCGCGGCGCCCGGCTTCGCGCACGATGCGCCCGCCCCGCGCCCGGCCGCGGCCTCCGTTCCCATGCAGCTGCAGCAGGTCGCACCCCAGGCGTATTACGTGCAGGGCGTGTCGGCGCTGGGCTCGCCGGCCAATCGCAATTTCATCTCCAACGC
Organism: Acidovorax sp. CCYZU-2555; assembly: GCF_018413525.1. GTDB lineage: Bacteria > Pseudomonadota > Gammaproteobacteria > Burkholderiales > Burkholderiaceae_C > Comamonas. The sequence continues at coordinate 715 of NZ_JAHCDD010000116.1, forward strand.
CGGCTTTGTGGTGACCGACGACAGCGTGGTGGTGATCGATGCGCTGGGCTCGCCCGCGCTCGCGCAGGAGCTGGTCGAGAAGATCAGGAGCGTCACGCCCAAGCCCATCAGCCATGTGCTGGTCACCCACTACCACGCCGACCATATCTACGGCCTGCAGGTGTTCGAGGCGCTGGGCGCGAAGATCGTCGCCAATGCGCGGGCGCGGGAATACATCCAGTCCGAAACCGCGCAGCTGCGACTCAAGGCTTCGCGCCAGGACCTCGCACCCTGGATAGACGAGAGCACGCGCATGGTGGCGGCGAGCGATTGGATCAGCGCCGATACGCAGACACTGCGCATAGGCGGCACCGACTTCGTGCTGCAGCACATGGGCCCGGCCCATGCGCCCGAAGACATGGCGGTGTTCCTGCCGCACAGCGGCGTGCTGTTCATCGGCGACGTGGTGTTTCGCAACCGCATTCCCTATGTGGGCCAGGCCGACAGCCGCCACTGGATCGCCGCGCTCGACAGCCTGCTGCAGTTGCCGGTCAAGGTCATGGTGCCCGGCCATGGACCGGCTTCCACCCACCCCAGGCCCGACATGCAGCTCACACGCGACTACCTGGTCTATCTGCGCGAAGCCATGGGCAAGGCTGCGGCCAATCTCGATCCCTTCGACGAAGCCTACGCGGCCACCGACTGGTCGCGTTTCGCGCGCTACCCGCTGTTCAAGGAAGCCAATCGCATGAATGCCTACAACACCTTCTTGCTGATGGAGCAGGAAAAGCCATGAGCGACCTGCAGACCGCGCGCCGGCGCTGGCTGCTGCGCATGGCGGCAGCGGCCTTGCCATTCTCTTCGGCACTGGCCGCGCCCGATGCCTCGGAGCGGCTGCTGCCCAGCAGCGATGACTTGCAGCGCGACCTCGCGCTGGCGCTCGCGCGCCGCGAGCCGCTGGTGGTGATGGCCACGCTGCACGGCTGCCCTTTTTGCCGCGTGGTGCGCGAGCACCATCTGCTGCCTTTGCAGCGCGCGGGCGCGTGCGTCACGCAAATCCATTTCCTCGCGCGTGAACCCCTGCGCGACATGTCCGGCGCGCAGACCACGCATGGCGCGCTGGTGCGCCACCTGAGCATCGAAGTCGCGCCCACGGTGCTGTTCTACGGCGCCGGCGCGCGCGAAGTCAGCGAGCGGCTCGCGGGCAGTTCCATTCCCGACTTCTATGGCGCTTATCTCGATGAGCGGGTGGCGCGGGCCAGGGCGGCGGTGCGGGGTTCTGAGCCTGGGCAGGGCGCGTCTCGTTCGTCCTGAGCGAGGCCGGCGAGCCGAGGTCTCGCAAGGTGTTCAAAAGAAACAGCGGGCGTCAAAAGTCCGTTCGTCCTGAGCCTGTCGAAGGATGAACGGCCTGCGCTCAAATCATGAGGACGGGGCGTTCATGGTTCGACAAGCTCACCACGAACGGGTCACTGTTTTGCCGCCGTTTGCCCAAATCGACCGCCTTCGAAGTCATTGATTTAGTTGAAAAAAGCTGTTTCTTGAAAGCTTGCCGGAGCGGCCGCGTCTAAGGGTGAACGTACGCGCTACAACTATAGACACCAGACGGCGCCACAAAATCGCTATTCCAATTTGGAACAACGAGGGTAATCGCCAAATCACAAATCGCCGCGCCTGTTGGAAACTAATACATAACAACATGCTTATATACAAATATAAGGAGACCGCGGTGAAGCATTGGAAATCCTGGCTGGGTGTGGCGATGGTGGCGGCGCTGCCCGGCGTGGCGGCGGCGAATCAGGCGCTGGCGCAGAAGAATGCCTGCATGGCTTGCCATACGGTCGACAAGAAGCTCGTGGGCCCGGCGTTCAAGGAGATCGCCAAGAAGTATGCAGGCCAGGCCGATGCCCAGGCGCAGCTCGCCAAGAGCATCAAGGCCGGCGGCGCGGGCAAGTGGGGGCCGATTCCCATGCCGGCGCAGGCCGCGCTCAGCGAAGCCGATGCCGGCACGCTCGCGGCCTGGATTCTGGCGGGGGCGCAGTGAGAATGACAGGCCGGATACGCAAGGCGCCCGAGAATTTCGTGCCGGCGCGCGACGTGGGCACGGTGTTTGCGCAGGCCAAGGCCGGGCGGCGCGACTTCATACGCAGCGCGTTCGCCGCGGCCGCGGCCACCACGGCGGCCGTCGCCACTTCGGCGCGCGCCACAGCCAAAGGCGATGGCGACCCGAACATCCTCGAGCTGCCCGCGCACAGCAAGGGCCTGGGCCAGGCCGTGGTCACCGACGGCTACGGCAAGCCTTCGCAATACGAAGCCAATGTGCAGCGCCGCCAAAGCCCCGGGCTCACGCAGACCAAGCAGGCTTCGGTGTCGTTCGCGCCCATGCAGTCGCTGTTCGGCATCGTCACGCCCAGCGGCCTGCATTTCGAGCGCCACCACCAGGGCTGGTGGGACATAGATCCGTCCAAGCACCGGCTCATGGTCAACGGCCTGGTGAAGAACGCCATGGTCTTCACCATGGATGAAATCATGCGCCTGCCTTCGGTCTCGCGCTTTCACTTCATCGAATGCGGCGCCAACACCGGCATGGAATGGGGCAATGTGGCCGTGCCCACGGTGCAATACACGCACGGCATGCTGTCGTGCAGCGAATTCACGGGCGTGCCGCTGATACGCCTGCTGGAGATGGCGGGCGCCGATCTGAAGAAAGGCAAGTTCGTTCTGGCCGAAGGCGCCGACGGCTCGTCGATGACACGCACCATTCCCATGGAGCTGATCACCTCGGGCGAAGTGCTCGTGGCCTACGGCCAGAACGGCGAAATGCTGCGGCCCGAACAAGGCTATCCGCTGCGCCTGGTGGTGCCCGGCGTGCAGGGCGTGAGCTGGGTCAAGTACCTGCGCCGCATCGAAGTCGGCGACATGCCTTATGCGGCCAAGGACGAAGCCATTCATTACGTGGACCTGATGCCCGACGGCCAGCACCGCCAGTACAGCAGCATCCAGGAATGCAAGAGCGTGGTGACCACGCCTTCGGGCGGGCAGATGCTGCTCGACAAGGGCTTCTACAACATCACGGGACTGGCCTGGTCGGGGCGTGGAAAGATACAGCGCGTCGACGTGAGCACCGACGGCGGGCGCAACTGGCGCAGCGCGCGGCTCGAAGGCCCGGTGATGGACAAGTGCCTCACGCGCTTCCACATGGACTGGGTCTGGAACGGCGAGGAATGCATCATTCAAAGCCGCGCCATGGACTCGACCGGCTATGTGCAGCCCAGCTACCAGCAGCTGCGCGCGGTGCGCGGCAGCCGCTCCATCTATCACAACAATGCAATCCAGTCGTGGGCGGTGCACACCAATGGGGAGGTGGCCAATGTCCAGCTCGCGTAATTTCCGCTGGGCCGTCGCCGGCGTGCTCGCGGCGCTGGCCGTGGCGGCCGCCGCCCAAGGCACGAACCGTTTTCCCGGCATAGGCCGCGACGCCACGCCCAAGGAAGTCAAGGCCTGGGACATCGATGTGCGCCCCGACTTCAAGGGCCTGCCCGAAGGCTCGGGCAGCGTGCGCCAGGGCATGCAAGTGTGGGAAGCCAAGTGCGCGTCCTGCCACGGCGTGTTCGGCGAAGCCAATGAAGTCTTCAGCCCGCTGGTCGGCGGCACCACCGCCGACGACATCAAGACCGGCCATGCGGCGCGGCTCAAGGACCCGGGCTTTCCGGGCCGCACCACGCTGATGAAGACCGCGACGCTGTCGACGCTGTGGGACTACATCAACCGCGCCATGCCCTGGAATGCGCCCAAGACCTTGTCGACCGAAGAGGTCTATGCGGTCACGGCCTATCTGCTGAACCTGGGCGAAATCGTTCCCGAAGATTTCACGCTCAGCGACAAGAACATGGCCCAGGTGCAGGCCAGACTGCCCAACCGCAACGGCATGAGCAGCGCCCATGCGCTGTGGCCGGGCAAGGAGTTCCAGGCCGGCGCCAAGCCCGATGTACAGGCCAAGGCCTGCATGAGCAACTGCGCGCCCGCGCCGCAGGTGCGCTCCGCCCTGCCCGACCATGCGAGCAACAACCACGGCAATCTGGCGCAGCAAAACCGCCCCGTGGGCGCGCAGCACGGGATAGAGACCGATGGCGGCGCGAGCCGCAAGGCCCAGCCCGCGCCCGCGGCCACGCAGGTGCCGACAGCGCTGCTGGAGAAGAACGCCTGCATCGCCTGCCACGGCATGGAGCAGAAGATCGTCGGCCCGGCGTTCAAGGACATCGCCGGCAAGTTCGGCGGCCAGACCGACTACCTGGTCGGCAAGATCAAGTCGGGCAGCACGGGCGTATGGGGGTCTATCCCTATGCCGCCCCAGCCCCAGCTCAGCGACGACGACGCCAGAATCATTGCGAACTGGCTCGCGGGAAACAAGAAGCCATGACGGCCAGGCGCCAGGCGCGGGCCACCCATCCATCACCAGGAGACCAACGATGAAACGCAGAGACGCACTCAAGAACAGCGCCGCCGTGCTGGGGCTGCTCGCGGCCGCGGGCGTGCTGCCCCAGGCCGCGCACGCCGCCTACAACAAGGCGGCTTTCGAAGCCAAGACCATGGCCGACGTGCTCAAGGCCATGGGCGCATCGGCGCCGGCCGAAAGCAAGGACGTGACGCTCACGGCGCCCGATATCGCCGAGAACGGCGCCGTGGTGCCGATTGGCGCGGCGACCACGCTGCCCAACGTCAAGCAGCTGCTGATCCTGGTCGAGAAGAACCCCAACACCATGATCGCCGCGTTCACCGTCAACGAAGCGCTCGAGTCCAACTTCCTCACGCGCGCCAAGCTGGGCCAGTCGTCCGATGTGTACGCGGTGGCGATCACCAACGACGGCAAGGCCTTCTTCGCGAAGAAGGAAGTCAAGGTGACCCTGGGCGGCTGCGGCGGCTGAACCCCTAGAACAAGGAGAAAGACATGGCAGATCCAATGCGCATCCGGGCCCAGGCCGCCGGAGACAAGACCACGGTACGCGTGCTGATGGCACATGAAATGGAGACAGGCCTGCGCAAGGACGCGGAAGGCAAGGTCATTCCCGCCTGGTTCATCCAGGAAGTCACGGCCAGCCTCAACGGCAAGCCCATCTTCACGGCCGACTGGGGCCCGGCGGTGTCCAAGAACCCGTTCCTGCAATTCGTCGTCAAGGGCGCGAAGGCCGGCGACAAGCTGTCGGTGAGCTGGAAGGACAACCGCGGCGAGACCCGCACCGACGAAGCCACCGTGAGCTGACCGCGGCGCCAAGCCGCCTCCTTGCCTGAGAACAAAAAGAGAGGACGCCCCATGAGACAAACGAACCCTGCCGCCCCGCTGGCGGCGGCCCTGCTGCTGGCGCTGTGCGCACCCGCGCTGGCACAGAAAAGCACGGCCGACGGCATTGCCGAGTACCGTGAGATGCTGCAGGACGGCAATCCCGCGGAGCTGTTCGAGATGAAAGGCGAGGAGCTGTGGAAGCAAAAGCGCGGCCCCAAGAACGCTTCGCTCGAACGCTGCGATCTGGGCAAGGGCCCGGGCGTGGTCAAGGGCGCGTTTGTCGAATTGCCGCGCTATTTCGCCGACACCAACAAGGTGCAGGACCTCGAGTCGCGGCTGCTGACCTGCATGCAGAACCAGCAGGGCCTGGACGCGGCGAAGATCGCGGCCACGCCGTTCGGCAAGGACGAGCAGAAGAACATGGAAGGCCTGGTGGCCTGGGTGTCGTCGCAGTCCAGGGGCATGAAGCTGGCCTTGCCGCAAAGCCATGCCAAGGAAAAGCAGATGTACGAAGTGGGCAAGCGCATGTTCTATCTGCGCGGCGGCCCGCATGACTTCGCCTGCGCGTCCTGCCATGGCGCGGACGACAAGCGCATTCGCCTGCAGGACCTGCCCAATCTCACCAAGGCCAAGGGCGCGGCCGAAGGCTTCGGCTCCTGGCCTGCGTACCGCGTCTCATCGGGCGAGCTGTGGAGCATGCAGCGCCGCCTCAACGACTGCTTTCGCCAGCAGCGCTTCCCCTACCCCGGCTATGCGAGCGACGTGACCGTGGCGCTGGGCGTGTTCATGGGCGTCAACGGCCAGGGCGGCATGTCGACCGCGCCCGCCATCAAGCGCTGAGGAGACCCGCAATGTCGAACAAAAAACCCCTCTCCACGCTGTATACGGTGGCCGCGGTCACGGCCTCGCTGGTCGTGCTCGGCTGCGCGTCCATCGATACCGCGCAGTCGCTCGATGCGATGACCCAGCAAATGGTCAAGGACTCGTTCCGCGACCAGGGCATTGCCAAGGTCGACCGGCTGCAGCAGGACGAGTCCAACGCCGCCTGCAGCGCGGCCGATGTATCGGGCGTGGCGCTGACCGATGCCAAGGCCCAGGGCATAGAAGCCGCGAATCTCAAGACCGTGCAATGGCCGGCCGACGGCAAGTTCGTCGGCGACTGGAAGGAAGGCGAGAAGATCGCCCAGAACGGCCGCGGCATGACCTGGACCGACAAGCCCGGCAGCGCCAACGGCGGCAATTGCTACAACTGCCACCAGATCAGCCGCGAGGAAATCTCGTTCGGCACGCTGGGCCCCAGCCTCTACAACTACGGCAAGCTGCGCGGCATCAGCGACCCGAACAGCGCCGAGGCGCGCGCCATCGTCGAATACACCTGGGGCAAGATCTGGAACGCCAAGGCCTACAACGCCTGCTCGGGCATGCCGCGTTTCGGCCATGCGGGCATCCTGGGCGAAGCGCAGGTGCGCGATCTCGTGGGCCTGCTCGTGGACCCCCAGTCCCCGGTCAATCGCTGATTCCCTCCCCTGCAATGCGGCGGGCGCTTGCGGGCGCCCGCGGCTTTCCGACTGAACCATGAGCCTCTCCAAACGCGAATTCCTGCAAGTGCTGGCCGCGGCCAGCGTCTCGGGCATGGGCTTGCAGCGCTACGCCCACGCCGACACGGCGCTGGCCGACAAGGCGCTGTACGACATGCCGGCCTTCGGCAATGTGTCGCTGCTGCACATGACCGACTGCCATGCCCAGCTCCAGCCGATTCACTTTCGCGAGCCCAGCGTCAACCTGGGCCTGGGCGCGATGAAGAACCAGCCGCCGCACCTGGTCGGCGAGCATCTGCTCAAGGCCATGGGCATTGCGCCGGGAACGGCCAGCGCCCATGCGTTCAGCTATCTCGACTTCGACGCCGCGGCCCAGCGCTACGGCAAGGTGGGCGGCTTTGCGCATCTGGCGACGCTGGTCAAGCGCATGCGCGCCGCGCGTCCGGGAGCGCTGCTGCTCGACGGCGGCGACACCTGGCAGGGCTCGGCCACGTCGCTCTGGACCCAGGCCCAGGACATGGTCGAGGCCTGCAAGCTGCTGGGCGTCGATGTGATGACCGGCCACTGGGAGTTCACCTATGGCATGGAACGCGTCAAGGAAATCATCGAGAAGGACTTCGGCAGCAAGCTCGACTTCGTCGCCCAGAACGTCAAGACCGCCGACTTCGGCGACCCGGTGTTCAAGCCCTATGTGATCCGCGAAATCAACGGCGTCGCCGTGGCCATCATCGGCCAGGCCTTTCCCTATACGCCGATCGCCAACCCGCGCTATCTGGTCGCCGACTGGAGCTTCGGCATACAGGACGACAACCTGCAGAAGATGGTCGACGAGGCGCGCGCCAAGGGTGCCAAGGTGGTGGTCGTGTTGTCGCACAACGGCATGGACGTGGACATCAAGATGGCGGGCCGGGTGCGCGGCATCGACGCGATTCTCGGCGGCCACACGCACGACGGCATGCCCGTGCCGACCATCGTCAGCAATGCGGGCGGCAAGACCATAGTCACCAACGCGGGCTCGAACGGCAAGTTCCTGGGCGTGCTCGACTTCGATGTCAAGGACGGAAAGGTCGCGGCCTTCAAGTACCGGCTGCTGCCGGTGTTCGCCAACATCCTGCCGGCCGACGCCGAGATGGCCGCGCTGATACGCAAGATCCGCGCGCCCTACGAAGCCAAGTTGGGCGAAGTGCTGGCGCGTACCGACGGCACGCTGTACCGCCGCGGCAACTTCAACGGCACGGGCGACCAGCTGCTGCTCGACGCGATGATGGCCGTGCAGGACGCGCCCATCGCGTTCTCGCCGGGCTTTCGCTGGGGCACCTCGCTGCTCGCGGGCCAGGACATCACGCGCGAATGGCTGATGGACATGACGGCCACCACCTACTCCTACGCCACCGTGACCGAGATGACAGGCGCGACCATCAAGACCGTGCTCGAGGACGTGGGCGACAACCTGTTCAACCCCGACCCCTACTACCAGCAAGGCGGCGACATGGTGCGCGTGGGCGGCCTGCAATACCAGTGCGACCCCACGGCCGGCGCGGGCCAGCGCATCAGCGACATGCGCCTGAACGGCCAACTGCTCGAAGCCGACAAGATGTACAAGGTCGCGGGCTGGGCGCCCGTGGCCGAGGAGGCGCGCAACGCCGGCAACAAGCAGATCTGGGAAATCGTCGAGCCCTGGCTCAAGGACCAGAAAGTGATCAAGCCCGGCAAGGCCAACGCACCGCGTCTGGTCAACGTGCTGCCCAACCAGGGTCTGGCATGACGGCTGCGGGTATATGCCAGTACGCTGGCAGCGCGATGCGCCGTCCAATGCGCGCATGAGTGCTGCCGAGTTTTCTTCCCTGTCGACCGCCGTGCTGGCGGTCATTTTTTTGCTGGCGGCCGTGCTGGGCTTTGCCATGCGCGCCACGCGCTTTTGCACCATGGGCGCGATCAGCGACGTGGTCTATCTGCAGGACTGGACGCGCGTGCGCCAGTGGGCGCTGGCCGTGGGCGTGGCGATGTGCGGCGCCACGGCGCTGCTGCTGTGGGGCGGCGTGGCCGTGGGCGATACGCTGTATGCGAGCAACCGCTTGATGTGGCTGTCGGCGCTGGTCGGCGGGCTGATGTTCGGCGCGGGCATGGTGCTGGCCTCGGGCTGCAGCGCCAAGAACCTCACGCGCCTGGGCGGCGGCAGCCTCAAGGCCCTGGTCGTGCTGCTGGTCATGGGCCTGGCGGCGTTCGCCACGCTCAAGGGCATCACGGCCGTGGCGCGCGTGCGCTGGCTCGACAGCGCGCAGCTGCAGTTCGACACCCTGGCCCTGCTGCCCGAACTGCTGGCCCAGGCCGGCGGCTGGCCGGTGTTTGCCACGCGACTGGCGCTGGGCCTGGGGCTGGGCGGCCTGCTGATTGCGCTGGCGCTCAGGCCCGGGCGAAACACGGGCGTGCTGCTCGGCGGCCTGACCGTGGGCCTGAGCGTGACCGCGGCCTGGTGGCTGGGCGGCCATGTGGGCGAAGTCGCCGAACACCCCGAGACGCTGGAGCATATGTACATAGCCACCTACAGCGGCCGCATCGAAGCCTTCAGCTTTGTGACGCCGGTCGCGCATACGCTCGACTGGCTGCTGTTCTTCAGCGACAGCAACAAGCTGCTGACCTGGGGCATCGCCTCGGTCTGCGGCATGGTCAGCGGCAGCCTGGTGCACGCGCTGTGGCGGCGCGATTTCCAGTGGCAGGGCTTTGCCGATACACAAGACCTCGCGCGCCATCTGCTGGGCGCGCTGCTGATGGGCGTGGGCGGCGTGACCGCGCTGGGCTGCACCGTGGGCCAGGGCATCAGCGCGCTGTCGCTGCTGAGCCTGGGCAGCCTGATCGCGATCGCGGCCATTGTTGCGGGCGCGGTGGCGATGCTGCGGTATCTGGCGTCGGGGGAATAGTCCAAGCCTGGATTTTTTAGCCGCTAAAAAAACCCATCACCGCCCGCGTCCCACCCACGGCAGCGCCACCACCTGCCCGCCGCCCACCGCATAACAGCGTTCGGTCGCCGCCGGCAGTTCGCGCGTGCTGCCCGTGAAGGCGCCGAACGCGGGCAGCACCATGAGCCCCGGCGCGGCGCAAAAACACGGCAGGCGCGCGCGATCGTAGGCGCGCCCGCGCAGCTGCACCGCGGGGTGCAGATGGCCGGCAAGCACCACGGCATCGCTCACGGTCTGCGGATGATGGCAGGCCGCGAACGGGCCCAGGCGAAACGGCTCGTCGACGATGTCGAAGCGCAGCGCCGGCGGCGGATCGCCCGCATGGCTGTCGTGGTTGCCGCGCACCAGCAGGCAGGCCAGCGGCGCATGCCGTTCGCGCCAGGCACGCACCGGGTCTATCACCTGCGCCTGCTGGGCCGCGGCCGCGTGCAGCCAGTCGCCGAGCACGACCAGGCGCTGCGCGCCCAGGCTGTCGATCAGGTGGCTGAGCCGGTCGAGGTTGTCGCGCGTGGTGCCCGAAGGCACGGGCTGGCCCAGCGCGCGAAAGCTCGCGGCCTTGCCCAGGTGCACATCGGCGACAAACAGCGTGCGCTCGCGCGGCCACCACAGCGCGCGCTCGGGCAGCAGCGCCACGGTTTCTCCGGCCAGAACGATCGACAGCGCGCCCGCGGTCATTGCGCCGCCCCGGGCGAACGGCGCGCGCGCCCGTCCTTGCGCGTGCGCGGCTTGCGTGCGGCCGCGGTCTCGCCGCGTGTCTCGAGCGCCAGCGTCGCGGCAATATCCGCGCCGGGTGCTTCACGCTGGGCCAGCAGTTGATCGGCGCTCGCATGCGCCGTGCCCACGGCTTCGCCGCCCGCGCTGCGTTCCAGCTCGGCCACCATGCGCGCGATGCGCTCGGCCAGCGATTCGTTGGTCAGCTTTTCGCGAAAGCGCTCGACCATCAGCGGAAACGCCAGCGGCGTGGGCTTGCGCAGCGCATGCAGCTGCAGCGTCTGGCCTGCGATGCGCTGCAGTGCCGCGGCGAGCTGGCGCACGTCGAGTTCCTGCGTCAGCAGCTCCTGCTCGGCCTGGGCCAGCAGCTGGTTGGCCGGGTCGTAGCGCTGGAACACTTCGAAGAACAGCGAGGCCGAAGCCTGCAGCTGGCGGTTGCTGCGGCGCTCGCCCGGGTGGCTCTGGAAGATCAGGCCGGCGATGCGCGCGATTTCGCGAAAGCGCCGGCGCGCGAGCTCGGTCGCGTTGAGACTGCCCAGCACTTCGGCCAGCAGCTCCTCGTCGGCGCGCGGCGCGAGCAGCGCGGGCAGGCGCGTCGCCCAGTCGATTTCCTTGGCGCTGAGCAGTTCGATGCCGTAGTCGTTGAGCGCGATGGAAAAGGTTCCGGTCTCGGGCTGGGCCGCGCGCCAGGCCAGCAGACTGGCCAGCCCCAGATGCACTTGCCGGCCCGCGAACGGATAGAGGAACAGATGCCAGCCTTCGCGCGACTTGAGCGTTTCGGCGATCAGCGTCTCGGGCGTGGGCAGGCCCGACCAGCGGCGCTGGATGTCGAGCAGCGGCTGCACGCATTGCATCTCGGGGCTGTCGAAACGGCCTTCATCGGCGGCCTGCAGCTGGCGCAGCACGGCGTCGGCCAGCGTGCTCGACAGCGGCATGCGCCCGCCGTTCCAGCGCGGCAGCGCCGCGCGCCCGGCCGTGGCGCGGCGCACCAGCGCCGTCATCTGCTCCACGCGCACCAGCTCCAGCAGCCGGCCGCCGAACATGAACGCGTCGCCGGGCTTGAGCCGCGCGATGAAGCTTTCCTCCACCGTGCCTATCTTGGCGCCGCCCAGGTATTGCACGCTGATCGAGGCATCGCTGACGATGGTGCCGATATTCACGCGGTGGCGGCGCGCCAGCCGCGCATCGGGCACGCGCCACAGTCCGTTCTCGCCCGGCACGACGCGGTGGTAGTCGGGATAGGCGGCCAGCGACGGCCCGCCCTGGCGCACGAAGTCCAGGCACCATTGCCATTTCGCGGGCGTCATGTCGGCATAGGCCACGGTGCTGCGCACTTCGGCCAGCAGTTCGTCGGGTACGAAGCCCCCGCCCAGCGCAATCGTCACCAGGTGCTGGACCAGCACGTCGAGCGGCGCGCGCGGGCTGGGCCGGGCCTCGATCTGGCCCGCGTGCACGGCCTCGCGCGCGGCCGCGGCTTCCACGAGTTCCAGGCTGTGCGTGGGCACCAGCGTGATGCGCGAGGGCCGGCCCGGCGCATGGCCGGCGCGGCCCGCGCGCTGCACCAGGCGCGCCACGCCCTTGACCGAGCCTATCTGCAGCACGCGGTCCACGGGCAGGAAATCGACGCCCAGGTCCAGGCTCGAAGTGCAGACCGCGGCCTTGATGCGGCCTTCCTTCAAGCCCAGCTCCACCCATTCGCGCACGCCGCGGTCCAGCGAGCCATGGTGCAGCGCCAGCACGCCGGCCCAGTCGGGCCGCGCTTCGAGCAGCGCGCGGTACCAGCGTTCGGCCTGCGAGCGCATATTGGTGAACACCAGGCAACTGCCGCTTTCTTCTATCGCCTGCACCACCTGGGGGAGCATGCGCAGGCCCATGTGGCCGGCCCAGGCAAAGCGCTCGGCGGCGGCCGGCAGCAGCGTGTCTATGACCAGCGTCTTGTCGGTCTCGCCTTGCACGATGGCCGGCGGGCTATCTGTCGGCGTGCTGCCCAGCAGCGTCTGCAGCGACTCATCGAGGTTGGCCAGCGTGGCCGACAGCCCCCAGGTCATGAGCGCGGGCTGAAAGCGGCGCAGCCGCGCGAGCGCGAGCTGGGTCTGCACGCCGCGTTTGTTGCCCATCAGCTCATGCCATTCATCGACCACGGCCACGCGCACATGGCGCAGCAGTTCGTAGGCATCGGCGCGCGACAGCAGCAGCGTGAGGCTTTCGGGCGTGGTGACCAGCACCGTGGGCAGGCGTCTGTCCTGGGCCGCGCGCTGCGCCGAGGTGGTGTCGCCGCTGCGCAGCGCCGCGCTCCAGCCCGGG
>NZ_JAHCDD010000117.1 GCF_018413525.1 Acidovorax sp. CCYZU-2555
CGCGCCGTTGACGGCGGCGATCACCGGCTTGGGCATGGTGTGCAGCAGCGCCTGCACATGGTGTACGCGCTGCTGGCGCTGCCAGCCGTTGAAGCCGACTTCGCCCGCAGGCGCGTTCATGCGCTTTTGCATGCCGCTGATGTCGCCGCCGGCGCAAAAGCCTTTGCCGGCGCCGGTCAGCACCAGGGCCTTGACGGCCTTGTCGGCCGCGACGCGTTCGAGCGCGTCGATGAACTCGGTGCGCATGTCGTCGCTCATGGCGTTGCGCTTGTCGGGCCGGTTCAGGGTGATGGTGGCCACGGCATCGGTGACCTGCAGTTGAATCAGGGAGTAGTTCATGGTGTTTTCCAAGGGCGATGTCTGGCGTGGCGGTCAGTCGGGTTTGATGTTGTTGTCCTTGACGATCAGAGCCCAGCGCTTTTCCTCGGCCTGCACATAGGCGTCGAGTTCGGCGGGCGGGCCGGCGTTGATCACCAGGCCTTCGTGTTCGAGCTTGCGAACGAAGTCGGGGGCGCGCGCGGCCTTGCGCGCGGCGGCGTTGAGGCGGTCGATCACCGGCGCTGGCGTGCCCGCGGGCACATACAGCCCATACCAGCTCTCGACGCGGTAACCGGGAACGCTGGCGGCGATCGCCGGCACGCCCTTGAACGCGGCCGAAGGCTCGAGCGTGGTCACGCCCAGCGCGCGCAGCTTGCTGGGGGTGCCCTCATTGCCGATGAAGGTGGAGACCGCGGCCGCGGTGGCGAACATCATGTCGACCTGTCCGCCCATGAGATCGGTCAGCGCCGGGCCCGCGCCGCGATACGGCACATGGGTCAGCTTGACCTTGGCCAGATTGGCGAACAGTTCGCCCGCGAGATGCGCCGACGTGCCCGCACCCTGCGAGGCATAGGTCAGCTTGTCGGGCTGGGCCCTGGCCGCGGCCAGCACGTCGGCCACGGTCTTGTACGGGCTTTCGCTGCGCACCACCAGCACGTTGGGCCCGCGGCCGATCAGCACCACGGGCGCGAAGGCCTTGTTGCTGCCATAAGGCAGCTTGGGCTGCAGCGCGGGATTGGTCGCATGCGCGAACGAGGCGACGACCACCGAATAGCCGTCGGGCGCGCTCTTGGCGATGTTGTCGGTGCCTATCATCGTTCCCGCGCCGGGCTTGTTCTCGACGATCACGGGCTGGCCCAGGTCCTTGGACATCTCCGCGCCCAGCGTGCGCGCGATCAGGTCGGTGCCGCCGCCCGGAGCGAACGGTACGACCATGCGCACCGGCTTTTCGGGAAAGGCCGCGGATGCGCTGCCCGCCGCGCCCATGAGGGCGGCGATGAAGGCCAATGATGTCGCGCCGCGGCGAGCAAAGGAATGAAGCATTTTTGTCTCCTGATTTTTTTGCGGTCATGGACCGGGTGTTCGACTCCCGCATCAGCACCGATGCCGGTCTGCGCCAGCTTAGGGGAAGGGGCGCGGTTTGTGATCCCTGCAGTTCCACCAGGTGGAATTGGCCTGGCGCGCGGCGTGCGAGAATGCGGCGTTCATTCCCTCTGCGAAAGACCTTGCTCACCATGGACCACGGCCGTTGCGAAATCCTGCACGACAAGCCCGGGCAGTCGCCCGCGAACCGCTCGCTGGAGCGCGGCATCGAAATCCTGCGCGCGTTCCGGCCCGGCTCCGAGCTGCTGGGCAATGGCGATCTTGTGGAGCGCACGGGGCTGTCCAAGGCCACCGTGAGCCGGCTGACGCAGACGCTCGTGGGCGCGGGCATGCTGCAGGTCGATCAGCAGCAGCGCGCCTACCGCCTCGCGCCCGCGGTGCTGAGCCTGGCGCATGCGATGCGCACCGGGTCCAGCGTGCTGTCGGTGGCCGCGCCGCTGATGCGCGCGCTGGCCGAAAGCCGCAAGATCAACGTCGGCCTGGCTTGCCCCGACCGCGATGAAATGGTCTATCTGGAGTCGATACGCTACAGCCGGCGCATCGTGCTGCGGCATGTGGTGTCAGGGCAGCGCGTGCCCATGGAGCTGACGTCTCTCGGGCGCGCCTATCTCGCTGTGGCGCCCGAGGCCAAACGCGAAGCGCTGCTCGCGCGCTTCGCGCAGAAAAGACCGGCGCAGTGGCCGGCGCTGAAAAAGGACATCGCGCAGGCGGCGAAGTCGGTCCAGGCGCGCGGCTTTTGCGCCGCGGCCTGGCAGCCCGAGGTGGTGGCCTTGGCCACGCCGCTGGTCACGGCCGATGCGGTCTATGTGCTCAACTGCAGCCTGTCGACGGCCGAGCCGCTGGCGCTGGTGGCCGAGGAGCTGTGCGCGGCCCTGCTGCAGCTGCGCAGCGATATCGCGCAGCGGCTCGACGCCGCCGCGGCATTTTGACGGCAGTGGATTTCTACGGCGTCAAAGAAGGCCCAGGCGCCTGGCGCGATACGCCATCTGCGCGCGCGTGAGTCCCATCTGGCGCGCGGCTTCGGCGACGTTGTAGCGCGCGTCGACCAGCGCCGTCTGGTAGACCATGGCCGACTTGCGCGCGGCGGCGCGCTCGCCCTTGGCCGCACTTGACGCGGCCGGCGCCAGCAGCGCGTTGGTCTGCACCAGGCGCCCGCCGCTGCCCAGACCCAGCGCGTCGACGTCCAGGCTTTCGCCACCGCGAAAGAGGTGGTGTACATCGATCGCTTCGTCGGGCTCGACCATGATCACGCCGCGCTCGACCAGATTCTGCAGTTCGCGCACATTGCCGGGAAAGTGGTACTGCAGCAGCGCCTGCACGGCGCGCGGCGTGAAGCCCGAGACTTCGCGCCCATGCGCCAGGCTGTACTTGCGCAGAAAGCTTTCCATCAGCAGCGGGATGTCGTCGCGCCGGTCCTTGAGCGCCGGCAGCGCGATCGGAAAAACGTTCAGCCGGAAAAACAGATCTTCGCGGAATCTTCCCGCGGCGACTTCGGCGCGCAGGTCTACATTGGTGGCGGCGACGATGCGTGCATCGACGGCAATCAGCTTTTGCCCGCCCACGCGTTCGATCACGCGCTCCTGCAGCGCGCGCAGCAGCTTGCCCTGCGCGATCAGGCTCAGCGACGCAATCTCGTCGAGAAACAGCGTGCCGCCTTTGGCGCGTTCGAAGCGCCCGGCGCGTGCATCGAGCGCGCCCGTGTAGGCGCCGCGGTCCGCGCCGAACAGCTCGGACTCGATCAAGGTATCGGGAATCGCCGCGCAGTTGATGGCGATGAAGGGCGCGTTGGCGCGCGGGCTGATGGCGTGCAGCGTCTGCGCGAAAAGCTCCTTGCCGCTGCCCGAGGGCCCGGTGAACAGCACGCTGGCCTGCGTGGGCGCGACGCGCTCGATCAGATGGCGTGCGGCGCTGAAGCCCGGCGAAATGCCGATCAGGCCTTCGCTGCCCTGCGCGGACAGGGCGCTGGCCGGTCTGCGGGCTGCGGGCGCGACGGGCGTCACGGGCGTCACGGGCGTCACGGGCGCCAGCGCGCGGCGCACGCGCTCGGTCGAGGCCTGCGGCGTGAAGTAGCGCAGGTCTTGCTCGGGATGGTCCCATTGATCGGCCGGCTGGCCGACGACACGGCAGACTTCGGCGCCCGCCGAACGGCAGGCGACTTCGCGGTAGATGATGGGCTTGCCCATGAACGCCGTGGCGTAGCCGCTCGCATAGCCGACCTGCATCCAGCAGGCCGACTCCGTGCCCATGCCGAAGGCGGCGATGTGCTCGTCGTCTTCGCTCGAGTCGTGCCACAGGAAATCGGCAAAGAAGTCGCCCTTGCCGATGTCGAACTCGAAGCGCACGGTCTCGGGACGAACGATGCCTTCGAGCTTGTGCATGCGCGGGCCGGCGTTGAACACGTTGGCCGGGTCGCCGCCCGGCCACATGCGCATCACCAGTTCGGCGTCGCGCGCGCCGGCGCCATAGCCCACGCGCGTGAGCAGCGAACGCGCCTGGTCCTGGCCCAGGCTCGCAATGAGTTCGCGCCGCATCGCGCCGTAGGTGGACGAGCGCCACAGCACCATGCGCTGGTCGTTGAGCCAGATGCGGCCGTCGCCGGGCGAGAAAGACAGCGTCTGCGTGAGTTCGCGCAGCGTGGGCGACAGGCCGTCGTCGACGTCGGCGCTGCTGCCGGCGCCGATGCGGGCCTGCATTTCGGCCAGGGACAGGCGGGCGGGAATTCTGGTGGAAGGCAAGTGGCAGCCATTGGTTGAAAAATGATGATCAATTATTTATCAAGCGATGCGCTGTTGATTCGTGGTTATCCCTTGCGCGGTTTTGCAAGTGATTGATGTGCATGGGTTTTGGCGTGCGCTCGGGCCTGGCATCGGGCTTGCGTTCTTTCTCGGCATCTTCATCAAGGAAACCACCATGCTTCAAGGAAAGACCATCGTCGTCACGGGCGCCGCCTCCGGTATCGGCGCCGCGACCGCGGCCCTCGCGCAAGCGCAGGGCGCCCATGTGATTTCGGTCGACATCAACGCGCCCGCCAAGGCGGTCGGGCGTTTCATCCAGGCCGATCTGTCCGATTTGGCGTCGATCGACCAGCTGGTCGCGGACCTGCCCGAAGGCATAGACGGCTTGGCCAACATCGCCGGCCTGCCGCCCACGCGGCCCGCGGCGGCCGTGGTCAAGGTCAACCTGGTAGGGCTCAAGGAACTCACCACGCGGCTGATTCCCAAGCTCGCCGACGGCGCATCCATCGTCAACCTCGCGTCGCTGGCCGGCATGGGCTGGCCCGAAGCGAAAGCGGCCATCCAGGCCAGCGCCACGCTGCAAATGGGCGATGTCGAGACTTTCTGCGCGGCCCAGGGCATCGAAGGCGCGCGCAGCTACTTC
This sequence comes from Acidovorax sp. CCYZU-2555, assembly GCF_018413525.1. Taxonomy (GTDB): domain Bacteria; phylum Pseudomonadota; class Gammaproteobacteria; order Burkholderiales; family Burkholderiaceae_C; genus Comamonas. The sequence goes on from NZ_JAHCDD010000117.1 coordinate 4,801, forward strand.
TTCGCCAAGGAAGCGCTGATCGTCTGGACGATGGAGAACCGCTGGACCTGGCGCAGCCGTGGCATACGCATGAACTGCGTGAGTCCCGGCCCGGTCGACACACCTATCCTCCAAGACTTCGTGCAGACGCTGGGCGCGCGCGCGGAAGAAGACATGCGCACCATGGACCGCCCCGGCACGCCGGCCGACATCGCGCCCGTGGTCGGCTTTCTGCTGTCGGATGGCGCGGCCTGGATACGCGGCACCAACGTACCGGCCGACGGCGGCATGTTCGCCAATGTGCAGCTGCAGATGCACGGCTTCTGATGGGCCTGCGCGCCGCCGCGGCGCGCGCTGCGATATCCGTTGAACGGATTTCGCATATCGGTGCCATCGTCTGTACGCATGAAGGTCGTCTGCCTATCATCCGCAACGCACAACGCTTGCGCCGCTGGCGGCGGCGCGCGGATTTCTTTCCTTCAAGACTGCGTGATTCATGACTCTGTTTGCTCGTAAATTCCTGGCCTGCCTGGGCGCGGCTGGCGTCATCGCCGGCTGTGGCGGCGGCGCTGTTTACTCGCCGCGCGGCGATGTGGTGCAGGTGAGCGGCGGCGCCATTGCCGCTGCTGGCGACTCGAGCGCCACGCTGCGCGCGTTCAAGGGCATTCCCTTCGCGGCGCCGCCCGTCGGCGCCTTGCGCTGGAAGGCGCCGCAGCCGGTGCAAGCCTGGTCGGGGGCGCGCGCGGGCGACAGTTTCGGCGCCGCCTGCGTGCAAGGCAACCGGCCCGCAGGCCAGCCCGGCTCCATCCTCTACCAGGACCCGGGACCGCAGTCCGAAGACTGTCTGTTCCTCAATGTCTGGACCGGCACGGCGCAAGGCGCGCGCGAGAAGCGGCCCGTGATGCTGTTGCTGTATGGCGGTGGCTACCAGTTGGGCGCGGCCTCGCAGACCAACTACGACGGCCGCGGGCTCGCGTCCAAGGGGGCGGTCGTGGTGACGATGAACTACCGCGTGGGCGCACTGGGCTTTCTGGCCCATCCGGCCCTGAGCGTCGAGGCCGGCCGCTCGGGCAACTATGCCTTGCTCGATGCACTGGCCGGGCTGCAATGGGTGCAGGACAACATTGCCGCATTTGGCGGCGACGCCGCGCGCGTGACGGTCTACAGCGAATCGGCCGGCGCCGGCCTGGCCAGCGTGCTGCTCGCCTCGCCCAAAGCCAAGGGGCTGTTCCATCGCATGGTGCTGGGCAGCCTGGGCGTCATGCCTGCGGGCGCCGACACTCCCACGCTGGCCCAGGCCGAAGCCGCCGGCAGCGCGTTCGGCAAGGCGCTGGGAGCCCAGACACTGGATGTGCTGCGGCAGAAATCCGCCAAGGACATCATGGCCGCGACGTTTGCGTCGGGCCCCATCGTGGATGGCGACGTGCTGCCCGACCAGATGGATAGGCTGTTCACGCGCCGGGAGTTCAACGATGTGCCGCTGATGCTGGGCTGGAATGCCGATGAAGGCACGCCTTACCCGGCGTTCGCCACCACGGTGGCCGGCTACGAAGCGACGGCGGCGGCGCGCTATGGCGGCCTCGCGCCGGCGTTCAAGGCGGCCTACCCGGTCACGAATGACGCCGATGTGCAGGCCATGGCCTATGCGCCGATGCGCGACGGCCAGTTCGCCTGGCAGCCCTGGACGCTGGCGCGCGCGCATGCGGCCCAGGGCAAGGCGCCGACCTATCTTTACTTCTTCACGCGCCGGCCCGACTACCACGCAGGCCAGCGCTTTAACGAGCAGGATCCGCCGACGAATTTCGGGGCCTACCACTCACTGGAGCAGGTCTATCTCTACAACAACCTCGACCGCAGCGCACCGCCGCGGCCCTACACGCCGCTGGATCGCCAGATCGCGGATGTCGCCTCGTCGTATCTGGTGAACTTCGCCGCGAGCGGCAATCCCAATGCCAGCGGTCTGCCGCAATGGCCGGAGTTCACCGGGCCCACCAGCCAGACCATGGAGATCGGCGACACGATCGCGCCGCGCGCGGTGTTCTCACGCGCCGGCCTGGACTTCTTCGATGGCTTCCATACCCAGAGTCTGGGCCGGCCGCTGCCTTTTTAGGCAGGCGTCAGACATCGGCCGCGCGCACGCCCTGGGCGATCAGCTGGCGGTAGCGCGACGGCGAGTGTCCCATGGCGCGGCCGAAAGCGCGCGTGAAATAGGCCGGGTCGCTGTAGCCCAACTGATCGGCGATCTGGGCCACGGGCAGCGCGGTATAGGCCAGCAGGCGCCGGGCTTCGAGCATCAGCCGGTCATTGAGGACATTGAGGGCCGAGCGGCGCAGCCACTGCTTGCAGGCGCGACTCAGGTGATCGGCCGACACCTGCAGCCGCTCGGCATAGAAGTCGAGCGCGCGCTGCTGCGCGTAGTGCGCTTCGACCAGCGTCAGAAAACGCTGGGCCAGCGCATCGCGCATGCCTGGCGCGGCGCTGCGTTCGCTTTGCTGGCCCTGAATGCGCGCCAGCTGCACCGCAATCATGGCCGCCAGGCTCAGCAAGGTCTGGGCGCGGCCGATTTCCTTGCCCGCGTACTCGCGCGCGACGTCGGCGAACAGGCGGCGCAGCGGCTCGGCGTGCGCCTGCAGCGCGGCGACGAACGAAGTCTGCAGGTGCTTTTCGGCGATATCGGACAGACCCAGCAGATGCGCCAGCGTGCGTTCGGGGATGGTGATCTGGTGGCCCACGGCTGCACGCGAATAGGTGAAGCCGTGCACCGAGCCCGGAGCAAGCATCAATGCGGCCGGCCCGTCGACTTGCATCACCTGGCCGTCGATGCTGGCGCGCACGGCGCCGCGATCGAGCAGCTGGAACTGGTAGAGCAGGGGATGACGATGGGCCGGAATTGTCCAATCCATCTCCAGGCCCCGAACGGCGACGGATTCGTAATGCAGGCAGTCATCGGGCTGGTGATGCCGCACTTCCTGATAGGGAACCAAGAGCAAGAGCTGGGCTTTCAAAAAGAGCGATCGATGCCGGAAAAGTACAACAAACCGCCCAATTCGTCCATCGCTCTTTTACCTTACTGCACGCACCATCGCAGCATGACCACCCACCCTCATTCCATGGACCACCCTGCAACCATCCGCGTGTCTGGCGCCCAGGCGCTGGTGCGCGTTCTCCAGGCCGAAGGCGTGAATGCGATTTTCGGCATTGTCGGCGGCAAGCTCTCGCCTTTGTTTCACGCGCTGAGCCAGCAATCGGCGCTGCGCTTCATCGGCCTGCGCCACGAAGCTGCCGGACCGATGATGGCCGCGGCCGTGCACGCGGGAACGGGCCGCATCGCGGTGGCCGTCGGCGAGCTCGGTCCGGGCGGACTGAATCTCATCTCGGGCCTGGGCGTGGCGTTCAACAACAGTATCCCGTTGCTGGCCATCACCACCAACCAGCACCGGGCCGCGTCCTATCCGCATGCGGGCATGTTCATGGACATGGACACGCGTGCCGTCGCCGCGCCGCTGACCAAGTGGAATGCCGTGGTCCATGACGCGCGCCGCATTCCCGAACTCGCGCGGCGCGCGCTGCGCGAAGCGCTCAGCGGCCGGCCCGGCCCGGTGCATCTCGACATTCCCCAGGACGTGCTGGCCGAAGTGCAGGCGTTCGCGGCCGATGAACTCGATCTCGCGCCGCGGCGCTACCGCGTGATGAGCGGCCCGCGGCCTGCGGCCCAGACCGTTGAGGATGCGGTGGCGTTGCTGCGCAGCGCGCGCCGGCCGCTGCTGGTCGGCGGCGGCGGCGTGGTGGCTGCGGGCGCGCAGGGCGCGTTCCGGGAATTGGCCAGGCGCCTGCAGGCGCCTGCCTTGCCCACGCAGATGGCGCTGGGCCTGATTCCATCGAACAGCGAACACTTCATAGGCCACGGCGGCATCATCGCTGGCGACGCTGTCAAGCAGGCGTTCGAGCAGGCTGACACCATCATCAGCGTGGGCTGCCGCTGGTCGTCGTGGCTCTGGGACGCGCAGGGCGCGCTGGCGCGGCGCCATCACCGCGTGATCAATATCAATATCGATCCGAGCGCGCTGGGGCAGACCGTGGCGCACGATGTCGCGATGCAGGCCGATGCGGGCCAAGCGCTGCGCGATCTGCTCGCCGCCCTGGGCTCCGAGGTGGCGACCGAGCCGGGCTGGCTGGACAGCGTGCGCGCCGTGCGCCGGGCGTATGACGACAGGCTGGCCGCATTGGCCCGGGAACCGGGCGAGGTCATGCACCCGGCGGCGCTGGCCCAGGCGATTGCCGCTGCCATGCCGCGCGACGCGCTGGCGGTGTTCGATGGCGGCCACACCACGTTCTGGAGCAACGATTTCACGCCCGCACATGATGTGCGCACGCGCTTGCACGAGCCCGGCATGAGCCATCTGGGCTTCGGCCTGCCGGCCGCAATGGCATTGCAAAGCCAGTTTCCTGACCGGACGGTGTTCAACCTCACGGGCGACGGCGCGTTTGGCTTCACGCTCAATGAACTCGACACCGCGCGCCGTTACCGGCTGCCGGTGATCAGCGTGGTCCACAACAACGCCGCCTGGGGCGTGATCCGCATGGGGCAGAAGAAGGGCCTGGATTTCGAGATGGGCACGGCGCTCGAGGACACCGACTATGCGGCGATCGCGCGCGGCTTTGGCTGCCATGGCGAAGTCGTGCTCCGGGCCGAACACGTGGCCCCGGCCATAGCGCGCGCGCTGGCCTCGGGCCTGCCCGCGGTGCTCGACTGCCGCACGCACTTTGTACCGCATCCGGCAGTTTCCCAATTCGTCAGCATGAACAAATACAGCTTTGAGGCGCTCACGGGCACAGCAGACAGCTGAGCGACCGCGATTCTTTCCCTGCACTGCGAAACCTATAAAACAAAGGAGACAAAATGCAACGCAGAACTTTCCTGGGCGCGACAGCGCTCGCGGCCAGGGCCTGGCCGGCCCATGCCCAGAGCCCGGGCAATACCGTAATCTGGTCCGGATTTCCTGCGGGCGGGCTGGGCGATATGGTGACCCGGCCGTTGCTTGAGCAGCTGCGCGGCAAGACGCCGCAGAATTTGGTCTATGACTCCAAGCCCGGTGCGGGCGGGCGCATCGCGGCCGAGTTCGTCAAGCGCGCCGCGCCCGACGGCCATACGCTGCTGCAGTCGCCGGCCGGCGTGCTGACGCTGCACCCGCATGTGTTCAAGAAACTCAACTACGAGCCGCTGACCGACTTTGTTGCCGTCGCCGGGCTGTGCAGCTACACCTATGCGTTCACGGCTGGGCCGGGCGTGCCGGCGCAGGTCAGGACCGTGGCCGATTACCTGGCCTGGGCCAAGGCGCATCCGACCCAGGCCCACTACGGCATTCCGTCGACGGGCACGGCGCTGCACATGGCCGGCATGCTGCTGGCGCGCGGCGCGGGCCTGGCGCTCAATCCCATTCCCTACAAAGGCGGCGGCCCGCTGCTCACCGATTTGCTGGGCGGGCAGGTGCCGGTGAGTTTCAACGTGCTCAGCGAAGTGCTGCCGCATGTGGCGTCAGGCAAGTTGCGTGTGCTGGCCGTGACCAGCCCCACGCGCTGGAAGGCGCTGCCCGACACGCCCACGCTGCAGGAGCTGGGTTACAAGGATATTGCCTTTGTCGAATGGCTGGGCTGGTTCGCACCCGCGGCCACGCCCGTCGCCCGGCTGGCTGCGCTCAATGCCGCGGTCAGCGAGCAAATCAGGACGCCGGCGATGGCCGAAGTCTTCCAGCGCAATGCGCTAGAACCGTTTGCACCATCTGGCGGCGCCATGCCGGCGCTTGCCGCGCTGCTACAGAAAGACCACGCGGATTGGAAGCGCGTGGTCAGGACCACAGGCTTTACTCCGGAGGATTGAATGACACGAATCAAACTTGAAGCTGCGCAGCAGATCATTGCTACCGCTCTGGCCAAGGCGCGCGAAGCCAACTACCGGCCCATGGGCGTGGCGGTGATCGACGATGCCGGCCATCTCGTGGCCTTTGCGCGCGAGGACGGCGCGAGCATGTTCCGCTTCGATGTGGCGCTGGGCAAGGCCTGGGCCGCGGTCGGCATGGGTGCGTCCAGCCGCGTGCTGGGCCAGCGCGCCAAGGACAATCCGAACTTCTTTGTGTCGCTGGCGGCGACGGCCAACGGGCGCTTTCTGGCCCAGACTGGCGCGGTGCTGATCAAGGACGCGCAGGGCCAGGTGCTGGGCGCCGTGGGTGCAAGCGGCGGCACGGGCGATGAAGACGAGATCATCTGCATCGCGGGCGTGCATGCCGCGGGATATGTGTGTGAGTGACGGGACGGTGCGTCAGCGCGTCAACCCTGCTCCGGCCTCGCGCCGATTGACTTCATAAAACACCCCGCGCAGCCAGCGATTCGCCAGATCGTTGTGCGTGCGCCGGTGCCAATGCTGCTGCACCTGCAGTTCGGGCGTGGCAAAGGGCAGGCGTATGCGCTTGAGCGGGATATGCCGGCCGACCACAGTGGCAATGTCTTCAGGCACGGTGGCAATCAGATCGCTGCCGGGCAGCAGCGTGATCAGACTCATGAAGTGCGACAGCTCCAGCGTGACCAGGCGGTTCCAGCCTTTTTCCACCAGATGGCTGTCCAGCAGATGCTCGCGTCCGTCGGGGCGCACCACGATATGCCGCGCCGCAAGGTATTGCGCACGCGTGAGCCGGCTGCCCACCTGCTCGTTGCCGGCGCAGGCAATGCAGACATACGACGTCTTGAACAATGCCTGCTGGAAGTAGTTGGCGCGCTGCAGATCAGGAAAGTAGCCCACGGCCAGCTCGGCCTCGCCGCTTTCGAGCGCCGCCGCCGCGGCGCTGCGCGACTTCGACACCGCGTGCAGCCGCACCAGCGGCGCTTCCTGGCGCAGGCGCTGGAGCACGCCGGGCAGAAACGCGACTTCGCCGATATCGGGCATCAGGATGGTGAAGCTGCGGTCGGCGCGCGCCGGGTTGAAGCCCACCTGCTGCAGGATTTCCGACTCTATCGTCTGCACCACCTGATGCACCACAGGCGCCAGCTCGAGCGCGCGCGGCGTGGGCTCCATGCGCCCGCCGGTGCGGATGAACAGCGGGTCGTCGAACAGCACTTTGAGCCGCGCCAGTGCGCCGCTGGCCGCGGGCTGGCTCAGGCCCACGGCTTCCGCCGTTCTGTTGACGCTGCGCAATCTGGCCATCGCATCAAAGATGACCAGCAGGTTGAGATCGACCGAACGTATATCCATGGAACCGATTTTAGTTATCTGTCAGATCGCCTGTACAGAGTTTTATGCGATTCCTAAGATCCGTTTCGGAGACAAAAAATGAAACCCCATCAACAATCCGTACCCTGCGGCTGCGGCATCGATGTGCACGCCCATCTGGTGCCGGAGCACTTTCCCCGTTACATCGGCAATGCGCTGCCCGCGGACTGGCCTTCGATGGCGCCGGCACACGACTGCCATCGCCACGTGATGATTTCGGGCAAGGTCTATCGCACCGTGTCCGACCGCTGCTGGAGCGCACCGAAACGGCTGGCCGATCTGCCGGCCATGGGCCTGGCGCTGCAGGTGGTCTCGCCCATGCCCGAGCTGTTCGGCTACTGGATGGCGCCGGCCGCGGGCCAGCAGCTCACGCGCTACCTCAATGACCAGACCGCGGCGCTGGTCGACGCAGGCGGCGGACAGTTGGCCGGCATGGGTGTCGTGCCGTTGCAGGACATCGATCTGGCGATTCGCGAACTGGAACACGCGGTGCGCGTGCTCGGCCTGCGTGCCGTGGAAATCGGCAGCAACATCAATGGCCTGCCGGTCGGCGCGCCGATGTTCGATCCATTCTTCGAAGCCTGCGTGGCACTCGATGCCGCCGTGTTCGTGCACGCGGTGCGCCCCGCCGGCATGGAACGCCTGGTCGGCCCCGCGGCGCTGCAGCAGGTGCTGGCCTATCCCACGGATGTGGGCCTGGCCGCGGCTTCGGTGGTCACTGGCGGATTGCTGGCGCGCCAGCCCAAGCTGCGCATGGCATTCAGCCATGGCGGCGGCACGCTGGCCGCGTTGCTGCCGCGGCTGCAGCAGGGCTGGCAGGTGTTTGCGGCGCTGCGCGAATCGATCAGCGAACCGCCGGCAGACACCGTGCGCCGCCTGTTCTACGACACGCTGGTGTTCGACGACGCCATGTTGCGTCAGCTGCTGCACGCCTTCGGCCCGGCCGCGCTGATGGTGGGCACCGACTATCCGTTCAATTTTCAGGAACGCGCACCCATGCAGCGCCTGGAGAGCGCCGGCTTTGATGCCGCGACGCTCCAGGCAATTTCCCACCGCAATGCCAGGCGCTTTCTGGGCCTGGACCCACACAAGGACTCCGAATGAAATCGCCCTGGATAGAGGGACTGCGCAGCGTTGCGCTCACCGTGCCTGATCTGAGCGCCGCCGAGCGTTTCTATACCGACATCTGGCGGCTTGAAGTCGCGGACCGTGGCGAGGGCGTGGTTTATCTGCGCGGCTCAGGCGCCGACCACCATCTGCTGGCGTTGCACCAGGCCAGCGGCAGCCCCCGGCTGCTCAAGGTGA
>NZ_JAHCDD010000118.1 GCF_018413525.1 Acidovorax sp. CCYZU-2555
CGATCAGCTGAGCCTTGAATTCTACAACAGTTTTAAAGACCCTGTCAACTTTAAGTTTCTCGCCGCTTTCTCAGTGATTAAACTGTTTCAGCAGCGCAGCCTTGCATTGTAGCCCGGTTTTTTAACCGGTTTTGGCAAGCAAGGCCAACTTTTTCCGTTTCGCTTTGAGCCTGCCGTTGCCGGTAGCGCTGTGTTCGAAGCGGAGTGCAAATGTAGCACAGGGATGAACGCCTGACCACGCTTTTTCATCATTTTTTCATTTTCCCGCCCTCCGCTCACCAGGAAAAAAGCCGGCGCCCTGCGGGCGCCGGCTTTTGCAGGGGCAGGAACGCCGTTATTCAATGGCCTTGACCATGTCTTCGACCACCTTCTTGGCGTCACCGAAGACCATCATGGTCTTGTCCATATAGAACAGCTCGTTGTCCAGGCCCGCATAGCCCGAGGCCATGCTGCGCTTGTTCACGATCACGGTCTTGGCTTTATAGGCCTCGAGAATCGGCATGCCGTAGATCGCACTGCCTTTGACATGGGCCGCGGGATTGACCACATCGTTGGCCCCCAGAATGATGGCGACATCGGCCTGGCCGAACTCGCCGTTGATGTCTTCCATCTCGAACACCTGGTCATAAGGCACTTCGGCTTCGGCAAGCAGCACATTCATGTGGCCCGGCATGCGGCCGGCGACAGGGTGGATCGCGTACTTGACGGTGATGCCCCGGTCGGTGAGCTTCTGCGCGAGTTCCTTGACCGCATGCTGGGCGCGTGCCACCGCCAGGCCGTAGCCTGGAACGATGACCACGGTTTCGGCATTGCCCAGTACAAAGGCGGCATCATCGGCGCTGCCCGACTTGACCGGGCGTTGCTCTTTGGCGCCCCCCGAGGCGGTGACTGCCTGCGCGCCGAAGCCGCCCAGCAGCACGCTGAAGAACGAACGGTTCATCGCCTTGCACATGATGTAGCTCAGGATGGCGCCCGAGCTGCCGACCAGCGAGCCGGCGATGATCAGCATGCTGTTGTTGAGCGAGAAGCCTATGCCGGCCGCCGCCCAGCCCGAGTAGCTGTTGAGCATGGACACCACGACCGGCATGTCGGCGCCGCCGATGGGAATGATGATCAGCACGCCCATGACGAAGGCCAGCGCCAGCATCGCGAAGAATGCGGTCCAGCTTTCGGTGGCGACGAACAGCAGGCCCAGTCCCAGCGTCAGCAGCCCCAGCGCCAGGTTGAGCCAGTGCTGGCCCGCGAACTGCACCGGCGCGCCCTGGAACAGGCGGAACTTGTACTTGCCCGAAAGCTTGCCGAACGCGATCACCGAGCCGCTGAATGTGATGGCGCCAATCGCCGCGCCCAGGAACAGTTCGAGTCGGTTGCCGTAGGGAATGGCCGGAACCACCATGCCTTCGAACACCACCGAGCCCGCGGGCGTGTTCGCGCCAAGAATGGCGGCCACGGGCGCCGCCGTGATGCCGAAGGCCCAGGGCTCGGCGACGGCCGCGACGCCGATGAACACCGCCGCCAGGCCGATCATGCTGTGCATGAACGCCACGAGTTCGGGCATCTTGGTCATTTCCACGCGCTGCGCCATCAGCGTGCCGGCAGTTCCGCCGACCAGCAGGCCCAGCAGCACCCAGCCCAGCCCGATGACGGCGCCGCCGGCGAGCTGCACGATCAGCGCCGCAGTCGTCAGCACGGCGATCAGCATGCCGGTCATGCCGAACACATTGCCGCGAATCGACGTCGTCGGGTGCGACAGCCCCTTGAGCGCCTGAATGAAGCAGACGCTGGCCACCAGATAGAGCAGCGTGACGAGGTTCATGCTCATTGGGCGCCCCCTTCGTTCTTCTCTGCGCTTGCAGCGGCAGGCTTGCGTTCCTTCTTCTTGAACATTTCTAGCATGCGGCGCGTGACGAGAAAGCCGCCGAACACATTGACCGCGGCCAGCGCCACGGCCAGCACGCCCATGGTCTTGCCCAGCGTGGTTTCGGTCAGCGCGGCAGCGAGCATGGCGCCGACGATCACGATCGCGGAGATCGCATTGGTCACGGCCATCAGCGGCGTGTGCAGCGCGGGGGTGACGGTCCAGACCACGTGGTAGCCGACATAGATGGCCAGCACAAAGATGATGAGATTGATCAGCGTCGGGGAGACAGCGTCCATGGAACCTCCAGGTCAGCGAAGAGGATGCAAAAGGAATGGGGGACTGCGTTCAGGCGCTGCGCCGCAGCTGGCCCTGGTGCGCCATCAGGCAGGCGGCGACGATGTCGTCCTCGAGATCGACATGCAGCCCGCCTTCGGGCGTCAGGACCAGCTTGAGGAAGTCGAGCACATTGCGCGCATACAGCGCCGAGGCATCGGCCGCGACCAGCGCCGGCAGATTGGTCTCGCCTATCAGCAGCACGCCATGCTTGAGAACGGTCTGGTCGGCTTCGGTCAGCGGGCAGTTGCCGCCCTGCGCCGCGGCCAGATCGACGATGACCGAGCCGGGCTTCATGGCCTGCACCATTTCCGGCGTGACCAGCACCGGCGCCGCGCGCCCGGGAATCAAGGCGGTGGTGATGACGATGTCGGCCTGGGCCACGCGCTTGGCGACTTCGACTTTCTGGCGCTCCAGCCAGCTCGCGGGCATGGGCCGCGCATAACCGCCCACGCCTTCGGCGGCCTCGCGTTCCTCTACGGTTTCGTAGGGCACTTCAATGAACTTGGCACCCAGCGACTCGACCTGCTCCTTGACGCTGGGGCGCACATCGGACGCCTCGATGACCGCGCCCAGGCGCTTGGCCGTGGCGATCGCCTGCAGTCCGGCGACGCCCACGCCCAGCACCACCACGCGCGCCGCCTTGACGGTGCCGGCGGCGGTCATCAGCATGGGGAAGAAGCGCTGATAAGCATTGGCCGCGATCATCACCGCCTTGTAGCCTGCGATGTTGGCCTGGGAAGACAGCACGTCCATGCTTTGCGCGCGCGTGGTGCGCGGCGCGGCTTCGAGCGCATAGGCGGTCACGCCCGCCGTCGCCAGCCGCTGCAGGCCGGAAGAATCGAAGGGGTTGAGCATGCCGACCAACGTGGTGCCGGCGCGCAGCCAGGGAGTTTCCGCTTCGGTCGGGCCGCGCACCTTGAGCAGCAGGTCGGCCTGCCAGGCGCCGGCGGCATCGCTGATCTCGGCGCCGGCTGCGACATAGGCTTCATCGGTCACGCTGGCGGCAAGGCCTGCCCCCGATTCGATGCGCAACTGATGGCCTAGGGCCTTGAGTTTCTTGACTGTCTCCGGGGTCACGGCAACGCGGGCTTCACCCGCCACCGTCTCGCTGGGTACACCTATCAGCATCGGTCGTCCTCTCAAGTTGGCTTTTTTCAACGCCGCGCCAGCCTGATTGCCAGCGTGCGCCTTGTCTTCCATCTTCTTGCGGGAGCAGTGCGAAGTGCCGACAGGGCCTGAGCCCTGGTCCGAACACTGCGCCGCGCCATCTTACCCGGCGGCCCGGGCGCAGCTGGCGCGCAGGCGTCAGCGCGGCGCTTTCATCAGATGGCGCGCGAGCGCGTCGAACGCCGGCAGCGTGGTCGGATCGTTCGCCGAATTGCTGGCCACGGGGTGGGACGCATAGCGCGCGATGACCACGGAAGCCTGCGGATTCACATAGATGCGCTGGCCGTGCACGCCGCGCGCCATGAACGCCCCATCGGTCTGGTGCGTGACCCACCACATGTTGCGATAGCTCCAGCCGGGCAGCAGCTCGTAGCCGGCCTTGGCGAAAGCCGCGCGGTCGCCGCCGCGGCGGATATCGTCGACCACGGACTTGGGAATGATCTGCTGACCCTGGAAGCGGCCGTTGTTGCGCAGCAGCTCGCCAAAGCGCGCCAGATCGCGCAGGCCGGTGTTGAGCCCGCCGCCCGCGAACGGCGTGCCCGTAGAGTCGACGGAGATATAGGCGTCCTGCTCGGCGCCCAGGCGGCTCCAGATGCGCTCGGACAGCAGCTGGGCGACATTGCGCCCGGTGGCGCGCGCGATGATCCAGCCCAGCACGTCCGAGTTCACGGTCTTGTAGCCAAAGGCGGCGCCATGCTCGCCCTGGGGCTTCACCGTCTGCAGGTATTCATAGTAGCTGCGCGGGCCCTGGTAATCCTTGGGCTTGGGCAGGGGGTTGCCGGCCTGGGAGAAGGCCCAGACTTCGGCGTTCGGGTCGGCATAGTCTTCGCTGTACTGCAGGCCGGTGGTCATGTCGAGCACCTGGCGCACGGTGGCATTGCCGAAGGCCGACGCCGCCAGCTCGGGCACATAGTCGGCGACGCGCTTGTCGGCATCGATCTTGCCTTCGGCCACCAGCGTCGCGCCCAGCGTGCCGGTGACCGATTTGGTGACCGACATCGCGCCATGCTGGCCGCGCTCGTCGAGCGCGCCGAAATAGCGCTCGTAGACGATGCGACCATGGTGCAGCACCACGATGCCGTCGGTGTAATTGGCTGCGAGCGAGTTGGCCCAGGTCATCGGCGCCTGAGCGCCCAGCGGCACGAAGCGCAGGCCGTCGATGTCCTTGCGCAGCGCGCGCGGCAGGGGCACGGGTGCGCCCGTGCCGCGCGAGATGTTCATTGTCGGCATCAGCTCGCGAAAATGCGCGACGCTCCAGCGCATCGCCGGAAACTGGAAGTAGCTGCCGTCTTCGAAGCGCAGCTGCCTATCGGGCGGCGGCGGCGAGCCCACCATCCAGCCAAGCTTGACCGGGTCGCTGGCGGCCGCGTCCGGCGGCGCGGGCGGCGCCGCTTGCACGCTGCTGGCCGCGGCCAGCGCCAGCAGGGCGGCGGCGGTAATCGGGGAAACAAGATGGCGCATGGGGACGTCCTTTCGATGGGAATGCAAAAGGCGTCGATCGCGAGGGCCACGCCCTCCCCAGTGTCGGCAACATGGACCTCATCGGTCAATAGCCGCGCCTGACTCCCCCGAGCGCTGCAGAATGCTGATCTGGCCATCGGCCTCCAGAAACGCGAACTTCAAATCCTTGCGATCACAGTCTGCCTCGCGCAGCGTGCGCTCCAGATCGCACAGCGGCACATGGTGTTTTCTGAGCACGTCCTCGAAGATTTCGCCATCGCGCCCTATCAACACCGGCCGCCCTTCGACCCACTGCTGAACGCGTGTGCTGCGCGCCGAAATCGCCGCCACCAGCACATTGAGTGCAATCAGCGTTGCAGCCGAGAGCAGACCGCCGCCCACCGAGTTTTCATCGCCGGCCAACCCGTTCGAGACCGACTCACTGAGCAGCATCACCACCAGCAGATCGAACGGCGTGAACTGCCCTACGGTACGGCGGCCCGAAAGCCGCACCAGCACCAGCAACGCGAGGTAGACAACGCTTGCGCGCAACGGCAGCTCCCACCAGGGGCCTTGCAACTCGAACATACATATCTCCAGAAGGACCCGCGTTTGACGAAACAGGGACCGGAATGCGCGCGCGGCACATGACCCCTATCCAATCAAGCACTTTGGTGAACTGCGCCCGACCTCGATGTAGGACGCCAGCCTCCGCGAAGTAAGCCAGGTTCCTGACCTGCATCCGGCGCGACCTGCTCGAGAATGGTTCAACCCTTATCGCGCCTCAGTCAACACGAAAGCAGTCCCATGCCAGAACAGATCATCGAGCCGCCGGACGGCACGGACGCCCTGGGCTCCATGCCTTCGACCAACAGTCCTTCGTATGCGACCCACTCGGGTCTGCAGACCGCTTTCGACCATTTCGCTTCGCGCGTCACGCGCTGGGCAGGCTCGCCCACCATGTTCTGCCTGGCGCTGGGCGTGGTGCTGGTATGGGCGCTCACCGGGCCGGCGTTCAACTACTCGGAAAACTGGCAACTGGTCATCAACACGCTGACGACCATCGTGACATTTCTGATGGTCTTCCTGATACAGCAAAGCCAGAACAAGGACAGCGTGGCCGTGCACCTCAAGCTCAACGAGCTGCTCGCGGCGAACCGCCATGCGAGCAACCGCATGATTGGCATCGAAGACCTCGACGAGCAGGATCTGCGTGAAGTCGCCGACTTCTACACCCGCCTCGCCGACCGCGCCAAGCAGGGCGGCAGCGACAGGAGAGCCTATTCGATAGACGACGAAGGCATGCCGGAACGGCTCGATCGCACGAGCTAGCGGCAAACCACGGGTTGCGCCAGCGGCAGGCGGCGCTATAAAACATGTAATTTTTCTATATTAAAACGATTTTATTATTTCGGTTTCGGATGACTTGACTCTAGTCTGCAGGCTCTTGCCCATCGGAAAGAGTCCATGTCTTCCTTGCCGTTCTCTCCCACGGTCCCTGCGGGAGCCACCGTCCACTGCGCACAGCGCGCCCGGCCCGCGCCGCGGCGGCTGGGCCTTGGCGCCCTGGTCGCGATCTCTTGGCTCGCGCCCGCCTTGCTGGTACTCATCTGGGAACTCGCGGCACGCGCGGGCCAGGTATCGCCCCAGGTGCTGCCCGCGCCCAGCAAGATCGCCAATACGGCCTGGGACCTGATACAGCAAGGCCGGCTGATCAGCGACCTGTTCACCAGCCTGCTGCGCGCCGCGACCGGCTTCGTCATCGGCGGCAGCATAGGCTTCTTGCTGGGCACGGCGGTCGGCTTCTCGCGGCTGGCCGAAGCCCTGCTGGACCGCAGCATCCAGATGGTGCGCGCCGTTCCCTTTCTGGCGGTGCTGCCGCTGGTCATCGTCTGGTTCGGCGTCGACGAAGGCGGCAAGATCTTCCTGGTGTCGCTGGGCGTGATGTTTCCCATCTACATCAACACGGTGCTGGGCATACGCCAGGTCGACCCCAAGCTGCTGGAGCTGGGCAAGGTCACGGGCCTGAACAATCGGCAACTCATACGCCGCATCGTTCTGCCCGGCGCCCTGCCCTCCATTCTCGCGGGCGTGCGCTATGCGCTCGCGGTCGCCTGGCTCGCGCTGGTCGTGGCCGAAACCATTGCCACCAGTTCGGGCATAGGCTTTCTGGCCATGGACGCGCGCGAATTCCTGCGCACCGATGTGATCGTGCTGACCATCATGATTTATGCGGCCATCGGCGTGCTGTCGGATGCCGTCGCCCGCCTGCTCGAGCGCCGGCTGCTGGCCTGGCATCCCAACTATGCCGCGGGAGGCCGCCGATGAACGCCGCTGATATTGCCGTGGATGTTCACGGTCTGCGCCGACGCTATGGCGAGCGCACCGTGATCGACGGCCTGGATCTGCGCATTCGCCGCGGCGAGTTCGTCGTGCTGCTGGGCGAAAGCGGCTGCGGCAAGACCACGCTGCTGCGCGCGCTGGCCGGACTCGACGCCGTGGACGGCGGCCGCATCGACGGCCCGCGCCAGCCCGCGGTGGTGTTCCAGGAACACCGGCTGCTGCCCTGGGATTCGCTGTGGCGCAACGTGGCGCTGGGTCTCGATGACGCCACGGGCCGGCCGCTGGCCGAAGCCGCGCTGGCCGAAGTGGGCCTGGGCGACCGGCTCGATGACTGGCCGCGCAATCTTTCGGGCGGCCAGGCCCAGCGCGTGGCGCTGGCCAGGGCGCTGGTGCGCGAGCCGCGCCTGCTGCTGCTCGATGAACCTTTCGCCGCGCTCGACGCGCTCACGCGCATCCGCATGCAAGGCCTGGTCAAGCAACTGGTCGCGCGCCACCGCCCCGGCGTGCTGCTCGTGACCCACGACGTGGACGAAGCCGTGGCGCTGGGCGACCGGGTGCTGGTGATGCGCGCCGGCGCCATCGCCAGCGAATACGCGGTGTCGCCCGAGGCCGGCACGCACCGCGCCCATCCCGATGCCGTCGCCCTGCGCGAACGCCTGCTCGGCGAGCTGGGCGTGGAGTCGCACGCGCTGGCCGCGGCCTGAATTTCCTTTCTTTCACCTGGACCACCATGCCCTTCGACGCTTCATTTTCCCCTTCCCGCCGCAGCCTGGTACAGGCCGCATTGATCGGTGCCGGCGCCGCGGCGGTGCTGCCGGCCCATGCCCAGGGCACGGCGCGCAAGCCCGGCCGCACGACCGACACCGTGCGCCTGGGCTGGGGACGCGGCGGCCTGCCGCTGCTGGCCAAGGTGCGCGGCGACTTCGAGAAGCAACTGGCGCGCGACGGCATCAAGGTCGAATGGATCGGCCCGTTTCCCAACCATGCGCCGTCGCTGCAGGCCGTCACCGGCGGCAGCGCCGACTTCGGTTTTGGCGGCAGCACCACGCCCGCGCTGGCCGCGATGCTCGCCGGCTCGCCGCTGGTGTTCACGCAGTTCGCCGTGGTCGAGCCGCGCAGCACGGCGATCATCGCCAAGGACGGCTCGGGCATAGACAAGGTCAGCGATCTGGTGGGCAAGTCGGTCGCGGTCAACCGCTCGGGCCTGGGCGAATTCCTGCTGGTGGCGGCGCTCGAAAAGCACGGCATAGACCGCAGCAAGGTGAAGTTCGTCTACCTCAATCCGCCCGACGCGGGCCCGGCGTTCTCGCAGGGAAAGATCGATGCCTGGTCGATGTGGAGCCCGGCGGTGGACATCGCGCGCTCCGAGTACAAGGCCCACGATGTGTTCTTCGAAGGGCGTGATCTCGACTTCCTGATCGACTTCAACTCCTTTGTCACCACGCGGCGTTTCTCCGAAGAGAACGCCGAGATCGTGCGCGCGGTGAACGCGGCCTACGCCGCCGAGGCCAAGTGGGCCGGAGCCCATCCGCTCGAAGCCGAGACCCTGGCCCAGAAGGAGGCCGGCTACAGCGACGCGGTGCGCGACCAGCAGGCCAGCTACAAGCGCCGCTGGGAAATCTACGGCGTGCAGGACGCCGCTTTCCTGCAGAAATTCCAGAAAGCCGCCGACTGGCTTTCGGACCGCAAGATCCTGCCGCAAAAAGTGGCCGTCAAAGACCACCTCGCACGCCTGTGACCCCGAACCCGGAGACTTCCATGAACGACCGCAATCCATCCCGCCGCCGCCTTCTGCATGCCGGCGCGGCCCTGGCCGCGACGGCCGCGCTGCCGCTGACTGCGCTGGCCCAGGCCGCGCCAGACTTGCGCAAGGTCACGCTGCGCGTGGGCGACCAGACCGGCGCCTCGCAAGGCCTGCTGCGCGCGGCCGGCTTGCTGGGCGACGTGCCCTACAAGATCGAATGGTCCAACTACGCGGCCGCCGTCAATCTGCACGAAGCCCTCAAGGCCGATGCCACCGACATAGGCAGCGCCAACGACTCGCCGACCGTGAGCGCGATCGCGGGCGGATCGCGCATATTGGCCGTTGCGAGCTGGACCAACGGCGGCAAGGGCACGTCGCTGCTGGTGCGCAAGAACAGCGACATCAAGTCGATCGCCGATCTGCGCGGCAAGACCATTTCGCCGACCACGCGCGGCAGCGTGGCGCATTTCACGACCGTGGGCGTGCTGAAGGAAGCCGGCATTGCGCTCGATGACGTCAAGCTGGCATTCCTGTCGCCCACCGACGCCAGCGCGGCCTTCGGCGCGGGCAGCATCGATGCCTGGGCGATCTGGGGCATCTTTCGTGCGCGCACCGTGGGCGCGCTGGGCGCACGCGTGCTGCACGACGGCGTGGGCATCAACAGCGGGCAATCGGTGCTCAGCGCCACGCGCACCGCGGTCGCCGATCCGGGCAAGCGCGCGGCCATCGCGCATTACGCCCGGCTGACCGACAAGGCCTATGAATGGGCGCGCGCCAATCCAGAGGCCTACATCGCCTGGTACGCGGCCTTCAGCAAGCAGGACAAGTCGGTCGTGGCGTCGCTGCATGAAGAAAACTCGGCGTACAAGCGCGTGCCCGTGGACGACACCTTTGTCGCGCGGCTGCAGCGCACCCATGCCGTATGGCTGGAGACCGGCGTGCTGCGTGGCCCCATCGACTTCAATCAATACGTCTACCGCGATCTGCCCATCGCCAGCCTCGCATGAGCGCGCTCGATCTGAACCTGGCGCGCCCGGCCACGCTGCGCGATCACGCTCCGGCGGCGGTGCAGCGGCGCGCACCAGCCGAGGCCATAGAACTGCAGCGCATCGTTCCCACCTCGACGCTGCGCCGCGGCGTGCCGCGCATCGTGCGCCGCGCGACCGGGCCCGTGCTGCTGGTGGCCATCTGGTATGTGCTGTCGGTGACCGGCATGCTGCCTTCGGAAGTGCTGGCCGGGCCGCAGACCGTGCTGTCTTCGGCCGCGGCGCTCTGGTCTTCGGGCGAACTGCCCGATGCCATTCTCATTTCGCTGCAGCGCACGCTGCTGGGCCTGGCCATAGGCGGCAGCATAGGCATCGTGCTCGCCGTGCTGTCGGGGCTCACGCGGCTGGGCGAAGACCTGATCGACTCGGTGCTGCAGATGCTGCGCACCGTGCCCAATGTCGCGCTGATTCCGCTGCTGATCATCTGGTTCGGCATAGGCGAGGAACCCAAGGTCGCGCTGATCGCGCTGGCCACGGCGTTTCCGCTGTACCTCAACGTCTACGCAGGCATTCGCAATGTGGACCAGGCGCTGGTGGAAGCCGGCCGCACCTTGAACCTTTCGCCGACAGCCATGGTGATTCACGTGGTGCTGCCCGGCGCGCTGCCCAATGCGCTGGTGGGCCTGCGCTATGCGCTCGCGGTGTCGTGGCTGGCCCTGGTGTTCGGCGAACAGATCAATGCCACGGCAGGCGTCGGCTACCTCATGAGCACGGCGCGCGAAATGTTCCAGACCGATGTGATCGTCGTCTGCCTGGTGGTCTATGCGCTGCTGGGCCTGGTCGTCGATCTGGTCGTGCGCGCGCTCGAGCGCCTGCTGCTGGCCTGGCGTCCGGCATTCATCGGAGCATGAACGCCATGAGCACATCGACTCCTGCCGTGCGCGTGCGCGGCCTCACGCGCCGCTTCGGCGAGCGCGCCGTGATCGACAACCTCGATCTCGATCTGCATGCCGGCGAATTCGTCGCGCTCATCGGCCGCTCGGGCTGCGGCAAGAGCACGCTGCTGCGCATCCTGGCCGACCTGGACCACGATATTTCGGGCAGCGTCGAAGTGCCGGTCAAGCGCGCCGTGGCGTTCCAGGCGCCGCGCCTCATGCCGTGGAAACGCGTGTGGCGCAATGTCGCCCTGGCCCTGCCCGGCCGGCCCGACCGCGGGCGCGCACTGGCCGCGCTCGAGGAAGTGGGCCTGAGCCACCGCGCCGACGTCTGGCCCAAGGTGCTTTCGGGCGGCGAGGCCCAGCGCGCGTCGCTGGCGCGCGCACTGGTGCGCGAGCCCGATCTGATGCTGCTCGACGAGCCGTTCGGCGCGCTCGATGCGCTGACGCGCGCCAAGGCGCAAGAACTGGTGAAGGTGCTGTGGCAGCGCCACCGCTGCGCCATCCTGCTCGTGACCCACGACGTGGAGGAGGCCTTGCTGCTCGCCGACCGCGTGCTGGTCATGGACGAAGGCGTGATACGCCATGAACTGCGCGTCGAACTGCCGCATCCGCGCGCCGTGGAGCATACCGACTTCAACGCCATGCGCGGCCAGCTGCTGGCCTGGCTGGGCGTGCGGCCCGCACCGGCCACCACCGCCGACATTCGCGAGGCCGCATATGCCTGAAGCCGCATCGCACGACCGCGCCGAACTCCAGACCGACGTGCTGGTGATAGGCGGCGGCATGGCCGGCGCCTGGGCCGCGATCGCCGCCGCGCGCGCGGGCGCGGCCGTGCTGCTGGTCGACAAGGGCTACTGCGGCACCAGCGGCGTCACGGCCACGGCCGGCCCGGGCCACTGGTGGGTCGCGCCCGAAGCGCGGGCCGAGGCCATTGCCGCGCGCAATCGGGGCGCAGCCGGCCTGGGCGATGCGCAATGGATGGCGGCGGTGATCGATCTCACCTGGCGCGTGCTGCCCACGCTGGCCAGCCACTACGACTTTCCGCGCGACGAAGCCGGCGCGCTGCAATACCGCGGTCTGCGCGGCCCCGAATATCTGGCCGCGCTGCGCCGCCTGGCGCTCGATCTGGGCGTGCGCATACTCGACCACTGGCCCGCGCTCGAACTGCTGCGCGCCAGCGACGGCGCGATCGCGGGCGCGCGCGGCGTGCAGCGCCAGCGCGGCAATGCCGCCTGGCAGATTCGCGCCGGCGCGGTGGTGCTGGCCACGGGCGGCACCAGCTTTCGCTCCCACCTGCTGGGCGCGCACAACAACACCGGCGACGGCTATCTGATGGGCGCCGAGGCCGGCGCCACGCTGTCGGGCATGGAGTTCACGGCCGCCTATACCGTGGCGCCGCTGCGCTCCAACATGACGCGCACCATGTCGTACGCCTACGGCAGCTACACCGATGCGGGCGGCCGGGCGCTGGATATTCCCGCCGGCCCCGACAACAGCCGTGCGCTCGCGCGCGCGCTGCTGCAGGGCCCGGTGTTCTGCCGCTTCGACCGCATGCCCGAACAGGTGCGGCAATGGCTGCCCACGATCTCGCCCAATGTGATGCTGCCGTTCGACCGCCGGGGCATCGACCCCTGGCGCGATCGCTTCGAAATCACGCTGCACACCGACGGCACCATTCGCGGCACGGGCGGCCTGCGCGTGACCGGCGCCGACTGCGGCGTGGGCGTGGCTGGCCTGTATGCGGCCGGCGACGCGGCCACGCGCGAACTCGTGGCCGGCGCCATTTCGGGCGGCGGCGCGCAGAACTCGGCCTGGGCGCTGTCGTCGGCCCACTGGGCGGCGCGCGCCGCGGCCGACTTCGCGCTGCGGCGCGGCCCCACCAGCACGGCGCTGCAGCCGCTGGGCCAGGC
>NZ_JAHCDD010000119.1 GCF_018413525.1 Acidovorax sp. CCYZU-2555
AGGACGAAGTGCGCCAGCTCCAGCTGTTCGACGACGATCTCGTGGTCGTCGCGCCCGCGGACCACGCGTGTCGCTGGCGCGAAGCGCTCGCACTCAAGGATTTGCTGGAATGCCAATGGGTCACGCCGCTGCCGGGCACGCCCGCGGACCGGGCCATGGTGCGGCTGTTCCAGTCCCAGGGCCTGGCGCCGCCGCGCGGCAGCCTGCGCGCCAGCAGCCCGACCATGACGCTGGCCTGCGTGCTGCAGACCGGGCGCCTGGCGCTGGCTTCGCGCGGCCAGGCGCTGCAGGACAACCATGGCGGCCAGCTATGCATCCTGCCCGTGGCACTGCCCGCGACGCGTCGGCGCATAGGCCTGGCCATGCGCGCACAAAGCACGGCGTCACAGGATCTGGCGCTGTTCACGCAGGCTTGCGTGCAGGCCGCGAACGGCCTTGCGGCCTAAGGCTGCATCCAGTCGATCAACGCGCGCGAGACCTGTTCGGGCTGCTCCATGGTGCTCATATGGCCGCTGTCTTCGATGACCACGAGCTGAGAGCCCGGACACAGCTGCTGCATGCGCTCATGGCGCGACAGCGGGCTCCAGCTGTCCTGGCGGCCGCAGGCCAGCAGCAGCGGGCAATGCAGGTTTTGCAGCACGGGCGCCGCGTCGGGCCGGTTCAGCAGCGCCTCGATCTGCGCGGCGAACAGATCGGGCGTGAAGCGCGCCACCATGTCGAGCACTTCAGCGAACAGCGGCGTGTCGAGCTGGTCGGGGTGCACCATGCCGCGCGCCCACTGTTCGCCCATGGCGCGCATGCCGCTGTGGCGCGCCTTGTGCAGCAGCGCCAAGCGCTTGTCGCGCTCCTGCGTGCCGGCCTCGCCTGGGGCAATCGGCTCCATGCCGCTGTCCAGCAGGGCCAGGCGCTCGACGCGCTCGGGCGCCATGCGGGCGATGGCCAGCGCCACGCGCCCGCCCATCGAATGGCCGGCCAGCGAAAACCGCGGCGCGGCGACGCCGGCGAGCACGCCGCGCGCCATGTCGTCAATGGAAGCGGCCGCGCCATAGGACGGAACCACGCAGTCGGCAAAGTCCAGCGCCACGCGCTGTTCGCGCCAGACCGCGGCGTCGCACAGCAGTCCCGGCAGCAGGACCACGCAGGGCCGACTCATGGCGCGTCCTCCAGGATCAGATGGCCGACGGCGGTGTTCGACGCAGGCACATGGTAGAAGCGGTGGTGGACCCTTGGCCGCGGTGCCGGGCCGGCGATATCGGCCATGGCGCCGCGCGCGATCAGCCACATGACCAGCTCAATGCCTTCGGAGCCGGCCTCGCGCACATAGTCGATATGCGGCAGACGCGCCAGGCCCGTGGGGTTCTCGATCAGCAGATCGAGAAAGCGGTTGTCCCAGTCGCTGTTGATCAGGCCCGCGCGCGCGCCCTGCAGCTGGTGGCTCATGCCGCCCGTGCCCCAGATCTGCACATTGAGATCTTCATCGAAGCTTTCGACGGCCTTGCGTATCGCCCGGCCCAGATCGAAGCAGCGCTGGCCCGAAGGCACGGGGTATTGCACGACATTGACGGCCACGGGAATCACCGGGCAGGGCCAGCCCTGCGCCGGCGTGGGCTCGCCGCACATCAGCGACAGCGGCACGGTGAGTCCATGGTCCACATCCATCTTGTTGACGATGGTCAGATCGAAGTCCTGCTGTATCACCGACTGCGCGATATGGCTGGCCAATTCGGGGTGGCCCACGACCGTGGGTACGGGGCGCGGGCCCCAGCCTTCGTCGGCGGGCGCGAACGCCGCGGCCGTGCCTATGGCGAATGTCGGAATGAAGTCCAGGCTGAACGCGGTCGCATGGTCGTTGTAGACCAGGATGATGACGTCGGGCTTTTGTACCTTGAGCCACTGGCGCGAAGGCGCGAAGCCGTCGAACAGCGGCTGCCAGTAAGGCTCATGGGTCTTGCCCAGGTCGACGGCCGCGCCGATGGCGGGCACATGCGAGGTGTAGACGGAGGCGGTGATTCGGGCCATCAGATGCTCTTTTCCTGCACGCCCTGCTCGTGCAGGTAACGGTTGCCGATGATGGAGCGCCCGCCGCCCAGCATCATCAGCCGGTAGTCCTCCTCGTTCATGCCGCTCATGGTCGAGACCATGTTCTGCACGCTCACGCCGTCGGTGGCGCCTATCTTCACGAGAAAGTAGATGTTGCCGCCCAGCGCGATGCAGGCGTTGAGATCGCGTGCCAGCACCGCCTGCTTCTGCGCCTCGCTCATCGCCCAGGCGTCGAGATAGGCGCGCTCGTCGGCGCGAAAGCGCTCGCGGTTGCCGGCCTGCATCAGCGACATGCAGAACTGGTTGAGCCAGTAGCCCTTGCGCGACTGTTCGGCGTCGAAGACCGTGGTCCCCGGAACGTCGAGATAAGGTTTGTCCAATGCCATCGGTCTGCACTTTCCTGTTTAAAGATCGAGCACCAGGCGCGCGCAGCGTGCCCGTGAGCAGCAGGGCGTGAACTGGTCGTTGGCGGCCTGTTCCTCGGCCGTCAGATAGGCGTCGCGGTGATCGACTTCGCCCGACAGCACGCGCGTGAGGCAGGTGCCGCACACGCCCTGCTCGCACGAGACCATCACGTCGACGCCTGCGGCCAGCAGCGCTTGGGTCACGCTCTGATCGGGCGCGACTGCGACCACGCGGCCCGAACTCGCCAGCTGCACTTCGAAAGCGCCGTCGCCGTCACGCGGGCCCGCATCGGCCGCGGCGAAAAACTCCCAGTGCAGCCGGCTCTCGGCCCAGCCCTGCTGGCGCGCGCCAGCGAGCACCGCGTCCATGAAGCCCTGCGGGCCGCAGACGTAGAGATGGGTATCGGCCTGGGCCGCGGCGAGCACGGCGGCGATGTCCAGCCGCTGCGCGGCGTCGCCGTCGTCGAAATGCAGCTGCACCTGGTCGGCGAAGGCCGCGGCGGCAATGCGTGCGCGAAACGCCATGCGCTGCGCCGAGCGGCCGCTGTAGTGCATGCGAAAGCGCGCGCCCAGCACCGCCAGCCGTTCGGCCATGCACAGGATGGGGGTCACGCCTATGCCGCCGGCCAGCAGCAGATGCTGCGGCGCGTCGGCGGCCAGCGCGAAATGGTTGCGCGGCGCGCTGATGCGCAGCGCATCGCCTTCGGCCACGAGATCGTGCACCGCGGCCGAGCCGCCGCGCGATGCGGGGTCGCGCAGCACGGCGATCTGGTAGCGGTGGGTTTCGGCCGGGTCGTTGCACAGCGAGTACTGGCGCACGATGCCGCCGGGCAGATGCACATCGACATGCGAGCCCGCGGCGAAGGCCGGCAGCGGCGCGCCGCCTTCGGCCACCAGCTCCAGGCCGCAGATGCCTTCGGCCTCGAGCGTGCGCCGCGCGACGCGCACCCGCAGTTCGGCGCTGCCATCGGCCATCATGCGGCGGCCGCGCGCTCTTGCGCCAGCAGTCGGTCGATCACGCGGCGCGACTGCACGCCGCCGGCGTCGATGTTGAGCAGCAGCAGCTTGCGCTCGGGCCAGGCCGTGAGGTTGGCCTGCTGGCGTTCCAGCACTTCGGTGTCTTCGCCAAAGACCTTGCCCTGGCCTTCGAGGATGGACGCCGTGAGGGCCTGGTCCTGCGGCTTGAACTGCCGCGCCATGCCCCAGTAATAGTGGTGCGTGGTCTCGGTTTCAGGCGTGATGAAGTCGACGACGATGGACGACACCTTCTTGTCCGCGGGCGCGCCATGGCCGCCATGGCCGGCCAGCGCCACGCCGACTTCGATCATCACGTGGCTGGGCGGCTCGAAGTGGCAGATCTGCCAGCGGTCGACGGGCTGGTCGTCGGGCAGGCCGTTGCCGCGCAGCGCCATGCGCCAGAACGGCGGCGCCTCGGGCAGGCCTTCCATGAAACGGCTGGTGGTGACATGGTCGCCATCGACCTTGGTGATGCAGGGGGTCTCGTCGATTTCCTTCTGGCCAATGGACGTGGCGTGCACATAGGTTTCGTGCGTCAGGTCCATCAGGTTGTCGATCATCAGCAGGTGACCGGCCTTGATATGGTAGTAGCCGCCGCCGTAGGCCCACTCGGGGCTGTGGGCCCAGTGCAGTTCAGGAATCAGCGCCGCGTCGACCCGGGCCTGGTCGCCCGGCCAGACCCAGACGAAGCCGTGGCGCTCCTCGACCGCATAGCTGCGGATCGCGGGAAAGCCGCGCACGCGCTGGCCCGGCATGGCCACGGTCTTGCCGTCGCAGCCCATCTCCAGCCCGTGGTAGCCGCAGACCAGCTTGCCTTCGCAGACCGTGCCCAGCGACAGCGGCGCGCCGCGGTGCGGACAGAAATCTTCGACCGCGGCAATGCCTTGCGGGCCGCGGAAAAACGCCATGCGCTCGTTGCAGATGGTGCGGCCCAGGGGCTTGTCCTGAGGAATTTCGTCGGCCCTGCAGGCGACATACCAGGTGTTCAGCAAAAACATGATCGTATCGTGGGAAAGGTGAGAGAAATGCGCTTCAGTGCGCCGACGCGATGCGCGCGCCGGGCGACTGCACCTGGGCCGCGCCCATCGCCAGCAAGGCCAGCGCGGCGGCGATCAGCGGCAAGGCAAACACGTAGTACAGCGACGCCGGTGTCCAGCCGCCGTCGAGCAGCAGGCCGGCCATGAACGGCGCGACGATCGCGCCTATGCGGCCTATGCCGATTGCCCAGCCCATGCCGGTGGCGCGCACCGCGGCCGGATAAGTCGCGGGCACCAGGCCGTACAGGCCGGCCATCGAGGCGAACAGGAACACGCCCATGGCCACCGCCGTGCCGAACGCAAAGCCCAGGCTGGTGGAGGCGGCGCCGAACAAGGCGGTGAACAGCGCATAGAGCAGCATGCAGCCTATGACCAGGTGCTTGAGCCTGACCTTCAGGGCCAGCAAGCCGAACAGGCTGCCGCCGACGATGCCGCCGAGATTGAGCAGCACGCCGCCGGTCACGCCCTGCTGGGTCGACATGCCGGCCTGGACCAGCAGCTTGGGCGTCCAGCTCAGTGAAAAGTAGACGCTGAACATCAACAGGAAGAAACCGCCCCACAGGATCAGCGTGGGACGCGCCAGGCCGTTGCGGAACAAGGCCGCAACCGTGTTGCCTTCCATCGCCTGCCCGGCGCGCTGCACGGGCAGTTGCGCCAGCGTTGCATGGCCCATTTGCGCCATCAGCCGGTTGAGCTTTTCGAGCGCGCGCGCCGGACGGCGGCCCAGCAGGAAGTCGACCGATTCAGGCAGGCGCCACAGCACGACGGGAATCATCAGCGCCGTCGCCAGGCCGCCGAAGACGAACACCGAGCGCCAGCCATGGTGGCCCAGCAGCCAGGCGGCCATCAGCCCGCCCAGCGTCGCGCCTACGGGATAGCCCGTGGCCTGCAGCGCGATCGCCGTGCTGCGCCATTTCTGCGACGAGTATTCCGAGGTGATCACGCCCACGCTGGCCAGCATGCCGCCAATGCCCACGCCCGTGATGGCGCGCAGCACCGCCAGCTCGATGTGGCTGCGCGCCAGCGCCGACAGCAGCATGCCGACCGACACCACGACCAGGCACAGCAAGATGATGGGTTGGCGCCCGCGGCGGTCGGCCAGCGGCGCGACGAACAGCGAGCCAATGGCCATGCCGATCAGGCCGGCGCTGAACAGCACGCCCAGTTGCGCGCCGTTGAGCTGCCATTCGGCAGCGACGGCCGACGCCGTGAAAGCCATGACCAGGACGTCGAAGCCGTCCAGCATGATCAGCATCATGCAGATGGCGATGGCCAGCCACTGAAAGGACGTCATCGGGCCATCGTCCAGCGTTTTGCGAATGTCATTCATACAAGTCCTTGTGGGAACAGGTTGTCTCCATGTCCAGTCGTCGAGGCGGCGGCCGCGGTTCGAGACTGGCTCTTTGTGCGGAGCTATGCGCGCGTCCTTCACTCAGGACAGGACTGCGCGCCCGGCAAGCTCCTGTTCCAGAGTGTCGGCAACACAGGGAAAAAGCGCCAATGCAAAACGGAAAACGAGCTATGCGTTTTGGTGATGGTCATTGAACTTGCAAGCCCAGCGCCGGGACTCGCGCCGGGCGCGCGCCGGCGAGGCCTGGGCCGGGTCAAAGGGGCATTGCGGATAGCCCGGGGATTCACCCCGGTTCTCCGGGATAATCCTCGACAATTATTTGCATCGACATTTTGGAGCTTCCTTATGGAAATCAAGGTTAATTTTCTCGACAAGCTACGCCTTGAAGCCAAGTTCGATGATTTCACCGTCGTTGCCGATCAGCCCATCCGTTATAAAGGCGATGGCTCGGCACCCGGTCCTTTCGATTATTTTCTGGCCTCGTCGGCTTTGTGCGCGGCTTATTTCGTGAAGCTGTATTGCGTGACGCGCAATATCCCCACCGAGAATATCCGGCTGTCGCAGAACAATATCGTCGACCCTGAAAATCGCTACCAGCAGATATTCAAGATCCAGGTCGAATTGCCCGCCGACATATCCGCCAAGGACCGCCAGGGCATCCTGCGCTCCATCGAGCGCTGCACGGTGAAGAAGGTCGTGCAGGCCGGGCCCGAGTTTGTCATCGAGGAAGTGCAGAATCTCGATGCCGATGCGCAGGCGCTGTTGACCACGGACCGGCTTTCTGATGCACGCACCTTTATTCCTGGCAAGGATCTTCCGCTGGAAGAAACCATTGCCAATATGTCGGGCATTCTGGCCGGCCTCGGAATGAAGATCGAGATTGCATCGTGGCGCAATATCGTTCCCAATGTGTGGTCGCTGCACATCCGCGACGCGCACTCGCCCATGTGCTTCACCAATGGCAAGGGTTCGACCAAGGAAAGCGCGCTGGCATCGGCCCTGGGAGAATTCATCGAGCGCCTCAATTGCAACCATTTCTATGGCGGCCAATTCTGGGGTGAAGACATCGCCAATGCGGCCTTTGTGCATTACCCGGACGAACGCTGGTTCCAGCCCGGCCCCGGCGATGCGCTGCCCGCGGAAATTCTCGACGAATACTGCGTGGAGATTTACAACCCCGATGGCGAGCTGCGCGCCTCGCATCTGCACGACACCAACTCGGGCAATGTGCAGCGCGGCATTTGTTCCTTGCCGTATGTGCGCCGCTCCGATGGCGAGTCGGTGTACTTCCCGACCAACCTGATCGAGAACCTCTACGTCAGCAACGGCATGAGCGCCGGCAATACGCTGGCCGAGGCACAGGTGCAATGCCTGTCTGAAATCTTCGAGCGCGCGGTCAAGCGCGAGATCCTCAACGAGGAAATCGCCTTGCCGGACGTGCCGGAAGCGGTGCTGGCGAAGTACCCGGGCATCGTGGCCGGCATCAAGGGCCTGGAGGAACAGGGCTTTCCGGTGCTGGTGAAGGATGCGTCATTGGGCGGGCAGTATCCCGTGATGTGCGTCACCTTGATGAATCCGCGCACCGGCGGCGTATTCGCCTCGTTCGGCGCCCACCCCAGCTTCGAAGTGGCGCTGGAACGCAGCCTGACGGAGCTGCTGCAGGGCCGCAGCTTTGAAGGCCTCAACGATTTGCCGCGGCCCACGTTCAACAGCAACGCCGTGACCGAGCCGAACAATTTCGTCGAGCATTTCATCGACTCGAGCGGCATCGTGTCGTGGCGCTTCTTCAGTGCCAAGTCGGATTACGATTTTGTCGAGTGGGATTTCTCCGGCGCCGGCGAAAACTCCAATGCCGACGAGGCCGCGGCCCTGTTTGGCATTCTCGAGGAGATGGGCAACGAGTCGTATATGGCGGTATACGACCAGCTGGGCGCTACCGCCTGCCGCATCCTGGTTCCCGGCTATTCGGAGGTTTATCCCGTGGAAGACCTGGTCTGGGACAACACCAACAAGTCCCTGCTGTTCCGCGCCGATATCCTGAATCTGCACCGCCTGGACGATGCCGCCCTGCAAGCCTTGCTGGAGCGCCTGGAAAACAACGAACTCGATGACTACGGCGATATCGCCACCTTGATCGGCATCGAGTTCGATGAAAACACCGTCTGGGGCCAGCTGACCGTGATGGAGCTGAAACTGTTGATTCAGCTGGCGCTCAAGCAATGGGATGCGGCGCAGGAACTGGTCGAAGCTTTCCTGCAGTACAACGACAACACCGTCGAGCGCGGCCTGTTTTACCAGGCCTTGAATGTGGTGCTGGAAACGCTGCTGGACGACGAGCTGGAGCTGGACGATTACGTCGTCAACTTCCGCCGCATGTTCGGCAACGAGCGCATGGACGCGGTGCTGGGCTCGGTGGACGGCAGCGTGCGCTTCTTCGGCCTCACGCCCACGAGCATGCAGCTCGAAGGCCTCGACCGTCACCAGCGCTTGATGGACAGCTACAAGAAGATGCACACGGCGCGCGCCAAGGCGGCGGCCCGCCAGGCCTGACGGCCCGCAGCGCCTGTTTCAGCGTGGCGCCGCGCCCTGCGCGGCCGGCGCCATCGCCTTGAGCAGCACCGCGGCGTTGGCCTGCACCATGTCGATATAGGTAGGCGCCGGTCCGTCGGGCGCCGACAGCGCGTCGGAATGCAGCCGGCCGCCCAGCGTCGCGCCGGTTTCGCGCGCCAGTTGCTGCAGCAGCCGCGGATCGGAGATGTTCTCCAGGAACAGCGCGCCTATGCGCTCGTCGCGCACCTGTTTCACCAGCCGCGCCATGTCGCGCGCCGAAGGCTCGGACTCGGTCGACAGTCCGCGCACCGCGATGAAGCGCAGGCCATAGGCCTGGGCGAAATAGCCAAAGGCATCGTGGGTGGAGATCACGCTGCGGCGCTCGGCCGGCACGCCCGCGAACTGCGCGCGCAGCCGGGCATCGAGCGCGCCCAGGCGCGCGACATAGTCGGCGGCGCGCGCGCGGTAGTGGTCGGCGTTCGGCGCGTCGGCCAGCGCCAGTCCGCGCGCGATGTTCTGTACATAGACGATGGCATTGCGCACGTCCTGCCAGGCATGCGGGTCCTGCGTCCCGGCATGCGCATGCGCGTGTTTATGGCCGTGATCGCTGCCATGCGCCGACGCGGGCAGCGCGCGCGGCTGTATGCCTTGCGAGGCGACGATCTCCAGTCCCTTGAACGCCGCCGCACGCTTGAGGCGCGCCAGCCAGGGCTCGAAGCCCAGGCCGTTGCTCACCAGCACGCGCGCCTGCTGCAGCTGGCCTGCCTGCCGGGGCGTGGGCTCGAAGACATGGGCGTCGCCGTCGGCGCCGACCAGCGCCGTGACGTCCACCCGCTCGCCGCCGACCTGGCGCGTGAGGTCGGCAAGAATGGAAAAGCTGGCCACGACGGGCAAGCGGGCCGGCGCGGCGATCGCCGGAAGGGTGCCGGCCAGGGCCGCGCCCAGCAGGCCACGGCGCGAAAGCGAGAAGTTGTTCAAGAGGATGCTCCAGTTTTCAGCCCAACAGAATCTTTTGCGGCGCGCCGCCGGTGGGCGCGCACGCTGCCGTGCAGGCCCAGCGTCAACGACAGCGCATACAGCGCGCCCAGGCCCAGCGTGATGGCCGCCGAGGCGGCGATGCCCAGATGAAACGAGACCAGCAGGCCGATGACGCTGCCCAGCACCGCCACGCCCATGGCCAGCGCCATCTGCGCGCCCACGCCGCGCACCCAGAAGCGCGCCGCGGCCGCGGGCAGCACGACAAACGCCACTGCCATCAGCGTGCCCAGCGAATGAAAGCCGCCGACCAGGTTGAGCACCAGCAGCAGCATGAAGACCGCATGGGCCAGCTCGCCCTGGCGGCCCTGCATGCGCAGAAAGCCGGGATCGAAACATTCGACGATCAGCGGCCGGTAGATCAGCGCCAGGGCCAGCAGCGTCGCCGTGGCGATGGCCGCCGTGAGCAGCAAGGTGGGGTCGTCCAGGGCCAGCACCGAGCCGAACAGCACATGCAGCAGATCGACGTTGGAGCCGCGCAGCGAGATCAGCAGCACGCCCAGGGCCAGCGAGATCAGGTAGAAGCCGGCAAAGCTCGCGTCCTCGCGCAGCGCGGTATGCCGCGTGACCACGCCCGACAGCAGTGCCACCAGCACGCCGGCCAGCAGCCCGCCCAGCGTCATCGCGGTCAGCGACAGGCCGAAGAACAGATAGCCCAGCGCCGCGCCGGGCAGGATGGCGTGCGACATCGCGTCGCCCACCAGGCTCATGCGCCGCAGCAGCAAGATGGTGCCCAGCGGCGCGGCGCCGGCGCTGAGCGTGAGGCAACCGGCGAGCGCGCGCCGCATGAAGCCGTAGTCGGCGAACGGCTGCCAGATGTCGGCGATCATGCGCGCGCCCCTGCGTGTTCCAGCCCGGCGAGCACGGCGCAGGTCTCGCCCCAGGCCAGCACGCGGCCGTTAAGCGCCAGCGTCTGCGGAAAATGCGCGCGCACCATGGCGCGGTCATGCAGTACCGCGATCACGGTCTTGCCCTGCGCATGCCAGTCGTGCAGCAGGCGCAGCAGCACCGCGGTCGTGGGCTCGTCAACGCCCGCGAACGGTTCGTCGAGCACCACCACGCGCGGGTCCTGCACCAGCAGCCGCGCAAAGCGCATGCGCTGGAACTGCCCGCCCGACAGTTCGCCGATATGGTGGGCGCCCAGGCCTTGCAGGCCCACGGCCTCCATCGCCTGGGCCACGCGCTGGCCCAGCGACGGCGTCACCCGGCGCAGCCAGCCTATGTGCGGCCACAGGCCCACGGCGACGAAGTCTTCAACGCTGACCGGAAACTGCGGGTCCACTTCGCCGGCCTGCGACAGGTAGCCCAGCGCGGGCCGCGGATGGCGCGAAACGATGCTGCCGCGCAGCGGCCGCATCAGGCCCAGCAGCCCCTTGAGCAGCGACGACTTGCCGCTGCCGTTGGGCCCGATCACGGCCGTCAGCGAGCCCGGCGCGAACTGCCCGCTCACGCCCTGCAAGGCGATATGGGCGCCGTATCCCAGGCTCACGTTGTCCAGGACCAGGTCGGCCGGCAACAAGTTCGGATGCGATTGAGCAAACATCACACCGCTCCCATCGCCCAGGCCACGGCCAGCCACAGCAGCGCGGCAATGGCCGCCGCCACCAGGCAGCGCGCGCCCACCGACGCCTGCAGCACGCTGCGGCGCTCGCCTTCACTTTGCGATCGTGCCATCGTCGGGTACATAAATGATTTCTCCGTTTTCCAGCCGGTAGGCCGTGCCCACGCGCTGGCCCGCACGCGCGCTCGCGCCCTGCGCGCCCGCATCGCCCGCCACATAGCGCGACACCTTGCCGCTTTCGCGCGTGATGATTTCCATGTTCGCCTGGCCCGGGTTCTTCACCACGGTGAAGTCTTCACCCGTGAGCATGTCGGCCATGCGCAGGTTGGAGACCAGCGCGATCATCAGCGCCAGGGCGAACACCAGGGCCACGTCGAACAGGTTGATCAGAAAGCCCATGGGGTCCATGTCGTCGCCCTCGCCGGCGCGCAGCAGCGCGCGCCGCCTCATGGCGCGCTCGCGCGCAGGCGCGCGCTGACGAATTCCAGCAGCGACAGGTCGTCCAGCGCCCAGCGCTGCGAAGCCTGGTGCAGCAAGAAGCCCAGCGCGCCTATCACCAGGCCGACCACGGTGGTGGCAAACGCGACTTCCATCTTGCGCGCCAGCACCGCGATATCGCCACCGGCCAGCGCCACCAGCGCCGGGCCCAGCGGAATCAGCGTGCCCATCAGGCCCAGCAGCGGGCCGATGCGCGTCATGGTGCGAAACAGGGCCAGCCGGCGGTCGGCCGCGAGTTCGAAGGCCGTCACCACGCGCTCATGCCAGGCCGCATCGGCCGGCGCCTGGCCCAGCGCGGCCAGGGCCTGGCGCAGCGGATCGGCCTGGCGCGGCGCCGAGCGCGCCAGCTGATCGAGCAATTCATGCGCGGGCAGCGCGGCCAGCGCGTCGCCGGCGCGCGTGCGCCGCAGCCGGTCGCTCCAGCGGCCGTAGAAGTCGCCCAGCGCCAGAACGCCGCGCAGCAGAAGATAAAGAATGGCGACCACCACCGGCACTTGCAGCGCGGTCGAGATCCAGGAGAGGGTATGTACGAGAGATTCCATGGAGTTTTTCTTGCAGTTGATTCAACGCCGGCGCTGCAGCAGCCAGCCGCAGGCGACCAGCGCAGCTACCGACGCCGCCAGCAGGGCCAGGCGCTCGCCCCATAGCGGCACGGGATCGATGGCGGCCGCGAATGCCGGCCGCGCAAGCCACAGCCCGGCCGCGGCCTGGGCGCCGTGCAGGCCCACGCGCAATGCGCAGCGCAGGCCGCGCTCTGGCAAGACCAGGCGCGCCAGCGCGACGAACGCCGCCAGCAGCGCGGCCAGGCCCGCGGCGCTGAGCCAGGCCAGCGTGGCGTAGTCCCAGCCGTCGACGCTCAGCATCACGGCCACCTGGGCGAAGAACAGCGTCAGCAGCGCCGAAGGCGGCACCCACCAGCCT
>NZ_JAHCDD010000012.1 GCF_018413525.1 Acidovorax sp. CCYZU-2555
GCCCGGCTGCAGCACGAATATCGCGCCGCCCAAGGCTGCATCGTCGCCCAGCGCCTGCGCCGGGCGGATGGTGGTGACGAACAGCAAGTCCAGATCGGGGCCGCCGAAGCTGCACATCGCGGGTTTGCTCGTGGGCACGCGAATGGAGCGGTCGAGCCGGCCCGCGGGTGTGAAGCGGTGCACCATGCCCGCGTCGTTGCCGCATACCCAATAGCACCCGTCGGTATCGACCGCGGCACCGTCGGGACGTCCGGGCAGCTCGCGCATGTCGACAAAGAGTCGGCGTTCGCCCAGCGAGCCGTCGTCGTTCAAGGGCAGCGTCCAGACCTTCTGCACGCCGGGGTGGCTGTCGCTCAGGTACATGGTCTTGCCGTCGGGGCTGAAGGCCAGCCCGTTCGGGGTCACCAATCCGTCGATCAGCGGCAGCGACAGGCCGCGGTCGTCCACGCGATACAGCCCGCCCGCGGGGCGCGCCAAGGCCATGTCGCGCACCATCGTGCCGGCCCAGAACCGGCCAGCGCGATCGCAGCGCCCGTCGTTGAAGCGCATGCCGTCTTCGGGATGTTCGACTTCGGAGAGCAGGGATTGCTTGAGTCGACCGTCATCTTCCGGTTGCAGATGAAAAACACCGGTTTCCATGCCGGCGATCAGCCCGCCTTGCGCGTGCAATGCGATGCAGGCAATGCGCTGGCTGGATTTCCAGCTGCGCACGCTGGCGTCCGAATGCGACCAGCAATGGAGCTGGCGGCCCTCTATGTCGACCCAGAACAATGCCTGTTCCGCAGTGCTCCATACCGGGCTTTCGCCGACCTGATCCCTGTGCAGCGGCAACAGCAGTTCCATGGCACTCATTCGAATGGGCCGGTGCGCACGAACGGGCCGCCCTGGAAAATGACGGCGGGATCGCCGTGGTCCAGAAGAGGCTCGGCGGCCTCGAGCTGGCCGCGGTAGGGCTCGGAGGTATCTTGCGGACGATAGCCTATGTGCTGCGTGCCGTTGTTGTCCCACCAGGCGGTGGTGTTGTCGCTCATGCCGTAAATGATGCTGTGTCCGACGACAGGCGCGGTGAGGCTGGCGATGATGAGCCGTTCCAGATCGTCGTAGCTGAGCCAGGTGGCGAGCATCCTGCGATTGCGCGGCTCGGGGAACGATGAGCCGATTCGCAGGCAGACGGTCTCGATGCCGTAGCGATCGAAATAGAAACGCGACAGGTCTTCGCCGAAGGCCTTCGACAAGCCGTAGAGGCCGTCCGGCCTGGCCGGATCGCGTACCGAGACCACTTGATCCTGTCGATAGAACCCCGTCACATGGTTGGAGCTGGCAAACACCACGCGTCTGACGCCCTGCTTGCGTGCGGCCTCGTAGAGGTTGTAGGCGCCGACGATATTGGCCTGCAGTATGGAATCCCAGGGTTGCTCGGTGGAAACGCCGCCCAGATGAACCACTGCATCCACGCCGTTCAGCAGCTCCAGTACCGCATCCGCATCTTCGAGGCGGGCGGGATGCAGTTCCTCGCCCTGTGCGGGCGCGCCCAGATCTGCAATGTCGGAAAGTCTGAGCACCTGGCTATAGGCCTTGAGTCGCGTGCGCAGTTCGCGGCCCAGGCCGCCTGCAGCGCCAGTGAGCAGCAGTCGTTGAAAACGTATGGAGGAAGAATGTGTTGGCATGGCAGTAAAACTTGGTGAAAGTCATCTGTCGTCGTATGACTAGGTGCCTATTATGTGCGGCACATTCATGGAAGAGAAAGTGTTTTCTATGGACTGTCCCTATTTTTGGTCGTCTGACGTCAACAAAACGCCATTCACCGCTAGCCTGTTATCGGTACGCTTTTGTCGGTGAGAAGGCTGGGGAATCGTCGACACAAGACGCCCGGGTCGCGCTGCGGGCTGCCGCAGGGATTTGTGCAGAGGATTCTCAGGGTTTTCGGTGAATGGGCGCCAGGCTACGTTCAACGGTGCAACCAAGATGCACGGATGGGGGGCACGGCACCCGGACTGCGCAGACAAGGCCGCGCAGGCAGGACTTGCTGATCACGCTGCGATGCTGGCGCGCACCAGGCTATGCCCTGGGCGTGACTCGAGCTCAAGTTGTCCGCCCAGCCGGGCGACGCGCGCATGCATGGACGACAGGCCTATGCCGCCCGTTTCGTGGCCCATGGCGGCGATGTCGAAGCCCACGCCGTTGTCGCGCACTTCCAGCGTGAGCACGCCGCGTGCGTCCTCGGTCAGCGAGATTTCCACTTCGGTCGCCGCGCTGTGCTTGAGCACATTGGACAAGGCTTCTTCCAGCAGACGCGTGAGTTCCATGCACAGCGCCACGCTGGGCGGCCTTGGCCAGGCCGCGAGGCAGGACCAGTGGCTGGTCATGTCCAGTTCATCGAACAGCGTGGAAAAGCGGTGGCGCGTGGGCGCCATCCATTCGGCCGGCGTCTCGGGAGTGTCTGCTTGGGCGGTGCGCCCGCCGTCCATCACGTTGCGCAGATCATCGCGCAGCGACTTGAGGGTGGAGACATGGCGGCTGGCCTCGGCATGGGTTTCGGCACTGTGCTCCGCCTGGATGATGGCGCGCACCAGCGCGCTGCCGAAGCCGTCGTGCAGGTCGTGAATGAACTGCAGTCGTTGCTGCAGGCGTGCGTTCGACAGCGCCAGCTGGTGTTCATTGCCCATCGTGGTTTCGAGTTCACGGCAGGCCTGCTCGACCGCTGCCCTGAGCTCCACATTGAAGCGTTCGGTACGCCGCATGCTGGCCGCGATGCGTGCGCCCAGCAACGCCGTGATGACCACCATGGTGATCAGGTTGGCGTAGGGCATCAGCAGCCGGGGCACGGGATTTCCGGAGAAAAAGGAGTACGCATCGACGACCGCGATGCACAAGAATCCCAGGCCCAGAAATGCATAGAAAACATCTTCGGTCCTGCGGCTGCGCCAGGCATGGAATAAAGGCACGATGCTGGCGATCACGAACACCAGCATATGCGTACTACACGCCAGATTCATCGTGAATTCCAGATGCGATTCCGGCATCAGCACGACCAGCAGTGACAGTCCCAGCGTCATGGCCGGCAGGCCGTGTTTCTGTCCGCGCAGGAACGAACGGCCCTGCAGCAGCGTGGTGAACATCGCATAGCAGGTGCAGAACACCATGAACGCGATGGCGTTGGCCCGCACCACGCCTGCCACATCACGGAGCGGCCAGGGATCGGTCGCCACCGTGTTGTAGATGAACAGCGACCAGGCCAGGTTCAGCAGCGCGTACCAGCCATGCAATGCCTGCTTGCGGTAGAGCAGCCAGATGCCGGCGAACAAGCCCGCGATGAATAGCGTGCCGACCAGATTGATTTCGAAGCGCGAGCGGTACGCCCATATGAATTTGTCATGCAGCGCTCGCAGTTGTGCGGCCGGGCCTACCCAGACCATGCCCAGGCCGGAGTGGACCAGCGCCTTTCCCTGGACTCGAATCCAGATCGCATTGCCTTCGGCCTGCAGCGCTGCCTGGGGCAGGACCCAGTACCTGGGCATGTTCCAGCTGCGCGAAAGCGGCTCCTGCAGGCTGGCGTCACGCCACAGCAAGGTGTCGTTCAGATAGACCTCGCCGGCCATGTTGATCGAGGGCACGAACAGCGCGATCGGCTCTTTTGTCGCGGCGGTACAGCCATGGGGCAACGGGATGCGGTACCAGGCCCCGCCGTTGTAGCCAGGCCAGCGCCTGGTCCAGTCGTCGGGCAGCGTCGTCGGTTGCCAGCCCTGGGTGGGCCGGTCGGTGGTGCCAGCCAGCTCCTGGGCGACATGGGCTTCGGTGATGGCGGGCGGGCAGGTCTGCGCCCAGGCCGACTGGAACAGGCTGCAGGTGAGCAGCAGCAGACCTAGCAGCAGTGTGCCGATATGGCAGCGCTTGGTCGCTATAGCAGCAGGCCGCGCCGAGGTTCTTTGTTGATGGCCTTGGGGCGCGAAGAAACTTTCAAATTTCGGTAAGTGTGCGTGGTGAGACATTCAACGGTGCGGCGTGAGATGAGGCAGCGGTTGCGCAAGATCCCCATTTGACTTGCCGTTGGCGACCAGTGCAAGGATTTGCGCCGGATATGTTGTCAGGACGCTAGGCGGCGTGCTCAACGCCCCAGGCGCGCGCGCACCAGACTGTGGCCTGGTCGGGACTCAAGATGCAACTTGCCTCCGAGCCTAGCGACCCGCGCATGCATGGACGACAGGCCTATGCCGCCGGTCTCCTGGCCCATGGCGGCGATGTCGAAGCCCACGCCGTTGTCGCGCACTTCGAGCGTGAGCACGCCGCGTGCGTCCTCGGTCAGCGCGACCTCCACTTCGGTCGCCGCGCTGTGCTTGAGCACATTGGACAAGGCTTCTTCGAGCAGGCGCGTGAGTTCCATGCACAGCGCCACGCCAGGCGGCCGGGGCCAGGCCGCGAGGCAGGACCAGTGGCTGGTCATGTCCAATTCATCGAACAGCGTGGAAAAACGGTGGCGCGTGGGCGCGAGCCATTCGGCGGGCGTGGCTGGTGTGGCGGAATGGGCCGTGTGCCTGCCGTCGATCACGTTGCGCAAATCATCGCGCAGGGAGCGCAGGGTGGAGACATGGCGGCTCGCCTCGGGATGGGTGTCCGCGTTGCGCTCCGCCTGGATGATGGCCCGCACCAGCGCGCTGCCGAAGCCGTCGTGCAGGTCGTGAATGAACTGCAGGCGCTCCTGCAGGCGCGAATTCGACAGCGCCGTCTGATGCTTCTTGTCCATCGTGGTTTCGAGTTCCCGGCAGGCCTGCTCGACCGCGGCCGTGAGCTCCACGTTGAAGCGTTCGGTGCGGCGCATGCTGGCCGCGATGCGCGCGCCCAGCACGCCGGTGATCAGGATCATGGCGAACAAGCTGGTGTAGGGCGCGAGCGTCATGGGCTCGGACGTCTTGAGCAAATAGCGGTTCAGATCGTGCACGGCGACGCACAGCATCAACAGCCCCGGCAAGGCCAGCAAGACATCCTTGAGGCTGCGGTAGCGCCAGGCATACACCAGCGGCGCGATGCTGGCGATCGTGAATGCCAGCATGTGGCTGCTCGTGCCCAGGTCCATCGTGGACTCCAGGTGTTTTTCCGGCATCAGCGCGACCAGCAGCGACATTCCCAGGGTGACGGCCTGCAGCCCGCGTTGCAGCCGGTGCGGGAGGGCACGCCCCAGCAGCTCGAAAATGAAAATGGCATAGCAGCTGCAGAACACCATGAAGGCAATGGCGTTGAACCGCGCCACGCTGGCGACCTCTTGGAACGGCCAGGGGTCGGTGGCGATCACGTTGTAGATGAACATAGCCCAGGCCAGGTTCAGCGCGGCAAACCAGCCATGCACGGATTGCTTGCGGTTGAGAAGCCAGATGCCGGAAAACAGGGCGGTGATGAACAGCGTTCCGATCAGATTGATCTTGAAGATCGTTCGATTCGACCAAACGAAATGCTCATGCAGCTCCAGCAGTTGTGCGGCCGGGCCTACCCTGATCGTGCCCAGACCGGGCTGTACCAGTGCCTCGCCCTGGATACGAATCCAGATCGCGTTGCCATCGGCCTGCAGCGCGGCCAGGGGCAGTATCCAGTACCGGGGCATGTTCCAGCTGCGCGACAGAGGCTCCTGCATGCTGGTGTCGCGCCAAAGCAAGGTGTCGTTCAGGTAGACCTCGCCGGCCATGTTGATCGAGGTGGCCAGCAGCGCCACGGGCTCCTGGGCCTGCAAGGCGGCCGAGCAGTCCTGGTTCAGGCTGATGCGGTACCAGACCACGCCGCTGTAGCCGGGCCAGCGCGTGGTCCAGGTGTCTGGCAGCGTCACCGGCTGCCAGTCGTGTGCAGGCCGGCCGGATGCGCCGGGCAGTTCCCTGGCCGCGTGCACGGCTCCGATGGTGATCGTGCAGGCTTGTGCCCAGGCCGACTGAAGCAGGCCGCATGCCAGCAGGATGAGGATGCGCAGCCGCATGCCAATACGGCAGTGTCTGGCCGCTATTGAAGCAGGCCGCGCAGGCGTCCTTCGTTGATGGCCTTGGTGCGCGAGGACACTTCGAGCTTGCGGTAGATGTGCGTGATGTGGCACTCCACCGTATAGCGCGAGATCTGCAGATGTTCCGCGATATCGCGGTTCGACTTTCCGTCGGCGACCAGCGCCAGGATCTGCGCTTCGCGCGTTGTCAGAATGCTGGGGGCCTGAACCCGGGGCGCGGCGTCTGGCCCGTCGTCTTTTGCCTGAGGCAGTTCGGCCAGGATATGCCGGGCGATGAAGGGGTCTATGGGCGCGCCGCCGCGCAGCACGCTGCGTATCGACAGCATCACTTCGAGGTCGTCGCGTTCCTTGAGCAGGTAGCCGGTGGCGCCCGCATGCAGCGCGCGCAATATGGTTTCCTGCGTGCTCCAGGCGGAGATCACCAGGATGCCCATGGAGGTGTCGCGCTGGCGCAGTTCGGCAATGAAATCACAGCCGTGGCCATCGGGCAGGCCCAGATCGACCAGGGCCAGCGCAAAGCGCCGGGCTTCGACCAGGCGGCGGGCCTCGGCCAGCGTGCCGGCGACATGAATGAAACCCGGGGAGTAGCCCAGCTCGCACATGATCTTGAGCAGGCGTTCCTGGATGGGCGACTCGTCTTCGACCAGCAACACCGGGCTGGGAAGGATGGGCGTGGCCGGCAACGCATTCTTTGACATAGTGTTGAGGGCTGGAAGCACTAGGAAGGTACAGAAGAATATACCTGGGCAGCGCCGCCTGCGCCATCCCTGGAAACTTGTAAGCCCGCCGCGGCGCGTGGGGCATCAGGTCAGAAAGCTGGCGCTGAAATCGCAGCATTCATAAGCCAATTCCGCGAGCTGCTTGAACAACTCGCTTTGCTGCTCCTGGCGGTACAGCATGTCGTAGACGACGGCGTCGTTGCTCAGGCCGGTATCCACCGGTACCAGGCGGCCGGCTTCGAGTTCCTGGCGCAGATAGCCGGTGGGCAGAAAACTCACGCCCTGGCCCGCGAGCGTCATTCCCACCAGCGGCAGCAGGCTGTTGGTGCGCAGCACCTGGTGGTTGCCCAACTGCTGGCTGCCCTGCAGATAGCGCTCGGTGATGAAGCCCAGGCCCGAGCCGTTGCCTTGCATCAGCAGCGGCGTATCCCAGGGTTCGTCGGCGCCGCGGCGCGCGAGCCGGGCTTTGACGCCGGGGCTGCCCAGCCATTCGAATTGCGCGGGTCCGAGTTCGCGGCGCACGAAGCCGGGCTGCTCGGAAAACCGCGGGATCACGATCAGATCGAGCGTCTGCGCGTCGGCTTTCGCCAGCAGGTCGGCGGAAAAATCCACATGCGGGCGGATGGAAAGCTGGGGGAAGCGGGCGTGCAGCGCGATCAGGTAGCGCGAAAGCCAGGTCGATGAGACCAGCTCCGTCACGCCGATGTTGATCACGCGGTCGATGTACTTCGGGTCCACCAGTTCGTCCATGAGGGCCTGGCGCTGGCGCAGCAACGATTCCGCCGCCTGGACCAGGATGCTTCCCTTGGCCGTCAAGCGCACTTTGCGTCCGCTGCGGTCGAACAGGCTTTCGCCGACGATCTGTTCTATCTCCTTGATGCGCTTGGAAATTCCGGCCTGCGTGGTGTGCAGCTGTTCGGCGGCGTTGACGAAGCTGCCGGTTTTTGCAATCCAGTAGACCGCCTCGATCTGTTTGAAGGTGAACATGGCACTTTCGAGTGATAACTTTTGGTTGTTGGGTAAGCGGATTAAATATCACTTTTTATTATTCGTATCCCTGGGTAGATTCGGCGCTCGAGACAACGAGCCTGAACATGACCGATACCGAAATTTCCGCAGCACTGGCGCAGATCCCCACCTCCCACCTGAGCGACAACCTGGATCGCATGCAGGGCATCGCGGGCTTGAACCGCTACCACGGCAGCAAGAAGCTGATCGGGCGCGCGTTGACGGTGAAAGTCAGGCCGGGCGACAACCTGTGGATCTACAAGGCGCTCACGCTGGGCAAGCCCGGCGATGTGCTGGTGGTCGACGGCCACGGCGAAACATCGAACGCGCTGATCGGCGAGCTGATCATGCTTTACGCCATCCAGCGCGGCTTCCATGGCTTTGTCGTCGACGGCGCGGTGCGCGACAGTGCAGCGTTTCTCGACGCCGGCTTTCCCTGCTATGCGAAGACGCTCAACCACAAGGGCCCCTACAAGCTGGGACCGGGGCAGATCAACGTGGCCGTCAACGTCTGCGGCCAGGTCGTCAATTCCGGCGACTGGGTCGTGGGTGACGAAGACGGGGTCGTGACTTTCGCGCCCGAGTCGGCGAACGAACTGATTGCCAAGGCGCTGGCCACGGCGGAAAAGGAGCGCGGCATCAAGCAGGAAATCAGCAACGGACATGTGTACCAGAAGTGGCTTTTCGACACGCTCGAGAAGAACCAACTGGTCTGAACAAAAACAAAAGGAGACAAGACTATGTTGAAGCAACTGAAAATCGTCGCATGCGGCGCCGCGCTGGCGCTGGGCGCCCATGGCATGGCCATGGCGCAGAACTTTCCCACCAAGCCGGTCAAGATCGTCGTGCCATGGGCACCGGGCGGCGCGACCGATGTGATCGCGCGCGTGCTGGGCCAGAAGCTGGGCGAGCGCCTGGGCCAGCCGGTGATCGTCGAAAACAAGGCGGGCGCGGGCGGCAATATCGGCACCGCGGCGTTCATTCGCGAGCCGGCCGACGGCCACACCTTGCTGATGGGCACCAGCAGCACCAATGCCATCAATCCCAGTCTCTACAAGGATCTGCCTTTCGATCCCGTCAAGGACTTCACGCCCATCATGCTGGTGGCCACCGTGCCCAACGTGCTGGTGGTTCCGGCCAACTCCAAGTTCAACTCCGTCGATGACCTGGTGAAGGCGGCCAAGGCCGAGCCCGGCAAGATTTCCTATGGCTCGGGCGGCAACGGCTCGTCGCAGCACATCGCGGCCGCGATCTTCACCAAGGTCTCGGGCAGCAACGTGATGCATGTGCCTTACAAGGGATCGGGCCCGGCGGCGGCCGACCTGATGGCCGGCCATATCGCGCTGATGTTCGACACCGGCTCCGTGGGCCATATCAAGGGGCAGAAGCTCAAGGCCCTGGCCGTGGCCTCGAGCCAGCGCGTGCCTGCGCTGCCCGATGTGAAGACCTTCGAGGAGCTGGGCTACAAGGGCGTGCAGGCCGCGGCCTGGTACGGCTTCTACGCGCCGGCCAAGACGCCGGCGAATGTCGCCGACCGGCTCAACAAGGAGCTCAACGCCGTGCTGCAGGACCCCGAAGTGAAGAAGCGCCTCAACGACTACGGCGCCATCGTCAACGGCGGCACGCGCGAGGAGTTCGCGCGCTTCACCAGCGCTGAAATCGAGCGCTACCGCAAGATCATCCAGGACGCGAAGATCGCGATCGAGTAAGCGCGCGGCGCGGCCTTCGCTCAGCGCTCGGGAAAGAGGTCGGCCAGCGAATCCAGGAAGTGGAACTTCTGCGGCCGCAGGGTATTGAAGCTGCGCCCGCCATCGTCTTCTTCCTGGAGGTGGAAGTTGCCCGCATCAAGCTCGGCCAGCATCCAGTCGACAAACGCCGCGATGCTGGGCGCGACGGCGATCTTGCGCTCTTCGTCGCGGCCGAAGCTGATCACCTGGCCATAGGTGCCCTGCACATCCGGGTCCAGATCGATTCCCAGGTAGTTGCCGCCCCAGTCGTAGGCGAACGGAATCCACAGCGCGTTCGCATACTGCTTTTTGACGTGGCCCGCAGGCGTCGATTGCATCTGGCTGTCCAGATCGGCCAGCGATTCGGGATCCATTTCCTTGCGCACATCGCGCCACATCTCGCACTCGCTTTGCACGCGCGCCAGCGGCAGAAAGTTCAGGCCGTACCAGGGGCCGGTGTTGATCGCCATCTGCTGGCCGTCGTGCCAGTGGTACAGCTGCACGAAGTCATCGGGCAGCCGCAGGCCCAGCGCGCTGGCGAAGTCGTCGAGCGCGGCAGCCGTGGCGCCGGGTTGCAGATCATCAACCACTTCCGGGAGGTGGGTCTTGAGCCAGTCTTCAAGGGCATGGAGCGTCTGCATGGGAATTCCTGGGTAAGGGTTGAAGTGCGGGGCGCTGGCTCAGGCCTTGCGCTCTTCCAGCGACAGCAGCAGCGTGGACAGGTGCGTGTCGAGCTGGGAAAGCACATCGGCGCGCAGCGCCGACAGCATTCGGCGTTCATTCTCGACATGCGCTTCCACGGCGCGGTCTATCAGCGCCAGGCCTGTGTCGGTGAGCTGCACCAGCATGCTGCGCGCGTCCTGTTCATTGGGCACGCGCTCGATGAAGCCGCGGCTCTCGAGCCGCTTGAGCCTGTGGGTCATGGTGCCCGAAGTCACCATCAGCGTGGAGAACAGTTCGGTAGGGCTCAGGCGGCAGGACGCGCCGCTGCGGCGCAGCGCGGCCAGCATGTCGAACTCCCAGAGGCACAGATCGAAGGGCGCAAAGCCGGCTTCGAGCTGCTGCTCCAGCAGCGCCGCGCAGCGCTTGATGCGGCCTATGGGGCCCATGGGGCTGGCGTCCAGATCGGGACGCTCGCGCTGCCATTGCGCAAGGATGGCATCCACGGCATCGGGCGTGCGGGCAAGGGTTTTTGTCTTCATATGTCTTGACTTCAAGATAACTGGCAAGCACAATCGATTTGTCTTGAGTTGAAGATACTAGCATGCACCTTACCGCTTCCCTGCGCCATTGGC
Source organism: Acidovorax sp. CCYZU-2555 (assembly GCF_018413525.1). Lineage (GTDB taxonomy): Bacteria > Pseudomonadota > Gammaproteobacteria > Burkholderiales > Burkholderiaceae_C > Comamonas. The sequence goes on from NZ_JAHCDD010000012.1 coordinate 10,727, forward strand.
GCGACGTTCTGCTGACCGCGCTCGCGCCCGCAATCTGGGGCTCGACCTATATCGTGGCCTCGGAAATCCTGCCGCCCGACCGGCCTTTCACCGCCGCGCTGATACGCGCCTTGCCCGCGGGCCTGCTGCTGTTGCTGTTCACGCGGGTCTTGCCCACGCGGCGCGACGCGTGGCGGCTGCTGGTGTTGAGCGCCCTGAATATCGGCGTATTCCAGGCGCTGCTGTTCGTCGCCGCCTACCGCCTGCCCGGCGGGCTGGCCGCGGTGCTGGGCGCGATACAGCCGTTGCTGGTGATGCTGCTGGCCTGGGCCGTGGACCGGCGCGCGCCGGCGCAGATCACGCTCTGGGCGGCCGTGGCCGGCGTGCTGGGCCTGGCCGTGCTGCTGCTGTCGCCGCAGACGGTGTTCGAGCCCGTGGGCATGGCCGCGGCCTTGCTGGGCGCGGCGTGCATGGCGACGGGCGTGTGGCTCACGCGCCGCTGGCAGCTGCCGCTTTCCGTCTTGCCGCTCACGGGCTGGCAGCTGACGCTGGGCGGCTTGATGCTCGCGCCCATCGCCTGGCTTGTCGATGCGCCGCTGCCGCCATTGACGCCCTTGCAATGGGCGGCCTATGCCTATCTGAGCCTGGCCGGCGCCTTGCTCGCCTACGCACTCTGGTTTCGCGGCGTGGCGCGCCTGCCCACGGTCGCCGTGGCCTCGCTGGGCCTGCTGAGCCCGCTCGCGGCCGTGGTGCTGGGCTGGACGCTGCTGGGCCAGGCGATCACGGGCATGGCGCTGTGGGGGTTGGTGATCGCCCTGGTCAGCGTCTTCGCCGTGCAATGGACCACGGCCCGCGGCCGGTAAACGCGCAGCTTTCGTTCTCTCCTTTTTCTTCTGTATCGACATGATTTCTTCCCTGCACGACGCGCTTGCATCCCGCACCTCCATCCATCAATTCCAGCCCGATCGCCCGCTGGACGACGCGCGCATCGCGGCGCTGGCGCGTCTGGCGACAACGGCGCCCACGGCCTACAACCTGCAGAACTGGCGGCTGATCGCCGTGCGTTCGCCTGAGGGCAAGGCAAGGCTGAAAGCCGCGGCTTTCGGCCAGCAGAAAATTGCCGATGCGTCGGTGGCCTTCATCGTCTGCGGCACGCTGGCCGCGCATGTGCATCTGGCGGCGGCGCTGCAGCCCAGCGTCGCCGCCGGCATCCTGCAACAGCCCGTGGCCGACGCGTGGGTGGCGCAGGCCCACGCGTCCCACGAAGGCAATGCCGCGCTGCAGCGCGATGAGGCCCAGCGTTCGGCGTCCATGGCTGCGATGACGCTGATGCTCGCGGCGCAAGGCATGGGTCTGGGCTCATGCGCCATGGGAGGCTTCGATGCGCAGCAGGTGGCGGCGGAATTCGGACTGACTGCCCTGGAGCTGCCGGTGATGATTGTTGCGGTGGGCTATGCCGGCACGGGCAATGGGGCGCAGAAGCCGCGCAAAGCGCTGGCTGAAGTGCTGACACTGGCCTGAGCGCGGGCCGCGCGACTGATTGTCGCGCGCCCTGTGGCGCCTGCGCCACCCTTGCGGCGGGGGCTTGCTTTAGAATGCGAACGGTTCTCATCCAGGGTGGCATCGCGCCCGGCCTTTGTGAGCAAGGAAGCCATGTCCACCGCCGAACCCATCGCACCATCGTCAAGCATTCAAGGTCTTTATCTGGACCACCACGGGTGGCTGCAGGGCTGGCTGCGCCGCAGGCTGGGCAGCGCCGCGGATGCGGCAGACCTGGCGCACGACACTTTCGTGCGCCTGCTCAGCGGCGCGCAACGCCCACAGTTCGCGGGCGTGGGCCAGGCGCGTGCGTATCTGCGCGTCACGGCGCAAAACCTCTGCATCAATCTGTGGCGCCGCCAGGAAATCGAACGCGCCTGGCTGGAAATCCTTGCCGCCACGCCCGAATCCCGCTATCCCTCGGCCGAACGCCAGGCGATCGTGCTGCAGGCGCTCGAAGAAGTCGGCGCGATGCTGCAAAGCCTGTCGCCCAAGGCGGCACGGGCCTTCACGCTGGCCGTGGTCTGCGAAATGACCGACGACGAAGTCGGCGCCGCGCTGCAGGTCTCGGGTCGCATGGTGCGCAAGTACGTGGCGCAGGCCATGCTCGGCTGCCTGAGCCTGCGCGCGCGAGAGACCGCGCTGGCCTTGCGCGCCGAGCCGGGCGGCTGATGGAACGCAGCGCGCCCGTCACCGAGCCTTCGCACGCGGCCCTGGAGCAGGCCGCCGAGTGGTATGCCTGCCTGCGCGATGGCCGGGCCGGCGCGGCCGAGCGCGCGGCCTGGAGCCACTGGCGCGATGCGGCCGAGGAACACGCCACGGCCTGGCGTTATGTCGAGGAGATCAGCCGCACCTTCGAGCCCGTGCAGACGCTGTCGAATGCGCGCACCACGGCCGATCAGCTGACTGCGGCCCACGATCGCCTGCGCAGCCGCCGGCGCCTGCTGGCCGGCGTGGCGCTGCTCGCCAGCGGCGGTTTCGCGGGCATGCTGGCCTGGCGCCAGACCGGGCTGCCCGGCGAACTGCTGGCCTGGGGCGCGGACCACCGCACGCGCGTGGGCGAACAGCGCACGATCACGTTGGCCGACGGCTCGCGCCTTTGGCTCAACACCGCGACGGCGATCGATGTGCGCTTCACGGCCGACACGCGCCGCATCGTGTTGCACACGGGAGAAATCTTTCTGCAGACGGCCCGGGATGCGGCGCGGCCCCTGGTGGTCGATACGCCGCAGGGCCGCATGCGCGCGCTGGGCACGCGCTTCAATGTGCGCCTCGATGGTCCCCGTACACAGCTCGCAGTGTACGAGGGCGCGGTGGAAATCCGCACCGCGGACAGCGGCGCGACGGCGGTGGTCGCGGCCGGCCGGCAGGCGGGCTTCACGGCCGCGCAGATCGAGCCGGCCGCTGCGGCCGACCTGGCGCGCGAGGCCTGGACCCAGGGCACGCTGGTCGCCGACAACATTCCGCTGGGCGAAGTGCTGCGCGAGCTGCGCCGCTATCGCCGCGGCCACCTCGGCGTGGCCGACGAAGTCGCGGGCCTGACGGTCTACGGCAATCTGCCCATACACGACACCGACCGCGTGCTGGCCATGCTGGCCTCGGCGCTGCCGATACGCATAGCGCAGCCCTTGCCCTGGTGGACCAGCATAGAAGCCAGGCGCTGAAATTATTTTCGTTTCCGAGGTTCCGGGTTTGGCGGTCTCGCTGGTTTAAGGGAAGAGAAGACAAGCATGTCGCCGCGCCGCCGCCGCAGCGCGCCGCGGTCTTCGTTTCCATCACCGACCCATTGCCTGAGGAATTCCACCCATGTCGCAACGCCGCCCGGCCGCCATCGCCGGTTCGAACCTTCCCGCCCTGCGCCCCCTGGCGCTGGCCATTCATCTGCTCGCCCTGGGCGCAACCCTGGCCGTGGTCGGCCAGCCCACGCCGGCGCTGGCCCAGGCCGGCCGCAGCTATGACATTCCGGCGAGCGCGCTGGCGACCGTGCTCACGCGCTTCTCGCGCGAAGCCGGCGTCTATCTCGTGGGCTCGGGCAGCATGGTCGAGGGCAAGAACAGCCCCGGTCTCAAGGGCAGCTATGGCGTCGAAGCCGGCTTTGCGGCCGTGCTCGCGGGCACAGGCCTCGAGGCCCAGCGCCAGGCCGATGGCAGCTATGGCCTGCGCGCCGCCGCCAAGGCGGCTCCCGCCGTGGGCAGCAGCGTGATGCCGGAAGTCACGGTCTCGGGCAAGGCCCCGGGCTCGACCACCGAAGGCACGGGCTCGTACACCTCGTTTTCGACCAGCAGCTCGACCCGCCTGAATCTGACACCGCAGGAAACGCCGCAGTCGGTGACGGTGCTCACGCGCCAGCGCATGGACGATCAGAAGCTCGACAACCTGGTCGACGCGCTCGAGGCCACGGCCGGCATCATCGTCCAGCACACGACCTACGGACAGGACAGCCCCGCGATTTATGCGCGCGGTTCCAGCCTCAACAACTACCAGATCGACGGGGTGCCGGTGTCAACGAGCATGAGTCCGTTCCTGTCGAACACTGCGGCCTATGACCGCATCGAAGTGGTGCGCGGCGCGACCGGCATCATGAACGGCCTGGGCACGCCCGCGGCCACGGTCAACCTGATTCGCAAGCGGCCCACGGCCCAGCGCCAGGCCAGCGTGACGGCCCAGGCCGGCAGCTGGAACCGCGTGGGTGCGGGCTTCGATGTCTCGGGGGCGGTCAACGAGGAGCAGTCCATTCGCGCGCGCCTGGTGGCCGATGGCACGCGTCGCAACGGCTGGGTCGACCGCTTCAAGCAGGAAGACCTGGCGCTGTACGGCATCGCCGAAATGGACCTGGGCCGCGACACGCTGCTCACGGCCGGCTTCAGCCATCTGCAGCAGGACAGCAACTCGGCCATCCAGGGCCGGCCGCTGCTGTTCGCAGACGGCACGCCCACGCCGCAGTCGCTGGGCGACAACCGCAGCCAGCCCTGGCGCTTCTACGACCACAGCAGCACGGGCGGGTTCACGTCGATCGAACACAAGTTCGCCCCGGGCTGGGTGGGCAAGGCCGAGTACACCAACACGCGCTACAAGTACGACGGCATGGTGGGCAGCATCTGGACGGGCCAGGACGCGAGCGGCGCGGGTTCGCGCATCTACGCCAGCCACTGGAACAGCAAGCCCGAACAGCAAAGCCTCGATGCCTATGTCACGGGCGCCTTCCCGCTGTTCGGCCGCAGCCATGAGCTGATCGCGGGCGTGACGCTGTCGCAGTTCGAGCAGCAGGGCCCAAGCTACACGCGCGACCCGGCCTACAGCATCTTCATCAACTACCACGACTGGGTAGACGCGCCCACGCCGGCCTTCACGGCCACCGCCGGCAGCAAGACCCGCGAACGCCAGGACAACGCCTTCCTCAACACGCGCCTGAGCCTCACCGATGCGACCAGCGTGCTGCTGGGCGCACGGCTGACCCATTGGCAGATGGACGTCACGCCTGCCACGGATGCGGCCTACCGGCAAAAGGAGAATGTGCTGGTGCCGTATGCCGGCCTCGTGCATGCGCTCGATGACACCTGGTCGGTCTATGCGAGCTACACCAAGATCTTCCGTCCGCAGGACTACGGCATCCTCGAGATGAACGCCCAGCAGGTCGATCCCGAGGAGGGCCAGGGCTTCGAAACCGGCGTCAAGGCCAGCTTCTTCGAAGGCAAGCTCAATTCCAGCCTGTCGCTGTACCAGACCAAGCTCAAGAACATCGCGGTCTGGAACGCCCAGGACTTCCGCTACGACATCTCGGGCCTGACCACCACGCGCGGCGTGGAGCTCGAAGGCAATGGCGAACTCGCCAAGGGCTGGCAGCTCACCGCGGGCTATGCGTTTGCGCGCAGCGAGGACACCGCGGGCCAGCGCGTGTCGAACTACCTGCCGTTGCACAGCCTCAAGGTGTTCACCGCTTACCGGCTGCCGGGCGACTGGAGCCGGCTCACGCTGGGCGGCGGCGTCAACTGGCAGAGCGCGACCAATGGCGACGGGGACAGCCCGCTCAATGTGCGCCAGGGCGCGGTGCCGCTGGTCAATCTGATGGCGCGCTACGAAGTCGACCAGCAACTGTCGCTGGCTTTCCATCTGAACAACGCGCTCGACAAGCGCTACTACGCTTCGGGCGGCGGTGCCTACGGCACTTACGGCCCGCCGCGCAACTTCGCGGTGTCGGCAAAGTACCGCTTCTGAGGCCGCGCAGATGCGCTGACTTTTGTGATGCTATAACATCGGTTCCCGGTCCGGGCGCGGGCTTTGCCGCCGCGCCGGTCTTCTTTTGCGATCCGGAGTTGCCGATGTTCAAACCCTTTCTGGCCTTGGTCCTGGCCGCCACCGCATTGTCTGCCGCCGCGCACCAGCATGCGCATACGCATGGCCTGATGACGCTCGACGTCGCGGTCGACGCCCAGACCGTCACGCTGGCGATCGCCTCGCCGCTCGACAGCTTTCTTGGCTTCGAGCGCGCGCCGCGCACCGACGCCGAGCGCAAGCGCGTGGCCGACATGGTCGCGCGCCTCAAGGCCGCCGACCAGCTGTTCCAGCCCGATGCCGCGGCCGACTGCAAGCTCACCAAGGTCGAGCTCGAATCCGCGGCCCTGGGCCTGGGCACCGCGCATGACCATGGCCATGGCGAGAAAGGCGAGCATGCCGACATCGCCGTCGACATCGTCTTCACCTGCGCCAAGGCTGCGGATGCGCGCTTCATCGACGTCAAGCTGTTCGACGCCTATCCGCGCCTGCGCAGCATCGACGCCCAGGTGGCCGCGCCCCAGGGCCAGTTCAAACGCAGCCTGCGGCCAGGCGCCGCGCGGCTGGGCCTGACGCGCTGAGCGCCGCCATGACGGCCGGCTTGCTCGATTTGCAGGACCTGCGCTTTGCCTGGCCGGGCAGCGCGCACGACTGCCTGGACATCGCCGCGCTGCAGGTCGCGGCCGGTGAAACCGTGTTCCTGCACGGCCCCAGCGGCTGCGGCAAGAGCACGCTGCTGTCGCTGCTCGCGGGCGTGCTGCTGCCGCAGTCGGGCCGCGTGGCCCTGGGCGGCGTGCATTGGGGCGATCTGCGCGCCAGCGCGCGCGACCGACACCGCGTCGACCATGTGGGCTATATCTTCCAGCAGTTCAATCTGCTGCCGTATCTGACGGCGCTCGACAACGTGCTGCTGCCTTGCCGCTTTTCCGCGCGCCGCAGCGCGGCCGCGCAGCGCAACAGCCGCTCGCTGCGCGCCGAGGGCCAGCACTGGCTGGCCGGCATGGGGCTGAACGCGTCGGTCTGGGACCGGCCCGCGCACACGCTGTCGGTGGGCCAGCAGCAGCGCGTCGCCGCGGCGCGCGCGCTTGTCGGCCAGCCCGACCTGGTGATCGCCGACGAACCGACTTCGGCGCTCGACGAAGACCGGCGCGACATTTTTCTCGATCTGCTGCTGTCGGCCTGTGCCGAGGCGCGCAGCGCGCTGGTGCTGGTGAGCCATGACCGGCGCATCGCGCAGCGCTTCGGGCGCGAAGTGTCGCTGCCGCAGATCAACCGCGCGGCCTCGGCCGCCGAGGGGGACGCATGAAAGGCGGATTCCTGCTGGGCCTGGCCTGGCGCAGCGCCTGGAACCGGCGCTTCACGCTGGCGCTGACCGTGTGCTCGATCGCGCTGTCGACCTTCATGCTGCTGGGCGTGGAGCGCGTGCGCACCGATCTGCGCAGCAGCTTCAGTTCGGCGGTGTCGGGCACCGATCTGATCGTGGGCGCGCGCACCGGCTCCACGCAACTGCTGCTGTACGCGGTGTTCCATGTGGGCGCGGCGACCAACAACATCCGCTGGAGCAGCGTCGAGGCGCTGCAGAAGCTGCGCGGCGTCGCCTGGGTCGTGCCGCTGTCGCTGGGCGATTCGCACCAGGGCTTTCCGGTGCTGGGCACCACGCCGGCCTACTTCGATCACTTCCGCTATGGCGAGCAGCAGCCGCTGGCGCTGCGCGAAGGCCGGCGTTTTGACGATCTCTACGATGTGGTGATCGGTGCCGAACTCGCCGACCGCCTGGGCTACCGGCTGGGCCAGCGCATCACGCTGGCGCACGGCATGGGCCAAGTGCAGCTGGGCGGCGACCATGCGGACAAGCCGTTCACCATCACCGGCATTCTGGCGCGCACCGGCACGCCCGTCGATCGCACGGCGCACATCAGCCTCGAGGCGCTCGAGGCCATCCATGTCGACTGGGTCGTGGGCGCGCCGCTGCCCGGGCGGCGCATAGATGCCGAACAGGCGCGCGCCATGGACCTGACGCCCAAGAGCGTCACCGCGGCGCTGGTGGGTCTGCACAACCGCGCGGCGGTGTTCTCGGTGCAGCGCCAGGTCAACAACTTCGGCGCCGAGCCGCTGATGTCGATTCTTCCCGGCGTGGCCCTCGATGAACTGTGGGACGTCGTGGGCGCGGGCGAGAAGGCGCTGCTGCTGATGTCGGGTCTGGTGGCCCTGGTCAGCATGGCGGGCCTGATGTCGGTGATTCTCGCGGGCCTGAACGAGCGCCGGCGCGAACTTGCAGTGCTGCGCGCCGTCGGCGCGGGCCCGCAGCATGTGCTGGCGCTGCTGGCGCTCGAAGGCATTCTGCTGACGCTGGCCGGCATCGCCGTGGGCATCGTCGCGCTGGTGGCCTGCGTGGCGGCGTTGAACCCCTGGTTACAGGCGAGCTTTGGCCTGACGCTGCATCTGGGGCAAACTACGTCCCTGCAGTGGCTGCTGCTCGCCGGGCTGCTGCTCGCGGGCTGGCTTGCCAGTCTGCTGCCGGGCTGGCGCGCCTACCGCCTGTCGCTGGCCGATGGCCTGTCTCCGAGAATCTGACGCGATGTTCACACCTCTTACCTCTGTCCCTATCGCGCGCCGCCGCCTGTTGCAAGGCCTGGCCGCTTCCCTGTGCCTGGGCGCGACGCCCTGGCTGCACGCCGCGCCGTTTTCGGAAATCAGCTGGGACGCGCTGGTGCCGCGCAACTGGGACCCGATGAAGTCGTTCGAAGACCTGCAAAAGCTCAGCGCGCTGCCCGACTCCGACCCGCGCGTGCAGGAACTGTACGACCGCATGCGCAAGGTCTGGGACGAGGCGCCCACCGTGGCTTCGTTCGACGGCCGGCAGGTGAAGATTCCGGGCTTCATCGTGCCGCTCGACAGCGCCGACAAGGGGATGCGCGAGTTCCTGCTGGTGCCGTATTTCGGCGCCTGCATCCACACGCCGCCGCCGCCAGCCAACCAGATCATTCACGTGAAATCGGCCACCCCGGTCAAGGGCTTCCAGTCGATGAGCGCGGTCTGGGTCAGCGGCACCATGGGCCTGGTGCGCGGCAACTCGGAGCTGGGCGCGAGCGGCTACAGCATCGATGCCAAGCGCGTCGAGAAGTACCGCGAGAAGTAAGCGGCGCGGGTCGGTCTGCTCCTACCTCCAGGAAGGCGCTGCACCGACCTCGGCGCCCCGCCCACGCGGTCACGCTTGTTACTGTGCTGGCCAATGCCGGCCATGCCCGAACAGGAGACCGCCATGCGCATACCGAAAATCACCCCACCCGACGCCGATCAGCCGGGCGTAGACCGCAGCGAAGACGCGAACGCCGAGTTGCCCGAAGGCGAGGACATCAATGACCACCTGAGCGCAGAGAACGACGTCGCGGACTCGCTCGACGACGCATCGCTGCACCGCTTCGACGACATGCCGCAGGACGGCCCGCTGAACTTCGACGACGGCACCGACATGGGCCATCCGCGTGGCAACACCGCGCGCGCCGGCGGCACCTGGGAGGCCGAAGGCGGCGACAGCGGCGACATCAAGCCGCCGGCCGAACTCAATTCCGATACCAACGGCCCCAGCGACCGCGAAAACAAGCGCTGAGCGCGGGCATCACGACCCGTTCACTTCAGACCAGGCGTCTATCGGTCTGTTGCTCGGCGTAGTAACGCGCCTTGTCGGCATACATCGCCTGGTCGGCGCGGTGGCCCACGGCTTCCATCGACGCGCCTTCGTGGCCGCATGCGTGTCCCATGGCCAGATGAATGGTCTGGCCGGGATAGAACTGGTTGTTCATCTCCAGCAGCGACAGAATGCGGTCCTGCATGGCGATGGCGCCGCGCTCGTCGGTGGCGGGCAGCAGCACCATGAATTCATCGCCGCCTATGCGCGCGACGCACGACGGGTCATCGACGGCCTTGGCCAGCACTTCGCCCAGGCGGCGCAGCATGGCATCGCCCGCGGCATGGCCGTGTTCGTCATTGACGGCCTTGAGGCCGTTCATGTCGATGGCGACCATGGCCAGCGGCCACGGGCCCTTGCGCGACAGGCGGTTGAGTTCTTCCATGTAGAACGCGCGGTTGCGCAGTTGGGTCAGCACGTCGTGCTTGCCCAGATATTCGAGATAGGCTTCGGCTTTCTTGCGCGCGGTGATGTCGACCAGCGACAGCAGCACCAGCTCCCAGTCCTTCGCCTGGTTGACCATGATGGACAGCTCGAGATGGATGTGCAGCGTCTCGCCATTGAGCGCGTAGTTCACCACTTCGCGCTGCTGCACCAGCTTGCCGTCCCACAGGTCCTGCAGCTGCTCGGCAAAGGAGTCGTACATTTCGCCGCGGAATACCCGCGACAGGTTGTGCAGCAGCTCTGGCTTGCTCTTGGCACAAAACATCTTCAGCGTCTGCCGGTTGACGTCGATCACGCGGATCTCGCGCATGCAGCGCGTGACGAACTCGGGGTGCACCTTGAGGAAGGTCCTGAAGTCGGTGATGCCGCGGGCGCGCACTTCATCGAGCAGGTGTTTGACCGCGCTGAAGTCTTCGACCCACAGCGATACCGGGGAATGCTCGAACAGATCGCGCGCATATTGTTCGCTGCGCTGCAGCTGTTCCCGGCCCTGTACTTCGGCGGTCACGTCCTCGAGCGAAACCAGCACCCGGCTCCAGCTGTCTTCGTAGCCCGGCACCACGCGGGCGCGCACCTGCACGTCTAGCCGGCGCCCATCGAGCGCGTAGTTCACCGAACGGGTCTCGAAGCCTTGATCGCCGCGCCACAGCGCGAGCAGCTCGACCAGGATGCTGTCGAGCATGTCGCCGCGGAACACCTCGTGCAGACGGCTTTGCAGCGTCTCCTGGTCCGGCGCCTTGAACAGGTCCAGCGTGTATTGATTGACGCGCAGCACCTTGTACGACTGGCTGCACAGTCGCAGGCGCGCCGGATCCTCGCGCAAGAAGGCGAGCAGATCAGTCACGCCGTCGGCCCGCCATTGGTCGAACAATAGCTTGAGCCCACTGTAATCCTCCATCCACAGGGACACAGGGGCCAAGTCGAACATGTCTTCAAAGTCCAGACCGGTTGCGAGAGAAATGGTCACCACTAACACCTCCGCTGCCAATTATTGCCGACCTCATGGGGGCTGCGCCATTTCTGTGTGGCGCCAAGTTGCAAGGATGTTGCAATCAGGGGGCGCGGCTGGCGCTTCGGACGGCCGCAAGTGTCTGCGCCGAGGTCCCGGGCCGGGGCTTCTAGAATCGGGCCATGGTCAAGAAGATTCCCCCGCTCAATCCCCTGAAAGTCTTCGATGCGGTGGTGCGCACGCGCAACCTGACGCAGGCGGCCAAGGAGCTGCACATCAGCCAGTCGGCGGTGAGCAAGCAGCTCAACGTATTGCAGTCTTACCTGGGCGCTGAGCTGTTCCGGCGCGAGCGCCATGGCATCAGCCTGACCCAGGCCGGGCTGGTCTACGGTGAAGCCATAGGCCCGGCATTCGAGAGCATCGCCAAGGCCACGAGCGAGATCATGCGCAGCGGATCGGACAGCACGCTGCGCATCCAGACCTACACCACGTTCGCGGCCAAATGGCTGATTCCCCGGCTCAGCGACTTCCACGCGCGGCACAGCGAGATCGCGGTGGTCATCACCAACTCCGTGAAGGACGTCGATTTCGACCGCGATCCTGTCGACCTCGCGATCCAGATGGGGCGGGGCGCCTGGCAGGGCATGGATACGGATTTCCTGTTCGAGGATGTGATCGAGCCCATCTGCAGCCCCGCGTTCCTGCGCGCCAATGCGCCCGAGGCCGCCTATCCCCAGGCCTTGCTGCGCAAGCGTCTGCTGGTGTCGCACTATCGCCAGAAGGATTGGCAGACCTGGGCGCGCCTGTGCCGTTACGAAAGCGAAATCCAGGGCATCGAAAGCATGCAGTTCAGCAGTTCGGTGCTGACCTGGCAGGCCGCGGCCGACGGCCTGGGCATTGCGATTGGCCAGACCGCACTGCTGGTCGATGACCTGACGAGCGGCAAGCTGGTCGCGCCGTTTCACCTGCCGGTGCGCACCGGGGCGTCCTACTACCTTGTGAGTCCGCAGCTGCAGCGCCAGTCGCGCAAGGTCGAAGTGTTTCGCGATTGGCTCAAGGAACAGGTCGCGGCATCGACCGCTTCGGCGCAACAGTTCAGCGCAAGCCCCGCGGGCTGATATTGCGGCCGCACAAAGGCCGCAGTTGCCAGGGGTCTCTTTTGTTTTTTCATAATACGGAAACCATCACGGATAACTACTAGTGGTTATCAGTGATGAGTGCATTGCCGGTTGTTTTTTGGGATGGTGGAATATCACTGATATCAGTTAGCTATTTTCAGTGATGGTCGAGTTTCAGTTTTTTGATTATCAAGTGAAAACCATCACTGATTTCCATTAACTATTTTCAGTGATTCAGGTCTTCGAGATTTTGTTGAAGGCCGGGAAATATAGTGGATATCAGTTAGTAGTTTTCCGTGATTGGCGGGCTGGCAGTTTTTGATTAGGAACTGTCTTTGTCCTACGGTTACTAAGATAAAAATTTACTAATACGCGAAAAGGTTCCTGTGACTGTGACTATTACAACGCTTTTGCTGCCCCTGGGTATCGATCAGCTTTCGCTGAACTCATTCCGTGAGTCAGCAAGCGCGGGTGAGACGTTGCAGGTGGTGCACGATGGTTCCACATGGAAGGTGGAGGCTTGCGCCACGACCGTGGCGCAGCGTTTCGGTCCGCGGCCCGACTTCGAGGTGGATACCACCGCGGTCTTTGTCGACGCCCTGGGACGGGCCTTTTCCCCTGGCATTCAGGACGCCGTGGTGCGCGAACTGGCGCTGCTCCCCAAGCCCGGCCAGCCCCTGGAGTCGCAGCTTGTACTGCAGGCCATTGCGATGGCCGAAGCCAGCCGGCAAGCCTTGCAGGGCGTGGATTTCATGACCCAGCTCATGTTCAGCGCGAGCGCCAACGGCATGGAGTTCGTGGGCGCCTGCCGGGCCCTGGGCCTGGCGCCCGAGACGTTGAGCGCCCAGCAACGCGCGGCACTCGATGGGGGCATGCAGCAGCGCTTTGCCCAGGCGCAGCAGCAGGGGCAGTTTCCGGTTGCGCCCGAGCTGGCGCGGCAATGGCTGCTGGCCGAGCTGTCGGCTGCGCGCTGACACAGCGGCTGCAACTCGGGCGTTCAGCGCCGTGCAAACATCGGATTTTTTGTAAGCCGAGGTTACGCCTGCGCGCGCCGGATACTCAAAAATAGTTATTTTCTTGACTGCATTTCTCACAGAAAACCAGTACTCGACAATTATCTGAGCTTGGAATTCAGTGCCATGACCGTGATGTCCGGCTTAAAAAGTTTTATTAATCGCTGAATTTCTATCGGTGTATACAAGCTTTGCGTTTCATGTAAGAATTAGTTACGTGGGTAATCCACTTTTTTAATTCATACCTGGGCGGTGGCCAATATGATCGAAGAATCTACGGTGCAAATGTGGGAAGCCAGTCCTTCGGACTCCAATGCGCTGGCCGAGAATGAGCCTACGCCGCCAATGGACGAGCAATCCATGGCGCAGCGCGATGAATTGTTTCAAGGCCTGGTGCAGGCACACGGCACACGTCTTTATCGCTTCATCATCAAGAACATCGGCAACCCCAGCGATGCACAGGATCTGGCCCAGCAGGCCTTCCTGGAGGCCGTTCGTTCCTACAGCTCGTTCAAGGGACAGTCCGAGCTGTCGACCTGGCTGTATGGCATCGCCATGAATCTGGTGCGCAACCACCTGTCACGCGCGCCGCATCGCCGCCACGAGTTCGCGGACGAATCGGTGCTGGAAGAAATGGCTTGTGATGCGCTGGCACCGGACCAGGAGCTGGAACAGAGCGAGCGCATGCGCCACCTGCAACTTGCACTTGAAGATTTGCCCGAAAGCATGCGTTCCATCCTGCTGATGGTCGCGGTCGACGAGTTGTCCTATGAAGCCGCCGCAGCTCTGTTGACGGTGCCCGTGGGAACGGTGCGCAGCCGGCTCTCGCGCGCGCGCGCGTCATTGCGCGCCAAGCTGAAGGCGCGCGGCGTGGAATTGGATTTCTAGAAACAGCGGCCCTTGATCGGGCCGCAACCGCAGGCCGCGTTCGCGGGCTGCGTCTCGACTCCCGCCTTCCCAATGTCCTGCTCAACCGTCCGTGCTTTCGCGCACGATGCGCCAGTTGCCGTGCTCGTTGCGCATCGACAGGGCTTTTTGCGTGGTGGAGTTCAACGCGCCGGCTGAATAGTCCTGGCTGAACCTGGCCGTCGCCCGGTCGCCATTCACGGAGACCTGGATGTTCTGCAGCTTGACGGCGATGCTGCTCTTGCCCAGGATGCGCGCGCGGCGCGCGTTCTTCCATTGCGCCAGACTGGCACCATTGGCCGGCTCGAACCGGTCGCTGTAGGCCGCGAGATAGCGCGGCATGTCCTGGCTCTGCCAGGCCGCCGCCCAGCCCCTGACCGCGGACTCGACCTGGATGGCGGCATCGGCAGGCGCAGCGGCCGCGATCGGCTCCATGGTCAGCGGCGCGGCGGCTACTGCCGCCTGGACCGGTGGGTCAACCACTGCAGCGCCCCTGGCCATGGGCGTGGCATCCACGGGAGTCGAAGTCTGGCCGGCGGAAACTGGGGTCTGCATCTCGGCCAGCGGCAGCGCCCCTTGTTCTGCCGGCTCGGTCGCCACGCTGGGCGCGGCCTGGGCTGTCGGGCTTGCCTGCACGATCACGGTTCTGATGGGAGCTTGCGAGCCGGCCGGCGCATCGAGCACCACGGGAGCGAGCGCCTCGGGCGGCACGGGCGCCGGCACAGGCGTGGGAAGGGGCAGCGCGGCCGGCGCCGGTTCGCGCAGTGCGTTGATGTCCGATGTCACCCCCGTGGGCAGCGTCACCAGCCGCGGCTTGATCATGAACAGCCGTTCGCGCGATTGCTGGTTCTGCATCTTGTTGGAGAACAGCATGCCGAGCACCGGTATCGAACCCAGTCCGGGCACCTTGTTGACATCGCGGGTCGACGACGTGCTCTTGTAGCCGCCGATCAGCAGCGTCTGGCCTTCGCCGACGATGGCCTGGGTGCTGACCACGCTGCGGCGCACCGTGGGCAGCGTATCGATCTCGGTGTCCTGGATCTGGCCGTCCTCGATGTCGACGTCGAGTTGGATCACCGGACCGTCGGCGCGCTGCACATAGTGCGGCGTGACGCGCAAGGTGGTGCCGGCGGTGATCGGCGTGATGGTTGCCACGCGCTCGCCTATGCTGCGCACGTAGAAGGTTTCCGACAGATCGAGCAGCGCGCCGATGTTGTCTATGGTGAGAATCGACGGCCGCGACTGGATGTTGGCTTCGCCCGTGCCTTCGAGCGCACGGATGCGGTTGATCAGGAAGTTGCCCGAGCTCACCACCAGGCTCGCGGGGTCTACGCTGGCGCCGCGCGCAACGGCGCCCAGGACCAGGTCGTTGCCGTCGCCCTTGGTCGCCATCGAGCCGAAGCCCGCGACGCTGCCGCCACGGCGCGCGCTCCAGGCAATGCCCAGCTCGTCGAGGCGCGAGGAGTTGATGTCGATGATCATGGCCTCGATCTCGATCAGCGGCGAAGGGATATCGAGCTGCTCGATCAGGCTCTTGTAGAGCGGCATGCGCTCGGCCGTGTCCTGCACGATGATGGCGTTGAGCCGCGAGTCGGCCTGTATCGAGGGCGCAAGCCGACGCATACCCGCGCCCGTGGCCGCGGCGTTGCCCATCTTCTGGCCGGCGTTGAGCGCACCCTGGGCACCGGTCGCATTGGCCGTGCCGTAGGCCGAGGCGAACGGTCCGTTGGGCAGGCCGGAACTATAGGGGTCGAATGCCAGGCCCGCGGTGTTGGCCGCGCTGAACAGGCCGGGCAGGCCCTGGCCCAGGCCTTGCCCCTGGCTCGGCGCCACCGAGGAGATCAGCGCGTTGTTGACGCCCGAGCCGCCCGACTGTCCGCCGATCAGGTTGCGCAGCACCTGGGCCAGGCCCGGCGTGGTGATCTGGCGGTCGCGATAGAGAATGGTGCGGTCGTCCACCGACGCATGCTTGAGGCGGAACACCGCGACCTGCTGGCCGCCGGCCATCATCGGCAGCTGGCCCATGGTGCGTTCGATCAGCGCGACATAGGGCGCCGGGCCCGAGACCAGCGCAATGCCCTGTTCTGGCAATTCTCCCCAGCCGAAGCGCGTGTCGAGCACGCCCAGGCTGGTCAGCGCCTGGCGCACGGTGGCTATGTTGCCGCCGCCCGCGCTGATGCTGCGCGTCGTGACTTCCGTGGTGCGGCCCACGTGCAGCGTGCCCGCATGGGTGAACCAGGTCAGGCCGTAGACGCCGGCCAGCCGGTCTATGAATTCAGTCGGACTGGCGCTGTTGAATTTGCCCTGCACCTTGCCCGTGACCTGGGGCGACAGCTCCAGCGACAGGCTGAAGCTGCTGGCGAAATCGCCCAGGACCTGGGCCATGCTGGTGTTGTCGGCGTAGTAGCTGTAGGGCGCCTCGGTCCAGGGCGGCGGGCCCGCATGTGCGCTGCTCCACGTTGCGGCGAGCAGGCCGGCGCAGGCCAGTGCGCGCAGCGCCTTGCCTGCGGCTCGCGGTGAGATGGAATTGTTGGCAGGCATGTTGGGCGAGAGAAGGGGGGACAGGAGGCTTTGCATCGGCTGCATTCAAAGAGAGCGACTGGCCTGGGACCAGAAAGCCAGCGAGTTGACGAAGCTGCCCACGGCATCATCGATGTCTTCGACCGAGCGCGCCGGCGCGGGCAGCTGCAGCCAGATGGCGCGTTCGCGTGCGTCCACGCTGCAGGTGTTGGCCTGCTCTTTCATGGTGCCGCAGGCCAGCCGCGCGTAGGCCAGCAGCAGATCGTCGCGTGCCGGCCCCGGGTCGGGCAGCGCCTGCAAATGCGCGCTGACCATGATGCCGTCGCCGCGCATGGCGCGCAGGCGCAAGCGGTGGCGGCCATCGACCAGCAGCTGCAGCGAAGCGGCGTTCGGCTCCATGGGAAGGCTGTAGCGCGCGGCATAGCTGCCAAGCAGCGCGGCCGTGGCGGGTGAGGCGGAGTAGGACATGGGCGGGGCCTTCAAGGCGGGGGCTGCTGGTCGAGCTGCTGCAGCAGCCTGAGCACTTCGGCGACAGGCTCGACCAGCTCGGAGGGGATGTACTGGCCGGCCTCTCCCTGCGCGGTCAGCGCGCGGGCCAGCGGGATGTTCTGCATCACGGGAACGCCGGCTTCGCGCGCCGCGTCCATCATGGCCTGGGCCAGCGCGCCTTCGCCCTTGGCCAGGATCAGCGGCAGCGGCGTTTCGTCTTCGTCGTAGCGCAGCGCGACCGCGAGGTGGGTGGGATTGGTCACCACCACGGTGGCCTGACGCGCGCTTTGCACCGCGGAGTTCTGCTGCATCTCCTGGTGCAGCTGCTTGCGCTGGTGCTTGATGTGCGGGTCGCCCTCCATCTGCTTGTACTCCTGCTTGACCTCGTCCTTGGACATCATCAGACCCTTGCGGTAGTTGAAGCGCTGCCAGACGAAGTCGGCCAGCGCGATCACGCTGTAGGCCAGGCCGATGTAGATCAGCATGGTCTTGAGCAGCATGGCGACGATCTGGCCCAGGCCCGCGAGGCCGGCCTGCGGAATGCTGGTCAATATGGGCATGGCGTCGCGGATCAGCGTCGCCAGCAGGCTCGAAAGAATGCCGATCTTCAGCGCCGACTTGAGGAACTCGACCAGGTTCTTCTTCGAGAAAATGTTCTTGGCATTGCTCAGCACGTTGAGCTTCTTGCCCGAAGGCTTGAGCTTCTCGAACGCGAAGATGACGCCCACCTGCATCGCGTCGGCCAGGATGCCCACGCCCAGCACGATGCCGATGAACGGCAGCACCAGCCAGGCGGCCGTGGTCAGCAGTTCGATCACCAGCGTGTTGGCCGCGTCCTGGAAGTTCAGGCGCAGCAGCGTGCCGGGCAGCAGGATCATCTGTCCCAGGCGTTCGACCATGTGCGCGCTGTTGCCCAGCAGATAGCCGAAGATGGACAGGATCAGCAGGGTCTGGGTGAAATCCTTGCTGTACGCGACATCGCCTTTCTTGCGCGAATCGCGCAGGCGCTTGGACGTGGGCTGTTCGGTCTTTTCGCTCATCGCTGCTGCGGGCGCTCAGGCGCCCGGCCCCCATTGTTCGCGCAGCCATGGAAGTATCCGGCCTATGCCCAGCACATGCTCGGTGGCGTATTCGAACAGCGATGACGCGTAGAGCATCAGCACCAGCATGGCCAGCGCGCTCTTGATGGGCATGGCCATGAAGAACACCTGCAGTTGCGGCGCGAAGCGGCTGACCAGCGCCAGGCCGAATTCGGCGAGAAACATCGCCACCAGGGCCGGTGCGGCCAGCAGCATGGCCATGCGCACCAGCCGGCCCAGCTGGTCGAGCATCACCGGCACCGACTCGGGGCGCAGCTCGGGCGTCCACTGCAGCGCGCCCCACAGCGCAAAGCTGTCGTAGAGCGTGCCTAGCAGCAGCGAGAAACCGCCGCTGACCAGAAAGAAGACGATGAAGGCCTGGTTGAACAGAATGCCCAGCGGCGAGGAGTCGTTGCCGGTCAGCGGGTTGAGCGTGGCGGCAATGCTCGCACCGCGCTGGTTGTCGATCAGAAAGCCCACGGCCTCGAAGATCCAGAAAGGCATAGCCGCGAGGTAGCCGATGACGAAGCCGATGAAGGCCTCCTTGACCATCAGCATCACCAGCACCGCCGGGTCCAGCGTGGCCGCCGCGGAGGCCACCGTCGGGCCCAGCACGGGCACCATCAGCAGGCCCAGCGCGCCGGCCACGGAAAAGCGCAGCATTCCTGGAATGAGCTGGGCGTTGAACAGCGGCAAGGCAATGAACATGGCGAGGATGCGCGGTTGGGTGATGGCCAGCGTCTTGATGAAAGACACAGCCTCATCGTAGGTAACCGGCAGCTCCATGGGGTTCCCTGCGCGGGCGCTCAGTGGGCCAGGCCGGGCAGAGCGTCGAAGATCTGCACGGTGAAATTGAACATCTCGCCGCCGACCCAGCGCGCGGTCAGCAGAATGGTGACCGAGACGGCGATCAGCTTGATGCCGAACGACAGCGTCTGCTCCTGGATCTGCGTGAGCGCCTGGAACAGCGAGAACAGCGTGCCGACAACGGAGCCGACGATGATCGGCGGCAGCGACAGCCAGAGCACCAGGTACAGCGCCTGGGTGAAGTAGGCGGCAACATCAACGGATTGCATAAAGAGCGTCCTTTGCGGGGTCAGGCGTAGGTGAGCACCAGTCCCTGGATCAGGCGCGACCAGCCATCGACCATGACGAACAGGAACAGCTTGAGCGGCAGCGAGATCGTGACCGGCGAGACCATCATCATCCCCATGGCCAGCAGGATGTTGGAGACGATCAGGTCGATCACCACGAAGGGCAGGTAGATGAGAAAACCGATCTGGAACGCGGCGGTGAGCTCCGACACCACGAAGGCCGGCATCAGCACGATGAAGTCGCGCTCGGTCATGCCTTCGGACAGGCGTGGACCCCACATGCGCTGGGCCGTGCGCACGAAGAAGTCGCGTTGCTCGATGCGGCTGTTCTTGAGCATGAACTCGCGCAGCGGCTCGGCGCCGTCGCGCACGCCGCTGACCAGCGTGGGAACGCTCTTGAGGGTTTCGGGCTGGGCGGTGAGCCGGTCGAACATGTGCATGCCGACCGGGGCCATCACGTAGACCGACAGGATCAGCGCCATGCCGTACAGCGCCAGGTTGGGCGGCATCTGCTGCACGCCCAGCGCATTGCGCAGCAGCGACATGACGACGGCGATCTTGAGGAACGAAGTGCTGACGACGACCAGCGTGGGCAGCATCGCCATCAGCGCCAGCATGACCGCCAGCGTGATCGGATCGAAGTTGTTCATGCTGCGGCCGGGTGGTTGGCGGCGAACAGCTGGCGCACCGATACGCCCAGCAGGCCGTCGATTTCTACAAGTTCACCTTCGCCGATCAGCGCGCCATTCGCCCGGATGCGCACGGCGCTGGTCAGCGGATGATCCAGCTGTATGGCCTGGCCGGGCTGCAGCGCGCGCAATTCGGCCAGAGTGAAACTGATCGCGCCCAGATCGAACGACAGGCGAACCGGGATGGCGTCGAAGCTCGTGGCTTCGTTGAGGGGCGGGTCAAGAGCGGGCATGGCGTGGTTCCAGGGCTGGACAACGGTGAGAAAAGGAGCGGGCGCGGCGGCGGTGTCATCCGCGTGCGCGGCTTCGGCAGGCAGCTGCACATGCAGGCCGCCGGCGCCCGGGGCCTGAAGCCACAGCACGCGATCGGCATGCACGAAGCTGTGCGCCAGCGGCACCACATCGCCCGCGCCC
Organism: Acidovorax sp. CCYZU-2555; assembly: GCF_018413525.1. Classification (GTDB taxonomy): domain Bacteria; phylum Pseudomonadota; class Gammaproteobacteria; order Burkholderiales; family Burkholderiaceae_C; genus Comamonas. The sequence continues at coordinate 30,920 of NZ_JAHCDD010000012.1, forward strand.
AGTTGCTGCAGCTCCTCGACATCGAGCGTTGCGTAGCCGATGTCGAGGTACAGGTTCAAGGGCAGGGCGGCGTTTGCCAGCGGGCCGGAGCGCGGCGGCAGGGCCGATGCCAGGCCGGCCATCAGCAGCAGGCCCAGGCTGTCGCTGCGCAGCAGCCCGGCGATCGCCTGGCGGCCGTCGCGCGCATCGAGTTGCAGCGCAAACGCATGGGGCAGCGGTGCGGGCGGCTGGCCGCCGGCCACGGCAATCAGCTGGGGGGCGCCGCGACCCAGTCGCTCCAATTGGCCCAGCAGTTCGTCGAGCGCAGCGGCCAGCGCCTGGGCCTGCATCTCGGCGGGCAGGGGCGGCAGCGCGGCGCCGTCGAGCAGGGCCGACAGCAGCTGATCGCTCGCCGCCTGGGGCAGCTGCAGTTGCAGCTGCGCGCCGGCCCACTCGATGCAGGTCAGCGTGTCGCTGGCCTGCGATGGCCAGGGGGCCTCGATGATGGGGCGCAGGCTGGCCAGCCACTGCGTGCCGCCGGCGTGCAACGGCATCCCCATGGCCCGCTGAGCGATGGTCGTGTGGGCCTGCGCTTCGTTGCGTGACAGCTGTGGCGGTTGCCAGGAGGCCGGGGCGGGAAGGGATGTGGACATCGGGGGAAATGGAAAAGGAGAAAGTCAGTGGTTCGCATCGACCTGCAGCAGGCAGGGGTCTTCGGGATCGTCTGTCTGTACCTCCACGCGCACGTCGCGCTGCAAGCGTTGCACCAGTCCTTCGGCGAACCAGTTCGCGCCGGCGCTGAGCCGTTCGCGCGAGCCTTCGTCGCTGCAGGTGAAGCGGGCCACCAGGCGCCCCGCTTCCTCGAAGACATCGACGACCACGCCCGGCAGCTGCGCATCGGCCAGCTTGATCTGCACGCCGCGCCGGCCCTGGCTGCCGTCGCCCACCAGCAGGCGGCTGGCCATCTGCTCGAGGGCGGGCGTCAGCGCGGCGGCTGCCGACGGTGGCTGCTGGGCGAGGCCTGCGGAGGCGGGTTGAAACAGGTCGAACGGGCTGGCCGCGGTGTGGGTGGGTGCGGCGGCCGCGGCTTGGGGCGCGGGCGCCGCATGGCGCTGCTGGGCCAGCAGGTCGCGCAGGTTCTTGCCCTGGTCCGCGAGCTGCTGCTGGCTGCGAGCGTCGGTCTGGCCCGGCGTGTCGGAGGACGTGCCGAACGCATTGCCCGACGGCACGCCGACATCGAGATGGATGGGGCGTTCAGAGCGCATCAGGGGCTTTCTCCGTCGGTGGTGTTCCAGTCTTCGCGCTCGCGCACGACGCTTGCGGCCTCTTCCATTTCGAGGTCTTCGCGGCGCTCGGATTCGAGCGCTTCGATCGATGCGAAGGTACTGGCCAGGTCGATGAACTTGGATGTCTGGCGCGCCGCTTCCTTGTGCAGCACGCGCGCCTGATCGAAGCGCTGCTCGGCTTCTTCGAGCGCGCGCTGCGCGGCGTCCAGCGCGTCCTGTTGCTGCTGCTCGCGCTGGCGCAGCGCGGCGACGGCCTGGTACACATCTTCGATCTCGCGCAAGCGCACCTGGCGGGCGTACAGGTCTGCGTAGAGCTGCTGTTCGGCGAGCACGCCTTCGGCCAGCAGCCGCGCGAGCAGGGCTTCGGCGGCCAGGCGCTCCTGCTGGACCTGCTGCAAGGCGTGGCGCCGCTCGCGCATCGCGGCCTCGGCCTGGCCTTCGCGAAAGCGCTTGATCGCCAGCAGATCGCGCAGCATTTTCATCGCGCGCCTCCGACCAGTTTTTCGAGCGCGGCCAGCGTGTCCGCAAGGCTCGAGTTCTCGTGCGTGCGCTGCTTCAGGAAGCCGCGAATCGCCTCCATCTTGTCGATGGCTTCATCCGTGGTCGGATCGCCGCCGCGCTTGTACTCGCCGATCTTGACCAGCAGATCGACTTCCTCGTACTTCGCCATGAGTTCGCGCAGCCGCCCGGCCATGCGCTTGTGCTCGGGCGTGATCACCGCATTCATCACGCGCGAGGCCGAGGCCAGCACGTCGATCGCCGGATAGTGGTTGGCGGCGGCCAGCTTGCGCGACAGCACGATGTGGCCGTCGAGAATCGAGCGGGTTTCGTCGGCGATCGGCTCGGTCATGTCGTCGCCCTCGACCAGCACCGTGTAGAGCGCGGTGATCGAGCCCTTGTCGTTCATGCCCACGCGCTCCATGAGCTTGGGCAGCGTCGCGAACACCGAGGGCGGGTAGCCGCGGCGTGTCGGCGGCTCGCCCGCGGCCAGGCCGATCTCGCGCTGGGCGCGCGCGAAGCGCGTCACCGAGTCCATCAGGAACAGCACTTTCTTGCCCTGGTCGCGGAAGTATTCGGCGATGGCCGTGGCCACATAGGCGGCCTTGGCGCGCTCCATGGACGACTTGTCGCTGGTCGCGCAGACGATCACGCTCTTCTTGCGGCCCTCCTCGCCGAGTTCGACTTCGAGGAATTCGCGCACTTCGCGGCCGCGTTCGCCGATCAGCGCGACCACGGTCACGTCGACGTCGGCGCCCTTGACCAGCATGCCCATCAGCGTCGACTTGCCGCCGCCCGCGGCCGCGAAGATGCCCATGCGCTGGCCTTCGCCGCAGGTCAGCACGGAGTCCAGCGCGCGCACGCCGAGCTCCAGCGGCTGGCTGATGATGCGCCGCTTGAGCGGGTCGGGCGCTTCGGCGAACACCGGGTAGAACTTGCTGGCTTCGAGCGGGCCGCGCTCGGCCTCGTCGAGCGGCCGGCCCAGGCCGTCGAGCACCCGGCCCAGCAGGCCGAAGCCCACGGGAACCAGGTGGGCGCGGCCTGTGGGAATCACTTCGGTCGCCGCCGATATGCCGTACATGTCGCCTATGGGCGTGAGCAGCGCCGCATCGCGCGCAAAGCCGACCACCTCGGCCTTCATCTCGAAGTCTTCGCCGGGATTGCGCAGCACGCAGACTTCGCCGACTTTCACCGTCGGCACCACGGCGCGGATGATGGTGCCTATGACCTGGGTCACGCGGCCCTTGATCTGCAGCATGGGCGCGTCGTCGAGCGCGAGCTGCATCATTTCGGCGATGTAGTCGAACTGGCGCAGCGCGCGCACACCGGGTTTGATGCTGGTGCTCATACGCGGCTGCCCAGCACTTTCTGGAAGGCCTTTTCGAGCGCCGCGATCTGGCCTTCGATGCTGGCTTCGACCAGGCCGATTTCGCTTTCCAGGATACAGGCGTGCAGCCCCAGCCGACCGTCGGCGAGGATGTCCAGGTAGCCCACGCCGGGATAGGCCGACAGCAGGTCGTTGATGCGCGCGCGCACCACCTCGACCTGTTGTGGATGCAGACGCAGCGTCATCTGTTTCTGGTTGCGCACCACCGACAGCGCGTTCCTGACGACGATCAGCACGCGGTCGGCGTCGCTGTAGTCGTCGATGATCTTGCGCACCGCGCCCATCACCAGCGCCACCATGTCGGCTTCGACCTGGGCGAAATACTCGACCGTGCGGCCCACGGTCTCTATCATTTTCTCGGCCTGGGTCATCTGCGCTTCGGCCAGGCCATCGGCATAGCCGCGCCGGCATTCCTCGTCGTAGGCGGCCTGGGCGCCGGCGGCAATCGCCAGGGCCTGGTCCTGGGCCGCGCCGATCAGCGCTTCGGCCTGTCCCCAGGCGGCGATCTCCGCGGCGCGCAGTACCCGCGTGCCGGGAGCGATGCGTGCCTGCAGCTTGCGCTGCGGCGTCAGTGGATCGTGGGGAATGAGGAAAGCCATTCGGGCTCCAGGAAGTGCAAGGTCTGCAGGCACAGGCGGCAGGCCTGCGGGGACGTCATGCCGCTGGCTTCGCGGGATGCGGGCGATTCGGCATCGAGTGGCAGTTTCCAGTCGGCGCGGCGGCGCAGCGGCGCGGGTGCGTCGTGCCAGCTCTGCGCCAGCAGGCCCGCGCCCAGCAGGTCGGCGCCCGCGGCCAGCCCCAGACGCAGCCAGGGGCGCGCGTCCGCCAGGCCCGGGTGCAGCGCCGCGCCTTCCAGGCAGACCCAGTCCCATGCGGCGCTGCCTAGCGCCTCGCGGGCCGCGCTGACTTCGCTGCGCTTGATGCGCAGGCGCAGATTTTTTCCCAGCAGCAGCAGCCCCGCATGCCGGGCCGTGGCCTGCAGCAGCGCGGGCGCGGCCAGGGCCAGCGGCGTTGCGGCATGCGCCAGGTCGCGCACCGGCTGTGCGTCGGCCTGCAGGCGTTCGAGCAGCAAGGCAGACCATTGGCGGTGCCATTGCCGCGCGGCGGCTGGCGCGGCAAGCCAGTCGCCCGCCGTCGCCTGCTGCGGCAGCCAGAGCGCGGCGCGGCTCGGGTGCAGCTCCAGGCTGGGCAGCAGGTTGAAACGCTGCAGCGGCGCTGATTGGAGAGCGGGGCGGGGGGTGTTCACACAACCTCGGCAGTCAGGTTGGACGAGGCCGGCGTGAGCAGCTTGCGGTAGCGCCACAGGCCAAAGGCCAGTGCGGCGAGCGCGACGACGGCAATGGCGACCAGCGACCAGAGCAGCAGCGACAGTCCGGAGGCTGTCTGCGCGGGCACTTCGAAACCCCAGACCGTCTGGTGTGCGGCTTCGGGCGCGGCGGCGCCGGCGCCGGCGCGCGCCTGGGAGGCGACAAACACCACCGACACGCGGTCTGCGGTCAGGCTCGGGATGCTGTTCGTGACCAGGCGGCGGATCTGCGGCTGGATGATCTCGAGGTTGTAGCCGTCCTGGTGCTTGATGAAGACCGCGGCCGTCGACGGCACGCCGGTCTCGCCGGCCGTGCCGCGCTCGGGCAGCACCACATGCACGCGCGCCGCCAGCACGCCGTCGATCTTGGACAGCGTGTTCGACAGCTCCTGCGACAGCGCGTAGATGTAGCGCGCGCGCTCTTCCAGCGGCGAGGAAATCAAGCCCTCTTTCTTGAACACCTGGCCCATGCCGGCAAAGCGCTCGCGCGGCAGACCGTTGTCGCGCAGCACCTCGAGTGCGCGGCCGACATCCGCCGAGGCCACGCGCACGCCGACCATGCCTTCCTTGCCCGGCACCTTCTCGGTGGGGATGGAGGACTTGATCAGTGCGGCCAGCACCTCGTTGGCTTCCTCTTCGGGAATCGCACCCATGAGATCCACGCGCCCGCCGCAGGCGGCAAGCGTCAGGCAGGTTCCCAGCACGAGCATTTGCAGCCCGCTGCGCAGCCATTGCGGTGCAGAAAGTCGGAAGTTCATTGCACGCGCACCAGTTGGTCGAAGTTCTGGGTGGAGCGGCTGATGGCCTTGCCCATCAGGTCGTATTGCACCGAGGCCTGGGTCATGTGCAGCTGCAGGCTCAGCATCTGCTGCATGTTCATGGCCGTGCTGTCGGGGCTCAGCGTTTCGGCGGCGCGCGTCCAGCTGGTGCGGAAGTCGTTGGAGACGCTCTGCATGCCGCTCAGCACCCGGTCGCCGAAGCTCTGCGGGCCGATGGCAGCGGCCTGGGCCGTGGTGGTGGCCGCCGCAGCGCTGACGGCGTCGGGCGCCGCAGGCTGCATCAAGGCGGCGAACCGCTGCACCGCGGTCGCATCGGGTGCGGCCGCCACCGGCGTGGCGGACAGCGCGGGTTCCAGGCGTGCGGAGGAAAGGCTGGTAATGATTTCCATGAAGTTCCCCAAGGGTCAATTGACAAGAGCAGGCTCGGGCGGCGATGCGGCGCTGAGCGCTTCGCCCAGCAGTCCCGCCGCAAGCAGCGCGCCGGGCGAGGCATCGGCCTGGCGTGCGCGGCCCACGATCTGGCGCAGCACATAAGTGCTTTCGCCACGGCGTTCGGCAAATTGCAGGGCCAGGCCCTTGAAGGCCTCGAGCATGTCCAGCTCGGGGCCGCGGGGCAGATGGACCGTGTCCAGCCGCTGCACGGCGTCACCGGCGCGTCCGGCATTGAGCAGCGCGGTCGCCAGGCCCACATAGGCAAAAGAGCGGTCGGGTCGCAACAGCGCCAGCGCTTCGAAGATGCGCAGCGCTGCCGCTACATCCCCTCGGCCGGCGGCGAGAAAGCCGACCTGGGTGAGCAACTGGAGATCGTCCTTGCTAGGCAGTGGCATGCTGGGCCTGCTCGGTCAGTGTCTGCAGCAGCAGCTCGGCGCGCGCCAGCATGGTCGCGTCCGCAGGCAAGGCCAGGCGGCGCACCTGCTGCAGGATCTGGCGTGCGGCTTCGGTGGCACCGGTGGCCACCAAGGCTTCGACCAGCAGCAGCGCAATCGTGCAGGACTCGGGCTTCACATACAGCGCCAGCGACAGCAGATCCACGGCCATGTGGGGATCGTCTTCCTGGGTCGCGCAACTGGCACGCGCGCAGAGGTAGTCGGGATGCGTTGGCGCATACAGCAACAAGAACGAGAAATAGGCTCTGGCCTGCGGCACCTGCCCCGATTGCAGCAAGGCGCAGGCCATCGCATAGACCGTGTCCAGGCTGGACTCGCTCAGGCGCTGGCTGCCCGGCAGCTTCTCCAGGTCGCTGACGTAGTTGGCGACCATGGCGTCGATGCGATGGGCGGTGTCGTTGGCAGAAGTGGATGTCATGGCGGGTCCGCTCAGATGTTGCGGGCGATGCCGCGGTTGGTTTCAATGCGCGACTGGTCGATGGAAGACAGCTTGTCCTTGACGTCACGGATCACATCCATCATTTGCTGCATCATTTCATTCGCACCCGCTGAAGCCGACTCATGCAGCTTGGCGCGCGCTTCGTGCCGCTTGGCGCTGACGTCGGCGGAGTCGGCACCGAATTTCAGGCCCGCAGTGATGATCTCGCCCATGCCGCCGAGCATCTTGCCGGCGATGTCCCCGTTGCCGCTGGCCTTTTGCGCACTGGCGTTGAATCCATCCACCTGCGCCTGCTTGGTGCCCGCCTGCTTTTCCATGGAGCGGGCATTGGTGCGCAGGTAGCTGGCCTTGTCGTCCGCCGCCCGGGCCTGGGCCTGCAGGTTGTCCACGCTGGTCTTGTCGGTGGCCACACCGGCCTGGGTGCGCAGGTCCTGGGCCTCGGTGTTGAATGTCTGGGCGCTGTCGTTCATTTTCTGGGCGCTGTCCTTGAGCTCCGTGGCCTCGCCCTGCGGCTTGGCACCCTGCGCCGATTTCGATGCGGCGCTCATGCTGCTGTAGGCCTGTACTCCGGCCGACAACATCTGCACGCTGCCCTGGACGATGCCTGCGGCCAGGCGAAAGTTGGCCGCTTTCTGCATGTCGCTGGCCGCGCTCATCAGTTCCCCCACCTGGGCGTTGAGTTCGCTGGCGCGAATCTCGCGGTTGGTATTGCGCATTTCCTGCGCCGACTTCTGAATCAGGCCCATGACGGCGTAGAGGTCGACGGCCTGGTTGGATTCCAGCACGCTGAGCTCGGTACGCAACTGCGCCTGCGCGGCGGGGGAGGTGGGCACGGTCGCCGGCAACTGCGGCCCGCCCATCTGCAAGGCGTTGATCGACGCCATCGTGTTCGCTGCCGTGCGATGGTCGTTCGCGGCAGATTCCATGCTGACCTCACCGTTCACCGGTTTTTTGCCGCTGGGCGCAAGCATGTCGGCATCGCCGGGCCCGGGCTGGTAGCCGGGAGTGCGAATGGAGGAATCGATGTTTGGCATGCGAGGTCTTTCTGGGCATCAGGCCATTGAGCGGCCAAGGTTGGCGGCAATCTGCGAGCGGCTTTCTCCGGCGGCGGCGATCATCTGGGAGACCTGGCCCACGCCTTCCTGGATCTCCTGCACCAGTTTCTTGAGCTGGTCCTGGTCTTCTTGCATCTGCGCCTGCAGCTTGACCATCAGCACGGCGAACAGTTTCCTGTCGACCTGCGCCGAGGCCGCCGCATGCTCGTCGATGGCCACGCCGACGCTTATGCCGGCCTTTGCCATCGAGCTCAGCGCCGACGTCGCGCCGGCCACGTGTTGTGCCACCTTTGCCATCTGCGAGATGTTCTTGGTGATTTCGGTCACGGCCTTGGCGCTGTTGGAGCCACCCGAGGCCACGGTGGTGACCACCGACAAGGCGATCGTCGCCAGCATCGCGAAGATCGTTCCGACGATGGCCGCTGCCTGCTTGTCGCTGATGCTCAGATCGGCGATGGAACTGACCATGTTGCCCAGCAACTGCGAATCGACCAGCATCGCGCCGGTGAGCATGCCGATGGCGCCGGCCATCACGCGGCTGGCGGATTCAAGCTTTTCTTCCGGAACGCCCACGGCCTGGAGAAAAGTGGAGCAGACCTTGGTCATGATGCTGCTGAGTTCCAGCGGCGGCCCGCCCGCGGCCTGGCTGATGGACGAGGCCAGACTCATGGACGAGCCCACCAGGCCGATGATCGCCAGGGCCAGCAATGGCGCGGCGGCGCCGCCCGTAAGGGGCGTGGCCGCGGCCAGCGCCACCGTGGCAATGGCTGTGGCCATAAATGCGGCAATCTTGCCAACCCAGCTGAAGATTCCGCCGAGCTTGCCTTTGGCGGCCGCGCTTTCACTTTTCTTGATCCAGGTTTCTATCTTCTCCATGGATTTCTTGTGGTTCTCTTCCATCTTCAGCCGCGACACGCCCAGCCCTTCCTTGGCGGTGCGCAACTGCGCATCCTGGGTCTTGCCCTGCAGCACCAGCAGCGCGGCCGTCAGGTCTTCCGCGGAGAAATCGATGGCCACGTTGCCTATGCTGGGAGAGCCGTTGGCATTGGAGATCAGCGCGGCGCCCGTCGAGCCCGCAGCGCCGTTCTTGCCGCTCGTGCCCAGGTCGCCAAGCAGGGCGGCCGTGTCGAGCGCGCGCACGTTCGCGGCGGCAGTCGGCGTATCGGTGCCCGATGGCGCGGGTGCCTGGAACGTCGCAGGCGGCGTGAAGGACGCAGGGAGCGTGCCGACCTCATTCATGATGTCACCTCCGAAACCGGCGTGTCGGTGCCGCCGCTGTCGGTCTCGGGCAGCCGTGCCAGCAGCGTTTCGCTGCGTTGGCGCAGGTCCTGCCATTGCGGTGTGTCGCACTGGGCCAGCACCAGCGTCAGTGCTTCGCGGGCTTCCTGGTGCATCTCCAGCGCGATGAAGCATTCCGCGGTGTGGAAAGTGGGCAGCGGGTCTTCGAGGTCCATGACCGACGCTGTCGAGTGGTACTGGATGGCTTCGCGGTAGCGCTTGAGCATCTGCAGGGTGCAGGCAAACGCACTCATGTAGCGCGGCTCCATGGTGTTGTGCGCCACGAGAAAGCCAAAGCACTTGACCGCATCAAGATAGCGTTCCTGGCTGTAGTGGTTGTAGCCCAGCGAGTACAACGCCTCGTACTCGGTGTCGCTGTAGCCCATGATGTCGCCCAGGCCGGTGCCGTGGCTCAGCAGTTCCAGCGCCTGCTCGGCAAGAGAGGGGGTTGAAGGGGTTGTCATGGGACAGGTCCTTTCTGCTCAGCGCATGTTGCCGATGATCGAAGACCGGCTGTCCTGCATCTTCTTCATGAAATTGGTCATCACGTCGAAGGCTTCGTTGCGCTTGTTCGACAGGCTTTGCAGGCGCAGCATTTCCAGCTGCTGGCTGTTGCTCATCGAGTCGATGCCGGTCTTGATGTTCTCGATCTCGGCCTTGGCGGCGGAGATCTGTCCCGGCTTGGCTTCGATGCCAGCAATCTTTGCGTCGATCTGTTCCACCCAGCTTTTCATGGTGGCGCCGGACGCGTCCATGGTGCCGTTGCCGTCGAAGTCGCCGGGGTCGGTGACGTTGGTCAGGCCCTGGCTCTTCACACGTTCCAGCAGATCCTTTGACGCGTCGGCGCTGTCGTCGGCCCAGCCGTTGCCCAGGCCTGTCGAGCTGCTTCCGCCGGCATTGACTGAGATCACCGACTGCAACTGCTGCTTCATCAACTTGAGGTCGGCCAGGCCGGACTGGTCGGTGACGTTGCTGGCCTCGAGCGCGGCCAGTTCGTTGCGCTTGGCCATGAGCTGCTCGTTGGCCTCGCCGATGGCACCGTTCTTTGCCGCCACCGAGTCGAGCTGGCCGCGCAGCTGGTTCTCCAGCAGCGATGCGCGCTGGTTCTGTATTGCCAGCAGCGCGGTTTCGATGTCCATGCCTTGTACGGACATGCCCGCTATGCTGTTCGATCCCTGAATCTGAATGGACATTGATAGCTCCCCGCGTCTCAGCGCATGTTGCCGATGATGGAGGACCGGCTGTCCTGCATCTTCTTGATGAAATTGGTCATCACGTCGAAGGCTTCGTTGCGCTTGTTCGACAGGCTTTGCAGGCGCAGCATGTCCATCTGCTGGCTGTTGCTCTGCGAATCGATCAGCGACTTGAAGTTCTCGACGGCCGCGCCCAGCGTGCTCTTGTCCACCACGGTGCGGATGTCGACGCCGGCGGCGCCGGCCGCCTTCTTGAAGGCTTCGAGCTGCGTGCCTTCGGGCAGCTGGTCCGTGCCCTGGGCGTCGGACGTGAACTGCGCCGACAGCGTGCGTGCTCCGCCGAGCACATCGTTGAGCTTGCCGATCTGGGCATTGCGGTCCTGCACGTCCTGGAGCTGACTCTGCAGCTGGCCTTCAAGCAGACCGGCGCGCTGGTTCTGGATGGCCAGCAGCGCGGTTTCGATGTCCATGCCGGACACCTGCGACGGGCTGACGCCTTGCAAGCCATTGAGGTTGAGCGAAGAAATGGACATGGAGAGGGCCTTGAAAGAAACGATGGTGGAGTTCAGCGCTGGTTGCCGACGATCGACGAGCGGCTGTCCTGCATCTTCTTGACGAAGTTGGTCATGACGTCGAATGCCTCGTTGCGCTTGTTCGACAGGCTTTGCAGGCGCAGCATGTCCATCTGCTGGCTGTTGCTGTGGGTGTCGATCATCGACTTGAGGTTTTCGATGGCTTTCTCCAGCTCGCCTTTGTTCTTGACGTCGAGCGCGATGTTGGCGGCGGCGGCGGATTTCTGCAGCTTTTCGGACTTCAGGCCGGTGGCGGTCTTGTTGTCCGGTACGGATGCCATCGCTACAAGTTCCCTTAGTCGGTCGGGATTTTTCGTCTTGCGGTGCGGCATGAGCGCTTGCTTGTAGATCTCCTTGTCTTCCGGGCTGAATCCGTCCGCGATGGCTTGGTGTTCGCTTTTCCAGGCATCCGTCTTCTCGTATGCCTTTTTTTCATCTTTGATCTTGTCGGCGAATTCTTTCGACAGGTCGTCCTTGTCGGAGAACTGCGCCGAAAGCTCACGCGCCGCGCCCAGGGCTTCATTGAGCTTGCCGATCTGTGCGTTGCGTTGCTGCACGTCCTCCAGCTGTCCCTTGAGTTGTTCCTCGAGCAGGCTGGCACGCTGGGTCTGCACCGCCATCAGCGCGGTCTCGATGTCCAGGCTTTGCAGCACGGGTGCGCTCACGACAGAAGTGGCATTGATGGCGGTCATGGGCAAGCTTTCTGCGTTCAGATCATTGAACGCGGCCGGCGTGCGCCGCCGCTGCTTTTCACCGGGGCGGCGAACGAAGCCCGGGCCCGCTCCTCGCCGACCTCCTGGTCGACGGCCGCCATGTCGGCTTCAAATGCCGCCTGTGCCTCGTCACGGGTCTGCGGCGTCAACTGATCCTGCAAGGTGCTGCGGACCTTCTGTGGGTCCAGACCTTGACTGCGTAGCCGGTCATCACTTGTATCCAGATCGCGTTGCACCTGATCGATCAAGGTCTGGGCCTTGGCGAGCAGGCTTTCGGTGGAATCTTGGGGGGCCATGCAGGATGCTCCTGAAAATCAACAGAAAAATGCAAGATCGCGGTCTGCGTTTTGCCTACTGCCGGTGAGTAACAGCTTGCTTCAAGGGGTTCCCGGCATTTCGCCGCCATCCCGTGAGGAACCTTGGATAGCCAGGCGTTACAGACGAGGACATGCACACGCGTGCCGGCCCTCCACTTGCCTATTTCCATGTCCAGAATCGACACGTTCAACACGCCTTCGTTTGACAGCAGCGCATTGCAAGGCCGCTCCGGTGGCGCGAGCCAGTCGGCGGTGGGCCAGTTCGCGGGCCAGCAGGTCCAGGTGGACGAAGTCGATTCCATGCTGTCCGATGCCGCCGAGGAACTGGGCATGCACCATTCCGAGAAGGCGGAGAGCAAGCATTCTTCCGAGCGCAAGAAGGAAGCGGTCAGGTCGCTGGAAATCATGACCGCCGAGGCCGTGTCGGACTACCTGGACGCGGCCCAGGCCTTTGAGGATCCGGAGCAGCTGGTGCATCTGGCCAAGCGCATGTTGTCGGGTCAGGGCGATCCCGCGCGGCACGCGCGCGAGGCATTCCAGGAGCCGACGCAGCAGTTCATGGCCATGCAGTACGCGCTGCATCAGGGCGAGCGCGAAGGTGTCGCCAGCGATGTGCTCGAGGCGTTGCGCGAGTCGCTGCAAGACCTGGAAATGGCCCATGGGCCGGCAATCCGCGCTGATATCAACAGCATCGCCACGGCCGCACAGCCGGGCGCCAGCCGCGTCGACATTGCCCAGTTCCAGGCGACTTACCGTGACGTGGTGCTGGGCGAATCCTCGCTCGCGGCGACGCTCAAGATGGCGCTGGAACGCTTTGGCGACAAGGATTTTTCCGTCGGCTTGCAGCGTCTGACGCAGGCCCTGGGCCAGGACCTGGCGGCGGCGCGGCCGTCGTGCGAGCCCGCGCGTCTGCACAGCCTGGTGCAGGACCTGTATCACCTCGGAGTGACGACCACGGTGCTGGAAGGTTGCAAGGATTTGCGCGCGCAGCTGGCCGAAAAGCACGGCATCACCAACATGGAGCCTGTCGTGCTGATGCGCGGCCTGGTCGATGTGAGTGCCGAGAAATGGGTGTCGGCGCAGCGCTTCACCAGCCTCAGCGAGAACAGCGGTGCGCGTACGCCCGAGGCACAGATCCATTTCCTGACGGCCGTCAAAGCGCTGCTGCGCGAGATGCCCGTGCAGGTGTTTATCGACAGTGAGCAGCGGCAGTCTGTGTTCGGTGCCGCGCAGGACGCGCTGGATGCAGCGATCGATCGGGAAGAGGAGGGCTATTGATATGGGACAAATGGAGCAGGTATTGGCCGAGTTCGGCCAGGACATCGGCTTGACGGCCCTGGAGCCCAGCGCGCAAGGGCATGTGCAGTTGCGGCTGGCCTCCGGCGCGCTGCTGGGTGCATCAACGCAGGGCGAGGAGGTGGTGCTGCACTACGCCGAACCCGTGGACCGCGGCGCCGCGGAGCTGGCTTTCTTGGGGATGCGCCTGGCCGGGCGAACCGAGACGGCCGATGACCCGGTGCAGGTCGGCGTGCGCACCACGGCCCAGGGCGAATGGCTGGTGGTGGGCACGCGCCTGCCGCTGGACCGGTTCAGCGCGCGCGAGGTCCATCGCCTGGGAACCTACCTGCAGTCGTGGCTGGCGCAGGTGCGGGAAAACCGCTGATCCAGGGGCGGCGAGACTTCCGTTGGGTAGGGAACCGGCGCGGGTCTGTGGTTACCCATACAGAGCCTGAAGCGTCCCTGACGCCTCCTTGCCCACGCCGGAAATCGCGCCACCCAAAGGACATGCCCATGTCAGACATTCGCCTCAACAACCTGATCTTCGATCGGGGCATAGACACCATCACCTATGCGCGCCAGGAAGCGGCGTCGACCATGCCCGAACGCGGCGATGCACCGCCGCCCGACATCGGTACGCGGGCCCAGCTCGATCTGTTGCTGCAGACGTCCTCGATGGACAGCCGGCTGGATCAGGCGCTGCGCCCCGAACTCAAGCACCGCGACTTGCTGCTGCCGGGGCGCTTCAACGAGGCCCTGGGCAATGCGCTCACGCAGCTGCGCGACGCGGCGCAGGGGGGCGAGGCGACGGATCAGTCGCGGGTCCTGAACCGGGCCGTGCGCCTGCTCAGCGAAGAGTCCAACCTGCGTGATCTGGTGCAGATGTACCGCAGCGCGCTTTACCAAGGTTGATGATGGCTGTGGACACCCCCGACTCCGCGCAGCCCGGCCATGGCCTGGAATTCATGGATCTGCTGGCGTACATCTATCTGCAGCACGGACTGCCCGACAAGGCCGCGGTACTGCTGAGCGCGCGCGATCTGCTGGTGCCGGACGAGCCGCGCGCACTGCTGACGCTGGCGCTGGCGCGGGTGCGCTCGGCCAAGCCCGGCAAGGCCTTGGAGACGCTGGAACGGCTGGCGATTCTTGGCGCGATGAGCGCCGAGTTCCATCTGATCAGGGCCCAGGCCTTGCATGCGCTCGAGCGCCATGCCGAAGCCGCGGGTGCGATGCGCGCCTATGTGGCCTTGCTGCTATCTCCATCGCCATCGTCTCCTGCGACGCCCTTGCCCTCCGCCTGATTTCCGGATCTACAAACATGTCGCAGTCTGTTGCTTTCGCCCGTTTGCAGCGCGTGGTCCAGCTGGCCACCAGCCGCAATGACCTGATCCTGGCATTCTTCCTGGTCGCGGTCATCTTCATGATGATCCTGCCGCTGCCGACCTGGCTCGTGGATGCGCTGATCGGCATCAACATGACGATCTCGGCGATCTTGCTGATGGTCGCGATGTATCTGCCGTCGCCGCTGGCCTTCTCGTCGTTTCCGTCGGTGCTGCTGGTGACCACGCTGTTTCGCCTGGGCATCTCGATCGCCACCACGCGACTGATCCTGCTGCAGGGCGATGCCGGCCACATCATCGACACTTTCGGCAACTTCGTCGTCGGCGGCAATCTGGTCGTCGGCCTGGTGGTGTTCCTGATCCTGACCATCGTGCAGTTCGTGGTGATCACCAAGGGCGCCGAGCGCGTCGCCGAAGTGGCGGCGCGCTTCTCGCTCGATGCCATGCCGGGCAAGCAGATGTCGATCGACGGCGACATGCGCGCCGGCACCATCGACATGGACGAGGCCAAGCGCCGCCGCGGCATCGTCGAAAAGGAAAGTCAGCTGTACGGTGCGATGGATGGTGCGATGAAGTTCGTCAAGGGCGATGCCATTGCGGGCCTGATCATCGTGGCCGTCAACCTGCTCGGCGGCATCGTGATCGGCACCATGCAGCGCGGCATGACGGCCGCCGATGCGGCCAAGACCTATTCGGTGCTGACCATAGGCGACGGTCTGATCGCGCAGATTCCGGCGCTGTTCATCGCCATCTGCGCGGGCATGATCGTCACGCGCGTGCAGACCGGCGACGGGCCGTCGAACGTCGGCAAGGACATCGGCGCCCAGGTGCTGGCCCAGCCGCGCGCGCTCGTGATCGCAGCCGGCGTGGCGCTGGCCATGGGGCTGATTCCGGGCATGCCGCTGACGGTGTTCCTGGTGCTCGCGGTGGTGATAGGCGGCATCGGTCTCGTGATCATGCGCGGCACGCGCCGCGTGGTCGATGCGAAGACCGGTGAAGTGACCGAAGTGCCGGCCATGCAGGCCGCGGGCGACAAGAACCCCAAGCCCAAGAACGACGGCAGCGACGAGTTCGCGCCCACGGTGCCGTTGTTGATGGATGTGGCCGCAGCGCTCAAGAGCAGCTTCGATGCCGAAGTGCTCAACGAGGAGTTGCTGAAGATCCGGCGGGCGCTGTACTTCGATCTCGGCGTGCCGTTTCCGGGCATACAGCTGCGTTTCAACGAGGCGCTGCCGGCCGAAAGCTACAACCTGATGTTGTCGGAAGTGCCGGTGTCGCAGGGGCGTCTGCGCCCCGGCTATCTACTGGTGCGCGAGACCGAAGCCAATCTGAATGCGCTGCAGATCAGCTATGAAAGCGATCGCGCCTTCCTGCCCCACATTCCCACGCTGTGGGTCAGCGAGACGCTGCGTGACACGCTGACGCGCGCCAACATCAGCTACATGGATACCAGCAAGGTGCTGACCTACCATCTGGCCTTCGTGCTCAAGAAGTATTCGGCCGACTTCATCGGCATTCAGGAGACGCGTTTTCTGCTCAGCGCGATGGAGGGGCGCTTCCCTGATCTGGTCAAGGAATCGACGCGCGTGCTGCCGATACAGAAGATCGCCGAAATCCTGCAGCGCCTGGTGTCGGAAGACATCTCGGTGCGCAATCTGCGCGCCATTCTCGAGTCGCTGATCGAGTGGGGGCAAAAGGAAAAGGACTCGGTGCTGCTGACCGAATATGTGCGCTCCACGCTCAAGCGCCACATCAGCAACAAGTACTCCAGCGGGAACAATGTGCTGCCGGCCTATCTGCTGGCGCCGTCGGTCGAGGACACGGTGCGCGGCGCGATCCGGCAGACATCGGCAGGCAGCTATCTGGCGCTCGATCCGGCGGTGAGCAAGGCGCTGGTGGAGAACATCAAGAAGACCGTCGGCGACATCGGTGCGAGCCAGCAGCGGCCCGTGCTGCTGACCTCGATGGATATTCGCCGCTACATGCGCAAGATGATCGAGCAGGACCTGTATGAGCTGCCCGTGCTGTCGTATCAGGAGCTCACGCAGGAGATCAACATTCAGCCGCTGGCGAGGGTGGACCTGTGAAGACCGCCCCCGCGTCGCGCGCTGCCGGCTCAGACCTTGGCGACTCCTTCATCGAGGGTGTCGGCCACGGCGAACAGCGTGAGAAAGCCGCTCATGTCGAACACATCGCGCACCATGTCTTGCAGCGAAGTCAGCACGATCTTGCCCTTGCTCGCACGCAGCTTCTTGCCGGCCAGCAGCACGACGCGCAGGCCTGCGGAGCTGATGTAGCTGAGCCCCGAAAAGTCGAGCACCAGGCGCTGGCAGCCGGCATCGAGGTGCTCGGAAAGCAACTGTTCGAGTTCGGGAGAATTGCTGCTGTCCAGACGTCCCAGGGGACGCAGGATGAGGATGTCGTCACGGTGCTCGGTCTCGATGTTCATGCGCTTAACCAATTCGATGAGGGTGATGAATTTCTGACTCAATACGCCAATCGATTGTATGTAGTGCGCACCGGGTTGGGTAGCCCATTGCGCGGTGTAAACCGATATTGTTCGCACGCCGATGGCGCGCGCGAGGTGTGCGCATGAGACACCACGATCCCCACCTTGTCGCGGCCCCTATTTCCGATACCGCGCTGCTCGACATCGAGCTGCGCATCCTGTCGGGCTGCCATCAGGGCGCAAGCCTGGCACTGGCCGCTGGCGAGCTGCTGCGCGTCGGCAGCGAGGGCGATTGCGACGTGCTGCTCAGCGACTGCGGGCTGGAGGCCGACGCGCCCTTGCAGGTGTGGTGGCGCGATGGCTGCTGGTTCGCGCTTTCGGCGCAGGAGCTGGCGTCGGCGCAGGAAGATGAGGCCGCTGCGCCCAAGCCGCGCGGCTTGGCGCTGGGCGCCGTCGCGCTGCTCGGACAAGTGCATGCCACGGTGTGCGCCGCGCATCTGGAATGGACCACCATCGCTGCGCCGGCACCTGTGCCGATGCCACAAGCTGCGCAGGCGCAAGAGGATGAGGGCGAGGGGCAGGCAGATTCCCTGCCAGTCGACGAGATGCCGCCGCGGGCTGCTGCGGCGGCCGTGCCAGTGCCATCGGCGCGCAGCGCCGCAGCGCTGCGGCGCCTGCGCCCGCTGGCCGCGGTCGGGGTGCTGTCGCTGGTGCTGCTGGGCGTGGGCTGGGCCGTGTGGCGCCAGGCGCCGTCATCGGCACAACCCGACCCGGTCAGCGCAATCACGTTCTCGCCGCAGGCACAGGAAAAGGCCGTCAAGGAAGTGACTTTGGCGATTGCGCTGGCCGACCCGGCGCTGCGCATGGCGGTGGCGCCCAACGCCCAGGGCGGCGTCACGGTCAGCGGCTGGGTCGAGAACGCCGAGCAGTTCGACCGTCTGGCGCAAGCCCTTTCCAACCTGCGCCCGTTGCCCCGGCTCGCGGTGCGCACCGCCCAGGAAGTCTTCGATGGGCTGACGGATGTGGGGTCTGGCCTGGGCCTGAGCCTGCGGTTCGCGCCCATGGGTGCGGGCAAGGTGCAGGTGCGCGGCTTGGTGATCACCCCCGAAATGCAGCAACAGACGCTGGCCCAGCTGCGCGCGCGCGCGCCCGAAGGCATAGAGATCATCGATGGCCTGCGCGTGGCATCGCTGCAAGGGCCGGAAGTCTTGCGCTGGCTGGGCGCGCAAGGCCTGCGTGCCACCGAAGCGCGTTGGGATGGCGAACAACTGGTGTTGGCCGTGGGCGTGAACCCGGCCCAGCGCGCGCAGCTCGAGCGCCTGCTGGCCACGGCGCAGACGCCGTTGAGCGGCGTGCCTTTTCTGCTGCAGACATATGTTCTTCAGGAGCCCGCAGCCGCGCGGCGGATGAGCCTGGCCGAAGCCAGACTGCCGTTTGGCATTCGCAGCGTGGTCGGCGGCGCCGCACCCTATGTGGTGCTGGCCGATGGCGCCAAGCTGCAGCCCGGCGGCGCGCGTGGCGGCTGGCGGCTGGCGGCGATTGCGCCCGATCACCTGGTGTTCGATGGTCCGAAACGAGTGGAAGTGAGCCGATGAAATTGCTGTTGCCCGACGCCGTGACGGCGTCCGACCCCGGTCCCCTGAGCGCGCTCGAAGAGCGCCTGCATGGCGCAGATGCCGCGCAGGCGCGCGAAGAGACACAGTCCCTGCTGGCCGACCTGGAGCGGCGCGCGCGCGCCGGCATGTCGGCCGGGGCCGCGCCTGACCGTTACCGCGAACTGGCGGCGCTGCTGGACGCGAGCCTTGCCGCGCAGGAAGCGCTCGCGCATTTTTCTCCCACCCCGCCTCCCGCAGGCAGCCATTTATCCCACCTGGGACAAGAAAGGAAATAGACCATGAGCACCATCTCCGGCGTGACTTACGACTCGATCGCCAGCACGGTTGGCCAGACCAGCTCCAAACTCGAGGCCTCGCTGAAGACCGCCATCAGCGAGCTTGGCGACAATCCCGACCAAGGCAAGATGCTGGGAATGCAGTTCGAACTTCAGCGCTGGACCATGATGTCGCAGCTGCAATCCACGCTGGTCAAGCTGCTGGGCGATACCTTGAAGGAAATCACCAACAAGCTGTAGGCCGAACCGAGGCGCCCCGGTGCGGGCGCTTCGTGGCCAGCTCATCGCGGCGACGCTGGCGGTGCGGGAATCACTTCCGCCACGTTGAGCAGCAGCATCGGCGGATAGAGCTGCAGCGTCTGTGCGGTGGGAATGTTCACCAGCAGCGAAAAGCGCTGCAGCGTCGATGCGGCGATCGCGCTGACGGGCTTTTTCTCGAGCAGGATCTGGCGCGCCATCGACCCCGCGAATCGGCCGACATTGGTGTCGTTGGAGAACAGGCCGAACAGGCAGCCCGAGCGCCGCACGATGCTCTCCGTGGTGCAGAACGTAGGCAACTGCTGGCGCAGCGCGGCCTGGGTGATCGCTTCGCGGTGGGTGAAGGCGAGGAACGTGATGGGGCCGATATAGAGCAGGTCGGCGCCACGCGCGGCGATGTCGGCCACCAGCGGCCCGATCTGTGCGGGGTCGGGCGTCTGGTCGGCGTTCAGCCCGAGACTGGCATCGATCACCTGCAGCCCCAGGCGCTGGGCCTGCGCCTGCAGGTTGCGCAGGATGGTCAGCGAGTTCGGCTCGGCCGGGTTGTGCAGGTAGCCGATCTTGCGAAACGGCCTATAGGCCTGAATGGCGTTGAACTGGATGTCGAGCGGCGCGACATGGCTCACGCCGGTGACGTTGCGTTCGGGCTGCTGCAGGTTCTTGATCAGCCCGGCGTTGACCGGGTCGGTGACTTCGGTGAACACGATGGGCGTGTTGCGCAATGGGTTGGCCGCATTGCTCTGGTCGTGGCGTCCGGCGAGCGCCAGGGACGTGGGCGTACCCCAGGCATAGATCAGGTCGGGGCGCAATGCCGCGACCTGCTGGCGCAGCGCGTCTTCATCGAGCTTGTTGCCGCTGAAGCGCACTTCAACGTAGCGCGCCGCGACATTTTCGCGCTCCAGGTAGTTGCGAAAGCCGGCTTCGGTGCTTTGCGCCGCACGCGGCAACACCATCACGATGGTGAAGGGCCGGGCGGCTACGGCGGCGGACTGCGCAGCCTCGTTCGCGCGGGCCGCGGGCGCCACGGCCAGGCCCAGGCACAGCACGGGGCATGACAGGGGCCGCAGAAGACGAGAAAGCAATGCGTTGGGTTTCATGGCGATCCGGGCAGGGGAGGAAAGGAAACGGCGGGCGTGGCGCTGCGCAGCGCGGGCAGCATGCCCAGCGTGGCGGCGGCGAGAAACAGGCCGATGGCCCACATCGCCCCGGTGTAGCCAAAGGCCGCGACCGCCCAGGCCGTGGCGAAAGGCGCGGCGATGCTGCCCAGCCGCTCCAGCAGGCGAAACGCGGCCAGCGCCTGTTCGGGCGTGGCGTGCTGCGCACTGCCGGCGCGTGGCTCGAAGAGTTCCGTGACCAGCGCCAGCTGAGGCGATGATTGCAGCGCCTGTCCCAGGCCCAGCAGCGCGCAGCCCATGGCCATGCCGGGCACGCCGCCCAGGCCGGGCAGGGCCCAGCAGGCGAGCGCGCTGATCAGCCCGCCGGCGATCAGAAACGGCGCGCGCCTGCCGCTCGCATCGGACCAGCGCGCGCACCAGGAAGCGCTGGCCGCGAACACCAGGAAGTACAGCAGCAGCGCGCGCCCGGTCATGGCCGCGGGCTGTTGCAGCGCGTTCATCTGCAGCGGCACGACCACGGCCAGCAGCGTCACCGCGACCAGGCGGGCAGGCAGGGCCGCACCGAAAATCACCGCCAGCGCGCGCGGGTTGCGCACCACGGCCGCATAGCCGCGCCAGCCGCCCGTGGCCGAGCCGCGCGCGGGAGAGCGCGGCACGACGGCCAGGCGCTGGCTCGCGACCGCGGCCAGCAGCATGCACAGCGCGCAGGCGGCAAACCCGGTCGCGGGCCCGGCCTGGGCGGCGATCATGCCGCCGAACGGCGGGCCGACAATGCCCGCGGCGACGATGGCGCCCGCGATCTGCGTCATGCCGCGCGCGCGCTGTGCGGCCGGCGTGATGCGCACCAGCGCCGTCTGCGCCAGGATCAGCGCCAGGCCGTAGGCCATGCCCGCGAAGGCGCGCAAGACCACCAGCGCCAGCGCCGACTCGGCCGCGCCCGTGGCCGCCAGCGCCAGGCTGCCGGCCAGCGCCGCCAGCACCAGGCCCCAGCGCAGATCGATGCGACCGGCCAGCGCCGGGCCCGCGGGCTGGGCCAGCGCCAGCGTGGCCATGAACGCCGCGACGGGCAGGCCAGCGACCATGGTCGGACTCAACTGCAGGCCCAGCGGCGGCATGTCGATGGCAAACACCGTGAAGAACGGGCGCAGCAGTTCTTCCGACAGCGCTATCAGAAAAATGACCAGGCGCAGCCGCGTCATCTGCGCCGTGGTTTCGGGCCCAGGCTGCGCGGCGCTGGCTACGGGCGTGAGGCGCTGGCGCCGCCCGGTCCAGCGCGCGAATGCGCCACGCGGGACAGCGCTGCGCCGCGCGAAGTGCTGTGCCGCGAGCGTGGCCAGCGTCGAGCGCTGCCAGCGTCCGCGCGCGCACTCGAGCAGCAGCACCGCGGACACCACCAGGGCCAGCGCCAGATCAAGCAGCATGCCGGCGAGCTGGCGGTCCACGTAATCGGTGGGGTAGCCGACGACCACGCGTGCGCCCTGGGGCGTGGCCGCAGACCAGCGCAGGTCCTGGGCCGCCGGCGCGTCGAGCGCTTCGCCGCGGCCGCGCTGAACGGTGGAGTGCAGATCTTCGGTGGGGCTGGCCTGCAAGGCGAGATAGCCGAGTTCGGGCGCGCGCTGCAGCGCATCGTCGAACAGCGCGCGCACGCCCTGCAGCTGTGCCAGCGGAATGCCGTAGTCGAGCGCGCGCGTGATCTGCCGGCCCAGCGTGTGCGCCATCGCATCGGCGTTCTCGGCGATCTGCTGCGCGACCAGCGGGCGCGCCGTCTCGCGCGCACTCCAGACCATGGCCAGCGGCGTCGCCACGCAGACCAGCGCCGCGCCCAGCGTGAGCCAGGCCGTGGCGCGCGTGCGCGGCGCGCCTTGCCACTGCAGGCCCTGGCGCCACAACGCCGCCCAGACCAGGGCCAGCGTGAGCAGCAGCAGCGGTGCGACCTGGCCCAGGATGTGCAGCGCGGCGGCGCGGGCCTGGGCCTGTGTGGGGCGCAGGTCGATGATGAACCAGAGATTGGCGCCGGTCTGCCCGCTTGCATCGGCCAGCGCCCGGCCGATATACAGCCTGGCGTTTTCGTTCCTCACCAGCGACGGCTGCGGCGGCGCCGCGGCCGCGAGCTGGCGCTGCCAGGGCGCGGCAATCGCGCCCGCGTGCCGCGGGTCGCCGGCCTGTGCGATCACCGTGCCGTCGGCGGCTTGCAGCCGCAGCGCGAGCAGCTGCGGCTCCTGCGCGCCAAGTTGCTGCAGACGATCGAGCCAGACAGACTGCTCGGTCAGGGCCACGCCGAAGCGCATGCCGCGTTCGGCCTCCAGGCTGATCTGCTGGCTCAGGCGCAGCAGACGCTGCTGCGACAGATCGGTCAGCAACTGCTGCACGCGCCAGGTGATCAGCACCAGCGACAGGCCGAACAGCACGATGGCGCAGAGCGTGGAAAACAGCAGGGCTTCGCGTTGAAGCGTGCGTAAAAGGCTCGTCATGCGCTGCGCCCTGTTCTATAGTGGAAGCACCTTCGGCCGCTGGCGTCGCGGGTCTGTGCCACCTTCGCTGGAGTTGCCGATTGCTCAAGAGCCCGCCGCCAACATGTCCCGCTCCGGGTGTTCTGCCGCAGTTGCCCGACGCCACTTTGCGGGCACTGACGCCCGCGGATTTCGTGGCCTGGAAGCAGCTGCGCGATGAAGTGCTCGCGGGGCTGGCACACCCCGACATGTATGTGCGCGAGGCCGATGAAGCCGACTTCTTTGCGCAGAATTCGCTGCCCCGCGGTGAAGGCATTGGCGTGTTTCTCGGCGAGGAACTCGTGGCCTACGCGATGCTGGGCATGCCCACCGTGGGCGAGTACGGCCATCTTGGCGCCGTCGTCGGCATGCCTGCGGGCCTGCAGGCGAGCGTGGCGCATATGGCGAGCTGCATGGTGCGCGTTCCCTGGCGCGGAAACCAGCTGCAGGCCTTGCTGCTGCGGCTGCGCTGCGCGGTCGCCCAGGCCTACGACCGGCCGCTGTGCCTGGCCGTGGTGTCGCTGCACAACGCGCCAAGCCGGCACAACCTGCTGGCGCACGGCATGTGGATCGAATGGACCGGCGTGATCGACGGGCTGCGCCGCCAGGTGCTGCAGATCGACCTGCTCGGGCGCGCGCGCTGGGATCTGCACGACACGCGATTGATTGCGGGCGACGACTTCGAGCAGCTTTGCGCCGCGGCGGCCGGCGGCTATGTGGGCGTGGGCGAAGTCGTCGACGGGACGCAGCGCCTGCTGCGCTACGCACGCCGGCTGCCCGATGCGGTGGCTGCGTCTCATGGCGCGCAGCCCTTGTAAGTGAGCGTCACGACAGTGATGTCGTCGGCCTGGGCGGCCCCGGCCTCGAAGCGCCGCACTTCCGTGACGATGTGCTCGGTCAGCTGGCGTGCCTCGCCGCGCCGGTCGGGCAGGGCCTTGAACGCTTGCACCACCTGCAGCAGCCGCGGATCACCGAACAGCGCGCTGTGCGCATCGGTGGCCTCGGTGACGCCGTCGGTATAGAGCAGCAGGCTGTCGCCGGCCGACAGCTGCAGCGTGCCTTCGTGGTAGCGCTGGTCTTCGAGCACGGCCAGTCCCATGTTCCGGCCCTTGGGGAAGAACTGCGCCGTTCCCTGCTGCAGCAGGATGGGCGGGTTGTGGCCCGCATTCACGTAAGTCAGCTGGCCGCTGGACAGCTGCAGCACCGCATAGAACACCGTGACGAACATCATCTGGTCGTTCTCGGTGCACAGCTGGTCGTTGAGCGCCGCGATGGTCGCTCCCGGCGTGCGCAGGAACAGCCCGTTGCTCTTGAGCAGGGTGCGCGATATGGCCATGAAGAAGGCCGCGGGAACGCCCTTGCCCGACACGTCGGCGATCACGATCGCCAGGTGGTCGTCGTCGATCGCGAAGTAGTCGTAGAAGTCGCCGCCGATTTCCTTGGCCGCGATCATCGTCGCGGCGATCTCGATCTCGGGCCGGTTCGGTGTCTGGCGCGGCAGAATCGACAGCTGCATTTCGCGCGCGATCTCGAGCTCCTGTTGCAGGCTGGCCAGCATCGCCTGGGTCTGGACCGAGGCCTGTACTTCGCGCAGCAGTTTGAGCAGCCGGCTCTGCTGGGTGCTGACCAGGCCCGACATCCGGCCAAGAATGCTGGCCAGGTCGGCGAGCCCGTTGGGTGCCTCGGTCGGGGCCGACGCGGCGACGCCGCCCTGCGTGCCCAGGGCCAGCAGGATTTCCTCGCGCGATGCCGGGTCCAGGCTTTCGGCGAGGCTGCGCAGCTGGTCGCGGATCAGGCGTTCCTGCTGGCGCCGCGTGCGCACGCGTTCCTGGCGCAGCGTTTCCAGGCTCAGCAGTTCGGTGCGGATCTGCAGCACGCTGCGCGCGACGCTGCCCGACTCGTCCTGCGCATCCTCTTCTCCCGCATACAGCGCGACATCGGTCTGTCCCTGGGCCAGTGATTCGAGTACCTGCACGCTGCGCGCCAGCGGGTCGAGCGCGTGGCGCAGAAACAGGAAAAGCCCACCCATGACCAGTAGCAGCACCGCGCCCGCCTGCAGCGCCAGGCGCTGTGCAAACAGGCGTTCCTGCAGCACGTCGGCGGACACCGGCCGGCTCCAGACCAGGCTGCCGATCACGCCGCCGCTGGCGCCGGTCAAGGGCTGGCTGACGAGCTGCAGCGCGGCCTGCCCGCCCAGCCGCGGATCGTCGGCTGCCAGCGTCAGCACCTGCGTGTCGCGCACCGGCACCACGACCTGGGCGAAGAAGTGTTCGTCGGCGGAAGTGCCGGCCACGGGCATGCCCGCCACCGGCGTGCCGGCCACGGGATTGCCGCGCATGTTGAGGAGGTGGAACGCGCCGTCGAGGCGTTGTGCGAGCGCGGGCAACACCGCGACGGCGTCCTGGCTCAGCACCAGCAGATGCCGGCCGGCGCGCGTGCGCTGCACCCAGCTGTACTCGCGCGCCGACAGCTGGTGCAGGCCGCGCGCGGGCGGCGTTGCCGCGAACGGGTCGAGCAAGGGCGCGGGATCGCCGCCGACGGCGGTCGTGTCCAGCCGCTGTCCGTCCTGATCGAACAGGTCGATGCGCAGGCCGGGGTGGTCTTTCGCCATGGCCTGCATGCGCGGCGCGAGCGACTGCGCCGGGGCTTCGCCCAGCTGCGCCGCAAGGCGCTGCAGCGCGGCTATCTGCTGCGCCTGCCATTGCTCCCAGGCGTATGTCTGGGTCTGCAGCAGCAGGCGTGCCTGTTGCTGCTGGGCATATGCCCGGGTCTGCCAGACCAGCGCCGCACACAGCAGACCCAGGCAGACAATGCCCAGGGCCAGCGCGCCGAAAATTCGCGATCTAAGCGACATGGGCGCCTCTCGACGGGGTCGCAGCCGGCAAGGCCAGCAGCAGCAATGCCAGCAGCGGCAGCCAGCCCTGCAGGCCCAGCACGATGGCGACGGCGCTCAGCCCGATGCCGAGCGCAGCGCCCAGCAGCAGCCGCAGGCTGGTGGCGTGCTGCGGCGCCTGCGCGGCCTGGGCCAGGCCCTTTGCGAGCTGCAGCCCCAGCAGCACTCCCTGCAGCAGCGGCTGCAGCCATTCGATGGCGCCGGGCCAGGGCAGGGGCGCCACGGCGGCCAGCAAGGCGAGCATGACCAACCTGCGCGCGCGTCTGCGCCAGGGCGACCGCAGCGCGGGAGCCCGCCCGCGCGGCCCCGGTCCTGCGTGCCACGACCAGACCAGCGCCATTCCTATGCCCAGCGCGCATTGCTGCAGCAGGGCCGGCGGTGCGGCCGGGCCGGAAAGCACCAGACCCGGCAGCAGCGGGCCGGCCACGAGGCCCGCGGCCAGGCCCAGTGCGGCCCAGCGCCATGCCGCGGCGCGCGCGCGCGCCGCAGCTGCCATGCGAACCCTCCAGGGGCTGTGGGCCACGTCCCAGCGCGTCGCGAAAAACAGCCCGCAGAGCATGGGCAGCAGCAGCGCGGGCACGGCCCAGGCGGGGCGCAGTGCCGCATGGGCGTAATAGCCGAGCGCGGGCGCTAGCCACAGCAAGCCGCCCCACCAGGCGAGCAGCGCGGCGCCGGGCATGCCGGGCTGGGCATGGGCGAATCCGGGGTGTGCATCGGGATGGGTCTGGGCGCGCGTGCAGGCGGCCAGCGCGGCGCCCGCGAAAGCGCCGTTCCAGGCTGCGATCCAGCCGGGGTGGGGCGGGTTGTCCAGCAGCATCGCCAGCGGCGCCAGCAGCAGCGCGGCCAGGCCCAGGATCAGCAGGCTCAGCGTGGCCATGCGCAGCCGTGCGGCCAGCGTCCAGCCCGCCGCCGCCGCGAGCACCAGCAGGCTCAGACATGCGGCCGGCAGTGCCTGCTGCCAGCTGCCCGGGCTGTCGCCGGTGGGCGCGAGCCCGCGCAACGCATAGGTCAGCGGCGCGATGGCGCCAAGGCACAGCAGAAGGCTCATCCACAGCGAATGGACCTGGACGGCGACCAGCCGCACGACGGCCGGCTCGGCATCGGCGAAGCGGTCCTGGCCTTCGATTTGCAGCAGCACCTGGTCGAGGTAGTCGCGCCGCAGCTGCTGCGGTTCGGTGCGCCGCAGCGAGCCGATCAGCAGGCGCATGCGCGTGACGCGCTCGTGCACGCGGCGCATCGCATGCGCGACTTCCTGCACGCGCAGATCGAATGATTTGCGCTGCGGCAGGACCAGCAGCCGGCGGTAGTCGCCACGCGCCGCCCAGCGCGTGATCATGCGCACGCCATGGTTGCGCAGCCAGGGCCCCGGGGCGCAGGCGAAGAGGGCGCCCAGATAGGCCAGCGCGCTGACCAGCAGCACCGCGGGAACGAGCAGCGCCAGGCGCTCGTCCAGCCCCTGCAGGCTGCCGTTGTGCAGCTGCACGTGCACGCGCGCCTGGGCGACGCCGGCGGGCGCGACATCGGCGCTGCCGGTGCTGATGTCGGGCGCGGGCGCTGCGGTCTGCGCATGGCTGATCCAGAGCAGTCGATCCTGCAGGTCGTGCACCGCGATGCGCGTGACTTCGGGGTGGCTACGGTTCCAGCGATCGAGAAACTCGGGCACGCCCACGAGCTGGTCCAGGGGAATGCCGGCGGCAGCGGCATGCGCAAGCCGCTGGCCTATGGATTGGGCCATCAGCTGCGCGCGCGTTTGCGCCGCCTGCTCGCGCACCGTCTGCATCTGGCGGTGATGGACATGCGACAGAAACACCGCGGCCAGGGCCAGCAGCACGGCGGCCGCGCAGCCCAGCTGTATCGCGGTCCACTCCCGCGCACTTTGTCTGGTATGTCTGCGCATCATTCGATACGCTCCACGGCGTCCAGCCGTTGCGAGCCGTCGTCGAGCCGCTGGCCCGTGGCCGCGAGCTGGGCCTCGATCTGCGCGAGCCGCCCGCGCGCCAGCGCCTGCCGCAGCCGGCGCTGGGGGGCCGTGGCCAGCCAGATCGCCGCGATGCCGGCCAGGGCCGTGGCCAGCAAGCTGAACAGCAGCGCCGGCGTCAGCATAGGCTCGGAAAGGTAGTCGGTGGCGCGCGAGGCATAGGTGGCGCCCACATGGCCTGCGGTCTCGCCAAACGGGGTGCGCACATCGACGCCCATCAGCGGTGTCGACTCGATCAACGCATGCCAGGGCTGGTGCCGCTGCGCGCCCTGCAGCGCCGCGGCCCGCGCCAGCGGGGGCAGCGGCTCGCCCACGGTGCCGCGGTCGGTGCTGAAGAGCGCGCGGCCGTCCGGGTCCAGCACGTCCAGGCTGTAGAGCTGCGGGTCCTTGCGCAGATAGCTTTCGAGCAAGCGCTGGATGCGCGGGTGGTGCTGCAGCTCCGTTCCCAGCGACAGCTCGCCCTCGAGTTCGCCCTGGATCTCGCGCAGCGTGAGTTCGAGTTGCGCGCGCTCTATGGTCTGCAGCTCCTGCTGGCGCCAATGGTCGAGCAGGCCGGCGATCAGCAGCACGCCGCTGAGCACGATCAGCAGCCACAGACCGCCGACTTCGAGCCAGGGGCCGGCGAAGCCGCCAGAAGAGTTGTGGTTTGTGCGGGGGCTCATGTCACAATATTCAGACAACCGCGCAACGCCGTCTGGCTGGCCCTGCGCACCTCGTACCCAACAGTCCCGCAATCAACGGTCGCTTATGAAGAATCCCGTTTCCTTGAGGTGTGATCTGCATGGCACGGTCCAGGAATTGCCGGCGTTCTTCGAGCGCCTGGATGGTTGGGCCGAGGCCGCCGATCTGCCCCCGGGGCTGACGACCAAGCTCGGGCTGATGCTCGACGAGTTGCTGACGAATGTCGCCATGCATGCCTATGGCGGCCAAGGGGGGCCGGTGTCGGTGGAGGTGGAGTTCGTGCCGCCGCAGGCGCTGCAGGCCGTGATTCGCGATCGGGGACCCGCGTTCGATCCCACCGGTCTGCCTGCGCCAGACCTGGACATTGCGTTGGAGGAACGGGACATTGGAGGCTTGGGCGTGCATTTTGTGCGCAGACTGGCCGATCGCTTTTCCTATCGGCGCGAGGGCGATTGCAACGAGGTGACGTTGGGCTACTCATCGGTAGGTAACACCAGGCGCTGAATCGTCTCGCGGGTCGCGCAATTTGCGTGGACGGCCTCGGCTGCTCCCTGTGCCGGGCCGCGTGCTCAGGCGATTTCGGGCCCGGGCACCTGGTCGTTGACGACAAAGCGCGCCAGCGTGGCCACTGCGCTGTCTGCCCGCGTCACATCATCGAGAACGCGCAAGGTCGTGGTCCAGCGATCGGGCGTGACTTCGGCCACCGCATAGCCGCGCTTGTCGGGGCGCGCGAGCAGGATGTGCGGGTTGTTGTCGGCGATTTCCTGGGCGCGCGTGCGCGCCGTCTTGCTGTGCGACGTCAACGACGTGCCGCAGAACTCGCTGCCTATCACCTTGGATTCCGGGTCGGAGAAATCGCTGAGCACGCGACTCACATAGTTCTGGTGAATGTCGCCGCCTATCACCACGGCGTTGCGCACCGCGCTGGTGCGTATCGCATCGCATACGCGCTGGCGGCATGCGGGATAGCCATCCCAGGTGCTGGCGTTGAAGCTTTGCGCGGGCGCCTTCTTGTAGTTGCGCCGCGAGAACATGGTCTGCTGCGCGAGCACGCTCCAGCGGGTCTGGGCGCTCGCATCCTGGCCCAGGCCGTCGGCCAGCCAGCGCTCCTGGGCCAGGCCCAGCATCGAGCGCTCGGGGTCCAGCATTTCAGGGCAGTGTTCGGGCGAGACCGAATCGGGCGGATTTCCGCCCGGCGCACGGCAGGGCTGGGCATTGCTGTACTGGCGCGTGTCGAGCAGGTGAAAGCGCAGCAGCCGGCCCCAGGCATGGCGGTCGTGGACTCTCACACCGTCGGCCGTGCCCAGGCCTTCGATGCCGTGGCTGAGGCTGCAAGCGCGCAGCGGCATGTTTTCGTAGAACGCCTGGTATCCGTGGGCGCGCATGGCGCCGAACGCCTGGCGCGGCCCCAGGCCTTCGAGGCCCGCATAGTCGTTCTGCACTTCATGGTCGTCCCAGGTCACGATCCACGGGCAGGCGCGGTGCGCGGCCTGCAGTTGCACATCGGTGCGGTACAGCGCGTAGCGGTCGCGGTAGTCCTGCAGCGTTCTGGCGACCGCGAGCGTATGCGTGCGCACCAGCGGCGGGTGCGGCGGCTTCTTGGGCATCGCGTACTCGTAGATGTAGTCGCCGAGAAACAGCACGGCGTCCAGATCTTCGTCGAGCATGTGCTGGTAGCCCGCATAGCGGCCTTGCTCCCAGCGCTGGCAGGACACGAACGCAAAGCGCATCCTGTCCGGCATGGCGTTGGCGTCGGGCGCGGTGCGCGTGCGCGCGGTCTGCGTCACGGCGTCGCCGTGCATGAAGCGGTACCAGTACCAGCGGTCGGGCCGCAGGCCGGTGACTTCGACATGCACGCTGTGGCCCAGCGCTTCGAGCGCTTGCGCCGTTCCGCGGCGCACGATCTTGCCGAACGCTTCGTCCTCGGCGATTTCCCAGCGCACGGTCAGCGCGGGCGGCAGCGGCGTGCGCGGCGTGTCGGCGGCGACCGTGCCCGGCACCGGGCCGGCCAGCAGGCGCGTCCAGAGCACAAAGCCGTCGGAGGTGGGCGAGCCGCTTGCGACGCCCAGCGCAAACAGATCGCGTTGACGCAGCGTTTGCGACCAGCTCCAGCGGGGCAGAGAAGTGGCGACGGCGGCGCTGGACGCCAGAAGGAAAAATTCACGGCGAAGCATGCAAGGCACTCCCGGGCAGTCGCTGGCATGGCAGCCCATTGCTGCCGGCTCGCGTGCGCACCGGAGAAATGCTACACGTTTCGCGCCGCCTCAGGCCACGGCCCGGTCCGCGCCCTGTGCCTGCCAGTGGCCGCTGACCAGGCCTTGGGGCTTGCGCGCGGCGCGCACCGTCGCGCAGTCTTCCCAGGCGTCCATCTGCACGCTCAGGCCCGCGTACACGCCATAGCCCGGGCCGGCGCAAATGTCGCTTTCGGCCTGCAGCGTTTCGCCGGCCTTGATCGCGCCGGCCGCGGAGATCGCGCCGCGCGCGCGAATGCCCCAGTCGGCCTGCAGATGCTTGCCGCAGTGCACATCGCCGCCCGCGTCTATGCCATGGCTGGCATGCACATTGCCGTGGGCCGTCAGCGGGCCGCCGCTGCGCAGGCTCTTGGCGCAGCGGATATCGCCTGCGACCTGCAGCTCCTGGCCGATCTGGCCTTCGCCGGTCAGCGTCAGATCGCCCTGGCAGTCCAGGCCCCAGCCGGTGCGCAGCTTCTCGCAGGACAGGCCGCCCTGGGTTTCTACGCTCCACGCGGCCTTGACGGTGCCGCCGGCTTGCAGCGCGCCGCCGCAGAAGATCGCGCCGCCGCTCAGAATGTCTTCACCCGCTTCCAGCCGCGCCGCGCGTATGCCCGCGCCGGCCTGCAGGCTGCGGCCCACGCGCAGCACGCCCGCGACGCGCACATCGCCGTGCACGATCACGCTGCCGGCGAACACCAGGGCCTCGGCTTCGAGGTGCTCGAGGTGCAGCTCGGCATCGGTGGGGCCGAACTGCGACAGCAGCCAGCAGGCGTCTTCGATGCGCCCGTCGCGCACCAGGTTGTCGAGCAGCAACTGGTAGTCGCGGCCCTCGTGCTGGTGGCGAATGAACCAGCGAAACCCTGCGGCGCAGGGGCTCTTGGCTTTGAGAAAATCTTTGGAAAATTCCATGACGGTCCGCAAACAATGGCGCGCAGTGCGTGCAGCGCTGCGCCAACGTGCAGCCAGGAAAGAACCCGGGTGGTTTTGGAAAGTCCTGGCGTGCTCCATGCAAAGGAGCTTGCAGCGCAAGCCCCTGTGGGGCCGTGCGGGAAGTCAGTCGGCCTGTGCCGTGGCCTGAGCTTTCCGCACGGCGGCGGAAAGCAGGGCCGTAAAGCCGCAGAGGCTGATGAAGGCCGTGGGAACGCCTGTATGCCCGGGCGCAGCCGCGCAGCGCTGCGCCACAGGCAGGGCCTGGTCAGCGGGCGAAGGGAAGGCGATGGGCATGGAAATGGCGGCAATCAGGAGGCGCAATTATCGCATCGCCGGCATTTCCCCGTGGCTGGAGGGCCTGGCGCGCATCCATGTAAAAACCTATATACAGCTCTGTCACGTGGCATCGCTACCCGCGCTTACCCGCAGATTCGTTAACATGACCCTCCCTTTTCACGCCGTGGCCCCCGGGCCCCGTGCTCCTGCGGTCAGGGGCTTGCTGGGCCGGTTGCCGGCCCGCGCGCGCCGACCGCGTTGATGATGGCAGAGACCTGAACATGAACTCCACTCCTCCCTCCTTCCTGTCGCGCATTGCGCTTGCCGTGAGCAGCTTCTTCGCCATCCTGGGCGATGCGCGTTTCGCGGCCAACGTCGCGCGGCTGCGCGGCGGTGAAGCGTTCGCGGCCGATGTGCCCGCGCCCGCAGCGGCGCCGGTCGCCGCAGCCCCTGCGCCCGTGGTGGCACCCGTCGCCGCGCCCGCGCCCGTCGCGCCCGCGCTGGCCTCCGAAACCAGCGCGCTGCAACTGCTGGGCCTGCTGCAGCGCGAAGCGCGCTTCGTCGACTTCGTGCAGGAAGACACCACGGGCTACAGCGATGCCGACATCGGCGCCGCGACGCGCGTGGTGCATGCGGGCTGCCGCAAGGTGCTGGCCGAGCATTTCACGCTCGAGCCGGTGCGCAGCGAAGCCGAAGGCAGCCGCGTGACGCTGGCCGAAGGCTTTGACGCCACGGCCGTGCGCCTCACGGGCAATGTCGTCGGCCAGGCGCCGTTCACCGGCACGCTGGGCCACCGCGGCTGGCGCGTGAGCGCCACGCGCCTGCCCCAGCTGACCGACGCCAAGGCGGCGAGCGTGGTTGCCCAGGCCGAGGTGGAACTGTGAGCGGCTCGCGTTACAGCATCGGCATCGATCTGGGCACCACGCACTGCGCGCTGTCGTGGGTCGATCAGCAGGCCAGCGACGGCGACCAGGTGGTCCATGGCGTGCTCGAGATTCCCCAGCTCACCGGCCCGGCCGCGGTCGAATCCAAGCCGCTGCTGCCCTCGTTTCTCTACTTGCCGCATGAAAGCGAACTCGCTCCCGGCGACCTGGCCCTGCCCTGGGGCGCGCAGCAAGATTTCGCCGTCGGCGAACTCGCGCGCACGCGCGGCGCGGCCACGCCGATTCGCCTGGTGAGCAGCGCCAAGAGTTGGCTGTGCCATCCGGGCGTGGACCGGCGCGCGCCGCTGCTGCCGGCCGACGCGCCCGCCGAAGTGCACCGCATCTCGCCGCTCACGGCGTCCATCCGCTATCTGTCGCACCTGCGCTGGGCCTGGGAGCAGGCCCACCCCGAAGCGCCATTTGATGCGCAGGACATCACGGTGACGATTCCCGCGTCGTTCGACCCGGCGGCGCGCGAACTCACGGCCGAGGCCGCGCGTGCGGCGGGCTTTCAGCAGCTGACGCTGCTGGAAGAGCCGCAGGCCGCGCTCTACAGCTGGATCCAGGGCAGCGCGGGCGACTGGCGCAAGCAGGTTCAGCCCGGCGATGTGATCCTGGTCGTCGACGTAGGCGGCGGCACCACCGATCTGTCGCTGATGGCGGTGCTCGAAAGCGCGGGCGAACTGAGCCTGCAGCGCGTCGCCGTGGGCGAACACATCCTGCTGGGCGGCGACAACATGGACCTGGCGCTCGCCTATGGCGTGGCGCGCAAGCTCGCGGCCGAAGGCCGGCAGCTCGATGCCTGGCAGACGCGCGCGCTGGCCCATGCCTGCCGCGCGGCCAAGGAAGCGCTGCTCAGCGATGCGTCGCTCGACAGCGTGCCCGTCGTCGTGCCCAGCCGCGGCTCCAAGCTGATCGGCGGCTCGGTGCGCACCGAAGTCACGCGCGCCGAACTCACGCAGATCCTGGTCGACGGCTTCTTCCCGCAAGTCGCGGCCAGCGACAAGCCGATCACGCGCGCGCGCGCCGCGCTGACCCAGCTGGGCCTGCCCTATGCGCAGGACGCTGCCGTCACGCGCCACCTCGCGGCCTTCCTGTCGCGCCAGGTGGGTGCCACCGAAGCCATCGAAGGCCTGCAGGGCACGCAGCCCGAAGGCGCGAGCTTCCTGCACCCTTCGGCCGTGCTGTTCAACGGCGGCGTGCTCAAGTCGGGCCTGATCGCCGAGCGCCTGCTGACGGTGCTCAACGGCTGGCTGGCAGCGGAAGGCGCGGCGCCCGCGCGGCTGCTCGGCGGTGCCGATCTCGATCTGGCCGTGGCGCGCGGCGCGGCCTATTTCGGCTATGTGCGCCAGGGCCGCGGCGTGCGCATCCGCGGCGGCGCCGCGCAGTCGTACTACGTGGGCGTCGAATCGAACATGCCCGCCATTCCCGGCATGGAGCCGCCGCTGTCGGCGCTGTGCCTGGCACCGTTCGGCATGGAAGAGGGCACGGAAGTGACGCTCGACGCGCAGGAGTTCGGTCTGGTCGTGGGCGAGCCCGTGCGGCTGCGCTTCTTCGGCTCGTCGACGCGCCGCAACGACCAGGTCGGCAGCCTGCTCGAGTTCTGGGGCCCCGAGGAACTGGTGGAGCTGCAGGAAATCGAAATCCATCTGCCGGCACAAGGCCGCGCACCGGGCGAAGTCGTCGCCGTGCGCCTGCATGCGAGCGTGACCGATATCGGTACGCTCGAATTGCACGCCGTGCCGCTGGGCAGCGAAGAGCGTTGGAAAGTCGAGTTCGACGTGCGCTCCGACAGCGCCGCGGGCTGATCGTAAGGCGAGCCATGGCACGCTACATCGTCGGCATAGACCTGGGCACCAGCCATACGCTGCTGGCCTATGCGCCGGCCGACGGCAGCGCGCCGGTCGCGCTGCTGCCGATAGCGCAGCGCGTGTCCACGGCCGAGATCGCGGCCGCGGCGCTGTTGCCTTCGCTGCGCTACCAGGCGGGCGAGAGCGAACTCGCGCCCGCGACCTGGCAGCAGCCTTGGCCGCCGCTGTTCGCCAGCGATGCCGCGCCCGCGTTGCTCGGGCGCTATGCCCAGGACCTGGGCGCGCAGGTGCCGGGCCGGCTGGTGAGCAGCGCCAAGAGCTGGCTGTCGCATGCGGGCGTGGACCGCTCGGCGCCCATTCTTCCCTGGGGCGCGCCCGAAGGCGTGCAGAAGATTTCGCCGCTGCAGGCCAGCGCGAGCTACCTGGCTCACCTGCGCGCGGCCTGGGATGCAGAGTTTCCCGCAGCGCCGCTCGCGCAGCAGGATCTGGTGCTCACTGTGCCCGCATCGTTCGACGAAGGCGCGCGCGCGCTCACGCTCGAAGCCGCGCAGCTGGCCGGCCTGCCGCCGCTGCGCCTGCTCGAAGAACCGCAGGCCGCGCTGCACGACTGGCTGCTGATGCAATCGGCCCAGGTCGGCGAGGCGCTGCAGGGCAGCGAATGGCTGCTGGTAGTCGACATCGGCGGCGGCACCACCGATCTGAGCCTGGTGCAAGTCACGTCTATCGACGGCCTGCCCGAACTCACGCGCCGCGGCGTGGGCGCGCACCTGATGCTCGGCGGCGACAACATGGATCTGGCGCTGGCCCATGGCCTCGAAGCCGAAATGGCCGCGCCCCAGCCGCGGCTGTCGGCCGCGCGCTTTGCGCAGCTGGTGCAGCGCTGCCGCGTCGCCAAGGAGCAGCTGCTCGCCGACGACGCGCCCGAAGCCGTCACGGTCACGCTGCTGGGCAGCGGCGCGCAGCTGATGGGCGGCGCGCGCTCGGCTGAACTCCGGCGTGCAACCGTGCAGCAGCAGCTGCTTGACGGCTTCTTCCCGCTGCAGCCGCGTTCCGCGCGGCCGCAGCAGCGCCAGGGCGGCCTGCTGGCCTGGGGCCTGCCCTATCCCGCGGATGCGGCCATCACGCGCCATATCGCGGCGTTTCTGGCCGCCCATGCCGAGCTGCTGGGGCCGCAAGGCGTGCCCGACAGCGTGCTGTTCAACGGCGGCGTGTTCCACAGCCCGGCGATCGCCCAGCGCGTGTTCGATCAACTGGTGCAATGGCGCGGCGCGCCGCTGCGCGTGCTGGTCAACGAGCACCCCGACTGGGCGGTGGCGCGCGGCGCCGTGGCCCATGGCCTGGAGCGCGCGCAGCGCGGCCGGCCCTCCCAGGCCTGTGCGGCGCCGCGCGGCCTGCGCATAGGCGGCGGCTCGGCGCGCAGCTATTTCCTGCGCCTGGACACCGACGACAGCCATCTGCGCGCGATCTGCATACTGCCCCAGGGCAGCGAAGAAGGCCTGGCCGTTCGCCTCGCAGTCCAGCGTTTTTCACTGCGCCTGGGCCAGGCCGTGCGCTTTCATCTGCTCGCCTCGACCGCGACGGGCCAGGTGGCGGCCGGCGAGGTGCGCGATCTTCAAGGCGAGGAGCTGGTGCATCTGCCGCCGCTCACGGCCGTGCTGCCCGCGCCTGCGGGCCGCGAACGCGCCCAGGTCGAAGTGATGCTGCAGGCGACGATGACCGAAGTCGGCACGCTCGAAGTGCAATGTGTGGCCGTGCAGGACCCGGCGCAGAACTGGCCCTTGGTCTTCGCCGTGCGTGGTGAGGCCGATGCCTCGACGCAGGCGCCGGAAAGTGCGGCCGCTGCCGCTTTGGCGCGCGCGATCGCGCAGATCGAGCGCGTGTTCGGCAGCCAGGACCAGAGCGTGGCGACCAAGGAAGTGAAACAGCTGCGCGCGGCACTCGAGAAGCTACTGGGCGCGCGCGAAAGCTGGGACCTCGCGCTGCTGCGCACGCTGTTCGACGCGCTGCTGGCGCGCGCGCGGCGCCGCCGGCGCACGCCCGAGCACGAGCGCAGCTGGCTCAATCTCGCGGGCTACTGCCTGCGCCCCGGCGTGGGCGCGCAGCTCGACGACTGGCGCATCGCCCAGGTCTGGGCGCTGCACGACCAAGGCATCGCCCACCCGCAGGACAGCGGCAATTGGGCCGAATGGTGGATCTTCTGGCGCCGCGCGGCGGCCGGTCTTTCCGAAGCCCAGCAGATGCAATTGCTTGAAGATGTCGCCGGCCATATGCAGCAGGCAGGCCAGCGTGCGCAGGGCAAGTCTTCGGCGCTGGGCAGCTACGACGACATGGTGCGGCTGTTCGCGGTGCTCGAAAACGTTCCCTGGGTCTACCGGCTCGAAATGGGCCAGTGGATGCTGGACCGCCTGGGCAAGCCCGGCGAATCGCTGCAGACCTGGTGGGCGCTGGGGCGCATCTGCAGCCGCGTTCCGCAAAGCCCTGCGGGCGCGCACCAGATCATTCCGCCCGAGCAGCTCGATCCCTTCCTCGCTGCGGTGCTGGCCCAGGACTGGCGCCACAACGACAGCGCGATGTTCGCCGCCGTGCAGATGGCGCGCATGACCGGCGACCGCGCGCGCGATCTGAGCGACGCCCAGCGCGCGCCGGTCATCGCCAGGCTCGCGCAGCAGCGCGCGCCCGAGAACTGGCAGGCGATGGTGGCCAGCGTGGTCGAACTCGATGCGGCCGAGCAGCGGCGCAGCTTCGGCGAAAGCCTGCCGCCGGGCTTGGTGCTGATCGTGGGCTGACCCCCGCTCAGGCCGCGTTGGGATTGTTCTTGGGGTCCAGCCGGCGCGCCTCGGTATTGCGCGCATCGGTGTCTTTTTGTCCGCTGACGACGTCGGCATGCGCCTGGCGCATCTTCTCGCTGGGCGCGCCATGCGTCATGTCGACCGACTCGTCGCGCTCGTGCGGCAGCTTGGGCGCGTCGCTAGGCTCACCGTCTTCGCGTTCTGTGGTGTCCACGCTGCGCGGCGCATCGATGGTGTCGGTAGGCGTGGGAGTCTTCTGTGGAGTCTGGGGCTTGGTCATGGTTTTATCCTTTGCACGGGGAGCAGGTCCCCATGCTAGGCCGGCTGCCGCGACCCGCCTGTAGGCCGTAGCCGTTACGCCGCGGCCTACTTCTTCACCGGAATCGGCGTGCTGCGCGGCACGGGCACGGCCGTGACGCTGTTTTGCGGCGAGCCTTCGATCACGCGGTCGGAGTAGGTCATGTAGACCAGCGTGTTGCGCGGCACGTCGAGCATGCGCACCACGCGCAGACGCTTGAACAGCAGCGAGGCGCGCTCGCTGTAGACCTCTTCCTGCTGGGGCAGCGGGGCGCTGATCGTGATGGCGCCGGTCTGGTGGCAGCTGATCGAGGCTTCGGCGCGGTCTTCGGCCAGGCCCAGCCCGCCCTTGATGCCGCCGGTCTTGGCGCGCGAGACATAGCAGGTCACGCCAGCCACCTTGGGGTCGTCATAGGCGTCGACCACGATCTTGTGGTCGGGGCCTATGAACTTGAAGACGGTGTCGACCGAACCAATGGTTTCGGTCTGGGCGGCGCCGCAGCCGGCCAGGGCAAGAATCAGCAGGGCTTTGAGCGTTTTGTTGGGCATGGCGGGCAGAAATGAAAAAAGGGGGCAGTGCCCCCTTTGTACCATTCGCGCCGGCGTTCAGGGCGTTGCGCTGTCCGCGGCGTCGTCCACATGCTTTTGCAAGTGGGCCAGCGCGAGTTCGACCTGGTCGATCAGCACCAGGCACAGATCGCCGGGCTGCAGGCGCGCGAGCGCGTGGTCGATGGCGACGAATTCGCCCTGGATCTCGGTCACATAGCTGGTGCGCGTCGCGCCGGTCAGGCCCTGCTGCAGCAGGCGCAGCACTTCGCCGTCTTCACGGCCGCGCTGGCAGGCGTCCTGGTACAGCACGACATCGTCAAATGCCTTGCCCAGGATCTTGGTCTGCTCGCTGATGTCCTGGTCGCGGCGGTCGCCCGCGCCGCTGATGACCACGCTGCGTTTCTTGGCCGGCATGGCTTCGACGGCCTGGACCAGCGCGCGCATCGCGTCGGGGTTGTGGCCGTAGTCGGCGATGATCGTCGCACCGCGGTAGTCCATCACGTTGAAGCGGCCGGGTGCGTTGTCGCTGTCGTTGACAAAGCCCGACAGGCCGCGGCGAATGGTTTCCCAGGGCAGGTTCGCGCCCCAGGCCGCGGCCGTCGCGGCCATCACGTTCTCGACCTGGAAGCCTATGGTGCCGGCACGTGTGATCGGCACGTCGCGCAGCGAAATGGTCTCGCGCCACGAGCCTTCGGCGGCGACGATGTTGTCGCCGTCGACATAGACCACGCGGTTGCCCTGGGCGCGGTGCGTGGCCATCACGGGGTGGTGGCGGTCGGCCGCGAAGTAGATGATCTTGCCGGGGCACACGCTGGCCATGGCCGCGACATGGGGGTCGATCGCGTTGAGCACGCCATAGCCCGTGGGCGCGACGTTCTGCACGATCACGCGCTTGAGCACGGCGAGGTCTTCGACGGTGGTGATGAAGTTCAGGCCGAGGTGGTCGCCTTCGCCCACATTGGTCACGACGGCGACCTGGCAGCGGTCGAAGCCCAGGCCTTCGCGCAGAATGCCGCCGCGCGCGCACTCGAGCACGGCAGCGTCGACTTCGGGGTGGGCCAGCACGTTGCGCGCGCTGCGCGGGCCCGAGCAGTCACCGCTGTCGATCTGGCGGCCGTTGACATAGACGCCGTCGGTGTTGGTCATGCCCACGCGCAGGCCATGGGCCGCGAACAGGTGGCCGATGATGCGCGCGGTCGTGGTCTTGCCGTTGGTGCCGGTCACGGCGATCACGGGAATGCGGCCGTCCTGGCCGTGGGCGAACAGTTGGTCGACCATGGGCACGCCCACATGGCGCGGCTTGCCGAACGAGGGCGCGAGGTGCATGCGCAGGCCGGGCGCGGCGTTGACTTCGACCACGCCGCCGTTTTGCTCTTCGAGCGGGCGCAGCATGGTTTCGCAGACCACGTCGACGCCGCAGATGTGCAGGCCTATGGTCTGCGCGGCTTCGATCGCGCGTGCCGCGATTTCGGGGTGCACGTCATCGGTCACGTCGGTGGCGCTGCCGCCGGTCGACAGGTTGGCGTTGTTGCGCAGCACCACGCGCTGGCCCTGGGCGGGAACGGAATCGGGCGTCAGGCCTTCGGCCGCGATATGCGCGACCGCGATGTCGTCGAGGCGGATCTTGGTCAGCGCCGTGCCATGGCCCGAGCCGCGGCGCGGGTCGAGGTTGACGGTGTCGACCAGTTCGCGCACCGTGTGCTGGCCGTCGCCCAGCACCTGGGGCGGCTCGCGGCGCGCGGCGGCGACCAGCTGGTCGCCGACGACCAGCAGGCGGAAGTCATGGCCGGGCAGGAAGCGTTCGACCATCACCGTGCCGTATTTTTCGGCCGAAGCGTAGGCGGCGGCGAGCTGGCTGCGCTCGGTCAGGTTGACCGTGACGCCCTTGCCCTGGTTGCCGTCCTGGGGCTTGACCACGACCGGCAGACCGACTTCGAGCGCGACTTCCCAGGCTTCATCGACCGATTCAACGGGGCGGCCCAGCGGCACGGGCACGCCGGCCGAGTGCAGCAGGCGTTTGGTCAGGTCCTTGTCCTGGGCGATGGATTCAGCGACGGCGCTGGTGTTGTCGAGTTCGGCGGCCTGGATGCGGCGCGCCTTCGCGCCCCAGCCCAGCTGCACCAGCGAGCCCGAAGTCAGGCGGCGAAACGGAATGCCGCGCGCCACGGCGGCGTCGACGATGGCGCCCGTGGAGGGGCCGATGCGCTCGTCTTCATCGAGTTCGCGCAAGGCGGTGAT
This sequence comes from Acidovorax sp. CCYZU-2555, assembly GCF_018413525.1. GTDB lineage: Bacteria > Pseudomonadota > Gammaproteobacteria > Burkholderiales > Burkholderiaceae_C > Comamonas. The sequence continues at coordinate 71,028 of NZ_JAHCDD010000012.1, forward strand.
CGCGGCTTCGGCGTCGAAGGCGGTGTCGTTCAGCGCGGCCTGCACCAGTTCCAGCGCCTTTTGCACGGCCTGCTTGCCCACGGCTTCCTCGGTGTACTCGACGACCACCTGGAAGGTGCCGTTTTCCAGCGTCTCATGCGTGCGGCTGAACGTCACCGGGCAGCCGGCCTGGGCCTGCAGCGACAGCGCCGCGACTTCGAGCACATGGGCCAGCGACAGCCGCTGGTCGGCGCCATGCGGCTGCAGCGGCGCGATGGTCGGGAAGCGCGCGCGCAGCTTCTCCTCGAAGCCGGCGATCGAGGTATAGCACTGCTCGTTGTCTTCGCACTGCACGATGGCTTCGATGGCGGTGCTGCGGGTCCAGAGATTCGGGCCACGCAAGGCGCGGATGCGGGTGATCTGCATATTCGGTTCTTTCAGATGGCGGGCTGGCGCGGGGCCAGCCGGGCATGCATGTCGTCGTGGTTTGCGTGAAATCAGTTGCTGTATTCGAAGGTCTTGATACCGGCGCCGATCAGATCGGGCGAGATATCGAGCGCCCAGGCCGTGGCGATCGCGGCCAGCAGCGCCGGCGTGTCGGGGCGCTTGCCGCCGGGCAGTGCGAGCGCGTCCAGCGTGCCCAGCACGCGTTCCTGCGCGCCCGTGGCCAGCACCACATTGTTGCCCTTGACGAACACGGCGCGGCCGCCTTCGTTGTCCTGGCGGTGGGCTGCAACCACGGCGTTGGCGGCGTCCAGCGAGTACAGAATGACTTCGCCGTCGCTCAGTTCGGCCAGATCGGCGACTTCGGCCAGGTCGGCATTGAGCACGCCCGCGCCATGGCTCAGCACCACGTCGACCTGCGTGCGGATCACGCGGCGCATCTGGCCGGCTTCGAGCACGTCGTGGTCGGCCAGCGTTTCGTAGCCGTCCATGTCGGTGACCACGCCGATCAGGCAGCGGTCATAGGCCAGGCCTTCTTCCAGAATGGAACGCGGCGTGGTCTGGATCACCGCGGCTTCGGCCAGGCGGTTGGTCAGCAGGCGGTGGGCGCCGGCCCAGTTGGCGGTATCGGTCTTCTGCGTCTGGCGGTTGGCCAGGAACATGCCTTCGCTGCTGGCCACGCCCGTGCGCTTGCCCGACAGCTGCAGCAGCCAGCCGACAAGGCGGGCGATGAACGCGTTCTCGCGCGTGCCGACGATGCCGACGACGGGAATGCGGCCCGCGTCGCGGTCTTCCTCGGTGCGCGGGAACAGGTGGTCGGCAATCGCCATGCCCACGGGGCGCGGCGCGCCGTTGGTCGGCTTCAGATGCATCAGCAGGCCCGGGCCGGCGTTGACTTCGAGGATGGCGCCCTGGCCCTGCATGGGCTGGGAAACGTCCTTGAGAATCATGTCCATGCCCGCGATGTCGAGGCCCACGATCTTCGCGGCCAGCGTCGCGTAGTACGCCACGTCGGGGTGCACGTCGTCGGTGCAGTCGATCGCCATGTTGCCGTTGCGCTGCAGCAGCACTGCCTGGCCCTTGGGAATCACGGATTCGGCGCTGACGTTCTGGCGGTTCAGTTCGAGCTTCACGGCGCCGGCCTGCAGATTGATCCAGTCGAGCGGGAATTCCTGCTCGGGGCCGCGGCGTGGGTCCTGGTTGAGCACTTCGACCAGCTGGCCCAAAGTGGCCGTGCCGTTGCCATAGACGCTGACGGTCTCGCCCTTGGTCGCGGCGACGACCTTGCCGCCGACCACCAGAATGCGGTGCTCGACGCCGTCGATGAACTTCTCGACGATCACGTCCGAGCCTTCGGGCTGGGCCAGCGCGAACGCGGTCTTGATGTCGGCTTCGTTGTACAGCTCCAGCGTCACGCCGCGCGCATGGTTGCCGTCGGAAGGCTTGACGGTCACGGGCGTGCCGATTTCCTGCGCGACTTCCCAGGCTTCCTCGGGGCTGTTGACCACCTGGCCTTCGGGCACGGGCACGCCGCAGGCGGCGAGCAGGCGCTTGGTGAAGTCCTTGTCCTGGGCAATGCCTTCGGCGATGGCGCTGGTCTGGTCCGACTCCGCGGTCCAGATACGGCGCTGGGCGGCGCCGTAGCCGAGCTGCACCAGGTTGCCGTCATTGAGGCGGATGTGCGGAATGCGGCGCTCGCTCGCGGCGTCGACGATGCAGCCGGTCGACGGGCCGAGGTAGCGGTCGTTGATCGCGGTCTTGATCGCGTGGATCGCGGGCTTGAGGTCGAAAGGCTGGTCGTTGATCGCCGCCATCAGCAGCTTGTGGCCCATTTCGAGCGCCACGCGTGCCACGGCTTCCTCGGGGCAGCGGAACACCATGCGGTACACGCCGGCCTTGGAGATTTCACGCGTCTGGCCGAACTCGGCGGGCAGGCCTGCCAGATTCAGCAGCTCGATGATCACGTGCTCGAGCACATGGCCCATCCAGGTGCCGCCTTCGAGGCGCTGAATGAAGCCGCCGCGCTCGCCGACACCGCAGGTGTGCTCGATCAGGTCGGGCAGCCAGGTGGTCAGGCGTTCGTTGAGGCCGGGAATCTTGTTGGACGGGTATTCTTCGAGCTCACCCAGATCCAGCCACACCTCCAGCACGGGCCTATAGGTCCAGACACTGGGGCCACGCAGGAAGGTTGTACGCAAGAGTTGGATGTCGTTGAGTTTCGCCATGTCATTCAGCGGGTAAGAAAGTGGGAGAACAGGAATTTCACATTCCTGCCCAAGAATGAAAGGCATTGTGCCGCTTGTCAGCCTAATCGAAGGCTCGCGCGTTGAGCAATGAGTAACGAGCGTCGGGCACTGCCAGGTTTACCATGCCGATGCGGTAGTCGGTATGACTCTTGGAGCCGCCAGCGGCGGAGGAAAATAATTCAACATGCAACATCACCATACTGTGGACGCTTCGGCAGTCTTTGCCGGCCCTCTGGGGAACGAACTGCGAGCAAGGCTCGCTTCTGATGAGAACGTTCTAGCCATCGTCCCGGTTGACCTGAGTGCTGATCTGCAGTTTGGCAATGGTCTATTGGCCCTGACGCAAGAAAGGTTGCGGGTCTGCGATCCCAAGACCCACCAGTGGAGTGAGTGGACACTGACCGTTGATCAGAGCCTGCGCCTGCACGACCATGGCGGTGTCGGCCATCTCGAGTTGCACAACCACGACGCGCGCCTGGCCCATTGGTTCGTCACGCTGAGCCACCAGGCCGCGATGGTGCTGCTGCAGCAGCAGTTCGACCGCCAGCGCGAGCGCATCGCGCGCCAGCAGGCCTACAGCGCGGTCGAAGACGAGGAAACCGCGCATTGCCCGGTCTGCCACGCCACCTTGCCGCCCAATACCGACGACTGCCCGGCCTGTGCGCGCCAGCAGGCGCCGCAGACCTCGACCTGGGTGCTGCTGCGCCTGTGGCGCTTCGCCAAGCCCTACCAGGGCCAGCTGCTGCTGGGCTTTCTGCTGACGCTGGCGACCACCTGCGCCCAGCTGGTCGCGCCCTACCTGACCATTCCGCTGATGGACAAGATCCTGATCCCGTTCCAGAACGGCGAGAAGATCGACTCCGGTCTGGTCGCGTTCTACCTGAGCGCGCTGCTGATTTCGGCGCTGCTCGCCTGGGCCCTGGGCTGGGCGCGCACCTTCGTGCTCGCCAAGGTTTCGGAGCGCATAGGCGCCAACCTGCGCACCACCACCTACAACCACTTGCTGACGCTGTCGCTCGACTACTACGGCAGCAAGCGCACGGGCGACCTGATGGCGCGCATCGGTGCCGAAACCGACCGCATCAACCTCTTTCTGTCGCTCAACGCTCTCGATTTCGTCACCGACGTGCTGATGATCGTGATGACTTCGGTGATCCTGTTCTCCATCAATCCCTGGCTCGCGCTGGTGACGCTGGTGCCGCTGCCGTTCATCGCCTGGATGATCCACACCGTGCGCGACCGCCTGCGCACCGGCTTCGAGAAGATAGACCGTGTCTGGTCCGAAGTCACCAACGTGCTCGCCGACACCATTCCCGGCATCCGCGTTGTCAAGGCCTTCGCCCAGGAAAAGCGCGAGGCCGCACGCTTCGACGAAGCCAACCAGATCAACCTGCAGGCCAACGACAAGGTTAACAAGACCTGGTCGCTGTTCACTCCCACGGTCACGCTGCTGACCGAAATCGGCCTGCTGATCGTCTGGGGCTTCGGCATCTACCTGGTCGCCGACGGCTCTATCACCGTCGGTGTGCTCACGGCCTTCATCGCCTACATCGGCCGCTTCTACACGCGCCTCGACTCGATGAGCCGCATCGTCTCGGTCACGCAGAAGGCCGCGGCCGGCGCCAAGCGCATCTTCGACATCCTCGACCACGTGAGCAACGTGCCCCAGCCCGCCAATCCCGTGAAGATGGACAAGGTCCAGGGCGCGATCACCATGAAGGACGTGGGTTTCCGCTACGGCAGCCGCAGCGTGATCAAGCACCTCGACCTGGAAATCCGCCCCGGCGAAATGATCGGTCTGGTCGGCCACAGCGGCTCGGGCAAGAGCACGCTGGTCAACCTGATCTGCCGCTTCTTCGACGTCTCGGCGGGCTCCATCCAGCTCGACGGCGTCGACGTGCGCCGCATCTCGGTGTCCGACTACCGGCGCAACATCGGCCTGGTGCTGCAGGAGCCGTTCCTGTTCTTCGGCACCATCGCCGAGAACATCGCCTATGGCAAGCCCGAGGCCACGCGCGCCGAAATCGTCGCCGCGGCACGCGCCGCGCACGCCCACGAATTCATCCTGCGACTGCCCCAGGGCTATGACTCGCTGGTCGGCGAGCGCGGCCAGAGCCTGTCGGGCGGCGAGCGCCAGCGCATCAGCATCGCGCGCGCGCTGCTGATCGACCCGCGCATCCTGATCCTCGACGAAGCGACTTCGGCCGTCGACACCGAGACCGAGAAGGAAATCCAGAAGGCGCTCGACAACCTGGTGCAGGGCCGCACCACCATCGCCATCGCCCACCGTCTGTCGACGCTGCGCAAGGCCGACCGCCTGGTCGTGATGGACCGCGGCGAAATCGTCGAAGTCGGCCCACACGACGAACTCATCGCGCTGCGCGGTGCCTACTGGCGGCTCTACGAAGCCCAGGCGCGCCGCGCCGAAGAAGATGCGCAGGCCGCGGGCCTGGTGCTGCAAACCACGCTGATCAAGGACTGATGCCATGGCTGACACATTGGATATGACCCCGCTGAACCTGCAGGTGCGGCGCGACGCCCATGGCTGCCTGGTCCTGACGCTGGCCGACGGCAGCGAGCATGTGGGCGTGGTGCCGGTGCGCGCGTTTCCCATGGCCGCGCCCGAAGAGGGCCTGTCGCTGATGCGCACCGATGGCAAGGAAGCGCTGTGGGTCGCGCACATGAGCCTGCTGCCCCAGGCCGCGCGCGTGCTGATCGAGCAGGACCTCGCGGTGCGCGAATTCGTGCCGACCATTCTCAAGATCCGCAGCGTTTCGAGCTTTTCCACGCCCAGCACCTGGGAGGTCGACACCGACCGCGGCGCCACCCAACTGGTGCTCAAGGCCGAGGAAGACATTCGCAAGCTCCACGGCCGCACGCGGCTGCGCATCGCGGGCAGCGACGGCGTGCAGTTCGCCGTGCCCGACACCACGGCGCTGGACCGCCCTTCGCAGCGTTTGCTCGAGCGATTTCTATAGCAGTCAGGCCATATGGGGCCTGGGTTTTGGCAGGATCCGAAAAATCTCTGTAAAAAAGAGCAGTTTTTTTGCAGAAATTCCTTTATTTTTGGCTGGCAATGCCGATCAAGCTACGAAGGCGGGAAGTTTCCGCCCCCGCCACTAGTTTTGAGCCACCGAAGGATCCATCATGTCAATCACACCTGTCGATCGATCGTCTGTCTGGCGACCTTCGGGCGCTGATTTGTATTCCACGGGCGCGTCCGGCGCCGTGCCAGTGCGCCCCATCAACCCCGTGAACGCGATCGAATCCACCGACCGCCTGGGCGAGGGCGCGATCGTGCGCGAACCCGACAAGCCTTCGGCACCCGACCAGGGCAACCGCGACTGGACGGCCGTCGAAGAGAAAAAGCAGGTCGAGGAAGTCGAGGAGCCGCCCAAGGAGCCTATCCACAAGCAGCTGATCGAGCATTTCCAGTCGCTGTGGCTGGCGAGCGCACGCGTGGTCGACCAGGCGCAGCAGATCAGCCAGACCGACGAAGCCGAGCGCAACAAACTGATCGTCAAGGACGAGCCGCTGACCTACTCCGAGCCCAAGACCAAGCGTACACGCGGATTGTAAAAGCACCCCCTGAGCCGCTTACGCCGGAGGGCCGGCCCCGGCTTCCCCCTCTCAACCTTCGGTGTAGGGGGGCGGCCGGCCAGGCACGGCACCCTCGCTGCGGGGCGGCCCTTGCTCGGTGCCCCCCACGCGTGTGACACGCTGGCTGCAAGCGCCGTATCCGTTCGTGGTGAGCTTCCCTGGCCGGGCGCGTCGAACCATGAACGGCCTACGCTCAAAAAACGGAATTACTTCTTGTCCACCTGCTCCGCCGCCGCCTTCGCCGCGCGCTCGGCCCGGTATTGCACGGCGAACACTTCGACTTCCTCGAACGACACAAAGCCGTCCTTGTCGGTATCGGCGGTGTCGAACGCCGCGGCCAGGCGCGGGAACAGCGCGACTTCAGTGCGGCTGAGCTTGCCGTCCTTGTTGAAGTCGAGCAGCTGAAAATCGCGTCTGGCCTTGATTTCGCCTTTGGTCAGCGGCGTCGCAGCATCGGGCGCCGCAGGAGTTTCGGCCAGCGTCAGGCCGCAAGCGGTCAGCAGCACCAGGCCGCACAGCAGTCCGGCCGCGCGCTGCTGCAGGGAAAGAGGGAAATAGGAATTTGCCATGCGAACCATGGTGCCATGGCGCGCCGTTGTGCGCCCGGGCCGCGCGAATCACCCCTCGTCGGCTTGCTTGCGCCTGGTTGCAGATGTTTCCTGCAGGTTTGCCGCTATGCCGCTGCGCACATGGCCCGAAGGCACATGCAGCGCCGCATTGCGCACATGGCCGGTCTGGTCGTCGAAGAAGAAATCGGGCTCGAACTCGCGCAAAAAGGCGCCCTTGCTGAGCCCGCCGAGGAACATGGCTTCGTCGACGGCGATGTCCCAGCTCATCAGCGTCTGGATCGCGCGCTTGTGCGCGGGCGCGCTGCGCGCCGTGACCAGCGCCGTGCGAATGCGCATGCCGGGCACTTCGGCCGCCATCTGCTGCAGCCGGTGCAGCGCGGCCAGCAGCGGCTTGAACGGCCCGTCGGGCAGGGGCTGGCCGTGGCGGTCGGTCTCGTGGCGCTGGAAGGCCTCTAGGCCTTCGGCCTGGAACACGCGTTCGGCTTCGTCGGAGAACAGCACGGCGTCGCCGTCGAACGCAATGCGCACTTCGTTCGGGTGCGACAGGCTGGCCTGCACGGAATCGGTGAACACATGGGCCGCGGGATAGCCCAGGCGCAGCGCTTCGGTCACGTCGTCGGCATTCGCCGAGAGAAACAGGTGCGCGCCCAGCGGCCGCAGATAGCCGAACGGCGGCCGGCCCTGGGTGAACACGCCGCGCTGCAGCGCGATGCCGGCCGACTCCGCCGAATGGAATACGCGCAGCCCGCTGACCGGGTCGTTGCGCGAGAGGATCACGACTTCGACGCGCTGCGCACCGGGCGTATTGAACGCCAGCAGCTTCTGCACCAGCGAGAACGCTATGCCGCGCTGCGCGGGAATTTCCAGCCGCTGGCGCTGCAGCTCCAGATAGGTGGCGGCGTCGCTGCGCTCGAACAGCCGGTTCTCTTCCTCGAAGTCGAACAGCGCGCGCGAGGAGATCGCGACGACCAGCTTGTCTTCGAGCGTGATGGACATCGTTATTTGACGAACTGGTTGAGTTCGATGATGGGCATCAGCACCGCGAGCACGATCAGCATCACGACCAGGCCCATGACCACGATCAGCAGCGGCTCGAGAATCGTCGCCATATGCATTGCGCGGCGCTGCACTTCGGTGGACAGCTGGTTGGCCGCGCGCTGCAGCATGACGGGCAGCTGGCCGGTCTGCTCGCCCAGGCGGGCGAACATCGCCAGCAGGCCGGGGAAACGTTTCTTGGCCAGCGCCGACGCCAGCGGCGCACCTTCGCGCACCAGCACCAGCGCGTCGAGCGCGTCGGCGCGCAGCGCGCGGTTGCCCAGCGTCTCGGCCGCGGCCTGCAAGGCCTTGAGAATCGGCACGCCCGCGCCCGCGAGCATGGCCAGCGTGCTCGCGAAGCGCGCGGCGTTGTAGCTGCGCGCCAGGCGGCCGATCAGCGGCAGGCGCAGCCAGGCGGCGTCGAAGCGCTCGCGCGTCGCCGGGTTGCGCAGCAGCTGGCGCGCGGCCAGCGCGCCGAACACCAGCGCGCCCAGCATCACCCAGCCGTACTCGCGCACGAAATCGCTGATGGCGAGCAAGGCCACGGTGAGTATGGGAAGCTGGCGCTTGGTGCCTACGAACACGCCCGCCACCTGGGGCACGACATAGCTCACCAGGAACAGCACGATCACGACCGCCACCAGCGACACGATGGCCGGATAGAGCGATGCGCCTATCAGCTTGGACTGCAGCGCCTGGCGCGCTTCGAGGTCGTCGGCAAGATTTGCCAGCACCAGGCCCAGGCTGCCGCTCGATTCGCCCGCGCCGATGACGGCGCAATAGATTTCGGAGAACTCGCGCGGGTGCTGCTGCAGCGCGCGCGAAAACGTGGAGCCCGCATTGACTTCCGCGCGCAGCGTCGCCAGCAGGTGGTGCTGGCGCTGGTCTTCGGCTTCGTCGGCGAGCGCGCTCAATGCCCGCTCCAGCGGCAGGCCTGAAGTCACGAGCCCGGAAAGCTGGCGCGTCCAGACCGCGAGCGCACTGGAATTGAACACCGGCCGCGTGAGCCAGCGTTCCTGCCAGCTCAGCTCGGCGCCGGGCGCGCCGCCCGATCCCAGCGGGACCACGGACAGCGGCACCAGCGCCTGGGCGCGCAGCAGATTGCGCGCCGACTTGGCGTTGTCGGCCTCGAGCGTGCCCTTGCGGGAGGCGCCCTGGGCGTCGAGGGCTTCAAAGGAAAAAGCTGGCATGGGAAGGAAGCAGGCAAGGCGTGCGAAAGGAATTCAGCACATGTTAGCCGCTGACGATGACGCTGTGTGTGCGCCGCGACCCGCGTGTTGCGGTGCGCGGCGAACGCGGCCTTCAGCCGGCCATGGCCTGGGCGGCGATTTCGAGCGAGCGCAGGCGCAGCGCGGGGTCGTAGACATCGCTGACCAGCATGAACTCGTCGGCCTGGGTGGATTGGGCCAGCGACTGGAAATGCTGGCGCACGGTTTCCTTGTCTCCGACCACGCCGGCGCGCAGAAAGTCATGGATGGCCGCGACCTCCGACGGCGAGAGCTGGGCCGCATAGTTCTCCACGGGCGGCTGCAGCCGCGTGCGGTTGCCCGTGAGAATGCCCAGAATGCGCTGCTGGGTGCTGCTGGCGAGGAATTCGGCTTCGGCGTTGGTCGGCGCGGCGACCACGGGCACGCCGACGATCGCATAGGGCTTGGCCAGCGTCGCCGAAGGGCGGAACAGTTCGCGGTACATGTCGAGTGCCTGGTACAGCATGCGCGGCGCGAAGTGCGAGGCGAACGCATAGGGCAGGCCCATGTGCGCGGCGAGCTGGGCAGAGAACAGGCTCGAGCCCAGCAGCCAGATCGGCACATTGGTGCCCGCGCCCGGCATGGCGATGATGCGCTGGCCCGGCATGATCGGGCCCAGCAGCTGCTGGAGCTCGGCGACGTCGCGCGGGAAATCCTGCTCGGTTTCGACGCGGTCGCGGCGCAGTGCGCGCATCGTCGGGCCGTCGGTGCCGGGCGCGCGGCCCAGGCCCAGGTCGATGCGGCCCGGGTACAGCTCGGCCAGCGTGCCGAAGGCTTCGGCCACGACCAGCGGCGCATGGTTGGGCAGCATCACGCCGCCCGAGCCCACGCGAATGCTCTTGGTGCCGCCAGCGATATGGCCGATCAGCACGGCCGTCGCCGAACTCGCGATGCCCGGCATGTTGTGGTGCTCGGCCAGCCAGTAGCGCGCAAAGCCCAGTTCTTCGGCTTTCTGCGCGGTGCGCAGCGCGATCTCAAGGGCCTGGCCGACACTGCCTCCTTCGCGCACGGCGACAAGATCAAGCAGGGAAAGGCGAATGTCTTGGAGGGATTTCAGCATGCGGTGGGTCTTTCGTTGGGCCGGAGGGGCTCACATCGCGAGAAGCCGATCAACGTGGCTGTGGCCGCCCCAGCATCTGAAGATGCGGGTGAACGCGGCACTATCAAGGGGTGTGGCGCCGGGTGATTTCGTTCTTGCAGGTGATCCCCACCACAATGCACCAGATGAAGGACAGCACGGCAATGCCGATGTTGTTGCTGCCCATCTCCATGGCCACGAACGACAGCGGCAGCGCAACCAGCGCGGCCAGGCGTATGCAGCGGCGCAGCTGGCTTTCCGACAACCGGGGCTTGTAAAACAAAAGCAGCCCGTAGCTGGCGATCGCCAGCAGGGCCAACAACAAAAGGGTTTCGCCGCCGTAAGGCGCGCTCCAGGTGCTCAGGGTTTGCATCATGGCGAACATTGTCGCCGCTGATGCATGGCCTTGCAGCCCGGGGCGCGCCGGCCTGCCTCAGGGAAGGTTCAGTGCGGCCGCGATGGCCATCCAGGCGCGGTTGTTGAGCGCGTATTTGACCTTCAATGCGCGGATGGGATGCTTTGCCAGCTTCGGGTTCAGGTCATTGGCCTTTTGCTCCAGAGTGCTCTCCCCTGACGTTGACTCGTATTGGGAATTGAATTCGTGGGCACTGACTTTGGATTCGGTGAACCGGACGCTGTTCTTGTTGCCAACCGGCGTGCCCAACTGGATATGCAGCACCGAGCCTTCGGGGAAGGTGGCATCGGCCAGCAGGGTGGCATCTTCCATGGTGAAGGCGTCGATGTGCGCGATGTTCTTCAGCGCTGGCTTATACGACGCCGGGTTGCCAAAGAACGTCTGCATGGACTGACCGGAGATATCGAGCTTTTGCACCGTGGTCTCCACCGCGTAGCCATTGATCGCGTTCCTTTTGGCGCGTTCGGCCGCCTTGGCGGTTTTTTCGCGGCTCAGCAGAACGGGCGTGAACTGGTTGTCTGCGGAATACAGCTTGAGTACGCCACTGTTCAAATACTCTTCGCGTCCAGTGGATATGAAGTCATCGATGTATCGCGCGGTGTAGGCGGCATTTTCCGGCGTGCGGTCATTGCCGTTGATCTTTCCGCCATAGGTCGGACGCCAGAGCGTCTGGCCCTGCGCATTGGCACTGCCTTCGGGCGCGTGGAGGTCATATTCGTAGTTATGCCTATCCTTGAAGTGAAAGGACACCAGTTGCGCAGTGTTGTCCTGCGTTTCAGCAGCGCTGCGGATCATGGTCGCGATGCCGTTTTCCAGCGAATAGTTCGTCAGCGACGCCGCCGCCAGTGCCACGCTGGATCGGTTGAGGTAGTAGATCGCGTCGATGTCGATGTCCAGTTGGCGCGCGACTTTCTCTTCGGCCGCGTCCAGCGTGCTGGCCTGCAGCATCTGGCGGTGCACCAGCGTGGTCAACGGATTGATGTTGTCGGATTTCTTGCCTGGACTCGACAGCGTGTAGTTGCCTTGCCCGCGGTGAATCTCGGCGAGCAGGGCTGCCGTCCTGAAATCCTTGGCATCGGCTTCGTCCTTGGGTTCGTAGCGGATGACATATCTGCCATTGGCATCGGTCCGAGCCAGCGTCGCTGCGCTGGCATCGCAGACGCCCGTGCCCTTGAGGTCCACGCAGACCAGTGCGTCTGCAGCGCCTTCGGGCAGTGCGACCAAGCCGGCCCGCGTCAGAGACGTGCTGTTCGCCGCAGCTTGGGTGCTGGAAACGATGGTGCTGCTTTCTTCGCCACCGCAGGCGGCGAGGGTCAGAGGCAGGACGAGTGCCAGAGCGAGATGGCGGGGTGAGAAGTGGGTTTGATTGTTCATGGCTAAAGTTTATCCATATTGATAGTATTTAGCTATCAATAGTTGGAAGCTATTCTGTAGGCCAACATCTCGTCTGCATGTGTGCAGGCTGGCGGCAACGCAAACGCGCCCTCCAAGGGCGCGTTGTCGGGCAGGGGCGCCTGGCGGCGCGGGGTGCTTCAGGGGCGGTTGAGCGCCGCCTTCATGGCTGCGCGCACCAGCTGGCGCGCGACGGCCTCAGTCGCGCGTCACGCGCAGTACTTCTTCTGGCGTGGTGATGCCCGAGCGCACCAGCCGTTCGCCGTCGTCACGCATCAGCGTCATGCCGCTGGCCAGTGCCGCGGCGCGGATATCGGCCTCGCTGGCCTGGCCGTGGATCTGGCTGCGGATCGCGTCGTTGACCACCAGCAGCTCGAACACGCCGGTGCGGCCCTTGTAGCCGCTGGGTTCCGAGGTGTCGATCTTGCGCACCAGCCGCTGGGCCAGCACGCCCAGCAGCGAGCTGCTCAGCAGGAAGGGTTCCACGCCCATGTCGATGAGACGCGTGACGGCGCTGGGCGCGTCATTGGTGTGCAGTGTGGCCAGGACCAGGTGACCCGTCAGCGAGGCCTGGATCGCGATCTGTGCAGTTTCGAAGTCGCGGATTTCGCCGATCATGATCACGTCCGGGTCCTGGCGCAGGATGGCGCGCAAGGCCTTGGCGAACGTCAGGTCGATCTTGGAATTGACCTGCGTCTGGCCTATGCCCGCGAGTTCGTACTCGATCGGGTCCTCGACGGTCATGATGTTGCCGCTGGACGCGTCCAGCCGCTGCAGCGCCGCGTACAGCGTCGTGGTCTTGCCCGAGCCCGTGGGGCCGGTGACCAGGATGATGCCGTGCGGCTGGCGTATCAGCGACTCGACGCGTTCCAGCGTCTCGCCCTGCATGCCCACGGACTCGAGCGTCAGCTTGGAGCCGCTCTTGTCGAGCAGACGCAGCACGGCGCGCTCGCCATGCGCGCTGGGCAGCGTGGAGACGCGCACGTCGATCGCGCGCGTGCCCAGGCGCAGGCTGATGCGGCCGTCCTGCGGCATGCGCTTTTCCGAGATATCGAGGTCGGCCATGATCTTCAGCCGCGAGATCAGCGCCGCGTGCAGCGCGCGATTGGGCTGCACCACTTCGCGCAGGTCGCCGTCGACGCGAAAGCGCACGCTCGAATGGCGTTCATAGGGCTCGATGTGGATGTCGCTGGCGCCATCGCGCGCGGCCTGGGTCAGCAGCGCATTGAGCATGCGGATGATGGGGGCATCGCCCGCGGTCTCGAGCAAATCTTCCACGGCCGGCAGATCCTGCATCATGCGCGACAGGTCGGCGTCGGACTCGACTTCGCTGACCACGCGTGCGGCGTTCGATTCGCCCTGGGCATAGGCGGCGCTGATGCGCTGCGCCAGCAGCGTGGCGTCGATCGCCTGCCACTGCTGTACCGCGTATCTGCGCTGCACTTCGGACAGCGCCTGGAAGTCGGGCGTGGGGCCATGCCACAGCACGGGCTCTTGGCCGTCGTCTTCGATCAGCAGCTGCGCGCTGCGGGCATAGGCGTAGGGCAGGGGATAACGCATGGGATCAGGGCGCGCTGTAGGCTTCGTCGGTTTCGGAGATGGGCACGATGCGCGGCCGCGCCGGTTTCACGCTGGGCGTGAACGGCACGGTGGCCAGTGGCTGGGTCGGACCCCCGAGCTGCAGCGCAGGCATCACGGGCGCACCGTCGACGGCGCCTAGCACCGCGCTGGGCGCCGGCTGCAGGATTTCCTGGTTCGCGCGGATGGCATCGTAGCGGTCGAGCATCAGCGCATCGCTGGCCGCCGCGTCGCGCACCACCACCGGGCGCAGGAACACCATCAGATTGGACTTCTGGCGCGTGCGGTTCTGGCTGCGGAACAGGTTGCCCACGCCAGGAAGGTCGCCCAGCAAGGGCACCTTGTCTTCGGCCAGCGAATAGTCATCCTGAAGCAGGCCGCCGAGCACCAGAATGCTGCCGTCCTCGATCAGCACGTTCGATTCGATCGAGCGCTTGCGCGTGGTCGGGCCGTTGGCATTGCCGGTGGTCGAAGGGTCGATGCTCGAGACTTCCTGGTAGACCGACAGCTTCACCGTGCCGTTCTCGTTGATCTGCGGGCGCACGCGCAGCGTCAGGCCCACGTCCTTGCGCTCGACCGTGGTGAACGGGCTCACGCCGGAAGTGCCGGTGGTGCTGGCGTAGGAGCCGGTGACGAAAGGCACGTTGTTGCCGATGATGATCTTCGCTTCCTCGTTGTCCAGCGTCATCAGATTTGGCGTGGACAGCACGTTGGCGTCGGTATTGGTCTGCAGGAAGTTGGCCAGCGCGCCCAGGTAGTACTTGCCGTTGATTCGCGGCGCGATGCCGATGTTCAGGCCCTTGCCCAGCGAGCCCAGCGCCGTGGCCTGGGTGGTCGCCGAACCCGAGGCGATGCCGGCGGTGATGCCCAGGATGTTGGCGCCGGCCGAGCCCGAGTTGGTGCCTATCACGCCCATCGTGCTGCCGTTGTTGCCGAGCAGCGATTGCCACTGTACGCCGACCTGAGCCAGCTTGGTGGCCGAGACTTCGACGATCAGGCTTTCCACCAGCACCTGGGCGCGGCGCCCGTCGAGCTGGTCGATGACCGCGCGCAGCTGGCGGAAGACCGGCGGCGACGCGCTGATGATCAGCGAGTTGGTTGCAGGATCGGCCTGAATCTGGCCGCCGGTCGACGGCTGGTTGGTGCTGCCGAACGAGCCGCTGCCCATGCTGCTGCTGTCGCTGCCCAGGCTGCTGCTGGTACTGCTGCTGGTCTGCGTGCTGCTGGCATTGGTGCTGGTATTGCCCGTGGTGCGCGCGCCGCTGGCCGACGCCGAACTGCCGCCGGAGGACGAGCTGCCCACGCCGCTGTCACTGGCCAGCGCGGCGCGCAGCGTGGTCGCCAGCGTCACCGCATCGGCGTTCTTCAGATAGACCACATGGATGTTGCCGCTGCTGGCCGCCGAGCTGGCGTAGGCGGGCTGATCCAGGCGCGCGATCAGCGAGCGCACCTGGGCCAGCCGTGCCGGGTTGGAGGCGCGGACCACCAGCGCATTGCTGCGCGGTTCGGCCATCAGCGTGGTCTTGTAGCCGGTGTCGGTCTGGCCCTGGGCCACGGCGCCGGGCGCCACGCTGGCGCTGCCGCCTTCGATCAGCCGGCCGACCAGCACTGCCATTTCGGAGGCCACCGCATGCTGCAGCGGAATCACTTCGATGTCTGTGGCGTTCGACACATCCATTGCGGCGACGATGCGCGACAGGCGCTGCACGTTGTCGGCGTAATCGGTGATGACCAGCGAGTTGTTGCCCGGGTTCACGTTGATGGTGTTGTTCGGGCTGATCAGCGGACGCAGCACCGGCACCAGGTTCGCTGCACTCTCGAAGTTGAGCTTGAAGATCTGGGTCACGATCTGGCCGCCGGCCGGCGCACCGCCGCGTCCGCCCTGGGATACACCCACATTGCCCGACTGGAGCTTGGCGTCGGCTTCGGGAATGACCTTGTAGAGGCCCGCGGCCTCGACCACCGTGAAGCCCTGCAGCCGCAGCGCGGCCAGGAACTGCTGGAACGCCTGGTTCGGTGCCAGCGGCTTTTCACTGATTAGTGTCATCGTGCCCTTGACGCGCGGGTCGACGACCACGTTGCGACCGGTGATCGTGGCCATGGAACGGGCCACGGCCTCGATCTCGGCGCCCGCGAAGTTGAGCGTCACCGGCTCATTGCTGCGCGGCGCGGTCTGGGCCGAAACGCCGGCACAGGCCAGCATGGCACCGACGGCGATGGAGTGAAGGGCGACGCGCAGGCGGCGTGCAGTGGTGAACGTCATGGAATTTAGCCCAGGGAAATGATGGAGCGCGCGCCGCTGCGCCGCCCGATGATGTTGAGGAAGTTGGCCAGCGCGGCTTCGCGCTCGGGCGAGGCGCTGGCTTCGCCGCTGAACCGCAGGCGCTGGCCTACCCATTGGCCCGAACCGCTGAGCTGCAGGTGACCTTCCAGCGTGCTCAGCGTGACCCGCGGCGCGTCGCCGCCGTCGAAGACCAGCCGGTAGCTGCCCATGGGGCGCAGCGTCGACAGCCGGGAAGACACGCCCAGCGCGTCGAGTTGCAGCTGGCCTTCGCTGCGCAGTCGGCCGGCCAGCCATTGCACTTGCAGACCCTGGGTGCGCAGCTGCAGCTGGCCCTGGAGCTGTGCCGTGTTCCACGGCGTGCCCAGGCCGGTGAGCAGCGCCGCGGGCCACTGGCTCTGCTGGTCCTGCACGCGCGCTTCCACGCCTTGCCAATGCAGCAGAATGCGCGCCTGCAGCGGCTGCGGCGTGCAGCAGTCGGTGGCGAGCTGGATGCGGGCGCCACGCCAGTCGGGGCGCAGCTGCCACTGCACGCGCGAAGGCAGGGCGAGCGCGTCGCGGCTGCCCGCGCCGCCGCTGAGCACCAGCCGCGCCGAGCCGGTCCAGATCGTGCCGCGCGCTTCGCGCAATTGCAGCTGTCCGGCGGTCGCGCGCTCCAGGCCCGCGGCCAGCCAGTGGGCGGGCGCGGCCAGCACCAGCGTCACCAATGCGCCCAGCAGCGCACCCGCCACGGCCCAGGCGCGCGGCGAGCGCACGGTGGTCGCGGCCAGGCGGCTGCGCGGCGAGCGGCGCAAAGTCTTCATGGGGTCGCCTCCGCGGGCGGCAGGGCCAGCACCAGGCTGCCGTCCCAGTGCGGTTCGGTCGCGCTGGCCTGCGCCGGGCCGGCCGTGGCGGTGAGCCGCATTTCAACGGCGCTCACCTTGAGGTTCTGGCGCGCCTGGCCCAGCCATGCGGCCAGCGCCGGCGCGGGCACGTTCTTGAGCGTGAGCTGGGCGCGCTCGCCTTGCAGCACCAGGCGGGCACCGGTGCCGAGCTGGCTGCTGACCGAGTCCTGCAACGCGCGTTGCATGTCGGGGCGGGCAGCGGGCAGCGCGCCTGCGGATTCGGCCGTGGGCGGCGCCAGGTCGGCCTGCAGGCGCAGGGCTTCGGCTTCGAGGCGCTGCATGCGCTGCAGCTGCAGATCGAGCGCCGCATGCTGTGCGGGCGCGGCGCGCAGCGTCTGCAGCGCGGGCGCGAGCAGCACCCACCAGACCAGCGCCAGGGCAACGGTGCCCATGGCCAGGGAAATGGACTGGCGCTCGCGCGGCGCGAGACCGGCCCAGCGCGCGCGCCAGGGGCCCAGACGGGGGGAGCGGGCGGTGTTCATGGTTGTTCCTTTGCGCGCAGCACCAGGCTTTGCGCGTCGGCGCGTGCGGCATAGCCCAGCGTGGCCAGTTGCGACTGCAGCTGCTGCTGCGCCGTGGCGTCGAGCGTGAGCCCGCGCAGACGCAGCTCCTGGTCGACATATTCAATGGAATGCGGCCGCATGCCCCTGGGCAGCGCCTGGCCTGCGGCCGACAGCAAAGGCTCGAGCGCCTGGGCCGAGAGGCTGCCGGTGCGCTGGCGCAGCTGGGCGACTTCGCGCTCCATCTGCAGCGGTGCATCGACCACCAGCGGAATTTTCGGGAAGGCCTGCAGCAGGCTGGCGCGCACCGCGACCTGCTTGGCGGCCAGCGCCTGGCGTTCCTTCCAGGCCCAGGCATTGATACCGACCAGTTGGGCGACCACCAGCACGCCCAGTGCCCAGCGCGCGGCGCGCCACTGGGGCGCACGCACAAACGACTGCGCGGCGCTGACCACGCGCCGCAGCGCATGGCTGCGACCGCCGACGGCCAGATCGAACTGCGCGAGATTCCACGGACTGCGGCTGGCGTCCAGCAGGCGTTCGGCCAGCGCCGCAAGGCGCACCGGCTGCTGCAGGCGTTGCTCGGCAAGCGCCACCACCGCGGGTGCGGCGTCCACGGCCAGGCCTTCGGGTGCGCCCAGCAGGGCCAGCCCTTCGGCGCTCAGCGGTGCAATGGCCACGCCCTGGTCGGGGCCGCAGCCCGTGGCCAGCAGCCAGGCCGATTCGGGCGTGCCCATGGCCCACAGGTGAGGGGGTTCGCCTTCCGCGGCGGGCGTCAATTGGGCGACGATGCGGTCCACGCGCCGCTGTGCGGTTTCGAGCGCCTGCAGGTGCGAGCGCAGCCAGGCGCGGTCGCAGGCCGCGACCCAGGCGCTCTGGCCCGCGCGCGCGCCCGGCTGCAGCGCAAAGTGCAGCATTTCAGGCTCGTCGAGCAGGCGCTCCTCGAGCAGACCGTCGATCACCGAGCGCAGCCGGGTGGTCGCATTGCGCGTGCCCACGGCAATGCCCGCGGGCAAGGTGATGCGATGCCAGGACAGCGCCTCATGGGGAATGACGGCGACGACTTCGACCGCGCGTCCCGCTGCGGGCAGCTCGGTTGCCGTGGCCGCCGCATGGCGCGCGACGGTCTGACCATCCAGGCTCAGCGCAAAGGCGTATTGCCATTCAGGGCCCGCGGGCGCAAGCGGCAGTTGGAGTATCAGAAGGCTCATAGACGGGAGGTACGTGCCGGCGAGGATTCCGGCAGGGGCAGATTCTGGGAGGTCCAGTGGCCGCGCTCGCGCCACAGGGTAACGACATTCATGCCATTGCGGTGGACCAGCGAGCGCTCGCTGACCACGGTTTCGCCCAGTCGCAGGCGGCCGCGGATCTCGAAGAAGGACGATGAGAACGCGAGCAGGTCTTGTTTGGTGTCGGACGGCATGCCCAATCGCTGCAGCGCATCAGCCACTGTGCGCACGGGGCTGGCCTCGCGCGCCTGGATGAATTGGTTGGCGCGCGCCCAGTCCAGGTCCTTGACGCTGGCCCAGATCACTTCGGCGCTGGCGGTGTTCAGGTTGACCGGCGTGGGCGTGGGCAGCATTGTCACATGGGGCTCCAGCCGGGCAATGATTTCGGGCGCGACGCCCAGCCAGCCGAGCTGGGCCAGCGTGCGCGGCATCAGCGGCGCCGTGCTGTCGGGATTGGCTCCCGCGGCCTGGGCCATGCGCAGGCCGACGACGATCTGCTGCAGCGACGACGCCGGCAGGCCCAGGCGCTCGAACAGGCGCGAGAAGGCCAGCTCGACGGTTTCATTGCGCTGCAGCAGATTGCGCAGGTTCATGCGCGACTGCAGATCGATGATTTCGCCCGACAGGAACGCATTGGAAGTTTCGGTCGAGGCGTCGTCGACCTGGCTCACATTGCCTTCAGCGGCCAGAAAGCTCGACAGCTTGGCTTCCTGCAGCGGCACGGCCCAGGGCTCGGCCAGATGGTCGGGGCCGCCCGAGCGCGCGTCCTCGCGCAGCACCACGCGCGACCAGTCGAGCGCGCCCAGCAGAATCCAGGCCGCCTGGGCGCGGGCCCGTTCCGCGGTTTCGACTTCGACCAGGCGCCACTGCTGCCACAGCGCCGTCGCCGCGAACGTCGCGACCAGCGTCACGGTCAGCATCGCCGTGAGCAGCGCGGCGCCACGCGAAGTGCGGCGTGCGGCGGGGTGGACGGGGCGCGTGGCGATCATGATCTGCTGTTCTGGCGCAAGGGATTGACCCAGTCGCGGACCAGGCGACCGGCAATGCCGCTGCCTGCGGGAAGATCCAGTTGCAGACGCACGCCATCGGGAATGTCGTTGTTGGTGGCCGCAGAGGTACCGGTAGTTCCCGCGCTGCCCGTCGCCGCTGTACTGGCGGCCGCAGCGGCCGCGGCAGCGTTGGCCACTTCTGTCGACGTGCTGGCCGCGGACTCGGCATCGCTCGATTGCGGGTTGCTCCAGGCGCCGCCGCGGTAGTAATAGATGGCCCAACCGTTGAGCGGGAACAGCGCGGTTTCGCGTCCGCGCTGGGCGTCGCTGGGGTTGCGCGCCCATTGGCCGGCCTGGTTCCAGGCGTCGTTCCATTCGCTGCGCGTGCGCACCGGCGGCGACTGCCAGCGCAACCATTGGTCACGGCCCTGGCTGCTGCGCCGCGCCCAGGCAACGACCAGGGCGCCGGCTTCGGGCGCGGCGGTGTTGCGCCGCGTCATGCGCAGCGCCTGGCCGTCCCAGGCGATGGCCTGGGTGTTTTCCAGCGTCATCAGGCCGTCAAGGTCGGCGTTCCATTGGGCCAGCGCGGTCTGCAGCACCGCATGGGCATCGGTATGGGCCTGGGTGTACTGCTGCGAGCGCACCATGCTGTCGAGGCCGCGCCAGCCCATCAAGGCCATCAGCGCCATCGCCACCAGGGCGACCAGCAATTCAACCAGGGTGAAACCGCGGGCCTGGGATGGGGAGCGAAGGGCGCGGGCCTGCATGTCAAAAGCGCCCGACGATCGAGGTGATGCTCAACACGGAATACTGGCCGTTGCTGATCTTGACGTCGGCGCGGCGAAAGCTCGGGTTGGGCGTGGGGCGCACGACCAGGGTCACGCCGAAGACCTGGCCGGCCTGCTCGCAGGTGCCGTTGGTATCGCCCACGGGCGGCATCTGCTGCGACAGGCGCATGCGCACCAGTTCGTTCTCGGCACAGATCTGGCCTAGCAGCATGTCTGTCTGGCGCTGGGCGTTGCGGGTCAGCGCCGACGAAGCCTGCGCGCCCGCGAGCAGGGCGATGGCAACGATGCCCAGGGCCACCAGCACTTCGATCAGCGTGAAACCGCGCGCCGGCGCGGCGCGCCTGCGGCGCAACACCGCGCTCACGGACGGCCCTCGGGCGCGAACGGGCGCAAGCCATCGGACGCAACCGACAGGCGCAGCTCGGGCGTATCGACATGGGTCAGCAGCGTGCGCTGCGGGGGCAGCAGCGGCTCGGGGCCGAGGATCAGCACCGTGCCGTCGGCCACGCGCGTGCCGGGATCGAGCCATGCCGTGGGCAGCGTGCTGCCCGCGGGCAGGCCGTCAAAGCGAAAGCCCGCGCCCACTGCCTGCCAGCGCACCAGCGTGCCGCTGGCGCGGGCCTGGGAGCGGCCGGCCTCGAGCAGGGCCGCGAGCCGTTGACCTTCGCGCTCGAGACGGCTCTGGCCGCTGTCGCGCATGGACATGGCGACGCCGGCCGTGGCCAGCGCCATGATGCTGATCACGACCAGCAACTCCAACAGGGAAAAACCGCGTGCGCGTGTCATCGCCGGATCCGGTCAAGCAAGGGTGGGAGCAGAGCTGCGCCCGCGGATGGGCGCGCTGCCCCCAGAGGGCCCATTACTGCCAGCTGCCGATGTCGGCGTCGTTGCCTTCGCCACCGGGCTGGCCGTTGGCGCCCAGCGACATTACATCGACTTCGCCCTTGATGCCAGGGTTCAGATACTGGTAGGGATTGCCCCAGGGATCGTTGGGCAGCTTTTCAACATAAGGCTTCCAGTTGTTCGGCTGGGGGCCGGCGGTCGGACGCGCGACCAGTGCCTGCAGGCCCTGCTCGGTCGTCGGGTAGCGCTGGTTGTCCAGGCGATAGAGCTTGAGCGCCTGCATGATGTTGGTGATGTCGGTGCGCGCTGCCGTGCGGCGCGCGTCATCGGCGCGGTCGAGCAGGTTGGGCACGATCAGCGCGCCGAGCACGCCGATGATGACAAGCACCACCATCAGTTCGATCAATGTGAAACCACGTTGCACGGCCTGGCGCAGCGGGCGCGCCGATGTGCATTGCGGAACTGTCATGGAATTCATTAGCTGTAACGTCATATGAGTCCATGATAATGCGTCATGGTGACAAATTCGCTTCAAATTTGGCGCGTACGCGCGGGCACGTTCGTTCTATGGACGGCCGCGGGCGCATGTCTGGTGTTTTGGGGCTTGCGTCTGGCATCCCCGGCCGAGGCTGCGCTGGTGGCGGTCGCCGCGCCCCCGCCCGTCGCAGTCGACCTGCAGGCGCTGTCCCAGGTGCTGGGTGCGGGGCCGGCTGCGCCAACCGCCCAGGCCCCGGCCGCGCCCAGCCGCTATACGCTCCAGGGACTGTTGGCCGGGCGCGACAGTGGTCGCGGCGCGGCGGTCATAGGCGTCAACGGCCAGCCGGCGCGCGCGTTTCCCGTGGGGGCGCAGGTCGACGAAGGCCTGGTGCTGCAGTCGGTCGGCGTCCAGCAGGCGCGGCTAGGACCCTCGCGTCAGGGTGAGGCGACCGTGACGCTCGAGTTGCCGATCAAGAAATAAACCATTCGCCAGGGGCTGGCGCTGGCTGGGTCCACTCGGCCGCCGTGGCCTGCCGTGCCGGATGCGCGCGCAGCCAATGCACGCAGCGCGCCACGCCCGCATGGCTGATCCACACCTGGTCCGCATCCGCCGGGTCGCACTCCTGCAGCGCAGACTGCACGCGCGCCAGCATTTGCGCCAGCGATTCACCGCCGCCGGGCGCATAGGCATGCAGGTCGCGGGCCCAGGCGTCCAGTTCGGCACGCGGCACGCCATCCCAGGGCAAGCCTTCCCAGGCGCCGAAATCCATTTCCTGCAGACGCGCATCCGCCTGGCTGCTGAGGTCGGGGC
>NZ_JAHCDD010000120.1 GCF_018413525.1 Acidovorax sp. CCYZU-2555
CCGCAAATCTTCGATTTGCTGGGTCGTGTTAGCCGCTATTAGTCCAGCGAAATGTTCGCCCGCTTGCCCAGCGCCGTCCATTGGGTGATTTCGGCGCGGCGGAACTGATCGAGCTCCTTGGGGCTGGAGCCGATGACTTCGGCGCCCAGCGACATCAGCTTGGCCTTGACTTCACGGTCGTTCAAGGCCGCGGCCACATCCTTGCTGATCTTTTCCACGGCGGCGGCGGGAGTGCCCGCAGGGGCAAACAGGCCGTTCCATTCGTACACGTCGACGCCAGCGACGCCGGCTTCGGTGAAGGTGGCGGTGTCGGGCAGCACCGGCGAGCGCTTTTGCCCTGCGACCGCCAAGGGCCGCAGCTTGCCGCTCTGGATGAACGGCAGCGACGAGGCCAGGCTGGCGAAGAACACCGGCACATTGCCTGCCATCACGTCGACCATGGCCGGGCCGCCGCCGCGGTAGGCCACATGGGTCATCTTGGCGCCGGTCTTGAGCGCGAACAATTCGGCCGCCAGATGCTGGGCCGAGCCGTTGCCCGACGATGCAAAGTCCAGTTTGCCGGGGTTGGCCTGGGTGTAGGCGATCAGTTCCTTGGGAGACTGCGCCGGAAACGCCGGATTGACCACCAGCACGCTGGGCACTTTCACCAGCAGCGACACGGGCGCAAACGCCTGCAGCGTGTCGAAAGGCATGCGCTTCTTGAGCGCCGGGTTCTGCGCATGGTTGGAGGCGTCGACCATCAGCGTGTAGCCGTCGGCCGGCGATGTCAGCACGGCTTGCGCGCCGATGATGCCGCCGCCGCCCGCACGGTTTTCGATCACCACGGGCTGGCCCCAGATCTGGGACAGCTTGGTGCCCAGAATGCGCGCCGCCACATCGACCGTGCCGCCTGGCGGATAGGTCACGACCAGGCGCACGGGTTTGCTGGGAAAAGTGCTCTGGGCTTGCACGCCGGGCGCAAGTGCCAGGGCGGCGATGGCAAGGGCAATGGAACGTCTTTGCATATTGTCTCCGGATGATTTTAGTTAGGGGGTGAAATGGAACAGCTCGGCCGCCGTGGCGCCGAGAATCTGGCGCCGCTG
Organism: Acidovorax sp. CCYZU-2555; assembly: GCF_018413525.1. GTDB lineage: Bacteria > Pseudomonadota > Gammaproteobacteria > Burkholderiales > Burkholderiaceae_C > Comamonas. Next base: position 1,083 of record NZ_JAHCDD010000120.1, read on the forward strand.
GGCCGCATCCGGCACCCAGTCGGTCAAAGCGGCCAGGCTTGCGCCGTAGGTGGCCAGATGTTGGTGTTGGGTGTGCGGCCAGTCGCTGCCCCATACCAGGCGCTGCGGGCCAAAGGCCGCGAGCAACTGGCGTGCGCATTCACGCGCCGCGCCATCGCCCGTCCCCGGCGGATGGTTGCGGTAGGCGGCCGACAGCTTGACCCACACGCGGCCGGAATCCGCATGGCCCAGCAGCGCGGCGAAACCGGGGTCCGCACTGCCCTTGCCGGCGTCGGGCCGGCCGAAATGGTCGACCACGACCCGACAACCCGTTCTTGCGGCGGCGTCGATCAGCGGCGAAAGATCGGCCGCACTGCGATGCAGCTCCAGATGCCAATCCAGTGCCTTGATGCGGCCCAGGAAAGCTTGCCATACCGGCAGTCTGAGATCGGGCAAGGCCTGACCCACCAGGTTCAAGCGCACGCCCACCACGCCTTGCGCGGCCAGCGCCGCCAGCTCCTGCTCGGTGGTCGTGGGCTCGAGCATCACCACGCCGCGCAGGCGCTGCGGGTGTTGGCGCAGCACGTCCAGCAGGTAGCTGTTGTCTACACCCAGGAAGCTGGGTTGCACCAGCACGCCATGGGTACAGCCATGCGCATCGAGCAGGCCCAGGTATTCACTGGGCGTGGCATCGAAGTCGGGCGCGTAGCGACGGGCGGCAGCCAGCGGCATCTGGCGCAGAAAGACATGTGCGTGGGTATCCACAAGGAGCGCTGCGGTCATGGCGCCACTGTAGGGGCGCGCTGCGTGGTCTGTGAGCGGCCTGGTGTTGCCTATCCATAAGCTGCCGTTATGGCAAAACGGCTGCAATATCCATGTAGTGCCGCATTGCGCTTCTCTGGCGCGGTCAGTCCGGCGCGGGCTGACGTTGTGACCGGCACCGGGCCAGGACATTTTCTGTGCGGTCTTGGGAAGAAATTCTTCTTAATGATAAATCCAGCTTTGCAATTAGTGGAAGCATGAATTGCTGAAACTGCAATCACTTTTGCTTTGAAAAAAATGCGTGCAACCGGCTTGCTTGCAAGCACGTTAGCCGCTGGAGCATGGGCCAGCTATCAGAGGGAAAAACGGCGCCGATGCGGCGACCGGACGCAGCCCCTGCGCCGCCGTGCGCAGCCGTCGCTTGCGCCCCTGTTTTTCCATGCTTTCGTTGGTGAAATCCAATCAGATGCGCGGATAGGCCAAATTTCTGTAGAGATAACACAACATATTCCTACATACTTTCATGGAGTTACGTTTTGAAATACATTTCGCCTCCCGCTACACAAGTGTCTCTTTGTAAGGGCAGGCATGGCGCCGCCGCGGGACTGGCGTCGAATCATCACTATCGGAGTACAAATGAAAGCGTTTTCACAGTGGGCCGTAGGCACCAAGCTGCTTGCCGGGTTTATGGCAATCGCCGCCATTGCGGCATTGATCGGTCTTGAAGGCATTTTGAAAGCGGGACAAATCAACGCGCTGGCCACCACCATGTATGCGCGCGAAACCGTCAGCTTGCGCCAGGCCGCCGAGGCCAATATCCAGTTGCTGTCCGCGACGCGCGCACTGCGCAGCGCGATCCTGGCCTTCTCCAGCGACGACCGTGACGCGCATCTGAAAGAGATGGAGACACGCCTGTCGAATACCCAGGCTGAGATCCAAAAGGCAGAAAAGGCTTTTGCGACCGCCGAAGGCAAGGCGCTGCTGGACGCGACCCGTTCGGCGGTCCAGGCCTACACACAGGCTTCGGCGCAAACGGTGGCCTTGCTGCGTGCCGAGCCGCTCAATGAAACCCGGGGCTCGACCCAGCATTTGTTCACCGTCGTGCGCCCGCTGGCCAACAAGGCCGATGAACTGATGTCCCAACTGGTGGAGCGACGCATGGCTGCCGCCAGCCGGTTGAATGAGGAAACCGACGCCATCTATGCGGACATCCGCCTGCTGCTGATCCTGCTGACACTGGGCGGTGTGGCCTTGGGGGTTGTTCTGGGCGTGCTCATCACGCGCGGGCTCACGCGCCAGCTGGGCGGCGAACCTGGCGACGTGGCACGGGTGGCCAATGCGATTTCCCAGGGCGATCTGACGACGCACATCGACGTCTCCAAGGCCCGCAGCGGCTCGGTGGTGCATGCCATGGAGAGCATGCAGGCATCGCTGCGCCGCGTGGTGGGCTCGGTGCGCTCCAGCAGCGACAGCATCGCCACGGGCGCGGGCCAGATTTCTGTCGGCAATGCCGACCTGTCGCAGCGCACGGAAGAGCAAGCGAGCAACCTGCAGCAGACGGCGGCTTCCATGGAAGAGATCAGCAGCACCGTGCAGCTGAACGCGGAATCGGCCCGCCAGGCCACCCAACTGGCCGGCAACGCCAGTCAGGCGGTGCGCCAGGGCGGTCAGGTGATGGAGCAGGTGGTGGCGACGATGGCGCAGATCAATGCGGCATCGCGCAAGATCGCCGACATCATCAGCGTGATCGACGGCATTGCATTCCAGACCAATATCCTGGCGCTCAATGCCGCCGTCGAGGCCGCGCGTGCGGGCGAACAGGGCCGGGGCTTTGCCGTGGTGGCCAGCGAAGTGCGCAGCCTGGCGCAGCGCAGTGCCGAGGCCGCGAAAGAGATCAAGACGCTGATCGCCAACAGCGTGCATGCGGTGGATGCGGGCGGCAAGCTGGTGAACGAGGCCGGGGCATCCATGCAGGAGATCGTGGGACAGGTGCAGCGCGTGAGCGATCTGATCAGCGAAATCAGTGCCGCCACCAGCGAGCAGACCACGGGCATAGGCCAGGTCAGCGATGCCGTGGCGCAGCTGGACCAGGTGACCCAGCAGAACGCCGCCCTGGTCGAAGAGTCTGCCGCTGCGGCCGACAGCCTCAACCTGCAAGCGCAGCAACTGGTGCAGGCGGTAGCGGTTTTCCGGCTGGGACAGGACACGTCAGCGCCGGTGTCGGCATTGCGTTTGGCATAGCGCCGGCGCCTTCATTCGAGGCGGAAGATGCCGGTCAAAACGCCGCGAGCTTCTTCTCTGCGAGAAACTGCGCGACCAGATCGGCAATCTGCGCGTTGTTGAGATCGGACATGGGAAAGTGCGTGTTGCCGCGCACGCCGATCTCGGGAAGATGGACCAGGCGCGCGTCGCCGCCATGCTGGTTGATGGCGGCCACCCACAGCCTGGCCATCGCCAGGCGCACGCGCCAGTTGTCCTGGCCGCGCTCGGTGGTGGGCTCGATGGGGAAGTTGTCGCCGTAGTAGATGACTATGGGAATCCGGGTCAGCTTGCGGAAATCCGCCAGCGGTACCGATTCTGGCGACAACATGCCCGCCGCGCTGGGCATGGCCGCTGGCAGCTCGCCTTGCGGGAAGATGAAGCCGCTGCCGGGCTCGAAGGCGACGATGCCCTTGACGTTGGCGTTCTTGATTGCCGTGAGCCAGCCCGGACCACCGCCCTGCGAATGCGTGAACAGGATCGCTGGCCCGGTCCTGTCGAACAGCGCCGACATGGCGTTGGAGATCACGCCGGCGTCGTAAGGCCCGGTATTGGGCGTGACCGAGCGCAGGAATTGTTCCAGCGTCGCCGCGCTGCGCTCGAACTGCACGTTGCCGAAGTAGTTCGGCCATTTGCCGAGGCGAAACTGGTCGAAGAACAGTTGGTCGGTGGGCGTGGGCTCTATGGTCGTGGCCACGGTGCTGTTGCCGGCGCGGCCGCGGCGCGGCTGGTCGACCAGATACACGGGGTAGCCGCGGCGCAGGAACAGCGTCTGGAAGCCTTCGCGCCCGTCGGAGGTGGTCTCCCAGCTGCGTGCCGACTGAAACGCGCCATGCAGCATGACGATGGGCAGGCTTCTGGCATGCTGCGGCACTTGGTAGAACGCGTAGAGATGATCGCCATGCAGGCTCTGCCCTGCGGCGCTCGGCTGATTGTTGTTGTAGCTTCCGGGCGTGGCCTGCACCGTTCCGCCCACGGCAAAGCTGCCCTGGGCCTGGATCACCAGCGGGCCCGAGCCGGTGGAAGGCGTGGCGCAGCCGGTGATGAGCGCTGCCGCGGCCAGCGTGGTCAGCAAGGTCAGTGCGGCCTTCATGTTCAGCCTCCGGCTGCCGCGGCCAAGGCCTGCTTGAGCGCTTCGCTGGCGCGGGCGCCGGCCTGCGCATCGCCGCGCTCGGTCAGCACCTGCGCCAACTGGCGCAACTGCGCGGCCGTAAGCCCGACTCGCATGCTGGCCGCCATATGCGAGCGCAGCTGTGCTTGCACGCCTGGCATGGCGGCGAGTGCGCCGACGGTGGCCAGCTCGCGGCTTTGCCAGTCGAGGTTGTCGCGCTCGAAGATGTCGCCAAACAAATGGGCTTGCAGGAACTGGTTGATCACCGGCGCGAAATCGAACACCGGGCCTTGCACCGGCCGCCCTGAAATCTTCGTCTGGTTGTCCTGGCCCACTGCGACCAGCGCGTCGCACGTGGCCACGGCGCGGCTGGGCTCGCGCCCGGCGGCATCCTGAATGCCGCGCTGCTTGCGCGCCTCGACCACCTGGAGCAGCTCGCTCAGCGCGTTGAGGCTCTTGGGGAAGCCCGCGTAGGCATAGAGCTGCACCAGCACTTCCTTGGCCTCGCTGATCGTCAGGCCCGCATCCAGACCCTGGTTCAACGCGGTGTTGAGCCGCGGCATGTCGCTGGCGGCCATGAACGACGCGATCAGCGCAATCGACTGCTGGCGCGCGGACAGCGTTTCAGACGCAGCGACGGTGGTTTGTGCGGGCTGCGGCGGCGCGCTGCCGGGTAAGGCCTGGCCCTGGGCGCCGGCCATTCCCAGACCCAGGGCCAGAGTGGCGGCGACGGTGCGGACCATGTGGCGCTCAGCGGGCGTTGTATTCTTCATCGGTCACTTTCTCCATCCAGTTGACGGTCACGCCGTTCACGTTGCTGCCCACGGCCAGGTGGGTCATGGCGCTGTGGGGCGCCGCGCCATGCCAGTGCTTGACGCCCGGCGGGCACCAGACCACATCGCCCTGGCGCAGGGTCTGCACGGGCTGGCCCCATTCCTGCGTCAAGCCCATGCCCGAAGTCACGACCAGGCGCTGGCCCGCGGGGTGGGTATGCCAGGCCGAGCGCGCGCCCGGCTCGAAGCTCACGTAGGCCGCCGAGGCGTTGATGCTGGCGTTGGGCGTGAACAGCGGATCGACACGCACGCGGCCCGTGAAGTACTCGGCGGAACCCACGCTCGGCGCCTGGCTGCCCGCGGGCGTGATCTGCTGCTTTGGCGGGTTGTCGTCGGCGGTGGCTGTGGCGGCCGCGGCGCACAGCGCCAGGCCCCAAACGGTGTTGTTCATCCAGGTCCTTTGTCGCGGGCCCGGCCCGCAGCTTGTTCGCCTGGCAATGTACCTAGGTGGGCGTGCGCCGATAAGTAGGCAAATTCGACATAGACCTGTGAACTGCATTCAGCAATCGCCGGCCCTTCGGCGTCAGCGCGCGCCGGCTGCGCCCGCCTTGGGCTTTCGGGCGCGTCGCGCGGGCTCGGTATGGCGCAAGGCATCGACCACCACGGCCAAGGCCCCGGACGTCTGCCTTCGGCTGGGGTAGTAGAGGTGGTAGCCGGAGTAAGGTTGGCACCAGTCGTCGAGCACGCGCACCAGTTCACCCTTGGCCAGGTGATCGAGCGCCATGTCTTCGGGCAGAAAGGCCAGGCCCTGGCCGGCCAGCGCGGCGCGCAGCATGGGCGTGGAGCTGTTGTAGATCCATTGCCCCGTGACCCTGACCTTGATGACTTTCCTGCCCTTCTGGAAATCCCAGGGCAGCAGGCCGCCATGCGTGGGCAGGCGCAGATTGATGCAGTTGTGTTCGGCCAGGTCTTGCGGTTTTTTGGGCAGGGACCGCTCAGCGAAATAGGCCGGCGAACCCACCACGGCAATGCGCTGGTCGGCGCTGATGCGCACCGCGATCATGTCCTTGGCGACTTCGTCGCCCAGGCGCACGCCGGCGTCATAGCGTTCGGCGACGATATCGGTGCGGTTGTAATCGACCGTCACCTCGACGGTGATGTCGGGATAGTCGGTGAGCACCTGGGAGAGCTTGGGCCAGATCAGATAGCTCGCGGCAAACTCCGAGGCCGTGATGCGCACCGTGCCCGAGGGCTTGTTGCGCAGCGCGCTGACGGCGCTCAGTTCGGCGTCTATGTCCGCGAAATGCGGCGCGACGCTGGCCAGCAGGCGCAGGCCGGCGTCGGTGGTCGAGACGCTGCGCGTGGTGCGGGTCAGCAGGCGCATGTCCAGCCGCGCTTCGAGCGCGCGTATCGCATGGCTCAGCGCCGAGGGCGAAACGCCCATCTGCGCGGCCGCCTTCGTGAAGCTGCCCTGCTGGGCCACCTGAATGAAGGCAAGAAGGTCGTTGTAGCTGTCGCGTGCCATTGCTGAACCCGTTTCACAAGTCTTTGCGGCATTCTGCCGCTAATCAAAGGTTGGTGAAACGACTATCTTTGCCTGGTCGGCGTTGCTTGTGTCGCTGCCCTCCCCATGAAAGAGAGACTCCCATGACATCCGATCACGACCCGGGCCGGCGCAATGTGATGGCGGCGCTGGTGGCCGGCTCCGCCCAGGCTGCGGCCCACGGCAGCGAAACGCCTGCCCTGCCATCGAAGACCTTGGTCGCGTATTTCTCGCGCTCGGGCAATACCCGCGTGGTCGCCGGAGTGATTCAGCGCGCGCGCAATGCGCAGCTCTTTGAGATCGTTCCCAGCGCCGCCTACCCCGCGGACTATCTGGCCACAGTGGCGCAGGCGCGCAAGGAGCGCGACGCGGGTTTCGAGCCCGCGCTGGCGTCACGGGCGACGCACCTGGCCGCTTGCGACACGCTGTTCCTGGGCTTTCCTATTTGGGGCGAGACCGCGCCTGCGGTGATTCGCGCCTTTCTGGCTGCCCACGATCTGTCGGGCAAGACGCTGATCCCTTTCATCACCCATGGCGGCTATGGCCCCGGCAACAGCCGCGCCGTGCTGGCGCGCCACGCCCCGAATGCGCACCTGCGCGAAGGCTTCGTCATCGAGATGGACCAGGAGCGGCGCACCATGGAACGCGTGACGCAGTGGTTGGGCAGCGGCGCGGCCCCATGACTTGGCGCGGCAGCAGCGTGGCAATTTGCGCCTCTTTGGCAAGCGCAGCTTGCCAATCCTGCAAGCCATGACGGACTAGTGCCGCGGCCGCGGTTTCCCTAAAGTGGTCACTATCTCGGGCGCCCTCTGCGCGCCTGCCGCTTTTTCCGCAATGGAGTTGCCCATGAAAACCACCGGCTACGCTGCCTACACCCCCGATTCCCCGCTCGCGCTGTTCCAATTCGAGCGCCGCAGCCTGCGGCCCAACGATGTCGCGATGGAGATCCTGTACAGCGGGGTCTGCCATTCCGATCTGCACACCGCGCGCAACGACTGGGGCTGGAGCTACTACCCCATCGTGCCGGGCCACGAAATCGTCGGCCGCGTCACGGCCGTCGGTGCCCAGGTCAGCAAGTACCAGGTCGGCGACCATGTGGCCGTGGGCTGCATGGTCGACAGCTGCATGGCCTGCGACCAGTGCGGCCGCGGCGAGGAGCAGCTGTGCCGCGCGGGCAATACCGGCACCTATGCGGGCCGCGACCGCATCAGCGGCGAGAACACGCAAGGCGGCTATTCCAAGCATCTGGTGGTGCGCGAGGAGTTCTGTCTGCGCGTGCCTGCCGGCCTGGACCTGGCGCGGGCCGCGCCGCTGCTGTGCGCGGGCATCACCACCTATTCGCCGCTGCGCACCTGGAATGTGGGCGCGGGCAGCCGCGTGGGCGTGATCGGCCTGGGCGGGCTGGGACATATGGCGGTGAAACTGGCCGTGGGCCTGGGCGCCGAAGTGACCGTGCTCAGCCGCAGCACCGACAAGGAGGCCGATGCCCTGGCCCTGGGCGCGCACCGGCTGCTGGCCTCGTCCGACCCCCAGGCCATGGCCCAGGCCGCCAATGCTTTCGACCTGATCATAGACACCGTGCCCGTGAAACACGCGGTCGATCCCTACCTGCCGCTGCTGGACGTGGACGGCACGCTGGTCATCGTCGGCCAGGTCGGCCCCATGCAGGAAATGAACACCGTGCCGCTGCTGCTGGGCCGCCGGCGCATTGCGGGCTCGCCGATCGGCGGCATACGCGAAACGCAGGAAATGCTGGACTTCTGCGCCCAGAAGAACATCTTGCCCGACTGCGAAATGATTCGCATGGACCAGATCAACGAAGCTTTCGATCGCATGGAAAAGGCCGATGTGCGCTACCGCTTCGTGATCGACATGGCGTCGCTTGCGGCCGAGACCGCCTGATGGCGGTATCGATGCCGGCGCGCCCGGCCGCGCCGGCCAGCGAACTGCGGCTGCTGCTGGTACTCAGCGCGCTGATGGCCTTCACTTCGCTGTCCACCGACATCTATTTGCCGGCCATGCCGCAGATGGCGCGCGAGCTGCAGGGCAACATGGAGCTGACCATCACCAGCTTTCTGGTCGGCTTCGCGCTCGCGCAGCTGGTCTGGGGTCCGGTGAGCGACCGCATAGGCCGGCGCCGGCCGCTGGTGATAGGCGTGCTGTTGTTCGTCGTGGGCTCGGTCGGCTGCGCGCTGTCGCAGACGCTGGGCGAGATCGTGTTCTGGCGCATGTTCCAGGCCTTTGGCGCCTGCACCGGGCCTATGCTCGCGCGGGCCATGGTGCGTGACCTCTATCCGCGCACCAAGGCCGCGCAGACGCTGTCCACGCTCACGGTGATCATGGCGATTGCGCCCATCGCCGGGCCTTTGCTGGGCGGGCAGATCGTGCGCTTTGGCTCTTGGCACGGCATCTTCTGGCTGCTGGCCGGCATAGGCGTGCTGATGCTGTTCGCGCTGCGCCGCCTGCCCGAGACGCTGCCCGTCGAGCGCCGTGCGACGACGCCGGCACTCGCGGCGTTTGCCGACTACCGCGCGCTGCTGAGCAATGCGGTGTTCATGCGCTACACGCTGTGCGTGACGCTGTTCTATGTGAGCGCCTATGCGTTCATCACCGGCTCGCCGCATGTGTACATCGAGTACTTTGGCGTCGCGCCGCAGCACTACGGCTGGCTGTTTGGCGTGAACATCGTCGGCCTGATGGCCGTGAGCCTGATCAACCGCAAGCTGGTCAGCCGCTACAGCCTGGACCGGCTGCTGCGCGTTGCCAGTGCGGTCGCGGCGGCAGCCATGCTGATCGGCGTGGTCGTGGTGCTGCTGCAGTTGGGCGGCCTGCCGGGCATCGTGCTGCCGGTCTTCGTGTTCTTCTCCATGAACGGCGTGATTGCGGCCAGCGCAACTGCAGCTGCGCTCGATCGCGTTCCGCCCGCACTCGCCGGCTCGGCCGCGGCCTTGATCGGGTCGCTGCAGTACGGCAGCGGCATCATCTCGTCGCTGCTGCTGGCGGCCCTGCCCAAGGGAACGCCGCATTCGCTGATCGTGGTGATGGCGGTGTTTGCGGCGGGCTGCGCGGTGATGGCGTGGTGGCAGCGCGGCCGCGCGGATGTGGTGCCCGGCTAGCACGCCGGTTGGTAAACGGCCACGCGGTCACGGCCCTGGCCCTGCGCCGAGAGGGCCAGGCGCAGCTTAGAGCTGCGTGTTCTTCAGCGGCAATTGCCGCACCCGCTTGCCCGTGGCCGCAAACACGGCGTTGAGCACCGCCGGCGCCGCCACGGCAATGGTCGGCTCGCCCACGCCGCCCCAGAAGCCGCCCGACGGCATGGTGATGACTTCCACTTCGGGCATCTCGTCCAGACGCAGCACGTTGTAGGTGTCGAAGTTCTGCTGCTCCATGCGCCCGTCCTTGACCGTGCATTCGCCGTAGAGCATGGCCGACAGGCCGTAGACGAAGGAGCCCGTGATCTGCGTCTCGACCTGCTGCGGGTTGACCACATGGCCGGGATCGGTGGCGGCGACGATGCGGTGGATCTTCAGCTTGCCGTCGGTCACCGAGACTTCGGCGGCTGCCGCCACATAGCTGCCAAAGCCCATGATCTGTGCCAGGCCGCGGTGGCGGCCCGCGGGCGCGGGCGAGTCCCAGCCTATGCCTTTTGCCGCGGCTTCGAGCACGGCCAGGTGCTTGGGGTGTGTGGCCATCAGCTTGCGTCGGAACACCAGCGAATCCTGGCCCGCGGCATGGGCCAGTTCGTCGATGAAGCACTCGAGGTACACGGCGTTCTGGTTCAGATTCACGCCACGCCAGGCGCCGGGGCGCACATGCGGGTTGCGCATCGCGTGGTCCACGAGCAAGTGCGGGAAGGTATAGCCCATGGCCATCTCGGCGCCTTCGGCGACCAGGCCCTGGTAGACGATAGGGTCGCCGCCTTCGGGCGTGATGCGCGTGGGGGCATGGTAGGCAAAGATCGACTGGCCCGACAGCCGCATGTGCAGCGCCTGCACTTCGCCCGCGCTGTCCAGCGACGCGCGCAGCCGGCATTGCGTCACCGGGTGGTACTGGCCCTGGGCCATGTCTTCCTCGCGTGTCCACATCATCTTGACGGGGGTATCGGGCACCTGCTTGGCGATCAGCGTCGCGATGCGCACGTAGTCGGTGTACAGGCGCCGGCCAAAGCTGCCGCCTATGCGCATGGTGTGCACTTCGCAGGCCGTGGCAGGCAGGCCCGCGGCCTTGGCCATCTCGTCGAGCGCGGCATCGGCCACCTGGGTCGGGCCCCACATCTCGCAGCGCTGGGCGCTCCAGCGCACGGTGGCGCTGAGGATTTCCATGGGCGCATGGTTTTGATAGGGATAGCCGTAGTCGGCCTCGATCACGCGCGCGGCCTGGGCCAGCACGCCCTTGGCGTCGCCGATGCGGTTGCCCACATAGGCCTGCTGCGCCGACAGCCCTTCGCGCAGCGATGCGGCAATGCTTTCGCTCGAGGCCGTGGCGTTCGCGCCTTCGTCCCAGATGATGGGCAGCGCTTCAAGCGCGCTCTTGGCGCGCCAGAAGGTATCGGCCACCACGGCCACGGTGGCGTCGTCCACGCGCAGCACCTGCTTGACGCCGCGCCGGTTGGCAATGGCCGCAGCGTCGAAACTCTTGAGCTTGCCGCCGTGCACCGGGCAGGCCTTGGGCACGGCCACCA
>NZ_JAHCDD010000121.1 GCF_018413525.1 Acidovorax sp. CCYZU-2555
GCCGTCGGCAAAATAGTGGGCCACATGGGGCGCGAGCTGCGGCGCGGCCAGCACATCGAGAAACGCGGTGTGGGCGCGCGAACGCGTGCAGTAATGCAGCTTGAACGCCTGGCCCGTGGCGCCCAGGTGGCGCGCCATGCTCAGAATGGGCGTCACGCCTATGCCGCCCGCGAACAGCAGATGCTCGCGCGCGGGCTGGGCCAGCGCGAAGTGGTTCTTGGGCGCGCTGATCTGCAGCCGGTCGCCTTCGGCCACCGCATCGTGCATGGAGAGCGAACCGCCGCGCGAGGCCGGATCGCGCAGCACGCCGATCACATACCTGCCCGTCTCGGCAGGGTCGTTGCTCAGCGAATACTGGCGCACGAAGTCGCCGGGCGCGAACACATCGATATGCGCGCCCGCGGTGAATGCGGGCAGCGGCTGCCCGCCGTCGGCCACCAGCTCGAGCCGGCAGATGGCCTCGGTTTCCATGGTCTTGCGCACCACGCGCACAGTGAGCAGGTCAGCACTCATGCGGCGGCTCCCGCAGTGGCGATCGCGGCCGCGACACTGGGCGCATTGCGCTCGGCTTCCAGCCAGCGGTCGATGACGCGGCGCGACTGCACGCCGCCGCTGTCGATGTTGAGCATCAGCAGCTTGCGCTCGGGGTAGCGCAACAGATTCTGCTGCTGGCGCTCGAGCATTTCCATGTCTTCCGAGAAGATCTTGCCCTGGCCTTCGCGGATGGTGTCGGTCAGCGCCTGGTCCTGCGGCTTGAAGTTGCGCGCCATGCCCCAGAAGTAGTGGTGCGAGGTATCGGTCTCGGGCGTGATGAAATCGACCACGATGCTCGAGACCTTGTGCTCGGGCAGCGCGTCGTAGCCGCCCTTGCCTTCGAGCGCCACGCCGACCTCGATCATCACGTGGCTGGGCGGCGTGAAGCGGCAGATCTGCCAGCGGTCGACCAACTGGTCGTCGGGCAGGCCGTTGCCGCGCAGCGCCATGCGCCAGAACGGCGGCGCATGGATCTTTTCCATGAAGCGGCTGGTGACGACTTCGTCGCCCACGACCTTGGTGTTGACCGGCGCCTCGTCGATTTCCTTTTGGCCAATGCTGCTGGCGTGCACATAGGTCTCGTGCGTCAGATCCATCAGGTTGTCGACCATCAGCCGATAGTCGCAATGGATGTGATAGCGGCCGCCGCCGTAGGCCCAGTCAGGACTTTCGGCCCATTCCAGATGGTGCAGCGGCGTGGGCACGCCCGTGCCCGGCCAGACCCAGATGAAGCCATAGCGCTCGATCGCGGCAAACGCGCGCACCGGCGGAAAGCCGCGCACGCGCTGGCCCGGCATGGAAACCGTCTTGCCATCGCAGCCCATCTCCAGCCCGTGGTAGCCGCAGACCAGCTTGCCATCAACGACCGTGCCCAGCGACAGCGGCGCGCCGCGGTGCGGGCAGAAGTCCTCGAGCGCCACCGCCGCGCCCGCGGCATTGCGATAGATCACCATCGGCTCGTTGCAGATCTTGCGACCCAGCGGCTTGGCGCCGACTTCATCGGACATGCAGGCCACATACCAGGCATTCTTGGGAAACATCGTGAGGCTCCTTGTCTTTATGGATCAGTTCATTCAGTGTGCTGAATATGATTCAGTGTACTGAACCATGGGGCAAAATTGAAGCGGTCAAAGACTGCGGATTTCCCTATTGACAAGGGGCTGGCGAAGCTACTTTCGCATTCGATGTGGATTGGCAGCGCCCTGCTTGGCGACGAACGGCCGTGCGTGAACATCCGCGACCAAGGCAAAGCCAGACCTCTGATGCAGCACTGCTTTGCACGCCTGAAGCAGGGCCGCTCTCCAGCAAATGGAGTGTGGATTCTTATGCGGAAAACTCACTTGCCCGTAGTTGTATGTAATTGTGTTTTTTGTATAATTTTTATTCGATGTGCCAAGGGATTCTCTGTCGCCTGCCGAGTCTCGATATGCCACCGCAACCAGTCACATGCTGTTCGCCTCTGCAGCATGACCAGGGAACGACTTCCATGGGCTGATTGGTGGTGATCACCGGAACCAAAGCAGCAGCTTCGGCGCACGCCACCGGGGCTTGCGTGCGGGGCGTGCACTCCATTTCTTCATTCACTGCGAAAGCCCCCTGCCATGAACCCTACCCGCCTAATCGTTATTGATTCCGCCGTCACTGTTTCGCAGGCGCTGCTCTCGCAGTTGGATGAAAGCGGCGTCGTTCTGTTTCTGGAACACGGCACCAGTCCGTTGAAGCAGATTACCGATGCCGTGCAGGCACTTGCCGAGCAGGGGCACAGCGTCGATACGCTCGATCTGCTTTCCCATGGAGGCGACGGCTACGTGGTTCTGGGCGGGCAGCGTTACGACACGACAACCATCCACGCCCACGCGGATGCACTTGCGGCGCTGGGCGCGCAACTGGCCCCCGATGCGAACTGGCTGCTGTATGGCTGCAACGTGGCCGAAGACGAAGCCGGACTTGCGTTCATCAACGCCTTGGCCCAGGCCACGGGCGGACAGGTGGCGGCCTCCACGAACCCGACCGGCGCGCCGGCATTGGGCGGCGACAGCGTGCTGGAAGCCTGGACAGGCACGGGCGTTGCAGTGCCGCTGGATCTGTCGGCGTATGCCGGATTGCTGGCGGCTCCTGTCTCCTTGAACTTCGACCAGGTGGCCGTAACCAGTGGCCGCAGTCAGGGGGGCAGTCCTCGCTCGTTCGATGCGTGGACAGTGCGTCTGCTGACATCGTCCGACACGGATGCGCCGTCCACAGGATCAAAACCCAGTTATTTGGACGTAACCCAGCTCAATTCAGATACGCAACTTGCGGGACCGGGCGATGGAGCGCTCAGCGTCAATGGATATTTCACCGTAGCCCAGTCAGTCCAATTCTTTGCCACGTCGGGGGCGGAGTTCTGGCTTCAGTCCTTCGTTCTTAAAAACGGGTTGTCAGAGCCAACTCTACGCGTGGTCGGATACCGCGATGGAAATGTCGTCGCCCAGCAGGATTTCACGGAAACCGCCAACGACGCAACGTCGGTGACGGTGACGATCGATGCAAGCGCCAACCCGCAGTGGAAGAACATAGACGAGTTCCGTATCGTTCAGCAGAGCGGCTCTGCGGATATCCAGTTCTGGATGGACGATATTGTGGTCGCGGCCGCAGTGCTCCCCAATGTCCCACCTGTGATCGCCAACCTCAACGGCGACACCGTCAGCTTCATCGAGGACAGCGCCCTGGTGCTGCTCGACTCCAGCGGCAACGCCACGGTCACCGATTCCGACTCGGCCAATTTCAATGGCGGCAAGCTCACCATCCAGATCACCAGTGGCGGCAACTCCGCTGAAGATATTCTGCTGATCCGCGACCAGGGCGCGGGCGCCAACAAGGTGGCGGTCATTGGGGCCTCGGTCCTGTACAACGGCTTGACCATTGGCAGCTTCACAGGCGGCAGCAACGGCACTGCGCTGGTGCTGACCCTGACCAGCGACGCGACGCCGGCCAACGTGTCCGCGGTGCTGCAGAATTTGGCCTACCGCAACAGCAATACCATCAGCCCTTCCACCACATCGCGCGAGATTTCCATCAGCCTGGAAGACGGCGCCGGCGGCACCAGCGCAACCTCCACGGTGGCCGTCAGTGTCGTGGCGCTCAACGATGCGCCTGTGGTGAGCGCCACGGGCTCCAACCCGACGTTTACCGAAAACGGCAGCGCGGTCGCGCTGTTCTCCGGCACCGCGATCAATACCGTCGAGGCCGGGCAAACGGTGACCCAGATGACCTATACGGTCACCAACGTGGTCAACGGCGCTGCCGAGAAGCTGGTGATCGACGGCAGCGATGTGTCCCTGGTCCACGGAAGCTCCGCGACCACAACCGGCAACGGTGTGAACGTCGCGGTCTCGTTCACCAGCGGTACAGCCACCGTGACCCTGAATCATGCCGGTCTCTCGGCGACGGTGGCGCAAACCATCGTCAACTCCATGGCCTACCGCAACGACAGCGAGACGCCGTCGGGATCGACGCGGGTGGTCACCCTGACCAGCGTAGGCGACAGCGGCGGCACGGCCAATGGGGGCATCGATGCGACCGCCGTGGCCGTGAGCAGCACCGTGACCGTGGTGTCGATCAACGATGCGCCCACCTTGAGCGGCGGACCGTTCACGATGACATCGGTAGACGAAGACACCACCACCAGCGGCTACCTGGTGAGCACCCTGCTTGGCAGCGTCTACTACAGCGACGTCGATACCGGCGCGCTTGTCGGCATCGCCGTGACCTCCACCAGCGGTAGTGGCACCTGGCAGTACTCCACCGACGGCAGCAGCTGGACAGATTTCGGCACCGTCTCCAGCGCCAGCGCTTTGCTGCTGACGGCAACGACCCAGGTCCGCTACCAGCCGCACGCCGACAACGGGGAGAACGTGGGCCTGACCTTCCGTGCCTGGGATAGGAGTACCGGCACGGCCTCGACCACGGCGATACCCGGTCTGGCAAACACCACCAGCAATGGCGGCAGCACGGCGTTCTCCACCGGCACCGCCCAGTCCAGCCTGGTGGTGACCTCACTCAATGATGCGCCGGTGCTCACTGCCGTAGCGCCCACGCTGTCACCGCTGTCCGACAGTGCGATCGACAACGCCGGCGACCTGGTCAGCGCGCTGCTGGGGGGGATATCCGATGTCGATACCGGTGCGCTTCAGGGCGTTGCCATCACCGGCGTCAGCGCCACCTATGGCAAGTGGCAGTTCAGTACCGATTCCGGCTCGACCTGGAGCGATGTGGGCACCGTGAGCATCACCCAGGCACTGCTCCTTCGCGCCACCGATAAGCTCCGTTTCACACCGGACGGGCCGCATGGAGAAACCCCCGCCATCACCTACAAGGCCTGGGACCAGACCAGCAGCACAGGCTCCGAAGGCAGCAAGGTCGATGCCACCACAGCGGGCGGCACTTCTGCATTCTCGTCGCTCACCGATACCGCGACCCTGACGGTCACCGCCGTCAACGATGCGCCGGTGCTCACCGCTGGCGCAGGCGGCAATGCGGCCTTCACGGAAGGCGCCAACGTGACCTCGACGCCGGTAGTCATAGATGACGGCATCGTTGTCAGCGACCCGGACAGCCAAGACCTGGCCAGCGCCACAGTCCGGATCACCAATGCGGAAAGCACCGACCTGCTGGACCTGGTGGCCGTCGCCCAGACCATGGGCGACATCAGCGCCTCTTGGGATGCGCCATCCGCCACGCTGAGCCTGACGTCCACGGCAAGTGCCAGCCCGGCCCAATGGCAGGCGGCCCTGCGCGCGGTCACCTACACCAGCACTTCGGACAACCCGGACACCACGACACGGAACATCGAATTCAGGATCAATGACGGCAGCCTGGACAGCGGCGTGCTGACCCGCACAGTGACCGTGGATGCGCTCAACGACGCTCCGGTCAACGCCGTGCCGGACTCCCAGACCGTCAAGCAGGACGCCACCCTGGTCTTCAGCACCGCCAACGGCAATGCCATCACAGTCGGCGATGTGGATGGCGATATTCTGGAAGTCACGCTGACCGCCACCAATGGAACCTTGACCCTGCCCTTCTCGCCGGACGTGTGGGTTAGCGGCAGCAGCACCGATGTCACCACCGTGACCGTCCAGGGCAACGCGGGCCCGGTCAACGCGGTCTTGCAGGGCCTGAGCTTCACGCCCACCAGCGGCCACCTGGGCAGCGCGAGCATCACGGTCGTATCCAATGACTTGGGCTTTTCCGGCAGCAACGGCCCCAAGTCCGACACCGACACGATCAACATCACGGTCAACCCGCTGAACCCGTCCATCTCCGGTATCAGCGCCACGCAGGCCAACGGCAGCTACAAGGCGGGAACCACCCTCACCATCGTCGTCAGCTTCGACCAGGTGGTGAACGTCGATACCACGGGCGGCACGCCGGTGCTGCTGCTGGACCTGGGCCAACCCGGCCGCCAGGCCCTCTATAGCAGCGGCTCGGGTAGCGCCGCCCTGAGCTTCACTTATACCGTGCAAGCCGGCGACAACAGCGCCGATCTCGACTACCTGAACAGCACGGCCTTGCAGCTCATGGACGCCACCATCCAGAGTTCCGGCGGCGACAACGCCGTGCTGACGCTGCCCACGCCGGGAACCGCTGGCTCGCTGAGCGCCATCAAGAACATTGTCATCGACACCACGGTGCCTATACAGACCTTCGGCGCCCTGCATTTCTCGGAAGACACGGGCGGTAACACCGCGGACTTCATCACCAACACCGCAGTCCAGACCATCACGGCCACGCTCAGTACAGCGTTGGATACCGGAGAGAGTGTTTATGGTTCGCTCGACGACGGCGCCACCTGGGACGACATCACCGCCAGTGTCCAGGGCACGGCGCTGACCTGGAACAACGTCACGCTGCCCGGCAGCGGCACGCTGCGCCTTCGAGTCATAGACGCCGCGGGCAACGAAGGTGTACCGCTGATCCAGACCTACGTGCTGGACGCCACGGCCCCGGTCTTCAACCCGGCGCTGAGCAGCCCCGCCGACAACGCCTCCGCCGTCGCCACCAGCGCGGCCCTGGTGCTCAACTTCGGCGAGCGCCTGGGCTCGGCCGATGCCACCAAGATCTTGCTGCACGACACGCTGGCCGGCACCACGGTCGCCATCACCGCCACCATCGACGGCGCCGGCCGCCTGGTCATCACGCCCGCCGCGGCGCTGAAAGCTGGCACCGCCTACCACCTCACCTGGGATACCGATGCCATCCTGGATGTAGCCGGCAACGCCGCCGTCGCACTCGGTGATGCGACCACGTTCAACTTCACCACCGCGCAAGCGATCACACCGACCGAGCCCACGACGCCCACCGAGCCGACCCAGCCCACCGAGCCCTCGCTGCCCCCGGTGACCGTGGACGGCGCCACCGTCACCACCACCACGCGCACCGACAGCAACGGCGTCACCACCACGACCACGCGCGTCGCCCCGGTCACGCCCAACCGCAACGAAGACCCCAACACGCTCCACAGTGCGCTGGCCGACGTACCGCTGGCCAAGGACGCCAACGGCAACATCCTGGTGCAGGTGGGCCTGCCCACGGGCGTGGGCGTCAGCTCCGACAGCAGCAGCGGCGCCAACCTGACGCTGCGCGACAAGCTCATGGCAGCGACCTCGCCGCGCACGCTGCCCGGTGACTTCGCCACGCTGCTGCAGCAAGGCATAGACGCCTATGTGCCCACGGTCGGCGACCAGTCACAGGTCACGGTGCGCACATTGACGTTCAGCACCGCGCCCGGCGCCACGGCCTCCAGCCAGCCCATCGTGGTTCAAGGCACGACGGGCACCGGCGAGAGCGATCTCTCCCACCCGCTGCGCCAGGAAGCACTGGTCATCGATGCGCGCGCGCTGCCCGCGGGTAGCGTGCTGGACCTGAGCCGCGTCGAGTTTGCCATCGTCATCGGCAGCGTCCGGGTCATCGGTGGCGAGGGCCGCAACTTCGCCATCGGCGATGCCAGTGACCAGTGGATGGTGCTGGGCGCCGATGACGACGTGCTGCACGGCGGCGCCGGCAACGACACCGTGGGCAGCCTGGGCGGCAACGACCAGGTGTTCGGCGACGCGGGCAACGACATCGTGTTTGGCGGCACGGGCCATGACACGCTGTCGGGCGGCAGCGGCAACGACCGCCTCGACGGCGGCCTGGGCTGGGACAGCGCGCTGCAGTCGGGCAGCCTGGCCGACTACACGCTGGCCACCGACGGCCAGGTGCTGGTGTCCACGCACCGGGCCACGGGCGAAGTCGATCGCCTGAAGTCCATAGAGCAAGTGAAGTTTGACAATGGCCCGGCGCTGTATATCGCCGACAGCGAGGCCGAAGCCGCCGTGGCGCATATCGCCACGCGCTGGCTGGGCCTGGCCCCTACCCCCGAGCACGGCGCCTGGGCCCAGCAGCACAGCGAGTTGACCGCTCTGCAGGTGGCCCAAGTGGTGCTGCAGGCCGCGCCCGCGCTGTTCCCCGGCCTCACGGCCCAGCAGCTGATTGCGGGTCTGCAGGACAACGCACAGATCGTGCGCATGGACGTGATCCCGGAACTGAACCAAGGTACGGCCGGCCACGATGAACTGCGCATAGAGCTCAACCGCGCCGAAGTGCATCTGGAACACACCGGCAGCCACCGCTGGGAAGCCACGTCGCTGATCGACGGCAATATGGCCGAATCGATCAGTATCGAACGCCTGCACTTGAAGGACGTCAGCGTGGCGCTGGATGTCGAGGGTTCGGCCGGCCAGGTGGCGGGCCTGCTGTCGGTGCTGTTCGGCACCCAGGGGCTTGCGCACCAGGGACTGGCGGGCGCGGGTCTGGCCGCACTGGATTCCGGCATGAGCGTCGAGGTGCTCAGCGGTTTTGCGATCGACGCGCTGCAACAGCAAAAAGGCCATGCGTTCACGGCGCAGGAGCTGGTGCAATTGCTCTGGACCAATGCCACGGGCAGCGCGGGCACGCAGCAGCAGTTGCAGCCGTTCGTGCAGCAGCTGCAAAGCGGTGAACTGGCTTCGCGTGAGCTGGTCGACGCGGCCGTGCAGTACGCGCTGGCCCATCCTACGGCCGAGCTGGTGGGCGTGCTGGAATCGGGCTTGCTGTATACGGCATAAGCCTGGCGTGCGGGCCTCGGCGAAACCTGGGGCCCGCACGAAGACTGCTGGCATGGCCCGGGGTTTGCGGCCCGTACACTCGGTCTCATACTCCTAGCGCCATCTGCTCAATGAAAAAGAACCCTTCCGACCTGTCGCTTGACCTGTACGAACAGCCGGGTCACCTGATCCGTCGCGCGCACCAGATTGCGGTTTCCATGTTCCATGAGGAACTGGGACGCGATGTGACGCCCGTGCAGTACGCCATCTTGCGCATGCTGCAGGAGACGCCTGGCATAGACCAGGTCACGCTCGCGCTGAAAGTGGGTCTGGACAATTCGACGGCCGCCGATATCGCCCGCCGGCTCGAAGCCAAGGGCTGGATCGTGCGCGAGATGCTGCCGCGCCGGCAGCGCAGGCTGGTCCTGACCGAGGCGGGCACGCAGATGTTGTCGGGCTTCGTGACCGGCGTGCACCAGTTGAGCGCCAACATGCTTTCGAGCCTGGA
Source organism: Acidovorax sp. CCYZU-2555 (assembly GCF_018413525.1). Classification (GTDB taxonomy): domain Bacteria; phylum Pseudomonadota; class Gammaproteobacteria; order Burkholderiales; family Burkholderiaceae_C; genus Comamonas. The sequence goes on from NZ_JAHCDD010000121.1 coordinate 9,148, forward strand.
AGCCGACGAGCAGCTGGAGCTGATACGGCTGCTGCAGAAGTTCGTGCACATCAACAACGACCAGAGCCGCGCGCCGGTGCGGCCCGACTGAGCGCGGCGCCTGCGCGCCGCGCCCAGCCCATCACAGGCGCGATCAGGCGCGTGCCGTGCCCAGCATGCCGTGCGGGTCGATGACGAACTTGCGCGGCACGCCGGCGTCGAATTCGGCGTAGCCCCGCGGCGCGTCGGCGAGCGAGATGACTTCCACGCCTACAACTTCCGCGATGTTGATGCGGTTCCACAGAATGGCTTGCATCAACGCGCGGTTGTATTTCATGACCGGCGTCTGGCCGGTGAAGAAACTGTGGGATTTCGCCCAGCCCAGGCCGAAGCGTATGCTTAAAGCGCCTTTTTGCGCCGCAGTGTCCTTGGCGCCCGGGTCGTCCGTGACATAGAGCCCGGGAATGCCGATCTTGCCCGCGGCGCGCGTCACTTCCATCAAGGAGTTCAGCACCGTCGCCGGCGCTTCGTGCTGCGCGCCCGCATGGCCATGGCCGCGCGCTTCGAAGCCCACGGCATCGACGGCGCAGTCGACTTCCGGCGTGCCCAGAATCTGCGCGATCTGCTCGCCCAGCGTCGCATCCAGCGACACGTCCACGGTTTCAAAGCCGACCTTGCGCGCATGCGCCAGGCGCGAGGGATTGACGTCGCCGACGATCACCACGGCCGCGCCCAGCAGCCGCGCCGAAGCCGCGGCCGCCATGCCTACCGGGCCGGCGCCGGCCACATAGACCGTGCTGCCCGGGCCGACGCCGGCGGTGACCGCGCCGTGGTAGCCCGTAGGAAGAATATCGGTCAGGCAGGTCAGGTCGCGCATCTTGGCCAGGGCCTGGTCGCGGTCCGGGAACTTGAGCAGGTTGAAATCGGCGTAAGGCACCATCACGTACTCGGACTGCCCGCCGACCCAGCCGCCCATGTCGACATAGCCGTAGGCGCCGCCGGCGCGCGACGGGTTGACGCTCAGGCACACGCCGGTGTTCTGCTCCTTGCAGGTCTGGCAACGGCCGCAGGCGACATTGAACGGCACCGACACCAGATCGCCCTTCTTGAGGGTTTCGACATCGCGCCCGACTTCAATGACTTCGCCGGTGATCTCATGGCCCAGCACCAGGCCCACCGGGGCCGTGGTCCGGCCGCGCACCATGTGCTGGTCGGAGCCGCAGATGTTGGTCGAAACCACCTTGAGAATCACGCCGTGCTCGATCTTGCGACCACGGGGATCGACCAGGTCGGGCAGCGCAATTTCCTGCACCTCCACTTTGCCCGGCCCCACATAAACAACGCCTCTGTTTCCCGCCATGATGCTCCTTTGCTGGTTGCGAATGTTCCGCCCCGCAGGAGCGAAACCATGTGCCACGCTATTCATTGCGTGTACTTAATGAAATTGAGTGTACAGAATCACTTCTGGTGGCGCGCCGCCGTTTGCTCCTCGTTTTCCCTAGACCGGGCGTTCAGGTCGCGTCGCGAAACATCACGAAACGCGCCACGCGCCGCTGTATCAGCCAGCCGCCGTCGGGCGCGCGGCAAAAGCGGTCATCGAACTCGCCGACCAGTTCACGCGCATGGGCCGGCCGGCCGTGCGGTCCGGGCTCGGCGGCCTCGTCGCAGGACCACAGCAGCACCTGGCTCAGCGCGCCGGGATGGTCTTCATCGGCGAAGTCGAACAGCGTGTTGGTGACCAGGTGCCGCGTGAGGCGGCCCGCGGGGCGCTGTGCATAGGCCGCGCCAATGGCCGCGCGCCCGCGCAGCGCATCGCCGCTGGGGCGCTGCAGCACGGCGTCTTCGGCGAACAGTTGCGCCAGGGCCTGGGCATCGCCGGCGTCGGCGCAGGCCGCGGCGCGCAGCACCAGATCCTGGCACGCCTGGCGTATGAACAGGCGTTCGATATCGTGATTCATTCGTGTCTCCTCGGATTGCGCGGCCTGCAATGTGCCGTCTTGATCCAGGCCTACAGCATTCCACGGCTGGCGCCCGCGGGCAAATGCCGCTATCGCGCCGACCAATGCGTTTTTCTTATGGGAGAATGAATTCAGCCCCACCAACGCCACGCGGAGCGCATCGACATGAGCCTTTCCATCGCCCCCTGGGCCGGCCCAGCGCCCGGCATCGCCACGCATCTTCCCACGCTGGTCGGGCAGTTGCGCGCGATGCGCGCCATGCTGGCCGTGGTGCAGCACGGCAGCACCATGCGCGCCGCCGAGGCCATGCATCTGTCCCAGCCCGCGGTCGCGCGCTCGGTGCTGCAGCTCGAGCAAGCCTGCGGGCTGTCGCTGTTCATGCGCGGCGCGCGCGGCATGATGCCCACCACGCTGGGCAGCCAGCTGGCCACGCGCATCGAAGCCATGCTCCAGCACCTGTCGAGCGGCGCGGCCGAAGCCCAGGCCGCGACCACGCTGGCCACGCGGCGCTCCCCCCTGCCCCAGCGATTTGCCGAAATCGTTCCCGCGGGTCAGCTGCGCGCGCTGATGGCGATCGCCGACTGCGGCAGCGAGTCGCAGGCCGCGCAATCGCTGGGCCTGACCCAGCCCGCGGTGCATGCGGCGCTGCAAGGCCTGGAGACCAGCCTGGGCCTGCAGCTGTTCTACAAGCTGACGTTCGGCACCCGGCTCACGCCCGCGGGCGAAGCTTTGCTGCGCCGCGTGAAGCTGGCCCTGGCCGAAGTGCGCGGCATGGACAGCGACCTCTCGGCCTGGCGCGGAGAGATTCGCGGGCGCGTGGTGGTCGGCGTGCTGCCGCTGTCGGTCAGCATCTTCCTGCCGCGCGCGGTCGCGATGCTTGCCGCCAGCCACCC
>NZ_JAHCDD010000122.1 GCF_018413525.1 Acidovorax sp. CCYZU-2555
GAGCGCATGGCCCAGCTCGAGCTCGAGTACAACAACGGCAGCCCCGAGCGTTCGGCGCTGGAGTTGCGCAATCCCCAGGGCTATATCGAACGCACGGCCAATCTCAAGGCGCAGATCGCGCGCTACCAGAGCGACATCGAGGGCCTGCGGCGTGAAATTTCCCGCCTGCCTGCAGCATCCGCGGACGCTCCGGTCAACTGAAGACGTACATGTCCCTTTCTCTTGAGAACCGGCGCGCGGAAAGCGCCTACCATGTCTTCGATTCGCTCTGTACCCTGATCGCCGTGCTGGAGCTTGACGGTTCGGTGCTGTTTGCCAACGCGGCGCTGGAGAACGCCCTGGGCTTGTCGCGGCGCATGCTCGAAGGCAGCGGTTTCGCCGAGCATTTCGTCGATCCCGCGCTGCTGCACAAGGCCATGGATGGCGCGCGCGTACAGGACTACGCGGCCCTGCGCTTCGAAGCCAGCCTGCACCGCCAGGCCAAGGAAGCGATTCCCATGCAGGTGATCGTGTCGATCGCCGAAGGCTCGGGCCATGTGCTGATCGAAATGTCGCCGCTCGAGCAGCAGGTGCGCCAGGACCGCGAGGAGCGGCTGATCGAGCAGACGCAGGCGCACAAGGAGCTGATCCGCAATCTCGCGCACGAGATCAAGAACCCGCTGGGCGGCATACGCGGCGCGGCGCAGTTGCTCGAGATGGATCTGGAATCGGCCGAGATGCGCGAGTACACCCAGGTGATCGTGCACGAGGCCGACCGGTTGCAAAGCCTGGTTGATCGCTTGCTCGCGCCGCACCGCCACCCGCATCTGGTCGGCGACGTCAACATCCATGAAGTCTGCGAGCGCGTGCGCTCGCTGGTGCTGGTCGAATACCCGCAGGGCCTGAGCGTGCGGCGCGACTACGACACCTCGATTCCCGAGTTCCGCGGCGACCGCGCGCAGCTGATCCAGGCCGTACTGAACATCGTGCAGAACGCCGCGCAGGCGCTGTCGGCGCGCATTGTTCAAGGCGATGCCTGCATCACTTTGCGCACGCGCGTCGCGCGCCAGGTGACTTTTGGTAAACAACGCTACCGCCTGGCATTGGAATTGCATGTGATAGACAACGGACCGGGCGTGCCAGAGACCATCAGGGACAGGATTTTCTATCCACTGGTGTCTGGACGGGATGGCGGATCGGGTCTGGGGCTGACGTTGGCCCAGACCTTTGTGCAGCGGCATGATGGCTTGATCGAATGCGACAGCCAGCCAGGATGCACTGATTTCCGCATTCTCATCCCCTTGCCCTGAGGTCCATGACAACTCCCAAGCGGAAGGAAGCAAGAAAGTATGAAGCCGATCTGGATAGTAGATGACGACCCCTCGATCCGCTTCGTCCTGGAGAAGGCCCTGGCACGGGAAAACCTGCCCACCCGCAGCTTCACCAATCCGCGTGAAGTGCTCGAGGCGCTGGCCGATGTAGACCCCAGCGATGCCGCGCGCCAGCCGCCCCAGGTGCTGGTCAGCGACATCCGCATGCCGGGCGGTTCGGGCCTGCAGCTGCTGGAGCAGGTGCGCACCCAGCAGCCGGGCCTGCCGGTGATCATCATGACGGCGTATTCCGATCTGGACAGCGCCGTCTCGGCATTCCAGCGCGGAGCCTTTGAGTACCTGGCCAAGCCTTTCGACCTGCCCAAGGCGGTGGAGCTGATCCGCCGTGCGGTGGAAGAAAGCCAGCGCGAAGAAATCATCGAGGACCAGACGCCGCTGAATGCAGAAATGCTCGGCCAGGCGCCGGCCATGCAGGACGTGTTCCGCGCGATCGGCCGCCTGAGCCAAAGCCAGGTGACGGTGCTGATCACGGGCGAGTCGGGCTCGGGCAAAGAGCTTGTGGCGCGCGCGCTGCACAAGCATTCACCCGTGTCGGGCGGCCCGTTCGTGGCGATCAACACCGCGGCCATCCCCAAGGACCTGCTCGAAAGCGAATTGTTCGGCCATGAGCGCGGTGCGTTCACCGGCGCCCAGACCCAGCGTCGCGGGCGTTTCGAGCAGGCCGATGGCGGCACGCTGTTTCTCGACGAAATCGGCGACATGCCGTTCGACCTGCAGACGCGGCTGCTGCGCGTGCTGTCCGACGGGCATTTCTACCGCGTCGGCGGCCATGCACCCGTGAAGTCGCAGGTGCGCGTGATCGCCGCGACCCACCAGGACCTGGAGCAGCGCGTGCGCGAAGGTGGTTTCCGCGAGGATTTGTTCCACCGCCTGAACGTGATCCGGCTGCGCCTGCCCGCGCTGCGCGAGCGCCGTGAAGACGTGCGCATGCTGGCCCGTCACTTCCTGCAGCAAAGCGCGCGCCAGTTGGGCGTAGAGCCCAAGCGGATTGCCGAAGCGGCGCTGCAGCGGCTCGAAACGTTCTCGTTCCCGGGCAATGTGCGCCAGCTGGAAAACATCTGCCACTGGCTCACGGTGATGGCACCCGCGCAGCAGATATCGGTCAAGGACCTGCCGCCCGAAGTGCTGCAGGAACCGTCGGCGGGCGGCGTTGGCGCGCCCGTGGCCCCCGTTTTCGCGGCGCAGGACAGCAGTCCCGTATCCGAGCGCGAAGAGGCCCAGCCGGCCGCCTTCGTGCCGGCGATGGCAGCGCACGAAGCGGCCAGCGTCGAGGCGCCTGTGGGGGGCGCGGCGCCGTCCACCTGGGAGCCGCTGCTTGACGTGCAGGCACGGCTGCTGCTCGAAAGCGGCCAGACCGATGTGTGGGATGTGCTGACGCGGCGCTTCGAGTCGCATTTGATTCGCACCGCCTTGCAGGTCACCCACGGTCGGCGCATGGAAGCCGCGCAGCGCCTGGGCATAGGCCGCAACACCATCACCCGCAAGATCCAGGAGCTGGGTCTCGAAGCGGGCGAAGAGCACTGAGAGTATGGGGATGAAGCCGGGCAGGGGCGCAGACCGCCCTTGCCTGCGCGCCTGGGACGCACCAGGCGTCATCCCGGTCCTACGCCATCGTGTAGGAACCACTGACCCGCAAGCGCCACTAACTTGACGAGAATTGGGTCATATTGTTTTTGTGTGCGGAGAGCGTGTTCATATGCCTGACCCCCGGATTGCCGATTCTTCTTTTTTACGCCGAACCCAGCGTCAATTACGCTGGAGTGAAGAATTGCACCGTCAGACACCTACCGCCCGCAACGCCGCCAACGGCAACCCCATGATCCAGGCGACCCAGGATGTGCTCCAGGACGCTTTCTGGCACGACCACTACCATCTCCAGCCCAACTATGTGAGCGGTCGCGGCTATGACCAGTACCGCCCCGCCTATGAGCTCGGCTGGAAGGCCGCGGTCCAATATCCCGATGATCTGGCGGCAGTGCTGCCGTTGCTCGAAGCCCAATGGCCGGGCAGCAAAGGCACGAGTCTGCTCGCCTGGCGCCAGGTATCGAGTGCCGTACAGGCCGCGTGGGAACGCATGCGCAACCCCGATCCCGTGCTGGGCCTGTCGCAGGTCCAGTTGCTGGCCGTGCTGCAGGGCTTGCAGCGTCTGAACCTGCAGACCGCGAAAAGCCTGCAGATCGCCATTGCCCAGGCTCCCACCGGCCTGGTGCAGCAGATGCTGCAGCGGCATCTGCTGGCGTTCGAAGCCGCTTCCGCCGAGCTGGTGCACGAGTTTGCCTTGCCCACGCACAACAAGGGCGATCGTGCATTTGCCGATTCCTTGCTGCGCGGCTGGGAGTCGATCAAGTCGGTCATCGCGCCGCAAAGCAACGAGGACGTTCTTGACGCCAGCGAAGACGCCGAGAAAATGCTGCACATGGCTTACCGTGCGGCGCTGCGCGAAGGTCTGCCCGAAGCGGTGCGCATTATTTTGCTGCGCCAGGCAATGGCGGTGCAGCGCGGTCTCGAAGCGCTGCATTGGCTGCGTTCCTGAACTCCCTCCAGCGCCAGAGATTGCCTGCTGGCTTCAGTCCAGCGTGACGACTACCGGTGTGTGGTCGCTGGGCTGCGGGTTCTTGCGCGGCGCGCGGTCGATCACGCAGGCACTCACGTGGGGCCTGAGGGCATCGCTGACCAGGATATGGTCGATGCGCAGGCCGCGGTTCTTCTGAAAACCCAACATGCGGTAATCCCACCAGGAAAAGCTTTTCTCGGGCTGATCGAACATGCGAAACGCATCCGTCATGCCGAGTTCCAGCAGGTCGCGGAAATGCTGGCGTTCCTCGGTCGTGTGGTGAATGGTTTCGCGCAGACCTTCGGGGTCGAACGAGTCGCGGTCTTCGGGCGCGACGTTGAAGTCGCCGACCAGCACCAGGCGCTCGTTCGCGGCCAGTTCCTTGCGCACCCATTCGCGCAGCGCTTCCAGCCACAGCATCTTGTAGGCGAACTTTTCGCTGCCCGGCGCCTGGCCGTTGACGAAGTAGCCGTTGATCAGGCGCAGCGGCCCGCTGGCGGTGTCTAGCGTCGCGGCGATGATGCGCGCCTGCGGGTCGTCGTGCTCGGGGATGTTGCGCACCACGTCGCGCGCGGGCGTGCGGCTCAGGATGGCGACGCCGTTATAGGTCTTCTGCCCGTGCGTGACCGCGTGGTAGCCGGCTTCCTGCAAGGCCAGCAGCGGAAACTTGTCGTCGGTCAGCTTGAGTTCCTGCAGGGCCAGCGCATCGACCGGATTGGCTTGCAGCCAGTCGAGCACCTGGGGCAGGCGCACGGTGAGGGAGTTGACGTTCCAGGTGGCAATTTTCATCGTTTTAAACCCATTGGATTCCATGGGCCGGGTTGGGACTTCTGCAGCCTTGCGGCGAGCGGTCGGGCAAAAGAAAGGGTTCTAAGAATGGCTTGGTTTGGCTTGATCGTAGCAGCCGCCTGCGTTGCGCGGCCTGTGGGCCGATATCCGCCCTTGGCCGCGTCACAGTTGCTGAAAAAATGCGCGCAGTCCATCAAAATGACAGGTTCGGAGCGCATTTTGATCGGATAAGAAATCTTGGTCGCATGCGGCACCGATACGATGGCAGGGCCGGTGCATCTGTAGCGCCGAACTTTCAAAGGATATTTCTTCATGCAGCTGACCAGCCAGAGCTTCCAGGACGGCCAGGCGATTCCCGGCGAATTCGCTTTTGGCGTGCCCGACGCCAGCGCCCATGTGGCGCTGTCGTCGAACCGCAACCCCCACCTCGCGTGGAACGATGTGCCCGCAGGCACGCAATCCTTTGTCGTGGTCTGCCATGACCCCGACGTGCCCAGCCGCGGCGACGATGTGAATCAGGAGGGCCGCGAAGTGCCGGCCACGTTGCCGCGCGTGGACTTCTTTCATTGGCTGCTGCTCGACATTCCGGCCGGCACCACGCAGATCGACGCCGGCGCGCATTCGAGCGCGGTGACCGCCGGCGGCAAGCCCGGGCCTGACGCGCCTGAAGGTCTGCGCCATGGCATCAACGACTACACCAGCTGGTTCGCGGGCGACGACGGGATGAAGGGCAACTACTACGGCTACGACGGTCCATGCCCGCCGTGGAACGACACGCTGGTCCACCATTACGTTTTCACGGTCTATGCGCTGGCCACGCCGCGCCTGGACGTCGAAGGCGCGCTGACGGGCGACAACGTGCTCGCGGCCCTGGCGTCGGCCCCGGTGCTGGGCAAGGCCAGTCTGACCGGGCTCTACAGCCTCAACCCGGCGGTCGCCGTGGGCTGAGGCGTGTGGTGATCGAGGTCAGGACTGACTGGCGATTGCCGCCGGGCACGCCCGTGCTGCGGCGCGGCCTGTGCGGCCTCGCCCAGCCCTGTCTGCGTCAGCCGCAGCAGACGCCGCGCTTCGTGTTCCATGAGGCGACGCTGCTGTGGATCGCCGAGGGGCGGTTGGCGCTCGATTCCGGCGGCGAGCACATCACGGTGGACTCGCCGCAATCGATGTTGCTGGTCGCGCCGCAGAGTTGCGCCGATCTGCGCAAGACTCCCGGGGGCGATGCGCAGCGTTTTCGCTCGGTGTTTCTGACCTTCGCGGCGCCGCTGCTGGACGCTTTCCAGCGCGCGCGGGCGAGCGCCGCGCCGCCGCCGCAAGCGCGCGGCGCGTGGCGGATGCTGGCGCTGGACGAGGAGCTGGCGGACACGCTGCGCCATGTCTGCGAAAGCGTGGAACTCAGGCGCGTGAGCGACGAAAGACTGCAGTACCGGCTGCTCGACCTGCTCGCCGCGCTGGCCGAGCGCGGCCATGTTTTCGCGCCGCGCAGTGCCGCGCCGGCCACGGCCGAGCGCCTGCGCGCGCTGATCGCCGAAGCCCCGGCCCAGCATTGGACTGCGCCCGAGGCCGGCCGCGCGCTGGCCATGAGCGAGGCGACGCTGCGCCGGCGCCTGGCTGGCGAGGGCCGGCGCTTCGAGGAGCTGCTGATGGAAGTGCGCATGCACCACGCGATGATGCTGGTGCAGACCACGTCCTGGCGCATGGCTCGCATCGCATTGGCCTGCGGCTACAAGTCGCAGGCACGCTTCGCGCAGCGCTTTCGCAGTCGCTTCGGGTATCTGCCTTCGACGGTGCGCTGAGGAAAGACTGCAATGAAATAGCGGTCAATGAATGATATTCATTCTCATTTGAGTTATGCTTCATCCATGGACAAGACGACGCGCATCGCCGGCTTGTCCGCCGTTTCATCGTGGGGCGACCCGAGACTTCACCGTCTCCAAGGTCGTTTTTTGCTAGCCATCGGTTCGCCGGCCAGCCATGCACTTTTTCCCGCAGTTGCTTTCAGGACCGATGCTTCCAAAAGACCAAGCCATCACGCCGCGCGCGTCCGAAGACCACAACCGTGGCCTGCATGAAGTGGACGCCACCGTCATCTCCCTGGACCTCCCCTCTGCCCACACCTTGCGTGTCGGCATCGCGCTGGCCACGTCGGCCGACGATCCGGGCTGGACACTGCCCAATGTGGCTTTTCGCATCCACCTCGACGACCGCACGGGCGCGGTCTCCCGCATCTATACCGCACGTTCCTTTTCGGCAGTGCAGGCGCGCGTCGAGTTCGACGTGGTGCGGCATGGCGCCGACAGCCCGATGATGCGCTGGGCGGCGTTTGCCCGCGTGGGCGATGCGCTGCGCCTGACCGGGCCGCGCGCCAACATCCAGATTCCCGAGGCCAGAGGCCGGCGCGTGGCGCTGTTCCTCGACGACGCCGCGATTCCCGCGCTGCATTCCATACTGCACCAGTGGCCCGCGGGCACGCAGGGCCAGGGCTGGATAGCGACCGACGACACCCATGCGCTCGCTGAGCTGCCGCGCATCGCGGGCCTGCAGCTGCACCGCGTGCCGTTGCAGGCGCCGGGCGCTCAATTGCTGCTGCAGCAGGCCAGGCAATTGCCCGATGCAGCCAGCCATGTGGTGTGGGGCGCGGGCGAGCGCGACGAGATGCGCGCGATTCGCCAGCATTTCCACACGCTGGTCGGGCTGGGCAAGGAAGATGTGGCGATTGCCGGCTACTGGAAGAGCGGCGCGAGCAATACCGAGATCGATGCCCAGCGTCAGGCGGCCTATGGCAAGTTCATTGCCGCCGGCGCAACGCTGGCCGAATGGGACGATCTGGCGATCGCCATCTAGCGAACCTCTGCATGCCGTCAGGCGGCGGTGGGCGGCGCGGCTTTTCCTGCCATAGCTGGACTATGGGCGGCAAAAAGACGCTGGCAGTACACCGTAGCGCGCGGCGCATGCAGAGGCCTTTCGCGCCAGCACCGCGGTATCCGGGATGTGGGCGTTATTGGCGCGAAATGGGGTGCCATCAATGCAGGGCCGCCGTAGATCCTTGCAACATGCAAGGTCATTGAATGATATTCATTCTCAAGCAGGTTATGATTCAGTCATTGGGGAGCGCAGCAAGGCGCCGCGCTCTCCACCCGTTTCATCGTGGGGCGATCCGAGACTTCACAGTCTCCAAGGTCGTTTTTGCTAGCCATCGGTTCGCCGGCCAGCCATGCTTTTTTTCCGCGATGCGATGTCATTTCCCTGTTCAGTGCGCAGGCGACATAACGGTACATTCCCCCAGAGATCGCCAGGCGTGCATGGCGTGATTTTCCGGAGGTGAACATGAACCAAGAACTCGACATTTCAGCAACACCCGTGCATTACGCACCGCTGTCGGCCGTGCCGTCGACGCTGCGCATTCCGCTGGCCGCGCGGGCGCTGGGCGACGCCATGTTCCCGGCGCTGGCGCTGGGCGACGCGCATGCGGCGCGCATTCTCACGGCGCTGGGTGACGATGGCACGCAGTGGCTGAGCGACCGGCACAGTGTCTATGGCGTGCTGGCACGCACGCAGCGCTTTCGGGCGCTGGCCGCGCAGTTTCTGCAGGCCAATCCAGACGGTCATGTCGTGAACCTGGGCTGCGGCCTGTCGAATTATTTCCAGTGGCTCGACAACGGCCGGGCGCGCATGACCGATGCCGACTTGCCCGAAGTGCTGGAGATCCGGCGCGCGCTGCTGCCGGTCGCGGGCGAGCGCCACGCCGTGTTGCCTTTGGACCTCACGGCGCCCGACTGGTGGGACAGATTGGGCTTGCCGGCCACGCCAACGGGCGCGCCGGTGTTCCTGTTCTGCGAAGGCGTGCTGATGTATCTGCAGCCCGCCGAAGTGCAGGCCATCTTGCGCACGTTCGGCGAGCGCGCGCCCGCGGGCTCGTCGTTCGCGTTCGATGTGATGTGCTGGCTTGCCATCGGGCGCGCCAAGCAGCACCCTTCGGTCAAGCACACGGCGGCCGAGTTCCGTTGGGGCCCCAGGCGCCTGTCGGAGCTGACGCAGGCGCATGAGCGGCTGCGGCTGGCAGAGACGTTCAATGTCATGGACGACTATGGCTGGCCCTACAGCGTGATGGGCCCGGGCTTTCGCATGCTGTTCGGCCTGCCGTTCTACGCGCTTTACGTGCTGCGGGCCGAAGACCTGGGCGCGGTCTGAACCTTCAGGGTGCCGTGGCGGGCGGCGCAGCGAAGAAATCGGCCTTGGGCGGAACCAGGTCCAGCTCGCGCAGCACTTTCATCACCATCGCCATGCCGGTATTGCCGGCCGGCACTCCTGCATAGACCGCCGTCTGCAGCAGCACTTCCTGGATGGTGGCCAGGTCCAGCGCGGCCGCTTCGGGGTCGGCGGGATCGGCCAGCAGGCCGGTGCGGATATGCAGCTCGAACTCTTCCCAGCGCCCCATGGCGGCGGTTATGGCCAGCACCATGATGCGGCGCGTGCGGCGGTCCAGGCCGGGACGGCTCCAGATGCCGTCCCAGGCATAGCTGGTGATCATGCGCTGGAACTCGACGTTGAGCGCATTGGCGTTCTCCACGGATTGCGTGACCCAGGCTTCGCCCAGCACGCGGCGGCGGTTGTGCAGGCCTTGTCGCAGGCTGTCTTCATTGATGGAGGGCATGGGCGGGCTCCTTGTCGGTGGTGGTATGGATCAGGGCCAGCAGATCCTGGCAACCTTGGGCCGAGGCCTGCACGGCTTGCCGCGGGTCCGCGGCTGCGGCGAGTGCGTGCGAAAGTTGGGAATCTGCGCTGCCGTGCTGCTCCAGCCAGCGGCCCAGCAACAGGTGCAGCGGCTGGGCCTGGGACAAGGCCTGGGCCGCGCATTCGGCGACGGCCGCCTGCGCCGCGGGCTTGCTCAGCACCGGCGCGAGCACCTGGGCCAGCGCCTCGGAATACACCACGCCCTGCAGGCCGTCGATGTGCTGCTGCATGCGCGCGCTATCGACATGCAGGCCTTCGGCCGCGCTGCGCAAGGCCGACGCGGCCGCATGCACATGGCGCCACAGGCTGGCCGCGTGCGCGACTTCGGCCTGCCATTCGCCCAGACCGCGTTCGTGGGCCTGGGCCATGCAGGCCAGCAGCGTGGCCGCGAGCTGGGGCACGGGCTGGGTCTGGGCCACGGCCTGCATGCAGTGCACGGGATTGCGCTTGTGCGGCATGGCGCTCGACGTGCTGCCGCGCGGCGCTTCATGCAGTTCGCCGACTTCGTATTGCGACATCAGCGACCAGTCCTTGGCGAGCTTGGCCAGGCTGCCGCCGCAGACCGCGACTTCCATCGCCAGGCGCAGCCAGGCATCGCGCTGCGTATGCCAGCTGTAGCCGCAGGCCTGCAGGCCCAGCCGGCGCGCCAGCGCCTGCTCCACCGCCGCGGCCGATGCGCCCAGCGTCGCGCGATTGCCCACGGCACCGCCCAGCTGCACGCACAGGGCCGGCGCGGCCAGCGCCTGCAGCTGTTGGCGCGAGCGTTGCAGGGCCGCTGCCGATTGCGCGCACTTGAAGCCGAAACTCGTGACCTGCGCGGGCTGCATCAGGCTGCGCGCGAGCATGGGCGTGGCCGCATGGCGTTGGGCCAGCGCCATCAAGCCATGCTGCAGCGCCTGCAGTTCGGCGAGCAGGCGCTGCAGCGCGTCGCGCGTGAGCAGCGCGTGCGCGGTGTCGACCACGTCCTGGGTGGTCGAGCCCCAGTGCAGCCAGTCCAGGCCCTCGGGGCGGTGGGCGCGCAGCCATTGCTGCACGGGCTGCAGGATCGCCATGCCCATGGCGCCGCTGCTGTGCGCGCGCGCGGCCAGCGCCTGGGCGTCGATCTGCACCGTGGCGCAGGCCTGGGCAATCGCCTGGGCCGCGTCGTGTGGAATGACGCCGCATTCGGCCTGGGCCTGGGCCAGCGCGGATTCGAAACCCAGCATGGCCTCTATCCACTGGTCGTCGGTGAACAGCGTGTCGGCATCCTGCGGGCGCAGGTAGGCGTGCATCAAGGACATCATCGATTCAGGCCGAGGCGCCCGAGGCCTTGATCACGGCCGCCCACTTGGCGCTTTCCTGCTGGATTTTCTTGGCATAGGCCTTGGCATCGCCGAGCAGCGGCACCGCGCCTTCGACGCCGAGCTTCGACTGGAACGCAGGCAGGGCCGCGACCTGCAGCACTTCCTGGGCGAGCTTCTTCACCTGCGCAGCTGGCGTGCCCTTGGGCGCGAGCAGGCCATAGGTCAGCGAGCTTTCGAACTGCGCGAGTTCGGGCACGCCGGATTCGGCGACGGTGGGCACGTCGGGCAGCTGGGAGTGGCGCTGGGCTCCCGTGATGGCCAGCGCGCGCAGCTTGCCGGCCTTGACCAGCGCCTGGGCCGCGGGAATCACGCTGAAGCTGAAGTCGACCAGGCCGCCGGCGACATCGGTCAGCGACGGCGCCGTGCCTTTATAGGGCACATGCGTGGCCTTGACGCCCAGCATATGTGCCAGCATTTCGCCGGTGAGGTGGCCGCCCGTGCCCGCGCCGCTGGACGCATAGTTCATCTGCGCGCCGCGCGTGCGCAAGGCCTGGACCAGCTGGGCCACCGAGCGAATGGGCGAGCTTTCGGGCACGACCAGCAGCAGCGCCGAGGACGCGAACATCGCCACCGGCTGCAGGTCGGTGGAGGCGTTGAACTTGAGTCCCTTGTAGAGCTCGGGATTGATCGACACCGTGCCGGTATGGCCCAGCAGATAGGTCTCGCTCTGGGGCGAGGCGCGCACCACCATCTCGGTGCCCAGATTGCCGCCCGCACCGGCCTTGTTCTCGACGATCATGTTGTAGCCGAACATCTCCTGCAGGCCATGCGTCATCTGGCGCGCGAACACATCGTTGCCGCCGCCGGGCGCGAACGGCACGACCAGCCGGCCGCCGCCCTTGCCGCGGCTTTGCGCCCAGGCGGGCAGGGCCGCGACGGCGACCAGCGCCCCCGCGGACTGCAGCCAGGCGCGGCGCGATGTGAGAGGGAAAGCGTTGGCGTCGATGGATCGCATGAAAGTCTCCTGGTTTTATAGGTGGGTCCGGGCATGCGCCCGGCCTGATGCCAGTGTGGACGA
>NZ_JAHCDD010000123.1 GCF_018413525.1 Acidovorax sp. CCYZU-2555
GGTGAGATGAGTGTTCCCGGCTTGAATCTGTCGACGACGGCGCCGCTGGCGGCCGTCCATCTTGGTGCCGACGCCGGCGCGCCTGCCGCGCCGGCGGCCGCAGCGCCGCGCGCCGGCTCCCGCCTGCTGCGCGACCCGTTCTTCGTGATCGGCGCCGCGATTCTGTCGCTCATGGTCGCGCTGGCGGTGTTCGCGCCCTGGCTCGCACCTTTCGCGCCCGACGAAATAGATCTGTTCGCCATCGAGGCCGCGCCCGGCGACGGCCATTGGCTGGGCACCGACGAGCTCGGCCGTGACGTGCTCTCGCGCCTTCTCTACGGCGGGCGGGTATCGGTGCTGGTGGGCGTATCGGCCGTCGCGCTGCAGCTGGTGATAGGCGTGGCGCTGGGCGCGCTCGCGGGCTACTGCGGCGGACTGGTCGATGCGGTCGTGATGCGCTTCACGGAAGTCGTGATGTGCTTCCCCTTCTATGCGATTGCCATCACGCTCGCGGCGCTGTTCGGCGCCAGCGTGTGGAATGTCATTCTCATCATCGGCATCCTGCACTGGACCGGATTGGCGCGGCTGGTGCGCGCCGAATTCATGTCGCTGCGCGAGCGCGAGTTCGTGCTCGCCGCGCGCGCCATGGGCACCTCGCCGCTGCGCATCGTGCTGCGGCATCTGCTGCGCAACAGCTACGGCCCCATCCTGGTCTACGCCACGCTGGCCGTGGCACAAGGCGTGCTGGCCGAGGCCGCGCTGAGCTTTCTGGGCCTGGGCGTGCGCCAGCCCCAGCCGTCCTGGGGAAACATGCTGGCCGCGGCCCAGAGCATGCGGGTGCTCAACGACCAATGGTGGCTGTGGATGCCTCCGGGCATCGCCATCGTGCTGATGGTGCTGGCCATCAACTTCCTGGGCGAGGCGCTTTCCAGCCGCCTCAACCGCCGCCCCGCGCGCCCGGTCGCCGACCTGTGGCCGCGCCGCAAGAACTCTTCGCAGAAATCCTGATATGAACCAACGCCTGCCCCATCCCCTGCCCCTGCCTCAAAGCGGCACGCTGAGCCCCGACGAGAGTGCGCTTTTCGAGCGCGCCGTCGAGTGGTTCGACGCCCACCGCGAGGAGTTCGTCGCCGACCTGCTGCAATGGGTGGCCGTGCCCAGCGTGGCCGAACTGGACGCGGCCCGCCCGGGTCAGCCGTTCGGGCCCGAAGTCGCACGCATCTTCGATCTGGTGGCCGCGCGCGCACACGAATTCGGCTTTCGCACCGAAACCCACGACGGCTACGCGCTGTCGGTGCTGTGGGGCGAGGCCGCCGAAGAGATCGGCCTGGTCTCCCACCTCGATGTCGTGCCCGCGGGCGACAACTGGGTGCATTCGCCGTACGCGCCTTTCGAGCGCGACGGTTTCGTCATCGGCCGTGGCGCGGCCGACAACAAGGGGCCGGCGCTGGCCGATCTCTACCTGCTGCGCGCGCTGCGCGATTTCGGGCTGCAACCGCAGCGCACGGTACGCATCATCTACGGCGGCGCGGAAGAAGCCGGCATGTCCGACATCGCGCACTACGTTCAGCACTATCCGGTGCCGCGCGTGTCCATCGTGACCGACGGGGGCTTTCCCGTGAACCATGCGCAAAAAGGCATGCTGAACCTGGCCTTGCGCGTTCCCGCGGGCCCGGTGCTGTCGCAGTTTCGCGCGGGCGTGGCGGCCAATGCCGTGCCGGCCACTGCAGCGGTTTCGCTGGCGCTGCCGTTGGCCGAAGTGCAGCAGGCGCTGGCACGCCTGCCCGCCGAACTCGCGGCGACGCTGACGGCGCAGGCACAAGGCGATGCCACGCAGCTGCTGGCGCGCGGCCAGTCGGGCCACGCGGCCTTTCCCGAAAACACCGTCAACGCCATTACGTTGCTGCTGCGCGCGCTCAGCGGCGCCGGGCTGGTCCAAGGCGCTGATCTGGCCGCGGCCGACGTCGTGGCGCAGCTGCTGGCCGACCCCTGGGGCCTGGGCGCGGGCACGGCGCAGGAAGACGAAGACACCGGCCGGCTGACGCAAAACGGCGGCGTGGTGCTGCCCGTAGAAGGCGGCTTCGAACTGCAGGTCGACATCCGCTACCCGCGCAGCGCCGACCCCGAACGCATTGCCCAGACCCTGGGCGCGGCGCTGGCGCCGCTGGGCGGCACGCTGCGCGTGGAGCGGCATTCGGCCCCCATGCATATCGACCGCAACAGCCCGCTGGTCGCGCTGCTGCAGGACACGTTCGACAGCACGGCCGAAACGCGCACCGAACCGTTCTCCATGGGCGGCGGCACCCATGCGCGCCTGCTGCCGCGCTCGGTCACCTTCGGCCCGGGCTTCGGCCGCACGCCGGGCCTGCTGTTTCGCGGCCAGCCCGTGAAGCTGCGCCCCGACTTCCTGCCGCCGGGCCATGGCTCGCCCCACGGCCCCGACGAGTTTGTCGCGCTGGCCAATCTGCGGCGCGCGTTCGGCGTGTATGCGGTCACCTTGCCACGCCTGGATCGCTGGCTCGACGCCGGCCATGAAGTCAATGGCTGAGACCACGCCGCTGCTCGCGGTGCGCGACCTGGCGATACGCTTCGCCGATTCCCCGGCCTGGACCGTACATGGCATTGACTTCGAGATCGGGCGCGGGGAAATCGTCGCCCTGGTCGGTGAGTCGGGCTCGGGAAAATCGGCCAGCGCGATGTCGCTGCTGGGCCTGCTGCCCGGCGACACCGAAGTCCGCGGGCACGCAAATTTCGACGGCACCGACCTGCTGGCAACCGAGGGCGCGGCACGCCGCGCCTGGCTGGGCCGGCGCATCGCGCTGGTGTTCCAGGACCCCACGGCGGCGCTGGACCCGGTGTTCTGCATAGGCGCGCAGCTCGACGAAACGCTGCGCCTGCGCCACCCCGAATTGTCCGGCGGCGCGCGCCGCCCGCGCGCGATAGAACTGCTGGACAGCGTAGGCATCGCCGAGGCCGCGACGCGGCTCAAGGCCTTTCCCCACCAGATGTCGGGCGGCCAGCTGCAGCGCGTGATGATCGCGCTGGCGCTCGCGGGCGAGCCCGAGCTGCTGATCGCCGACGAGCCCACCACGGCGCTGGACGTCACGGTGCAGCAGGAAATCCTCGATCTGATCTGGCGACTCAACCGCGACCGGCAGATGGCAGTCCTGCTCATCACCCACGACATGGGCGTGGTCGCCGATCTGGCGCAGCGCGTGATCGTCATGCGCCAGGGCCGCATCGTGGAAAACGCGCCCGCGGCCCAGCTGTTTCATGCCCCCGCCGCGGCGTACACGCGCGAACTGCTCGCGGCCCTGCCCGGGCGCAACGCGGCCCAGGCAGCGCCACCGATTGCGCAGACGCCCCTGTTGGCCGTGGACGCGCTGCACGTGGGCTATTCCAGCGGCTGGGGCCGGCGCACGGACGTGGTCCATGGCGTGTCGTTCGCGCTGCATGCGGGCCAGTTCCTGGGGCTGGTGGGCGAGTCGGGCTCGGGCAAATCGACCATAGGCCGCAGCCTGCTGGGGCTGATTGCGCCCTCCAGCGGGCGCGTGGTCTTTGACGGCCACGATCTGGGCAGGCGCTCGCCCGGCAGCGCGCCCGAATTGCGCGCGCGCATAGGCGCGGTGTTCCAGAGCCCCGCGAACTCCCTCAACCCGCGCATGACGCTCGATGAAGCCATTGCCGAGCCCCTGCGCGCGCACCGGCAGCTCGACAAGGCGCAGCTGCGGCGGCGCGTGGACCAGTTGCTCGATCAGGTACGGCTGCCCGCGGCCTGGCGCAATCGCTTGACCGTGGAACTTTCGGGCGGCCAGCGCCAGCGCGTGGCGATCGCGCGCGCCATCGCGCTCGATCCGCTGCTGCTGGTGGCCGACGAACCGACGTCATCGCTGGACGTATCGATACAGGCCAGCATTCTCGACCTGCTGCGCGAGCTGCAGCGCGAAAACGGCTTTGCCTGCCTGTTCATCAGCCACGACCTTTCGGTGGTGCGCGAACTGTGCCGTCAGGTCGTGGTGCTGCGCCGCGGCGAGGTGGTGGAGGCCGGGCCCACGCCCGAAATCCTCGACCAGCCGCGCCAGGCCTATACCCGCAAGCTGGTCGCCAGCGCACTGTGGCCCGACCCCGAACGCCAGCGCAAACGCCGCCTGCTGCGCATGGCTACGCCCGCGCAGCACAATGAATTCGCGCTGACAGACTGACCCAGCCGCAAGACAGCAAAGGAAAGACGGACCATGACCACCATCCCTGTTGATCTCACCTCCGCGCTCGAACGCTGGGCCTGGGCGCCCGCGCATGAACAGGCGCAGGCCCTGGCAGCGGGCGAACTGCGCGCCATCGATCTGATCGAGCACCAGATCGCGCGCATCGAACGCTTCAATCCGGCCCTCAATGCCATCGTCGCCACGGACTGGGAATCGGCGCGCGAACAGGCGCGCCAGGCCGACGCGGCGCTGGCGCGCGGCGAGCGGCGGCCCCTGCTGGGCGTGCCTGTGACCGTCAAGGAACATTTCCATGTCGAAGGTCTGGTCACCTGCGTGGGCAATGCCGCCCACCGCGACCATGTGCCCGAGGGCGATTCGCCGGCCGTGGCGGCGCTGCGCGCCGCGGGCGCGGTGATACTGGGCAAGAGCAATGTGCCCGTGGCATTGGCCGATCTGCAAAGCTACAACCCGGTCTACGGCGTGACCCATAACCCGTGGAATCTGGCGCGCACGCCCGGTGGATCGTCGGGCGGCTCTGCGGCGGCGATCGCCGCGGCCTTGAGCGCGCTGGAGCTGGGCACCGACATCGGCGGCTCGATCCGCATTCCCGCGCACTTCACCGGCATCTTCGGCCACAAGCCGACCTACGGCATCGTGCATTACGCGAAAACCGGACTGCCGCCCGTGCGCCTCGCGCCGCGCGACCTGTCCGTCGCCGGCCCGCTGGCGCGCAGCGCCCAGGACCTGGCGATCGCCTTGCAGGTGCTGATCAACCGCGATCCGCTCGCCGCCAAGGGCTGGCGCCTGGAGCTGCCCGCGCCGCGCCATGAAAGGCTCGCTGATTTCCGCGTACTGGTGCTGGGCACCTGGCCCGGTCGCAAGCAATCGGACGTGGAGAAGACCGTGGAAAAGCGCCTGCTGGACGCGCTGCGCAAATCAGGCGTCACGGTGCGCCATGGCGCCGATCTGGAGAGTGCACTGCCAGACCTCGAGGCCGCCAACGACATCTATCGCCGACTCAAATATTCCTCTGTGCCTGGCGCGCCAGCGGCGGCGCAACAGGAAAGCGAGAGCGCGCCTTCGCCGCTGGCCACGCGCAACGCCGCGCAGATCACGCACGACGAATGGCTGCAGCTCAACGAACAGCGCCTGCAGATCCGCGCGCAGTGGGAAGCCGTTTTCTCGCAGGTCGATGTCGTGCTCAGCCCCGTGCTGAGCACCACGGCGTTTCGCCATGACCATACCGAGCCGCAGAAAGCGCGCGACTTTCCCGTCGAAGTGGGCGGCACGACCGAACAGCAGAAATTCGTCGAACTGTTCCACTGGGTGGGTCTGGCCGTGCTGCCGGGACTGCCCGCCACGAGCTTTCCGCTGGGCTTTGCGCACGACGGCCTGCCCGTGGGCGCGCAGGCCATGGGCGCGTATCTCGAAGACCTGACGGCGATCAAGTTCGCCGAACTGTTCGCGCAGGCGCACGGCGGCTTCGTGGCGCCGCAGGGCTATGCGCTCACAGAGCCTAATCACCAGGCCGCGCAGCGGCACAGCGAGCGCCAGCAAGCCTCCATCTGAACCTTGCGCGCAGCCAGTGCGGCACGCCACATGCCGCATCCATGCGAAGTCCATTGGGACCGGTTTCATGCGCACAAAAGAAAAAGCCCAAGTGATTTCTCACTTGGGCTTTGATTCTGGCGGAGAGGGTGGGATTCGAACCCACGGTACCTTGCGGTACGCCTGATTTCGAGTCAGGTACATTCGACCACTCTGCCACCTCTCCTGTGTGTCGAAGCATCTATTGTAGCACTGTTTTTCAGGGCTGAATCGAAGTTTTTCCGCCCATGTACGATTGCAGTGCTTCGGGCACGCTCACCGAGCCGTCGGCGTTCTGGTAGTTCTCGAGCACGGCCACCAGGCAGCGGCCCACGGCCAGGCCCGAACCGTTCAAGGTGTGCAGCAATTCGTTCTTGCCCTGGGCGTTCTTGAAGCGTGCCTGCAGGCGACGCGACTGGAAAGCTTCGCAGTTCGACACCGAGCTGATCTCGCGGTAGTTGCTCTGACCGGGCAGCCACACTTCGAGGTCATAGGTCTTGGCGGCGCCAAAGCCCATGTCGCCCGTGCACAGGCTCATCACGCGGTAAGGCAGGCCCAGCTTCTGCAGCACAGCTTCGGCGTGGCCGGTCATTTCTTCCAGCGCTTCGTAGCTCTTGTCGGGGTGCACGATCTGCACCATCTCGACCTTGTCGAACTGGTGCTGGCGGATCATGCCGCGCGTGTCGCGGCCGTAGCTGCCGGCTTCGGAACGGAAGCAGGGGCTGTGGGCCGTGAGCTTGATCGGCAGATCGGCTTCGGCCACGACCTGGTCGCGCACGAAGTTGGTCAGCGGCACTTCGGCCGTGGGAATCAGGTACAGCGCCGCATGGTCGGGCACGGGCTCGCCGTCCTGGCCGCCCTTCTTGGCCGCGAACAGATCGCCTTCGAACTTGGGCAGCTGGCCCGTGCCCTTGAGCGAGTCGGCGTTGACGGCGTAAGGCACATAGCATTCGGTATAGCCATGCTCTTCGGTCTGCAGGTCGATCATGAACTGCGCGAGCGCGCGGTGCAGGCGCGCGATCGGGCCCTTCATCACGGTGAAGCGCGAACCCGAGAGCTTGACGCCCATGTCGAAGTCCAGGCCCAGCGGCGTGCCCACGTCGACATGGTCCTTGGCTTCGAATTCGAAGGCCTTGGGCGTGCCCCAGCGGCGCACTTCGACATTGCCCGACTCGTCGCTGCCCACGGGCACGCTTTCGTGCGGCATGTTGGGAACGGCCAGCAGCATGGTCTGCAGCTCGCCCTGGATCTGTTCGAGGCGCGTCGACGAGGTTTCGAATTCGGTCTTGATGGCAGCAACCTGGGCCTTGGCGGCTTCGGCGCCTTCCTTGTCGCCCTTGCCCATCAGCATGCCGACCTGCTTGGAAAGCTGGTTGCGCTGGGCTTGCAGTTCCTCGGTGCGCGTTTGCAGGCGCTTGCGCTCGGACTCGAGAGACTGGAAGGCCTCCACGTTCAGGAAAGCCTGGGGCTTTTTACGGGTTTCCAGCCGCGCGATGGCGGTGTCGAGGTCTTTGCGAAGGAGAAGGATGTCTAGCATAGACGGCAATTCTAGTGGCCCCCGCGCAAGACCACAGAAATGCCGACAGAGACTGATACCCGCCAGGTGTCTAGCGCCACCGGGTCGTGTCAAGATCGCAGGCAATCCGCCTTCCACCCAACCACGGCTTCGACACACCATGTTCTATGTTTTAGGCCCCGATGGCCCGATTTACCGCGGCGGCCCGGCGCAGCTCAGCCAGGTCGCGCCCGTGCGCCGCGTGCAACGTCCGCAGGCGCTGCGCACGCGCAGCGCCGATGTCGACGCGCAAGAGACCGCCGATATCGCGGCCCTGCCCGATACCACCGCGCCCGCGCTGCCGCGTGCGGCGCAGGAAGCCGTCGATGCCTATGCAGCGACCGAAAAAGGCCCGCAAGTCGAGCGCCAGCCGCTGGAATTCGTGCGCGATGTGATGACCCGCGGCGCGCTCACCGTGCCCGCCGACATGCGCGTCAACGATGCCTGGCAGATCCTCGCCGAACAGCGCGTCGCGCAGGCGCCCGTGCTCAATGCCCAGGGCCGCGTCGTGGGCCTGCTGCTGCGCGCCGACATGGCGCCGCTCGACCTGCTGCCCACGCCGGGCTCGGTGCAGGACGCGATCGACCTGGCCAAGCGCCCGGTGCATGCGGTGATGATCAGCCCCGTGCCAGCGGTCGCGGCCGACACGGCCTTGCGCCGGCTCGCGGGCGTGCTGCTCGACACCGGGCTGCCGGGCCTGCCCGTGACCGACGAGCTGGGCCATCTCGCGGGCTTTGTCTCGCGCACCGACATCCTGCGCGCGGTCGCGGCCGATCCGCCGCTCGATCTCTGGAGCTGAAGCCGGTTCAGCGGCCCGGGCCCAGCTCGGGCGCCTTGCGCACTTCGATTTCGAGGCCGGTGGCGGCGTCGATCTTGAGGCCCTTGGGCAGCGGAAACTTCACGGTCTCCTCGATGCCGTTCATGCTGCGCACCGAGGTCGCGCCCAGCGCCTTGATGCGGTCTATGACTTCGCGCACCAGCACTTCGGGTGCCGAGGCACCCGCCGTGAGGCCTACGCGCGCCACGCCTTCGAACCAGTCGGGCTGCAGCTCCTGGGCGTTGTCGACCATATAGGCGCGTGTGCCCAGACGCGCCGCGAGTTCGCGCAGCCGGTTGCTGTTGGAGCTGGTGGGGCTGCCGACGACGATCACCACGTCGACCTGCGGGCTCAGCACCTTGACCGCATCCTGGCGGTTCTGCGTGGCGTAGCAGATGTCCTGCTGCTTGGGCACGCGCACCTGCGGAAAGCGTTCGCGCACCGCGGCCATGATGGCGGCGGCGTCGTCGACGCTGAGCGTGGTCTGCGTGACCACGGCCAGCAGTTCGGTCTGGCCGGGCTGGACCGTGGCGACGTCTTCCACTTCCTCGACCAAGTGGATGCCGTGGTCGAGCTGGCCCATCGTGCCTTCGACTTCGGGATGGCCCTTGTGGCCGATCATGATGAACTCGTAGCCTTCCTTGGCGAGCTTGGCGACTTCGACATGCACCTTGCTGACCAGAGGACAGGTTGCGTCGAAAATCTGGAAGCCCCGGCGCTTGGCCTCCTGCTGCACGGCCTGGCTCACGCCGTGCGCGGAAAACACCAAAGTGGCGCCCGGCGGCACGTCGTCGAGTTCCTCGATGAAGATCGCGCCCCGGGTCTTGAGATCATTGACCACGAACGTGTTGTGCACGATTTCATGGCGCACGTAGATCGGCGCGCCGAACTTGGCGATCGCGCGCTCGACGATCTCGATCGCCCGGTCGACGCCGGCACAGAAGCCGCGCGGCTCGGCAAGAACGATTTCCTGGGGCTTGCTCATGGCTCAGAGCACTCCGATGATCTGCACCTCGAAGGTGACGGGCTGGCCGGCGAGCGGATGGTTGAAGTCGAACAGCACCGCGCCGTCTTCGCGCACGCGCACCACGGCGCCCGCATAGCTGCCCAGGCCGTCGGGCGTGGGGAACTGCACCACGTCGCCGGGCGTGTATTTCTCGTACGGGTCGCCCAGCTCGTTCATCAGCTTGCGCGCCACCCACTGCTGCATGTCGGCATTGCGCTCGCCAAAGCCTTCGCCCGCGGGCAGCTCGAACGTCGTGCGCACGCCCTCTTCCAGGCCGATCAGGCGCTGCTCGACCGCGGGCGACAGCTCGCCCGCGCCCAGCGACAGCGTCGCGGGCTTTTCGCCAAAAGTGTTGATCACGTCGCCTGCCGGGCCGGCCAGGCGGTAATGCAGGGTCAGAAACGATCCGGCCTGCACCGTGGGTACGGCAGTCTGCGAAGCCAAAGTGGGTTGTGCGCTAGATGTCATGAGAGTCCCGATAAACTGGGGTCTATTGTAGAAACCCCGGCCATGTCCCCACGCGGCGGCTTGCAGATGCCCCTCGGCGGCGCTGCTCCCAGGTGCCTGCGGCATGGCCCGGCAGGAGTTGCGCCATGCCTCTCAAAGACCTGCCGCGCGCTGCCCAGCCGCGCGAAAAACTGCTGGCCCGCGGCCCCGAGTCGCTCGCCGACGCCGAGCTGCTGGCGATTGTGTTGCGCACCGGCATCAAGGGCAAGGGCGTGCTGCAGCTGGCGCAGGAACTGCTCGAAGAACCCGGGGCGGATTCGCTTGGCGGGAGAACAGGCCCAGGTTTTGGCGGCATTGCCGGCCTGCTCCAGGCCTGCCCCGACGAACTGGCGCGTATCAAGGGCCTGGGCCCGGCCAAGCGCGCGCAGCTGCTGGCCGTGCTCGAGCTGGCACGCCGCGCGCTGGCCCAGCGCCTGCGCGAACGCGCGGTCTTCGACAGCCCGCAAGCCGTGACCCAATACCTGCAGCTGCACCTCGCACGCAAGCCGCACGAAGTCTTTGCCGTGCTGTTTCTCGACCACCAGCACCGGCTGATCGCCATGGAAGAAATGTTCAGGGGCACGCTCGCACAAACCAGCGTTTACCCCAGGGAAGTCGTGCTGCATGCGTTGCAGCACCGCGCAGCCGCCGTGGTGCTGGCGCACAACCACCCCAGCGGCGGCGTGCAGGCCAGCCCCGCCGACGTGGCGCTGACCGAGATCCTGCGCAGCGCGCTGGCCCTGGTCGATGTGCGTGTGCTCGACCACATCATCGTCGCGCCGGGTGCGGGGCTGTCGATGGCGCAGCAGGGCTTGCTGTGACAGCTTGAGGGCAAAAGCAGCGCGGTTTACAGGGTATGAGGGCCGCTTGCGCGGGCGCCGGCCCATATTCGGATAAAAACGCGCCATGCGCGTGAAATCTCTCCAAGACCTGAAACCGGTACGCAAAGCCCTGGCGGCCGCGGCGCGGCAGGCCGCGCTGTTGGCCGAGGAGCAGCGGCGCATCGCGCTGCGCCCGGCCACCGACCGCGCGCTGTTCCTGCAGGCGATAGGCGCCGTGCGGCCGCTGCGCCACGCGGGCAACCGGCTCGTGCCGCTGCCCGGCAACGTGCTGCCCGTGCCCCAGCAGCGGCTGCTCGACGAGCAGGCGGTGCTGCGCGAAGCCATCAGCGATGAGTTCGACGTCAGCACGCTGCTGCTGACCGACGACCAGCTCAGCTACCTGCGCCCCGGCATGGGCCAGGATGTCGCCCACAGGCTGCGCGCCGGCCACTGGAGCATCCAGCGCCAGCTCGATCTGCACGGCCTGCGCACCGACGAAGCGCGCGAGGCCTTGGGCGAATTCATTCGCCACGCCCAGCGCGACGGCGCGCGCTGCGTGCGCGTGGTGCACGGCAAGGGCCTGGGCTCGCCGGGCCGCATGCCCGTTCTCAAGGGCCGCGTGCACAGCTGGCTGGTGCAAAAGCAGGAAGTGCTGGCCTTTGTGCAGGCGCGGCCCGCCGATGGCGGCGCGGGCGCGCTGGTGGTGCTGCTGCAGCCGCACGTGCGGCGCCAGGGCGGTCGCTGAGCGGCATCGGACGCTTCAGCGCCCCGCGCTTTCCAGGTTCACGGGCGGCATGGGCCGGCCATAGATGCGTCGCACGCGATCGGTGAGCGCC
>NZ_JAHCDD010000124.1 GCF_018413525.1 Acidovorax sp. CCYZU-2555
AATCGCCATGCCGCCCACGCCTATGCCCAGCACGCGCGCGTCGCCCACGCGCGTGCTGAACACCTTCACGGGAAAAGGCCCATCTTCGCGGTGCAGGCAGATGGTGTAGTCGCCCTGGCGCACCAGCAGATAGACGGTGTCGCCCGAAGTGCGCGCTATGCGCTGCATCAGCGCCTGGTACGACGCGACCAGCGGCGCGCGCCGCAGCGAGGCCAGGCCCATCTGCATGGCGTCCATGCCCAGCCGGTAGCGGCGCGTGAGCGGATCGCGCTCGGCGAAGCGCTCCTCGACCAGGCAGGTCAGCAGACGGTGGGCAGTCGAGCGCTCGAGTTGCGTTTCGGCAATGACATCGGTGACGCTGATGCCCTCTTCCTGGTGACGGCCCAGCACGCGCAGCACCAACAGGGAGCGGCGCATGTTCTGCGCCCCCGGAGTTTCACTAGTTTTGCTCACGATGTAGGATTTCCTGGTGATTAATCTCGCGAAGTGGACATCTTATCGAGATCATCGCGGCTCCACTAGCAGGATCCGCAATGAGCACCACGACCCTTTTGACCGAACAGATTGGCCCGGTCCGCCGCATCACTCTCAACCGCGCCGAGATGCGCAACGCCCAGAGCCAGCAGATGCTCGACGAACTCGACGCGGCCTTCGAAGCCGCGCGGCTCGACAGCGCGACGCGCGTGGTGGTGCTCGCGGCCAACGGCCCGCATTTCTCGGCCGGCCATGATCTCAAGCAGGCCCAGGCCGAGCGCGCCGAGTTCACCGTCGAGGAGCGCTGGGCCTATGAAGAGCAGCGCTATTTCGGCTACTGCATGCGCATCTGGGACTTCCCCAAACCGACCATTGCCCAGGTGCAGGGCGGCTGCATCGCCGCGGGCCTGATGCTGGCCAACATGTGCGATCTGATCGTCGCCGCCGAAGACGCGTTCTTCTCCGACCCCGTGACCCACACCATGGGCGCGGCTTCGCTCGAAGTGCTGATTCACCCCTGGGTGCTGGGCCTGCGCCAGGCCAAGGAAATGCTGTTCACGGGCGAGCGCATCGGCGCGCAGCAGGCCAAGGAGTTCGGCATGGTCAACCGGGTGGTGGCCAACGACAAGCTGGGCGACGACACGCTGGCACTGGCCCAGCGCATCGCCAAGGCGCCGCCGTTCGCCATGCAGCTGCTGAAGAAATCGCTGAACCGCTCTATGGACGTGCAAGGCATGCGCCAGGCGCTGTCGGCGCATTTCGATGTGCACCAGCTGAGCCATGTGACCGAGGAATACCGCCGCACCAAGGAAGCCGGCCTGGCCAGCGCGATCCAGGGAGCCAAGGCATGAGCCACGCACTGACTCCCCTGCTCGCGCCGCGTTCGATCGCGCTGATCGGCGCCAGCAGCAACGCCGGGCGCATAGGCGGCATGCCGCTCGATCTGCTGCAGCGCTTCGGTTACGCGGGCAAGGTGTTTCCGATCAACCCGAAATACACGGAAATCTTCGGCAACCGCTGCTATCCCGATGTGGAGGCGCTGCCCGAAGTGCCGGACCTGGTGGTGCTGGCGATCGCCGCCGGCGACGTCGTGGCCATGCTGGAGCGCTGCCATGCGCGCGGCATTGGCGCGGCCATCGTCTATGCCGCGGGATTTGCCGAGGCCGGCGCAGACGGCGCTGCGCTGCAGCGCACGCTCGAAGCCTTTGTGCAGCGCAGCGGCATGGCCGTGGCCGGGCCCAACTGCATGGGCTTTGCCAACCTCAACTTGCACGCCTATACGGCGTTTGCGTCGATCTTCGTCAACGTGCCGCCGCAGACCGTGCCCGGGCGCGTGAGCATACTCACGCAAAGCGGCAATGTCTGCTCGGCGGTGTTCGGCCTGGTGCGCCGGCGCGGCGTTCCCGTGAGCCACTTCATCAACACCGGCAACGAGGCGACGCTGGAATACGCGCAATACCTCGAATACCTGGCCCAGGACCCGCAGACCGACTGCGTGCTCGGCTATGTGGAGCAGTTGCGCGACGGCGCGCGCTTCATCGACGCCGCGCTGGCCTTCGCCGCCCAGGGCAAGCCGCTGGTCATCTACAAGGCCGGCGAGACCGAGAAAGGCTCGGAGGCCGTGCAGTCGCACACGTCGGCGCTGGCCGGCGATCTGGCCATCTACCGTGCGGGCTTCGACCAGCTCAACGTGATTCGCGGCCAGGACTTCGCCCACATGGCCGACCTCGGATACCTGAGCGGCTTTCGCCAGCGCCAGGGCGGCAAGCGCGTGGCCATCGTCACCATGTCGGGCGCGGTCGGCGCGATCCTGGCCGACAAGTTCACGCTCACCGGCCTCGAAGTGCCCACGCTGCCCGCCGATCTGCAGGCATTGCTGCGCGCCGGCGTGCCCGACTACGGCATGGTCAGCAACCCCGTCGATGTGACCGGCAACATCGTCAACGCGCCCGACTTCGTGCGCACGGTGTTCGAAGCGCTGGCGCGCTGCGACGGCATAGACACCGTGGTCGTCGCCGCGCCCGGCTATCTTCTGGACCGCATGGCCGAGCCGCTGCTCGAGGTCTGCGCGCAGTACCCGCGGTTGTTTGTCGCGCTCGATACCGGCGAAGCCCAATGCCGCCAGCGCCTGGCCGCTGCGGGCGTGCCGGTGTTCGACGACCTCGCGCGCTGCACCCAGGCGCTGGCGCCGTTCTGCGTCTGGCTGTCGCGCCAGCAGGCCACGGCGCGCTGGGCCGCGATGCGCCAGCGGCCCCAAGACCACGCCGCCGCTGACGCACTGCCCGCGCGCCTCAACGAGTTCGATACCAAGCAGTTGCTCGCCAGCCATGGCGTGCCGGCGCTCACGGGAATCGTGGCGCGCGATGCCGACGCGGCCGCGGCCGCCGCCGCGCAGATCGGCTATCCCGTGGTGCTGAAAATCCTCAGCGCCGACATCGCCCATAAGACCGAAGCCGGCGGCGTGCGTCTGGCGCTGGCCGACGAAGCCGCGCTGCGCGCCGCGGCGGCCGGCATTCTGGCCTCGGCCCAGGCCTATGACGCCAGCGCGCGCATCGACGGCCTGCTGGTCCAACCCATGGCGACGGGCGGCGTCGCCGAGCTGATTGCAGGCGTCACGCGCGACCCGGTGTTCGGCGCCGCGCTCACCGTGGGCCTGGGCGGCGTGCTGACCGAAATCTACCGCGATGTCGCCCATAGGCTGCTGCCCGTGGACGCGGCCATGGCGCGCGAGATGCTCGAATCGCTCAAGGCCTGGCCGCTGCTCGACGGTTTCCGCGGGCGGCCGCTGGCCGACGTGGACGCGGCCTGCGCAGCCATCGCAGCACTCGCCGCGGCCGTCACGGCCCTGGGCGAACAGGTGCTCGAAGCCGAGATCAACCCGCTGCAGGTGCGTGCCCGGGGCCAGGGCGCCGACGCGCTCGATGCGCTGGTACTGGTGAAGCCACGACCCCAACCGGCCAGCGCGCCGGCCGGACAATCCCATCCACAAGAGGAGACCGCATGAAAACCACCGTTTCTATCCGCCGCCGCGTCGTCGGCGCCGTTCTCGCCGCGGCCACCGTGGCCGCTTTCGCCGCGCCGGGCCTGGCGCTGGCCCAGGACTTTCCGGCCAAGCCGGTGCGCATGGTGCTGCCTTTCCCGCCGGGCGGCGTGACCGATCTGCTGGCGCGCGCGCTGGCCGAGAAGATGAGCGCCCGCCTGGGCCAGCCGGTGATCGTCGACAACCGGCCCGGCGCGGGCACGGTGCTGGCCTCCGACACGGTGGCGCGCGCGCCGGCCGACGGCTATACGCTGCTGATGGCCGCGTCGTCGATTGGCACGGCGCCGCTGCTCTACGACAAGGTCAACTACGACGCAATCAAGAGCTTCGCGCCCGTGACCCAGGTGGCTTCGGTGGTACACGTTCTGGTGGTCAATCCCAAGCTGCCGGTGAAGAACGTCGGCGAACTGCTGGCCTATGCGCGCCAGAACCCGGGCAAGCTCAACTACGGCTCCACGGGCATGGGCACGTCGACGCATCTGGAGATGGAATTGTTCAAGAACATGGGCAATGCCTTCCTGGTGCACATCCCCTACAAAGGCAGCGGACCGGCGCTGATCGACATGGTCGCGGGCCAGCTCGATGTGATGTTCGACGCCTGGGGCTCGTCGGGCCCGTTCGTCAAGTCGGGCAAGCTGCGCGCGCTGGCCGTGACCACGGCCCAGCGTTCGGCGGCCCTGCCCGATCTGCCCACAGTCGCCGAGTCTGGCCTCAAAGGATACGAAGCCATGCCCTGGCTGGGCCTGATGGCGCCGGCCGGCACGCCCGCGCCGGTCGTCAACCGCATCCACCGCGAAGTCGCCGAAATCCTCAAGGAAACCGAGATGCAGGAGAAGTTCAAGAACTGGGGCCTGGACATCATAGGCAACACGCCCGCGGAATTTGCGACCTTTCTGCGCAAGGACATCGCCCAGTGGGACCGCGTGATCAAGAGCGCCAACATCAAGGCGGATTGAGAAGCCCATGGACTTTGTACTGACCGAAGCCCAGCAGATGATCGCCGACAGCGCGAACCACTGGCTGGCGCACCACTACGAGCTGCGCCAGCGCGCGGCCGGCCTGCAGCGCGACGGCGGCAACCCTGCCGTCTGGCAGGCCATGGCCGAGCTCGGCTGGCTGGGCCTGGTGCTGCCCGAAGACGCGGGCGGCATGGAGCTGGGCGCGCTTGAAGCCGGCCTGCTGGCCCAGGCACTGGGCCGCCATCTGGTGGTCGAGCCGGTACTCGACTGCTGCCTCGAAGCAGCGCGGCTGCTCGCGCTCACGGGATCGGCGGCGCAGCAGGCCGACTGGCTGCCGGGGGTGGTTGCAGGTACGCAGCGCCTGGCGCTGGCCCATGCCGAAGGCAGCCGCCTGCCCTGGGATGCGCCGCAACTGCGCGCGCAGGCCGATGGCGCGCACTGGGTACTCGGCGGCAGCAAGCGCTGCATTGCCGCGGCACCCGGCGCGGCGCGCTGGATAGTCTCGGCGGCGCTGAACGGTGGCGAGACGGCGCTGTTTCTGGTCGACCCGCAGACCGCCGGCATACGCATCGACGCCTATGACACCAGCGACGGCGCGCGCGCCGCCGATATCCAGTTCGACGCGGTGCATGTCGATGCCGCCAGCCGCCTCGATGCCGGCGACGCGCACGCCGCACTGCAACGCGTGCTGGCCGAAAGCCTGGTCGCGCGCTGCTGGTCGGCCACGGGCAGCATGCAGGCCACGTTGGAACAGACGCGCGACTATGTGCAGCAACGCCAGCAGTTCGGCCAGCCGCTGGCACGCTTTCAGGTGGTGCAGCACCGCCTCGCCGAAATGGCCGTGCTGTGCGCCGAAGCCCAGGCCGCGTGCGAACTCGCTTCGCTATCGCTGGCCGACGCCGACACCGCGCAACGGCGCAGCCTCGCAGGCCTGTTGAAAAACAAGATCGCCCGCGCCGCGCGCTATGTCGCCCAGGAAGGCGTGCAACTGCACGGCGCCATGGGCGTGTGCGAAGAACTGCCGATTGCCAGCGCGTTTCGCGCCTTGATGGCCTTTGCCCAATGGGGCGGCGACGGCGCCAGCCACGCGCTGGACGCGGGCCGCGCACTGCTGGCCGATGGCCGCTTTGCGCACAGTCGCACGCTGGGCGCTGCGCCCGCCGGCCCCACAAGACAAGAACCCGAGACCGTCGCATGAACCTAGCCCTGAGCCCCGCCGACCAGGCGTTTCGCGCCGAAGTGCGCCGTTTTCTCGCCACCCACCTCAGCGCTGCGCTGCGCGCCGGACAGGCCGCGACCAGCGCCATGTACCCCGAGCCCGAAGTCTCGGGACCCTGGCAGCAGGCGCTGCAGGCGCGCGGCTGGCTGGTGCCGCTGTGGCCGCGCGAGTGGGGCGGCACGGGCTGGACCGCGCTGCAACGCTTCATCTTCGAGACCGAATGCGCGCTCGCGGGCGCGCCGCTGGTCCATCCCATGGGCGCGCGGCTGGTGGGCCCCGTGATATTGCGCTACGGCACCGAAGCGCAAAAGCAGTTCTATCTGCCGCGCATCCTGTCGGGCGCCGACTACTGGTGCCAGGGCTTTTCCGAGCCCAATGCGGGCTCCGATTTGGCCGCGCTGCAGATGCGCGCCGTTGCCGACGGCAGCGACTATGTGCTCAACGGCAGCAAGATCTGGACGACCCATGCCCACCACGCCAACCGCATGTTCGCGCTGGTGCGCACCAGCAATGAAGGCAAGCGCCAGCAAGGCATCAGCTTTGTGCTGATCGACATGGCGCTGCCCGGCATCACCGTGCGCCCCATCATCACCATAGGCGGCGACCACGATGTCAACGAAGTGCATTTCGACAACGTGCGCGTGCCCCAGGCCGACCGCATAGGCGAAGAAAACGAAGGCTGGGAATGCGCCAAATACCTGCTCGAATTCGAACGCGGCGCCGGCATCTTCAGCCCGCGCCTGCGCTCCCAGCTCAAGCGCGTGGCCGACGCGTTTGCAGCGCAGCGTGATCTGCCCGACGAACTGGTGCGGCGCTTTGGCGAAGTCGTTGCCGACATCGACACTTTCGAGTGGCTTGAGCTGCGCACCATGGGCGGACTGGCGCCCGGCGCCAACCCCGGCCCGGTGTCATCGATTCTCAAGCTGCGCGCTAGCCGACTCAAGCAGACCATTGCCGAACTGGGCGTCGATGCGCTGGGCCAGGCCGGTCTGCGCTGGCGCAGCGACCCAGCGGACAGCGCGCTGCGCCCCGGCGTGCTGGTGCCCGAGTACTGCAATAGCCGGGCGTTCACCATTTTTGGCGGTGCGGCCGAAGTGCAGCTGGGGTTGATTGCGAAGACGGTGGTGGGGGTGTGACGTGGCGATACGCGGCTGCACTCATGCGTACCGCGCAATCCTCAGTGACGGGCACTGAACGCCGGATGGTAGGTAACGACGCCCCGTGGTCGCCGCGTTTCGAACGGCAGCGCCATGAAGTATTCGGCAGGCACCTGAGGCAATATCAGGCCGGGATCATTGTCGAAGCCAAACCGGCGGTAATAAGCGGGATCACCCAGTACCACACAGCCTGACGCGCCTTGCGCGGCCAGCCGTTGGAGCGCTTCATGCATGAGGCTTGAGCCAATGCCCCGGCCTTGCAGCGCCGGCATGACCGAAATCGGGCCGAGGCCAAACCAGCCTTCCGTTCCATCGGATATGTGGACCGGAGAAACCGCGACATGCGCGATGACGGCCGCATTCATTTCGGCAACCAGGGACAAGGTGAGCGCTCCCGCGGCGCGCAAGGCGGCAACGATGTACTGTTCGTTATGGTCCGTATGCGGCGCGGCGAGAAACGCGGCCTGGGTAACGGCCTCGATGGCGGCATGGTCCGACGGCGTTTCAGAACGGACATGGAAAGTCATGCGCATGAGTATAGACATCGCCGCCCCAGCGGACCGCAAGACCCGTTCGTTCCTGGCCCACACCTCGCCGGCCGCGTCGACGGGTGAATCGCCTGTGCTCACGCCATGAGGACGGGCCGTTCATGGTTCGACAGGCTCACCACGAACGGTCTGATAGCGCTCGCCCTGGACCTGTCGCAGGGCTGGCCGGGCGCACCGAACACGTTTCGCAGCCATGTCGAATGGGCGATGCGCGAGGCCGGCCTGTCGTGTGGGATGCACTTCTAAGCCGGCTCCACGGCATTGCCTGCAGTCAGTTTGCCGCGAAGCAGTACATAAGCCCGGCGCTGCCGCTCATCTTGAGCTGGTCGATGCTGCAGCCGCGCGTGCCATGCGACGAATTCCACGAAGCGTTGGCGACCGGGTCGGGGTTGGTGCCCTTGTGGTCGTGGTGGCCCACGATGGCGGAGCCGCCCTCGCTTTGGGTCCAATTGCCGCAGGTGGTGTCCTTGCCCGGTTCGGGCACCGCCAGGGTGCCGTCGGGGCGCGAGCCGGTCAGGATGTCGTGGCGGTTGACCGCATCCCCGAAGCCGGAGACGATTTCCCCCTTCTCCGTGAGCGACGTGTCCTTGCCGAGCTTGGCGTTGGCGCTGTGCAGGTCGGTCACGCTGGTGGCGACGACCACGCCCTTGGCGTTGGTCCAGGGGCCGGAGCCGATTCGGTCGCGCGCATTGACAGCGGACTGTCCATTCAAGGCGGCATTGCTCAGGTAGGCGCGCCAGGTCTTATTGCCTGCCCCGACGCTGGTGGCCAGCGACTGGCAAAAGCGGTCGGCACCGGCCAGGCCGCCCAGGTCGCCGCCCTTGCCCGGGTTGACGCTGGTGATGAAGAAGCCCATGGGATTGCCGGCCGGTGGCTGCGTGACGCTGCAACCAGCGATCAGGGCAACAGCGGCGACGGCGGTGCAGCCGGAAAGAACGAAACGACGTGGCATGGAAAAACTCCTGAGCGCTATGGGAATCGCCAGGCTACCGCAAGCTGGTATCAGCGGCAATCCCGGTGCTGCAGCCAACAGCCTTGCAATGGAAGCACGGTCGGTTTGGCCGCTGCGCCGGTGCCGCCGTCACGCGTGATGCGCAAACTTAGAATAGTCCCATGACGATCGCCCCCGCCGCTTCCCCTGAAACTGATCTGAACGCCTTTGCGCCCTACGCCGCCCTGGCTGCGCAATTGCTGCCCCATGCCATAGACGCCGGAACCAGCGACGGCGCGCACGACGCGGCCCATCTGCAGCGCGTATGGCGCAGCGTGCAGGCGCTGCAGGCCGTCGAAGGCGGTGATCTCGAAGCGCTGCTGGCCGCCACGCTGCTGCACGACTGCGTGAATGTAGAGAAAAACTCTCCCTTGCGTGCCCAGGCTTCGCGGCTGTCGGCGCAAAAGGCCGGCGAGGTACTTGCCGGCCTGGGTTGGCCCCAGGCACGTATCGATGTCGCCGCGCATGCGATCGAAGCGCACAGCCACAGCGCGGCGATCGCGCCGCGCAGCATCGAGGCGCGCATTCTGCAGGACGCCGACCGGCTTGACGCCATAGGCCTGATCGGCGCCGCGCGCTGCTTCTATGTGGGCGGCCGGCTGGGGCGCGCGCTGTATGACCCGGCCGATGCGCGCGCCGCGCAGCGCCCGCTCGACGACACGCGCTATACCCTCGATCACTTCCAGACCAAGCTTTTGCGCCTGGCCGAAGGCTTCCAAACGGCTGAAGGCACGCGCCGCGCCGCCCAGCGCCAGCAGCGCCTGCGCGATTTCTACGATGCCTTCCTGAGCGAGCTGGAAGATGGCTGAACACGGCTTTTTTGGGCGTCGTCGTGAAATGACTTTTTCTCATCTCTGAGCGAACAACAGGAAAGACTGAACGCCGAAATTCCTCGCATCATTGGCCCAACTCCCCAAAGGCCAGTCACACCATGAATTTCGAACTTTCCGAAGAACACCAGGCATTTGCCGACAGCGTCGGCCGTTTTGCGCAGGACAAGCTCGCGCCCGGCGCACTGGAGCGCGCGCATGCCAAGAGCTACCCCTGGGAGACCGCCCAGCTGCTGGCCGAGCAAGGCCTGCTGGGCATTGCGTTTCCCGAGGAAGACGGCGGCCAGGGCGGCACCTTGATGCATGCGGTGCTGGCGATTCAACAGATCGCGCTGGCCTGCCCCAAGAGCGCCGACATCGTGCAGGCCGGCAATTTCGGCCCGATCCGCACTTTCGTGGAGTACGCCACGCCCGAGCAGAAGGCGCGCTTTCTGCCTGATCTGCTGGCCGGAAAAAAGCTCATCTCTTTGGGCATGAGCGAGCCCGATGCGGGTTCGGCCGCGACCGAACTCAAGACCAGCGCAGTCGAAGACGGCGACAGCTATGTGATCAACGGCTCCAAGGTGTTCTCCACCCACAGCCCGGAAGCCGAGCTGTTTCTGATCTATGTGCGCTTTGGCCCTGGCGTGGGCGGCATCGGTTCGGTGCTGGTCGAGAAAGGCACGCCGGGTTTTGTCGTCGGCACGCCGTCGAGCTTCATGAACGGCGAGCAATGGTCGCAGCTGTACTTCGAGAACTGCCGCATTCCCAAGGCCAATCTGCTGCTGGGCCCGGGCGGCTTCAAGAAGCAGATCTCGGGCTTCAATGTCGAGCGCCTGGGCAATTCGGCGCGCGCGCTGGCCCTGGGCCGCTATGCGTTCAACCAGGCGCGCGAGCATGCGCTGATTCGCAAGCAGTTCGGCCGCGAGCTGTGCGAATTCCAGGGCCTGCAGTGGAAGTTCGCCGAGATGTGGATGAAGCTCGAACAGGCGCAGCTGCTGCTCTACAAGGCCGCGCTCGAAGGCGAGCATGGCCTGCCCAGCGCGCAGAGCACGGCCATGGCCAAGCTGGCCTGCAATCTCGCGGGCTGGGAGGCTTCGAACGAAGCCATGCAGGT
This sequence comes from Acidovorax sp. CCYZU-2555, assembly GCF_018413525.1. Lineage (GTDB taxonomy): Bacteria > Pseudomonadota > Gammaproteobacteria > Burkholderiales > Burkholderiaceae_C > Comamonas. The sequence continues at coordinate 10,315 of NZ_JAHCDD010000124.1, forward strand.
CATGGGCGGAATGGGCTTCAGCCAGGAAGCGCTGGTCGAGTATTGCGTGCGCCGCACGCGCGGCTGGATGATTGCGGGCGGCTCCATAGAGATGCTCAAGAACCGCATCGCCGAAGGCGTGTTCGGCCGCACGTTCTCCCAGCGCCCGGCGAAGGCCTGACCATGCACGCCGTTCACCTTCCCTACAAGCAATCCGACATGTCTCTTTCCTCCTCCGCCTCCATCTGCCAGGCGCTGCTGTATCCCAAGAGCATTGCGCTGGTCGGTGTTTCCGATGACGTCAACAAGACCGGCGGGCGGCCGCTGCAGTTCATGCGCCGCTCGGGCTTTGCGGGCACGATCTATCCGATCAACCCCAACCGCGCCCAGGTGCAGGGCGAGAAAGCCTGGCCCAGTCTCGCCGCGCTGCCCGAAGTGCCCGAGCATGTGTTCGTGCTGTCGCCCACCGACTCGGTCGTGCCCACGGTGCAGGAATGCGCCGATCTGGGCGTGAAGCTGGTGACCATTCTGGCCAGCGGCTTCTCGGAGTCGGGCGCCGAAGGCGTGGCACGCGAAGACGCGCTGCGGGACATCGCGCGCAAGTCCGGCATTCGCATACTGGGCCCCAGCAGCCTGGGCGTGGTCAACCCCGGCAACGGGCTGATGCTCACGGCCAATGCGGCCTTCGCCGAGCCCGACATGCCGCGCGGCAATGTGTTTGTCGCCTCGCACAGCGGCAGCATGATCGGCGCGCTGGTGTCGCGCGGCAAGGCGCGCGGCGTGGGCTTTGCGGGCCTGGTGTCGGTGGGCAGCGAAGTCGATCTGAGCGTGGGCGAAATCTGCGCGGCCACGCTCGACGACCCGGCGATCCAGGGCTATGTGCT
>NZ_JAHCDD010000125.1 GCF_018413525.1 Acidovorax sp. CCYZU-2555
GCGTGAACCCCGCAAAGTCGGCGAACACCGCGGCGTCGCCCAGGTGAAAGAACACGTCCTGGGGAATCGGCTGCGGCGGCTGCACGCTGTCGGCAAACAGCGACTTGCCGTCGAGCACGCGGCGCGCATAGGTCTGCAGACGTGCGTAGTTCAGCGGCCCGGCGCCGCCCAGATAGGCGGCGACGGCATCGCGCTCGGCGCCCTGCAGCGTGGTCAGCGCCGCGTGCTGCGGATTGGTGACGCCGTCCACAAAGACCGGCGTTCCGGCGCTGCCCGCGGCGCGCAGCTGCTCGCGCTGCGCGTCATCGAGCTTGAGCCCGCGGCCGAAGACCAGCACCAGGTCATAGCGCCGCGCGCGCTCCAGCCCATCGAGCGGCAGCACCTGCACATCGACAAAGGCGCCGGGCTGGGCCTTGATCAGGCGCGCGGCCTGGAACTCGGGGTAGTTGACCAGCGCGATGCGCGTGGGCGCGACCCAAGCGCGCCACACCCATCCCAGCGAGATCGTCAGGGCCAGGGCCAGCAGCAGGGCCGCGGCCACCAGGAGGCGACGCCCGCCGGTTTTTGTTCTTGTTGCGCTGAGCGTCCACACCATTTTCCACGACCCGTTCGAACCATCTGTAATGTGATGTTATAACATGCAAATTCAATCAAAGAGAAATCGAGGGAAAGCCATGTTTCGTTTGACCAGGCTGCATGCAGCCATCCTGGGGGTCTGCGCCGCCGCCGCGGCGCCCGTGCTCGGGGCCCAGGAAATCGCCCCTGCCCCAACCGGCGCCCACGAAGCGCTGGCGCCCGTGGTCATCACCGCCACCCGCCGGCCCACCGACGCGCTGACCACGCCGGCCACGGTGGCGGTGATCGACGAAAAGCAGCTGCGCGAGAATCTGGTCACGGACTTCAGCGAGTTGCTGCGCTACGAGCCCGGCATCGCGGTCAAGCGCGAGCCGCGCGGGCGCGGCGGTGAAGCCGGCATCGAAGTGCGCGGCATAGGCGGCCAGCGCCTGGGCCTGCGCGTCGACGGCGTGCGCCTGCCCGGCGGCCACGCGGCCGCGGGCGCCAACCTGGGACAGTTGAAGCTCGACCCGCTGTCGCTGAGCCGCGTCGAAGTGCTCAAGGGCCCGGCATCGAGCCTTTACGGCAGCGATGCGCTGGCCGGCGTGGTGCTGTTTCGCACGCTGTCGCCGCAGGACTTCCTGTCTTCCTCCACCGACTTCGCGGGCGCCGCGTCCACGGGCTTCGACGGCCGCGACAACAGCCGCTGGGGCAGCGCCCAGCTGGCGTTTCGCGCGGGCGCAACGCAGAACCTGCTGTCGCTGTCGGCGCGCGACGGCCAGGGGCTGAAGAACCACGGCGACAGCGCGCTGCACCCCGACCCGCAGGACACGCGCCAGCGCAATCTGCTGCTCAAGTCGGTGCTGGACATCGATGCGCGCCAGTCGCTGACGCTCACGGGCGAGCACTACGAGCAGGCGATACAGACGAACCAGCAGTCACTGATAGGCCCGATATCGGGCGGCACGCGCATCACCCGCAGCCGCGCCGACGACAGCAGCCAGCGTGACCGGCTGGGCCTGGCCTACCGCTATGCGCCCGACAGCCACTGGTTCGACCACTTCTCGGCGCAGATCGACTACCAGCGCAGCCGCAGCGACGAGCGCACGGCCGATGCGCGCCAGCCGCCGGGCGCCGCCCCGGCCCTGCTGCGCGACGCCAGCATGGCCTACCGCGAGCCGCAGTGGTCGGGCAGCCTGCAGTTCGACGGCCGGGCCGACGCCGGCGGCGTGACCCACCGCTGGCTCGCGGGCATGGACCTGCTGGCGAAGTCGGTGAGCCTCTACAACAATGCGCTGCAGCGCACGGCCGCGGGCACGGGCGCGACCCAGGTCATCGACGGCGAAGTCTTCCCGCGCCGCACGGCGCCCGAAAGCGATACGCGCAACATCGGCCTGTTCGTGCAGGACGAGCTGGCGTTGGGCGACGGCAAGCTGCGCCTCACGCCCAGCCTGCGCTACGACAGCTACCGCATCTCGCCCCGGCCCGATGCGCTGTTTGCCAATGCCAATGTCGCCGGCACCACGCCCGTGGGCCTGGCGCGCAACGCCTGGACGCCGCGCCTGGGCCTGACCTACGAATGGCAGCCGCGCCAGGTGGTCTATGCCAACTACGTCACGGGCTTTCGCATGCCCACGCCCGAACAGCTCAACCGCGTGGGCCAGGTCGCAGTCGCCACGTTCATCCACGACTTCACGCCCAACCCCCAGCTCCAGCCCGAGCGCAGCCGCGGCCTGGAGCTGGGCCTGCGCGGCGAGTCGCAGCACGGCTCCTACGAGCTGTCGGCCTTCTACAACCGCTACACCGACTTCATCAACACCGAGATGACGGCCTTCATTCCCGCGGGCCACAGCGGCGGCTCGCGCGCGATCCGGCGCTTTCAGTCGCGCAACATCGGCGAAGTCGCGATCTATGGCATCGAGGCCAAGGGACAGGCCCCCATAGGCCACTGGTTCGACGCCGCCGATCGCTGGCGCTTGATAGGCGCGCTGCAGTGGTCGGTGGGCAACGACAAAAGCGCCGACCAGCCGCTCAACAGCATCCAGCCCGCGCGCCTGGTCGCCGGCCTGCGCTGGGACCAGCGCGGCGGCAACCTGGGCGCCACGCTGACCGGCAACCTGGTCGCGGGCAAGCGCCGTGTCAACGAAGCCCTGGCACAGACCGGCCCGACCGCGCCCGTGCCGCTGCGCACCGCGGGCTATGCGACGCTGGACCTGAGCGCCTATTGGCGCATCGCCAAGCAGGCCACACTGCACCTGGCGCTGTACAACCTGTTCGATCGCCAGCACCACGACTGGTCCACGGTCAGCGGCCTCACCGGCAACGATGCCCGGCTTGCCGCCTACACCGCGCCGGGGCGCACGGCGGCCATCAGCCTGCGCGTCGATTTCTGAAGACGCGTTCGCGCAGCCTCGTCAGAGCGAACGCAAGAAGCCCAGCAGCGCCGCGTTGACCGCTGCCGGCGCTTCCAGGCGTGGCCGCGGCCTGATCGTTGCACGCGCTGGCGCGATCTACGCCTGCGCCAGCGCCAAGCCCCTGCCCCCATTAGGCAAAAAGCGAATTAACATATGCATAATTCAAATATCAAACTCTATATCATCCGTTTCAAGCATGAATAAAGTTCTAGAGCTCCATCAGATCGCGGCCTTCCGGGCCGTGATGTCGCATGGCGGAATCACCGTCGCCGCGACCGCCTTGGGGCGTGCGCAATCGGTCGTCACAAGGCATATCCAGGACCTCGAAGCCAAGGTCGGCTTTGCGCTGTTCGAGCGCGAAGGCCGGGGCATCACGCCCACCGCGCGCGGCCGGCTGTTCCATGCCGAAGTCGAGCGCCATCTGGCCGGGCTCGAACGCCTCACGACCATTGCCGATGCGATACGCGACGGCGCTCCGGCCGCGTTCGACATTGCGTCGATTCCCGCGTTCTCGTCGGGGCTGCTGCCCCAGGCCATCGCGCGCATGGAGCACATTGCGAACATTCCGCTGCATCTGCGCGCGCTGGGCGGCGAGGAAGTGACGTCGCAGGTGCGCGAGCACCTGTGCGATATCGGCTTTTGCAGCCTGCCCGTGCTGGGCCCGGACCTGCAAGTGCACTGGGCGGTGGAAGTCGACTGCGTGGCCGTGCTGCGCGCCGACCACCCGCTGGCCGGGCATGACGTGCTGCCGCTCGAAGCCTTGCGCGGCCAGCGGCTGATCACCACGGCCAACCCCTATCGCCAGCGCCGCCATGTCGACGAAGCGCTGCAGGCCGCGGGTCTGCCGCGCGGCACGCCGCTGGACACCAATACCTCGTTCACCGCCATGGCCGCGGTGCGCGCCGGCCTGGGCATTGCGCTGATCGAGCCGCTGTCGCCCACAGGCTCGCCCGTCGAAGGCCTGGTGCAGCGCCCGCTGGCCGTGCGCCTGCCGTTTCGCTATGGCGTGGTGAGCCGCACGGGCTTTGCCCTGCCCGCCCACCTGCAGGAATTGATCACCCATGTCGCCGCGGTCTTGCAGGAGAACGTTCCGTCCTGCAAGGTGCTGCCGGTGGCGCGCAACGATGTGAGGGCCGCATGAGCCACCAAACACTTGAAGCCCTTGAAGCCCGCCTGCGCGAAGAACTGGCGCTGCTCAATCTGCCGGCCAAGCCCTGGCTCACGCCCCGCCCCGGCGTGCGCGATGTACTGATCATCGGCGCGGGCCTGTCGGGCCTGTGCACCGCGGCCGCGCTGCGCTTTCTGGGCGTCAACGACGTCGAAGTGCTGGACCGCGCGCCGGCCGGCCTCGAAGGGCCGTGGATCACGTCCGCGCGCATGAACACGCTGCGCACGCCCAAGGAGGCCACGGGCCCGGCGCTGGGCGTGCCGTCGCTCACGCCGCGCGCCTGGTACGAGGCGCGCTTTGGCGCCGAGTCCTGGGACAAGGTGGAGCGCATTCCGCGCAGCACCTGGATGGAATACCTGGTCTGGTACCGCCGCGTGCTCGATCTGCCGGTGCGCAACGGCGTCACCGTGCGCGCCATCACGCCGCGCGCCGACGGCGTGGTCGAAGTGCAGACCGACGCCGACAACGCGCTGCTGCTCGCGCGCCGCGTCATTCTCGCCACCGGCCTCGACGGCCTGGGCGCGCCTTTCGTGCCCGCCGTGGCGCAGGGCGTGGACCGGCGCTTCTGGGCGCATTCTTCCGACGCGCTCGACGCCGCGCAGCTGCGCGGCAAGCGCATCGCCGTAATCGGCGCGGGCGCCTCGGCCATGGACAACGCGGCCTTCGCGCTCGAAGCCGGCGCTGCGTCGGTCGACATGCTGGTGCGCCGCGCCGCCATGCCGCGCATCGACAAGTTCAGCGGCGTGGGCAGCCGCGGCACGGTGCACGGCTTTCAGGCCCTGCCGATCGCCACGCGCGCCGCGGTGTTCGCCATGGACCAGCAGGCCCAGTTGCCCGCGCCGCGCGCCAGCGTGCTGCGCGTCTCGCGCCATGCGAATGCGCGCTTTCATTTCGGCTGCCCCATAGAACAGATGACCGAGCAGGGCGATACGGTGGAGCTCACGACGCCGCGCGGCACGGCGCGCTTCGACTATGTGATCTTCGCCACGGGCTTCACCGTCGATGCGGCGCAGCGGCCCGAGCTGGCGGCCATCGCGCCGCATCTGCTGCTGTGGCGCGATCTGCAGCAGCAGCCCGGTTCCAACCCCGTGCTGGGCGCGGCGTTCGAGTTGCAGCAGCGCGCGCCCGGCAGCTGCCCGGGCCTGGAGCATATCCACGCCTTCAACTTCGCGGCCGTGGCCACGCACGGCAAGCTGACCAGCGGCATTCCCTCGATCAGCGACGGCGCGCGCCGCCTGACCCAGGGCCTGGTCGCGAGCCTGTTCGCCGAGGACCAGGACGAATTCCTGGCGCGCTTTGCCGCCTATGACACGCCCGAACTGTTGGGCGACGAATGGACTGCGGCCGCCACCCTGGCCACCACCGAACTGGAGACCCTGTGAGCACCACCCCCACCCTGCAAGTCTTCTACGGCATCTCCAGCCCCTGGGCCTATTTCGGCGCGCAGCGCGCCCAGGCCATTGCGCAGCGCCACGGCGCGCGCCTGGTGCTGCGGCCGATACGCATCATCGAGGCCAACGGCGGCATTCCGCTGCGCACGCGGCTGCAGCCGCGCCAGGACTACCACGCGCTGGAGCTGTCGCGCTGGCGCGCATTCCTGGGCATTCCGCTGAACCTGCGCCCGCGCTTTTACCCCTGCCGCACCATTGAGATCGCGGCCAGGGCCGTGATCGCGCTGCAGCAGGCCGGGCTCGACGCGCCCGCGTTCTCGTTTGCCGTGCAGCAGGCGCTGTGGGCCCAGGACCGCGACATTGCCGACGTACCAACGCTCCAAAGCATTGCGCTGGCCCACGGCGGCGCGGCCGCCGCGGCGCTGGTGCAGGAAACCTCGCCCGCCGATATCGAAGCGCAATGGCAGGCGAATCTCGCCGACGCCGAGGCGCTGGGCGTGTTCGGCACGCCCACCTATGTGGTCGACGGCGAGCTGTTCTGGGGCCAGGACCGGCTCGACTTCGTGGACCGCAAGCTTTCTTCCCTCACCTGAACCCCTACCCCGACCGGTACCCGCCATGGACATCACTCCCACCCCTGCCTCGACGGCCCTGCACGACAAGGCCATCGTCATCGACGCGCTGCACACCTGCAACTGGAGCCGCGAAATCTTCGAGGAAGCGCGTACCGCGGGCATCACCGCGCTCAACGCTTCCAATGTGCTGTGGGAGAACTTCCGCGAAGGCATCGCCGAAGTCTCGGCCTGGAAGCGCCGCTTCGAAGAAAACGCCGATCTGATCCTGCCCGTCAAGACCGTGGCCGACATCCAGCGCGCCAAGGACAGCGGCCGCACCGGCATCATCCAGGGCTGGCAGAACACTTCGCCGCTCGAAGACCGGCTGGAGTTCGTGGAGATCTTCAAGGACCTGGGCGTGGGCATCATGCAGCTCACCTACAACACCCAGAACTACTCGGGCTGCGGCTATCTCGAACCCACCGACGGCGGCCTGACGGGCTTCGGCCGCGAAGTGGTCGATGAGATGGCGCGCGTGGGCGTGCTGTGCGATCTGAGCCATGTGGGCGACAAGACTTCGGCCGATGTGATCGCCTACTCCAAGAAGCCCGTGGCCATCACCCATGTGCTGCCGCGCGCGCTGCACGACGTCAAGCGCAACAAGTCGGACGACCTGTTCCTGGCCTGCGCCGAAAAAGGCGGCGTGATCGGCACCAGCTTCTTCTCGCCCGGCCTCAAGGCCGGCAACGACTCCACGGTGCACGACGTGCTCGACGCCATGGAATATGTGATCGACCTGGTCGGCGAAGACCATGTGGGCGTGGGCACCGACTACAGCCAGGGCCATGCACGCCCCGGCCCATGGCTGCTGTGGGCCAACCGCGACAAGGGCACGGCGCGCACGCTGACCGAATTCGGCTCGGCCAAGATCAACAAGCCCGCGGGCGTGGCCAAGCTGCACCAGCTGCCCAATCTCACGGCCGCCATGCTCGAGCGCGGCTGGAGCGAGCAGCGCATCACCAAGCTGCTGGGCGGCAACTGGCTGGGCCTGCTGCAGCGCGTCTGGGGCGCCTGAGCGACATCTTCTGAAAGCATCCGATATGAAACATTTCTCCAAAATCGCGGCCGGCCTGGCCCTGGCGCTCACGGTGGGCTCGGCGCTCGCACAGGCGCCCTACCCCGACCACCCGATCAAGCTGGTCGTGCCCTTCCCGCCGGGTCAGTCGTCCGATATCCTGATGCGCATCGTCGGCGAGCAGGTCGGCGCCAAGCTGCGCCAACCCGTGGTGATCGACAACCGCCCGGGCGCGGGCGGCGTCATCGGCACGCAGTACGTGGCCAGCCAGCCCGCCGACGGCTACACCCTGCTGATGGGCGGCAGCGGCCCGATGACCATCTCGCCGTCGCTGCAGCCCGGCGTCGCCAAGTACGACGCCGTGAAGAACTTCAGCCCCATCGTGGGCGTGGCGCGCATCGCCCAGGTCATCGTCGTGCCCGTGAGCTCGCCGCTGCGCACGCTCGCCGACCTGGTCAACGCCGCGCGCAAGAATCCCGCCACCGTGACCTTCGGCTCCTCGGGCAACGGCACGACCCAGCACTTGTTCATGGAAATGCTGTCGTCTGCCGCCAATGTGAAGCTGAGCCATGTGCCCTACAAAGGCTCGGCACCCGCGCTCAACGACTTGATGGGCGGCCAGATCGACACCATGTCGGACACCATCACCGCCATGCTGCCGCTGATCCGTGCCGGCAAGGTGCGGCCCATCGCCGTGACCTCGGGCAAGCGCTGGCCCACGCTGGCCGAAGTGCCTACCGTGGCCGAACAAGGCTATCCGGGCTTCTCGGCCGAGGGCTGGATCTCGCTGCTCGCGCCGGCCAACACCCCACCTGAAATCGTGCAACAGCTCGAAACCGCCGTGCAGCAGGCGCTGCAGGATGACGCCGTGCGCGGCAAGTTCTCCGAGCTGGGCTTTCTCGAACTGAAGCTGGACCATGTGCAGCTGCGCGACTTCCTGCAGTCGGAAAGCGCCAAGTTCCGCAAGGTGATCGACGCGGCGGGGGTCAAGGTCGATTGAGGGAGAGTGGCGGCATCGATACGCAGGCACGCACCGCTGTCGAGAGCGGTCGGACCTGCGTTTTCATGAATCCGCCGCGTCCCTGAGCCCATAGGCTTGCGCGATCCGCTCCAGGAAATGGGCGAGTGGCGCACGGCCAAGCCCCAAGGCATGGGGATCGATCGAGCCGCCTGAAGTCCCCTCGAATTCCTGAGCCAGTCAGAAGTGGAGCTTCGTTGGCACAAGTTGTCATCAAGCATTCATGCACCATCCGCAAACTGCGCGCTTGTTTAAAGTTTTGTGAAATTAACTCGCGTATGCAAGCCTCTACACATTTTCTAGCAAGTGAAAGAACATTCGCTTTGCGCGCAGTTGCCTTGGCGACTTTGGTAGCGTTGACGGCCTGCGGTGGTGACGATGAAGGGAAGGTTGCCGAGTACGTCATTCCCGACGCGCCCGCAGGGCTGGGCACCGAAACAGTCAACGTGACCCCGCAAGCGGCCACGAGCATGCCTTTGTCGCGCACGGATGTGCCCAAGTACCGCGAAGATGCGACCGTCTACAACTCAGGCCGGCACGACGCCACGGCCGGCGGCAACAACGCTTGCTATGCCGACCACACCACGAACAGCACGCTTCGCATCTTGTCTGGCTTCCTCGATATCTTCGAACCGTCAGAGCGAAAAATGAACGGTTTCAAGGCGTCGGACTACGCCGGAATTTTTGCGGCCGGATCGACCACGCCGAACATGAACATCGCCGGGGCGCAAGCATGCGATATGTTTGGCCTGACGACATGGAACGGCGTCTGGCATGTTCTGAACGCAGACAATGCCAGCGGCGCAATTGGCCAGGCCCCCGCCACAGGCACCGCAGGAACGATCAAAAAGAACGATCTGTTTTTGCAAAACATGGAGTACTCCTCCAAGCTGACTACAAAAACCGCGTACACCAGTGCCGAGAAGGAGGCCATTGCACTTGATGACACCGGCAACAAGGTCACTCGCACGGTCATGGGCGGCTCGCTGGGGCCCCTGGGCAAAGCCTGGGACGATCTGGCGAAGAACCCCAGCTCCGGATGGGGCGACACGAATTCCCAAACCAACCCCGAGTTTGGGGCCGTGCTCCAGTTTGTCGACAACGCCACGGTTGGCAATATCGCCTCGGACAATGGAGCCAAGGGCTTCTATAAATTCGCCCGTCCCTACCGCTGGTCAGCTGCCGATAGCAGCCTGCCAACTGTCAAGGTCCTGCCCGAACTGCTGTCGCGCCGTGCTGCAGGCAACGATGCGGCGGCGGCACAAACCAGGGCACAGCAAGACTCCGACTTCCCGAGTGGTCACACTGCAGAATTCGTGCGTTATTCGATGGCGATCGCCTATGTAACACCTCAACGCTTTCACGAATCCATCGCTCGTGGAATGGAAGCTGGTGAAAACCGTATCCGTGCGGGCATGCACTCTGCGCTTGGCGTCATGGGCGGGCGCATGCTGGGCTCATCGGTCTGGATGCCTTTCATGAAAGGCGCTGGCGATCGTGGAATCGCTTATACCGAAGCGCAGCGCCTGGCGGTGTTCGAGCAGGCGCAGGCTCAATTGCGCACCAAGCTTGGAGTGAACAGCGGCGTGGAACTTTGGGATGCCGCTCACTCGGCGGATGTCAACGCAGACCGTTTCGCAGATTTCTCTGCCGCAAAGGCTGAATACCTGCGCCGCCTGACTTTTGGCTTTGCGCAAGATAGCACCAAAATCGGTAAGCCGGCCGTGGTGCCCAAAGGCATGGAGACGCTTTTCGAAACTCGCTTCCCCTATCTGAGCGCTGACCAGCGACGCGCGGTGCTCAAGACCACTGCGATTGATTCTGGCTACCCAGTGCTGGACGATGAGGAAGGCTTCGGGCGCCTGAACCTGTTCGATGCAGCCAGCGGCTATGGCAAGTTCGAGGCCGACGTTGTGGTCACCATGAACCAAAGCACCGCAGGCTTCTGCGTCTCGGGATTTTGTTCTTTTGACCGCTGGCGCAATGACATCAGCGGGGCCGGAAAGCTGACCAAACGTGGAACAGGAACGCTGGCATTGACTGGAGCCAATACCTACAGCGGCGGCACCATCATTGCCGCAGGCACTTTGCGCGCAGACTCCCAGAAGGCAATGGGCACAGGCGCGGTGTACATTGATGGCGGCACACTGGCTACCCACGGCACTCAAGTCAATGTGGCTCGCACTTACACGCAAAAATCCGGTGCGCTGCACCTGGCACTGTCCAACAGCACAGCCGGAACTGTGGTTGTTGCCGAGGACGCGGCGCTGGCAGGGGAACTGAAAGTGACGTTCGTCAACGGTTATACGCCCAAAGCCGGCGACAAGATCGTGGTTCTCACCGCCAAGGGCGTGCATAACAAGTTCAACACCGTGGCGGTCGCTGGCTTCGCCAAGTCCACAGTGACATACGACGCGACCAGCGTCACAATTACCCTGGCCAGCTAATCCTGCGTCCATTTCATAAAGAGCCTGCGCGATCAAATCGCGCAGGCTCTTTTTTTCTAGTCGTCAGATCTGACGCAGCCGCCCACAGGATGGGTTTCAAAGACTACTTCTGGCCAACAGCGCAATTTCGATGCGAGCGCCAACACCAGTCGTTCAACTTCTGATCAGAAAATTGCCCGAAAGCCCGCTGTCGGCGGCAAGCGCGAAGAGCTGCTACCGGCCACAGCAAGACAACCAGCATCTGGCTTATCGCCGGTTCAGAGGCTATGCAAATCTTCAGGCAGAAGGCAATTCGGGCTGCGTTCTATCGAGTTCAAAGCCTTCATCCAACCATCCGCAGACACCACCCGCCATGATTTTCACCGGCCGGCCCAAGCGCGCCAAACGCAAGGCGCCGCGTGCCGCCCCGTTGCAATGCGGTCCAGCGCAGTAA
>NZ_JAHCDD010000126.1 GCF_018413525.1 Acidovorax sp. CCYZU-2555
CATATCGGGCATCTTTGCATCTTTCGTGAATAACGTTCATCCCCCACGAGGCGGGCAGCAGCACCACCATCGGGTCATTGCGCCAGGGGATCAAGCGGATGTTCGCGATCGCCGGTTGCGGGCTGGCGACGATGGCGATATCGAGCGTTCCCGCCCTGAGGCGCAGCATGGCTTCGGCCGAGCCCACGGCTTCGAGCTTGACTTCGACGCCGGGGCTGCGCTGCGTCAGCGCTTCGAGCATCAGCGGCAGCAGCCGGGTGCTCACGCCTGCGGACACGCCCACTTTCACCAGACCTTCACGCCCCGTGGCGCGGCGCTGCACCAGATCGATCAAGTCGTCGCTGGCCGCGAGCAGCTTGCGGCCTTCGGTCACCAGCGCATCGCCGGCCAGCGTCAACTCCGCATGCCTTCGGCCGCGTATCAGCAAGGCCGCCTGCATGCGCGACTCCAGCTCCTTGATATGCAGGCTCACGGTGGGCGGCGCGAGGTGCAGCGCCTGGGCCGCGGCGGCGAAAGTGCCCAGATCGGCGATGGCGATCAGCGTCTGCAATTGGTCGAGGTTCAAATTACGCATCAGGAATTATGAATTCAAGCGTCATTGAATTCAACTTTACAGAGGTCAGGCCTGGCGCGAGCATTGGCTCATGCCCCATCAAGACCACTCCAGGAATGCCCCCGACCCATTGCGGCAGCAAAGCCGCTTGCGCAACTGGTGGCAGCGCGCGCTGTGCGTTCTGGCGCGCGCCGAGCAACGCATCATGGAGAACTTCCGGGTGCCGCCTCATGGGGGATGAACGTTATTCACGAAAGATGCAAAGATGCCCGATATGCGAGAACTGCTGCGAAGCCTCCAATCCCTTCCCGGTCCCTATCAGCCGTTCGATCCGGCGCAGGCGCCCGGTCAGCCCGAGCCGCTGTTCGCGCAATGGCTGCAGGCCGCGATCGACGCGGGAATCCGCGAGCCCCATGCCATGACCTTGTCCACCGTCGATGCCGACGGCTGTCCCGATGCGCGCGTGCTGATTCTGAAAAACGTCGATGACCATGGCTGGCATTTCGCGATCAGCCGCGCCAGCCCCAAGGGCCGGCAGATCACCGCGTCGCCGCAGGTGGCGCTGACTTTCTACTGGCCGGCGCTGGGACGCCAGGTGCGCATCCGCGGAACGGCGCATGACATGGGCGCCGCGGCGCAGGCCACGGACTTTCTGGCGCGCCCCCTGGGATCGCGCGCCGGCGCGCTGCTGGGCCGGCAAAGCGATGTGCTGGCGGCGCAGCAGGAACTCGAAGACGGGCTGGCGCGGCAGCTGCAGCGGCTCGATGCGGCGCCTGATCTGGTGCCGCCGACCTGGGCGGTCTATGCGGTCAGGCCGCGGGTGATCGAGTTCTGGCAAGGCAACGAGCAGCGCCGCCATGTGCGGCTGTCATATCGCCGCGAAGAGGGATCGGCGTGGGCTATGGAGCGGCTTTGGCCGTGACCTGCGCCTTTGCCGCAGCGCCGCCAGACTTCGCGGCCCGGCGCGCGATCAGCAGCGCCGCGGCCGCGGCGCACAGCGCAATCGCCGCCGCGACATAGCCTACGCTGCGCGTCCCCCAGGCCGGAATGGCGAGCGCGCCGACCATGGCGCCCAGGCCTATGCCGGCGTTGGCGGCCGAAACGTTCAGCGTGCCGGCCAGGGCCTTGGCATGCGAGGCCGCTTTCATCACGCGAACCTGGCAGATCGGATACAGCGCGGTGTTGGCCACGCCCCAGACCGCTAGCGCAACGCACAGCCACAAGCGGTGGCCGGCGGCGGCCATGCTCCAGGCCATGCCCAGGGCCAGCACCCCGCTGAACAGCGCGGTCACCGCCAGAGGGCGTGCGTCGGCCCAGCGGCCGCCCAGCCAGTTGCCGATCAAGCCGACCGCGCCAAAGCCCATCAGCCACCAGCCCACTTGCGCCTTGGGCACGCCCGCGGCGTTCTCCAGCGTGTCGGCCAGATAGGTATAGGCCGTGAACATGGCCGTGAACACCAGCACCGACAGCGCCACATTGGCGAGAAACAGCGGGTCGCGCAGAATGCGCAGCTGCTCGCCCAGGCGCAGACGCTGCGGCGAACGCAGGGCCGGCATGCCGAACTGCAGCAACACGGCGATCAGCAGCGACAGCGCCGCGAGCACCCAGAACGCGCCGCGCCAGCCCACGGCCTGCGCGGCCAGCGTGCCCAGCGGAATGCCGAACAGCATGGCCGCCGAAATGCCCAGATAGACCGAAGACACGGCGCGGCCGGCGCGCTCGGGCCCGGCGAGCTGCGCCGCGGTCTCGCTGGCCGTGCCCCAGAACACGGGCAGCGCCAACGCGGGAATGAACCGCGCCAGCGCCAGCACCCACAGGTTGGGCGCCAGCGCCGCCAAGGCGTTGGAGCCGGCAAACACCAGCAAGATGGCGACGAACAGGCGCTTGCGTTCTACATGTGCGACCCAGGCCGTGAGCAGCGGCCCGAACAGCATCACGGTGAACGCAAACAGCGTGACCAGCAGTCCGGCCTGCGAGATGCTGATCGACAGATCCGCGGCCATCGCGGGCAGCAGCCCGACGATCAGGAATTCGGTGGTCACGAGAATGAAGGCCGCGGTGGCGAGGATGGCGATGGCCGTGGTTCGGCCCGCTGCGGCAGCGCCGATGGAAAGGGTGGGGTCTTGCGTGGTCACAATGGTAGCCTAGGGTTTCTACTAGGTTAACTGCGAATCGGTTTCCTATCTCGGGAGAAATTTCCATACACTCTGGAATCCATTTCCATAATCGAATCCTCCATGGTGCCTACCGAACGCCTCAAAGGCCTGGAAGCCTTTGTCGCCACCGCCGATGCCGGCAGCTTCACCGCGGCCGCCGAGCGCCTGAACCTGACCAATTCGGCCGTGGGCAAGGCGGTGTCGCGCCTGGAAGCGCGGCTCAACACGCGGCTGTTCGAGCGCACGACGCGCAGTCTGGCGCTGACGGACGCCGGCGCGGCGTTCTACCGCACCTGCGTGCGCGTGCTCGATGAACTGCAGGTCGCCGAGCAGGTGCTGGCCGCCGACAGGCTCGAGCCGTTTGGCCGGCTGCGCGTCGATGTTCCGGCCACCTTTGGCCGTATGCGGGTCCTGCCGTTGCTGCTGGCGTTCGCCGAGCTGCATCCGGGCGTGCGCCCGCATATCTCGTTCACGGACCGGTTCGTTGATATCGTGGAAGAGGGCATTGATGTAGGCGTGCGCATAGGCGGCGCGGACGCTTGGCCCGCGGCGCTGGGCCAGCGCTATCTGGGCACGGAGCGGCTGATCTTCTGCGCGTCGCCGGGCTATCTCGCGCGCCGCCCAGCCCCGCAATCGATAGAGGAACTGTGGACGCATGACACCGTGACCTACGGCCGCGCCGATGGCAGCGCCAGCCCCTGGCTGATACAGCGCGGCGCGGGCCCGGTGGAGCGCCGTTCGGTCGAAGGGCGCGTGGTCGTGGGCCAGGCCGATGCCCTGGTCGAGGCGGTGCTGGCCCACAGCGGCATCGCCCAGCTGGCGACCTGGCTGGTCGACGAGCATCTGGCCAGCGGCCGCCTGGTGCAAATCCTGCCCGCGCTGGCGACCGACGGCCTGCCGCTGCACCTGGTCTGGCCGCGCAGCCGCCAGTTGCTGCCCAAGATCGATGGGTTGATCAGCTATCTGGGCAGCGGGTTGGGAATTCGCTGAAAAAGCGCAGGGCGCTGGCTGCGGAACGCGTCACCTTAGTTTCGTTCGCCGCACCGCCAACGCATTGATCCAACCGCAGCGTTCGTGCGGTGCGTCATTGCAGTTTCTAAGGGTGCGTCACTGAACTTTCGTTCATGACGGGCTTCCCCTCTGAGAGAGTGGTTGGTCATGGTTCTGTGCATCGGCCTCGATCAGCAGCGCTGGTGCTGTTGGGCGAAACTGCTGCTAATTCAGTCGCTTGCTGGGGCAGCTATCGACCCTGAGACGACATTCAGATAGAGGCCGCAAAGCTGTCATTCCGCAAAGCTATAGGTTCAGCACTGAGGAATCTAATGTGCTGGAGCTTGATATGGACTCTGGCTTGGTACGATCTCAAAATCATCTCCCTCATAGGTCGCCATGGGCATTAGCAACTACGCGTTGGACACGTTTGTCGCGCAAGACATGTCAAAGCTCACACAGTTGTCAATCAAGTCTTTGGCTGGAGAATTTCCAAATACAGACAAGTGGTTTGCGCAGTTTGTCCTTCGGAGAATTTTCCATGGACATGTTTCGGACGAGAAGGCTGCCTTGGCGTTTGCAATAATTCGTCGAACACATTCTGCGTTGCAGGAATGGGAGCTCGCTAGCGTAGCTGCGCAAGGTAATCTACGGAGTGTTGCTACTTACTTTTCCGTACTTCACCATCTCGAAAGCTGCATTAGCGCCATCTGGCAAGGATTGGAGTTTGCTCGAAAGTCCCTAAGCCAAGAGCTTTTTAAGAAGGGGGACGGGAGCACCTACGCACGCATAAACTGGATCTACAACGTCTCTCGTCACTTTGATCCTGAAGCTCTCCCGCAAGGCGACAACCATCGAGTCTGGTTAAGCGATCAGGCAATACACACCCGAGAGCAAACGGTCACCTTTGATGAGCTTCGGGAGGCCATTGTGATGCTCGCGAGAGTTTCCGAAAAGCTGGCGTGAAATTAGGGGTAAGAATTTCAATGAGAGGGACGTCCTGTAAGCCGAGCTTGCGGTTCCCTTTGCTTCTTTGCTGTTCTGGCTTTCCTCATCTCAAATGTTGAGCGTCCGCTTCTAGTCGCCGCCACCGCCTGCTACTGGCCGATAGAAAGTCATCGATGCAGCGCGTGGGGCATTGGAAGAGATAACTTCGATATCGCCGGAGATATGTGGCCCAGCCAGAATGCGGCCGCATCTGACCAGGGCCGCTGCCCCACGCCAGCAGACGATGAGATTTGTCCTCTCGCAGCCTCGCAATACGGTTGTATGATGCAACCATTGGAGGTGTGCCGTGAATGCTCAACAGTCGCTGGTGGAAGAAATCCGTGCCGCGTCGCGCTCGCTGGTGCGCGATTGGGGTTTCATGGGAGGCAGCTTTGCCGGGGGCGATTTGTCGCCTTCGGCCGTGCATGCGCTGATCGAGATCGACCACGGCGAAGTCAGCGCCAAGGAGATTGCCACGCGCCTGCGCCTGGAGAAGTCCAGCGTGAGCCGCATGCTGCGCAAGCTGGTTGAGTCCGGTGAAGTGAGCGAACAGGTGGATGCGCGCGACAGCCGCTTGAAGAATCTGACGTTGACCGCTGCCGGCAAGTTGAAGGTGGCGGCCATCCATGCGCATGCGCGCTCGCAAGTGGAAGACGCGCTGCGCCGGCTCCAGCCCGGCCAGGACCGCAGCGTGCTCAAGGGTCTGAACCTCTACAGCGAGGCCCTCGCCGCGCGCGCGCAGGGCCAGCGGCCCGTGGTTGACGTGGTGGCCGGCTATCAACTCGGCCTGATTGCGCGCATCACCCAGATGCACGCGCTTTACTACGCGCGCGAATCCGGCTTCGGCCAGCGTTTCGAGTCGGTGGTCGCGGGCGGTCTGGCGCAGTTTTGTGATCGCCTCGACAAGCCGGTCAACAGCATCTGGACGGCGCTGCGCGCCGGCGAGATCGTGGGCTCGGTCGCCATCGATGGCGAAGACCTGGGTGAGAACATCGCCCATCTGCGCTGGTTCATCGTCGACGACAGCGTGCGCGGCAGCGGCGCGGGCCGCAAGCTGTTGTCCGCGGCGCTGGATTTCGCCGACCGCCAGGGGTTCGGCGAAACCCATCTCTGGACCTTCAGCGGGCTGTCCGCGGCGCGCCATCTGTATGAGTCATGCGGCTTTGAATGCGTGCAGGAGTGGCAGGGCGACCAATGGGGCAAGGAAGTGACGGAGCAGAAGTTCGTGCGACTGCGGCCCTGAAGGCCGGGCCGCCGGCTTGCGCCAACGGCCCGGGCCTGCGCCTCAGAACTTGTAGGTCATTGAGGCGCGGTAGGCGCGCGGCGCGCCCTACATCAGCTGCTCGTTGAACCTGCGAGCAGCAGCCTGAAAGAAGTTTATCGAATCTGTCGGCGCGACTGCCACTCGCTGGCCAGCATGGCGTAGATGTACTCATCGCCCCAGACCCCCTCGAAGCGGTCGTTCTGAACCAGATGCGCTTCGCGGCGCAGGCCCAGGCGTTCGACCACGCCCACCGATCCCGCGTTGAGCGCATCGAGCCGCGCGAAGATGCGGTGGCAATCCAGCGTCTCGAAACCCAGGCCCAGCATCGCGGCCACGGCTTCGGTCGCATAGCCCTGGCCGGCGAAGTCGGGGTGAAAGATATAGCCGACTTCGGCCTGCAGCGCGTCCCGGCTGGCAATCTTCAGCAGCACTTCGCCGACGAGGGCGCCATCAGTGCGGCGCGTGACCGCCAGGCGCAAGGTATCGCCGTCCTGGACGAAAGGCTGGGCCAGCACGCTGTCAAACTGGTCTTGCAGCGCCTGCCCGGTCGGTGCGGGCATATAGAGAAAGCGGTAGACATCGGCGCGGCCGTGATAGGCCGCATAGGCGGGGAAATCGGCGGCGCGGAAGGCGCGCAGTGCGAGGCGTTCGGTTTGCAGCGGCAGGGGCAAGGAGGCAGTGTTCACGAATTTGGGCAGGGCATGGAGCCGCGGCTGGGGCTATCCTGCCCAGATAGTGGCAGATGCGGGATTCACAATGGCCGCATCACACTGGCGCCAGCCCCGCGAGATCGGCCGCCTGGTCCAGCGCCCAGATGTTTTGCAGCAGCCGCGCGGCCGGGCCCGCGCCTATGACCGGCGTAGCGAGCTCGAGGAATTTGTGTTCCAGCTCGCTGTCCGACAGCGGCAGCTCGGGGTCGCCCTTGCGGTCGGGTTGCAGCCAGACGAGGCGGCGGCCGTCGTGGGTCGTGATTTCCACGCGCGCCGCGCGCCGGCCCGGAAAGGCGGCGTCGATCTCCGGGTCTACCGCGGTGCTGACGCGCGCCATCAGCGCGCGCAGTTCGGGGTCGGCCAGGCGCTCGGGCGTATAGGCGTTCAGCCGCACGCTGCCGTGCAGCAGCGCGCTGGCGACGACGAAACGCAGGCTGAAGCGGGCTTCGTTCTCGGTGCGTGGCGTCTCGTGGCAGGCGATGTCCAGCGCGGGCCGGTAGGTCGCGACATGGATGGCCTGAATGTCGGCCGCGCGCAGCGGGTGTTCGGCGCGCAATGCCAGCACCGCGTCGATGGCCGCAAAGCTATGGCCGCAGCCGATATGGTTCTTGAACGTGAGACGCGTGATGTGGAAGTCGCGGCCCAGCGTGGCGCCGACCCGCGACCAATCGGGGCCGTCGCTCATGGCGCGGCCCAGGCCGGCTTCGCCGTCGAGCACATCGAGCGAGCCCGTGACGCCTTGCTGGGCGAGCTGCGCGGCGACCAGGCCGGCTTCGGCGGCGCGGCCCGCATGCAGCGGCTTGGACATCGAGTCGCTGCGAAACGCCTGCTGCAAGCCCGCGGTGAATGTCGCGGCCGTGGCCAGTGCGTGCGCAAAGGGCAGGGCGTCCAGGCGCAGCACGCTGGCGGCTGCCGCCGCGGCGCCAAACGCGCCCACGGTGCCGGTGTTGTGCCAGAAGCGGTAGTGCGCGCGGCCCAGTACCACGCCTATGCGTGTCGACACTTCATAGCCCAGCACCAGCGCGCGCAGGAAGTCGAGGCCGCTGGCGCCGGCCTGCTGGCCTGCGGCGAGTGCCGCGGCAATGGTCGCGGCGCCGGGGTGGTACATGGCGTCGCGAAAGCTGTCATCGATTTCGGCCGCGTGCGCCGCCGTGCCGTTGTACAGCGCCGCGGCCCGGGCCGTGGCCGCGCGGCCGTTGCCCAGGCGCGCGCCCCCGCGGTCCAGGTCTTCGGCCAGCACCTGCGCGAGCTGGGCCAGCGGCGCGGCCGCGAGCCCGGGAAACAGCGCGGCGTACCAGTCGATCAACGCACGCTTGGCGTGGTGCAGCACTGCGTCGGGCAGCGCGGCGTCGCGACAGGTTTGGGCGTAGGCGCCAAACACTTCGGTGGCATGGGGCGCGTGGCTCATGCGAGCACCAGCACGCCGTCGGCCGCGCGCACGCCCTGGCCCGCGGGCAGCACGAAGACCGGGTTGATCTCGGCTTCGATCACGCGCTCGCCCAGTTGCGCGGCCATGGCCGAGAAGGCCACGATGGCGTCCACCAGCGCGCGCACATCGGCCTTGGGCCGGCCGCGAAAGCCGTCGAGCAGCGGCCAGGTCTTGAGTTCCTGCGCCATGGCCAGGGCCTCGGCAGCGGTCAGGGCCTGCAGCTTGCCGTCTACGTGTGGCAACAGGCGCAGCGTGGTGTCCTGGAACAGTTCGGCCGTGACGCCGCCCATGCCCAGCAGCACGGCCGTGCCCAGCGCGTCGCGGTGCAGGCCCAGGATCAGCTCGGTGCCGCCGGCGACCATCTGTTGCACCAGGAACTGCTGCACCTGCACGCCGGCCCGGGCGGCGACATCGCTGCGCATCTGCGCCAGCCGCGCGCCTATGGTCTCGGCCGTGAGGCCCACGGCCACGCCGCCGACATCGCTCTTGTGGGTGATCTCGGCCGACAGGATCTTGAGCACCACGCGCCCGCCGAGTTCGCGCGCCGCCGCTTCGGCCTCTTCGGCGCTGCGCACCACGCGTTCGGCCGCGCCGGGCAGGCCGAAGCGGGCGAAGACGGCCTTGGCCTGGGCTTCGTCGAGCGAGCCGCTGGGCAGATCGCCGATGTCCAGCGCCGCTGGTGCACTGGCGGGTGCTGCGTCGCTGGCCTCGAAGCCGCGCACGCGCAGCATGCCGGCCAGCGCCGCGGTGCAGCTTTCGGCCGCGGCAAACGCGGGCACGCCGCGCTGCGTCAGCAGGGCGCCGATTTCGGGCGCATGCGGGCTCACATAGGCCAGCACGGGTTTGTCGCAGTGGGGCAGGCAGTCCTGAATCGCTGCGGCCAGCAGTTCGGGCATCGCCAGGCTCGATGAGCCGACGATGATGATCAGGGCGTCGTAGCTGGGGCTGGCGAGCAAGGCGTTGATCGCGCCGCGCAGCAGGTCGGGGCGCAGGCCGGCGAGCGTCACGTCGATGGGGTTGCGGTCCAGCACGGCTTCGCTGCCGGTCTGCAGCGCGCGCAGCGCTTCGGCCGTGGCCGCATCGGGGGCCGGCGTCTCGAAGCCGGCCACGCCCAGATCGTCGGAGACCAGGGTGCCCGCGCCGCCGGTGGACGTCAAAATGGCGACGCGCCGGCCGCGCAGCACGCGGCCCGTGGCCAGCGCCGCGGGAATGTCCAGCAGGTCGGCAAAGCTCTGCGCGCGTATCACGCCCACTTGCTTGAACAGCGCGTCGTACATGCGATCGGCGCCGGCCATGGCGCCGGTGTGCGAGACCGCGGCCTGGGCGCCGGCCTCGGAGCGGCCGATCTTGAACGCCACCACGGGCTTGCCGGCACGCGCCGCCTTGAGGCAGGCCGCGCGGAATTTCCCGGGATTGCGCACGGTCTCCACATACAGCGCGATGACCTTGGTCGCCGGGTCGTCGGCCAGATGGTCGATGAAGTCGGCGAGTTCCAGGTCGACTTCGTTGCTGGTGGAGATCAGCTTGGACAGGCCTATGCCGCGCGCCGCGGCGCGCGACAGCAGCGAGCCCAGGATGCCGCCGCTTTGGGACACCACGCCTATGCTGCCGGCCGGGAATTCGTCCATTTCCAGCGCGCCCGACGGCGACAGCACGATGCGGTCCGTGAGGTTGACCAGGCCTATGGTGTTGGGGCCCAGCAGGCGCATGCCGCCCGCGGCGTCGATGAGCTGCTGCTGGCGGCGCGCGCCGTCTTCGCCGGTCTCGGTATAGCCGCTGGCCAGCACGATGGCGGCCGCGCAGCCGCGCGCCGCGAGCTCCCTGACGGCCAGATGCGCGCGTTCGGCGCCCAGCAGCACCACGGCCACATCGGGCACTTCGGGCAGCGCGGCGATGTCGGCATAGCAGGGCAGGCCGTCG
Organism: Acidovorax sp. CCYZU-2555; assembly: GCF_018413525.1. Taxonomy (GTDB): domain Bacteria; phylum Pseudomonadota; class Gammaproteobacteria; order Burkholderiales; family Burkholderiaceae_C; genus Comamonas. The sequence goes on from NZ_JAHCDD010000126.1 coordinate 10,010, forward strand.
ATCTCCTGGACCTTGGGATTCACGGGCAGGATGCGGCCCGCGAACCCGTGCTTGCGCAGATAGGCCACGGGCCGGCCCGCGGTCTTGCGCGGATCGGCCGAGGCGCCGATGATGGCGACGCTGCGCGGCGACAGCAGCTTGGCGATGGCGTGGTTCATTGCATCACTCCTTGGCGGCCGTCTTGGCGAGAAAGGCTTCGACCGACGCGCGGTGCTCGCTGCTGGTGTAGCAGATGCCCTGGGCCTGGCTGCCCTGGGCAAAGATGTCGTGCGACGACAGCTCGAAGCTCTGGTTGAGAATGGTCTTGGTCAGCGCCATGGCGGTCGCCGACGCCGCCGAAAGCTCCTTGGCCCAGGCCTGGGCGTCGGCCAGCAGCGTGTCGGCGGGGGCCTTGCGGTCGGCTATGCCCAGCGTCAGCGCTTCGTCCACTTTCACCTGGCGGCTCGTGAAGATCAGTTCCTTGGCCTTGGCCAGGCCCACGCGGCGCGGCAGGAAGTACATGCCGCCGCCGTCGG
>NZ_JAHCDD010000127.1 GCF_018413525.1 Acidovorax sp. CCYZU-2555
CGGCATCAGGCCGCGACGGGTTCGGCCATTCCTTGATGGCGCAGCAGCGCGTCGAGCGAAGGCTCGCGGCCGCGGAAGGCCTTGAACGACTCCATCGCCGGGCGGCTGCCGCCGGCTTCAAGAATCGCGGCGCGGTAGCGGCGGCCGGTCTCGGGCGCGTTGCTGCCGTCGGGCAGCGCGGTTTCCTCGAAGGCCGCATAGGCGTCGGCGCTGAGCACTTCGGCCCACTTGTAGCTGTAGTAGCCCGCGGCGTAGCCACCGGCAAAGATGTGGCTGAACGTATGCGCCGTGCGGCTGTAGGGCGGAGCGGGCAGCACCGCGACTTCGGCGCGCACCTGGGCCAGCAGCGGCATGATGTCGTCGGCCGGCTGGTGCGTGGTGTGCAGCAGCATGTCGAACAGCGAGAACTCGATCTGGCGCAGCGTGCCCATGCCGCTCTGGAAGTTCTTGGCGGCCAGCATCTTGTCGAACAGCGCGCGCGGCAGCGGCTCGCCGGTGTCGACATGCGCGGTCATGTGCTCGAGCACATTCCATTCCCAGCAGAAGTTTTCCATGAACTGGCTGGGCAGCTCGACCGCATCCCATTCGACGCCGCTGATGCCCGAGACATCGCGCTCGTTGACCTGGGTCAGCAGGTGGTGCAGGCCGTGGCCGGTTTCATGGAACAGCGTGATCACGTCGTCGTGCGTCAGCAGCGCGGGCTTGCCGTCGACGCCGTCGGCGAAGTTGCAGACCAGGTGCGCGACGGGCGTCTGCAGCTGGTGGTTGTCGGGGCGCAGCCAGCGCGCGCGCACGTCGTCCATCCAGGCGCCGCCGCGCTTGCCCTTGCGGGCCGGCTGGTCGAGGTAGAACTGGCCGACCAGCTCGGGGCCGTTGCTGCCCGCGCGCTCGATGCGGTAGAACTCGACCGCGGGGTTCCAGACCGGAGCGACATCGCGGCGGATGCTGACTTCGAACAGGGTTTCGACGATCTTGAACAGGCCGGCGAGCACCTTGGGCGCGGGGAAGTATTGCTTGACCTCCTGCTCGCTGAACGCATAGCGCGCTTCCTTGAGCTTTTCGGAGATGTAGCTCCAGTCCCAGGACTTGGGATCGGCCAGGCCCAGTTCTTCCTTGGCGAACGCACGCAGGTCGGCAACGTCTTTCTCGGCGTAGGGCCGCGCGCGGCGCGCGAGGTCGCGCAGGAAAGTGATGACTTCATCCGGCGATTTCGCCATCTTGGTGACCAGCGACAGATCGGCGAAGGTGGCATAGCCCAGCAGCTGCGCTTCTTCCTGGCGCAGCGCGAGGATTTCGCGGATGTTGGCGCTGTTGTCGAATTTCTGGGCGTCGCCCGCGGCCTGGTCGGAGGCACGCGTGACATAGGCCTTGTAGAGCGTTTCACGCAGGTTGCTGCTGCGCGCGAACTGCATCACGGGCAGGTAGCAGGGCATCTTCAGCGTGAGCTTGTAGCCGGCCTGGCCTTCGGCCTCGGCGGCGGCACGCGCGGCCTGTTGCACATCGGCGGGCACGCCGTCGAGCTCATCGAGCGTCGCGTAGTAGGCGAAGGCATCGGTGGCGTCGAGCGCGTTCTCGCTGAACTTCTGGCTCAGCTCGGCTGCGCGTTCCTGGATCTGCGCGAAGCGCGCCTTGGCTTCGCCTTGCAGTTCGGCGCCCGAAAGCACGAAGTTGCGGATGGCGTTGTCCCAGGCGCGGCGCTGTTCGGCGTTGAGCACGGACGGGTCTATGGCCTTGTACTTCGCGTACAGGCGTTCGTCCGCGCCCAGGCGGGTCCAGAACTCGGTGACCTTGGGCAGGGCTTCGTTATAGGCCGCGCGCAGCTCGGGCGTGTCGGCCACGCTGTTGAGGTGGCCCACGGCGCCCCAGGCACTGGAGAACTTCTCGGTCGCGACATCAAGAACGCTGGCAATCGATTCCCAGCGCGCCGGGAAGTCCGCGGCGGTGACCGTTTCCAGGGCTTTGCTGGCCTGCTCCATCAAATCATTGATCGCGGGCTGCACATGTTCGGGCAGGATGCGGTCGAACAGGGGCAGGTCGGTTTTGTCGAGAAGTGGATTGCTCATGCGTGCTTATGTGGCGACGTAACTAATAATTTCAAGCGTTAAGTGAAGCGGCTGGCTCTACAAGCCCAGTACGAACGGGTGGCAGCTTTCGTGCTGAGCGGGTCGAAGCGCCTATCATGCAAGAGAGGCGCACCTCTCCAAGTGCAGTTTAGGCCGCTGTACGCTCGGCCGCTTCCACTGTGCTCACCAAAAGCATCGTAATGGTCATGGGGCCGACACCGCCAGGAACGGGGGTAATGTAGCCCGCGACTTCCTTGACGCCCGCGAAGTCGACGTCGCCGCAGAGCTTGCCTTCGTCGTTGCGGTTCATGCCCACGTCGATCACCACGGCGCCGGGCTTGACCATGTCGGCCGTCAGCACGTTGCGCTTGCCCACGGCAGCGACCACCACGTCGGCCTGGCGTGTCATCGCGCCCAGATCGGCCGTGCCGCTGTGGCACACGGTCACGGTGGCATTGGCCTGCAGCAGCATCATGGCCATGGGCTTGCCGACGATGTTCGAGCGGCCGATGACCACGGCGTGCTTGCCGCGCAGGTCTTTCATGCCTATGGATTCGAGCATCTTCATGCAGCCGTAAGGCGTGCAGGCCTTGAAGCCGACTTCACCGACCATCAGCGCGCCCGCGCTGGCGACGTGAAAGCCGTCGACGTCCTTGAGCGGCGAGATGGCTTCGATGACCTTGTGGTCGTCGATGTGCGCGGGCAGGGGCAGCTGCACCAGGATGCCGTGGATGCTGGGATCGTTGTTGAGCGCTTCGACGCGCGCCAGCAGTTCGGCTTCGGTCAGGGTTGCGTCGTACTTTTCGAGCACGGAATGCAGGCCGGCCTCTTCACAGGCCTTGACCTTGTTGCGCACGTAAACCTGGCTGGCGGGGTTGTCGCCCACGAGCACCACGGCCAGACCAGGAGTGACGCCGCGCGCCTTGAGCGCTGCGGCGCGCGTGGCGACTTCGGAGCGCAGTTGGCGGGAGAGGGCGTTGCCGTCGATGAGTTGGGCTGTCATGTTTGAAATCTCAATAAAAAATGCTGCTAGCACCTTGAGGCACTAGCAGCCGTGGACCTGCCGTGATTCTAGGGATCAGGCAGGTACCTTGCCTGTGGGTTGGTTTTGTCCGAGGGCGATCTTGAGCAGATCGGCCACCGTGTTGGCATTGAGCTTTTCCATGATGTTGGCGCGGTGCGCTTCCACGGTCTTGATGCTGATGCCCAGATCGTCGGCGATCTGCTTGTTCAGGCGACCGGCGACTATGCGCTCGAGCACCTGGGCCTCGCGGCTCGTGAGCTTGGACAGCAATGCGTCGCGGCTCGCGGCCTGCTGGTGGCCGGCGAAGGCGTCGCGTGCGTGGTCCAGCATGCGCTCGACCAGGCCCAGCAGCTCTTCTTCATTGAACGGCTTCTGGATGAAGTCGAGCGCGCCCTTCTTCATGGTGTTCACCGCCATGGGCACGTCGCCGTGGCCGGTGATGAACACGATGGGCAGGGGCGACTTGCGCTCGATCAGGCGGTCCTGCAGCTCCAGGCCGGTCATTCCGCCCATGCGGATATCGACGATCAGACACGCGACTTCGCGGGGGTCATAGCGCGCGAGAAAAGATTCGGCGGCGTCGAAACAGCGCACGCGGTAGTCCTTGCCTTCGAGCAACCATTGCAACGAATCACGGACGGCCTCGTCGTCGTCCACCACATACACAGTGCCTTTTTTCGGAATCAAACTCATGCAATCGTCCTTGGTGTGGGTTCGGTTGTCGTGGTGAGCGCTGACGCATCCACTGGAGCCGCGAGCGGCAGCCAGAAAGTGAAGCGGCAGCCTATGACATCGGAACCATTGTAGAGGTTCTCCGCACGCATGCGACCATGGTGCGACTCGACGATGCTGCGGCACAGATTCAGCCCCATTCCCATGCCTTCGCTCTTGGTCGTGAAGAAGGCTTCGAACAGCCGCTCGAGCACTTCGGGCGGCAGGCCCTTGCCGGTGTCCTGCACGGTGAACTCCACCACCTGCTGGCCCTCGATCTCGCGCGGCAGCACGCTCAGTTCGACGCTGCGCTGGTGGCCCGGGCGCTGCGAGTTCTCAATCGATTCGGCGCCGTTCTTCATCAGGTTGACCAGCACCTGCTCGATCAGGATGGCGTCGGCCATCACCGGCGGCAGCCGCTCGGCGATATGGTGGGTCAGGCGCACGTTGTGGCGGCGCAGTTCGATGTCGGCCAGCTCCACGGCTTCGCTCACCATGTCGGCCACCTGGGCCAGCGTGCGGTTGGGCTCGCTGCGCTTCACGAAGGCACGAATGCGCTGGATGATCTGGCCCGCGCGCTGCGCCTGGTGGGCGGTTTTCTGCAGCGCCGTGAGCAGCATTTCCTGACTCAACTGGCCGTTCTGGCTGCGCGAAATCATGCCGCTGCAGTAGTTGCTGATCGCCGTGAGCGGCTGGTTGAGCTCGTGCGCCACGCTGGACGCCATTTCGCCCATGGTGATCAGGCGGCTGATCGATTGCGCGTGTTCGGCCTGGCGCGCGGCCTGCTCCTGCGCCAGTCGCCGCGGCGTGATGTCGGTGGCGATCACCATCTGCGCGAGCCGGCCGTCGACCCAGCTCAGATAGCGCGAGCGCACTTCCAGCCATTTGCCCAGATCGGGCAGAAAGATTTCGGCGTTCTCGCTGCGCGCGCTGGTCAGCGGGTCGGTGGGCAGGCCCATCAGGCCGTCCTCGTCGTCCATGTTGGAATCGGTATTGCGCGCGGGCAGCACGCCGGCCTGGGCGACGAGTTGCAGATGGCCGTCGGTCTGCGAGCCGAACCACTGGCGATAGAGCTTGTTGGCGAACAGCAGCTCGGCGCTGCCCAGCGGCGCGACCGAGACCGAGGCGTCGAGCGCTTCGAGCACGATGGTGAAGCGCTCGTGCGAGGCCGACAACTGCTCGCGGATGCGGTTGGGTTCGGTGATGTCGGTCATCGACGACATCCAGCCCGTGTGCTGGCCATGGGCGTCGATCAGCGGCGAGACATACAGCCGCGCGTCGAACTGGCTGCCGTTCTTGCGCTGCACGCGCACCTGGAAGCCGCCGACGATGGTCTTGCCGCTGAGCTCGTCGCGCAGCTTGAGCCGCAGGCTATCGTATTCGTTGCTGGGCCAGTAGCTGTAGGGCGGCAGTTGGCCGACCAGATCGCTTTCGCTCCAGCCCGTCATCTGGCAGAACGCGGCGTTCACATAGGTGATGCGGCCTTCGAGGTCGAGCGCGCGCATGCCGGTCAGCACCGAGTTTTCCATCGCGCGGCGGAAGTTGGTTTCGGCGACCAGCGCTTCCTGGGCGCGCATGCGCCGGCGCGTGTGGCGCCAGGTGGCCAGCAGCAGCCAGGCTGTCATGGCGCTGAGCGTGCCGACCAGCCAGAACAGGCTGTTGCCCACAAAGCCCAGCGAGGTCCGGTAAGCCTGGGCGCGCAGCACCAGGCCGCTGCCCACGGGCGAGACCGGCACTTCATATTCGTTGGCGCGATCGCGCCACCAGCTCCAGGCATTGCCGCTGGCGCGCTGGGGCAGGGCGGTGCCGGCCAGCAGCTTGCCGCTGCCGTCGAGCATGGTGACGGCGTAGCGAGCGAGCACTTCGGTCGGCGTGCCGTAGCGCAGCAGGCTGTCTATCGAATACTCGCCCAGCACCACGCCGCCAAAGCCGCCCGTGCTGTTGATCGGCACCTGCAACTGCAGCAGCGGCACGGGCTCGCCGGCGATCGCCAGCGATTGCGCGTAGACCGGCTGCTGCAGGTCCTGCACCTGGGCGAAAGTGCGCGCGGTGTCGCCGGGCCGCAGGATCTGGCCGGCGATGCGCAGCTGTTCGCTGTGCACCGTGGGCGCGGAATGGCTGGCGCGTATGCGCTTGTTTTCGTCTATCCAGCTGATCGACTGCAGCTCGGGGTATTGGGTGATCAGCGCCTCGCTGCGGCGCGCAAAATCGCCGCGGCCCAGCTCCTGGTTGGCGATGTCGCGCGCCACGCGCATCAGCTGCTCCTGGCGTTCGAGCAGGCGCAGGCGCACGCGTTGCTGCGCATACTCGACATCGCGGCGCAGCGCTTCCTGCTCGCGTTCGACTTCCTCGACGCGCAGATACCAGAAGGCGACGACGATGGCCGCGAGAAACATCAGCACCGCGGCCAGCGGGGCCAGCGCGGCAAAACGGTCCTGTCGCGTGGGCGACAGGCTGCGCCACCAGCTGCGCCACCAGCGCGCAGGCGCGACGATGGTGTCGGACAAGGCGTGCGGTGGCGCGGGCGGCTTGGGTGCGGCCGGCTGCGGCGTGGGAGGCTTGGCGGCGGGCTTGACGGGAGTGGGATCCATGCTCCGAGTGTAGAGGAGCAGCGCCGGGTTTTTCGGCCCTCTTCAGACAGCGTTTAAATTGTGCGTTTGCAGCAAAATATCACATTATGAAATCGAAAAGCATCATTTGAAATTTGTGAAAAATGTGCGAAACTTCCGATCAAATTCATTCAGTGGCGGCCGGTTTGCGGCCGTTTGCGCAAGGCAGCTGGTTGGGCATTTGGCAGGAGCTTTCCCGTCCGATGACAATGGGCCCAACGCGCACTGTTCGTTTATCGCCTATTGCCAGGAGACACCATGACAGCTCAGACCGACCCTCAGGCCGGCGCCGGCGCCACCCCCGTGGCCAGCACCGATCAGCAAGAAACCCGCGAATGGATGGACGCGCTGTCCGCCGTGATCGACCGTGAGGGCGCGCAATACGCCCACGCGCTGCTCGAAGAGCTGCTCGAACACGCGCGCCAAAACAGCGTGGACCGCCCGTTCTCGGCCACCACCGGCTATGTGAACACGCTCGAGACGTCGCAGGAAGCGCGCTGTCCCGGCAACCTCGAGATCGAAGGCCGTCTGCGCGCCTACATGCGCTGGAACGCCATGGCCATGGTCGTCAAGGCCAACCGCATTCACCCGCCCGAAGGCGGCGACCTGGGCGGCCACATCGGCTCGTTCGCTTCGCTGGCCAACATGTTCGGCGCGGGCTTCAACCATTTCTGGCACGCAGAGAGCGAAAACCACGGCGGTGACTGCCTCTACATCCAGGGCCATGTGTCCCCCGGCATCTACGCGCGCGCCTACCTCGAAGGCCGCATCAGCGAAGAGCAGCTGCTGAACTTCCGCCAGGAAGTCGACGGCAAGGGCCTGTCGAGCTACCCGCATCCCAAGCTGATGCCCGAGTTCTGGCAGTTCCCCACGGTGTCCATGGGCCTGGGCCCGCTGATGGCCATCTATCAAGCGCGTTTCCTCAAGTACCTGCACGCCCGCGGCATTGCCAACACCGAAAACCGCAAGGTCTGGGTGTTCTGCGGCGACGGCGAAATGGACGAAGTGGAATCGCTGGGCGCGATCTCGCTGGCCGCACGCGAAAAGCTCGACAACCTGATCTTCGTCATCAACTGCAATCTGCAGCGCCTCGACGGCCCGGTGCGCGGCAACGGCAAGATCATCCAGGAACTCGAAGGCGAGTTCCGCGGTTCGGGCTGGAACGTCATCAAGCTGCTCTGGGGCAAGGGCTGGGACGAGCTGCTGGCCAAGGACAAGGACGGCGTGCTGCGCAAGATCATGATGGAATGCAACGACGGTGATTACCAGTCGTTCAAGGCCAATGACGGCGCCTACGTGCGCAAGCATTTCTTCGGCCGCGATCCGCGCGCGCTGAAGATGGTCGAGCACATGAGCGACGACGAAGTCTGGAACCTGCGCCGTGGCGGCCACGATTCGCAGAAGGTCTACGCGGCCTTCCATGCGGCGAACGAGCACAAGGGCCAGCCCACCGTGCTGCTGGTCAAGACCGTCAAGGGCTTCGGCATGGGCAAGATCGGTGAAGGCAAGAACACTGTTCACCAGACCAAGAAGCTCGGCGACGAAGACATCAAGGCCTTCCGCGACCGCTTCAACATTCCGATTCCCGACAGCCAGATCGCCGATCTGCCGTTCTACAAGCCGGCCGACGACACGCCGGAAATGAAGTACCTGCACGAGCGCCGTCAGGCCCTGGGCGGCTACCTGCCCAAGCGCCGCGTCAAGGCTGACGAGCAGTTCACCGCGCCCGCGCTGGAAACCTTCAAGGCCATTCTCGAGCCCACGCCAGAAGGCCGTGAAATCTCGACGACCCAGGCTTATGTGCGTTTCCTCACGCAGCTGCTGCGCGACAAGGAAATCGGTCCGCGCGTCGTGCCCATCCTGGTCGATGAAGCACGTACGTTCGGCATGGAAGGTCTGTTCCGCCAGATCGGCATCTACAACCCCGCGGGCCAGCAGTACACACCGGTCGACAAAGACCAGGTCATGTATTACCGCGAGGACAAGGCCGGTCAGATCCTGCAGGAAGGCATCAACGAAGCCGGCGGCATGTCCAGCTGGATCGCTGCCGCCACGAGCTACAGCACCAGCAACCGGATCATGATCCCGTTCTACGTGTACTACTCGATGTTCGGCTTCCAGCGCGTGGGCGACCTCGCCTGGGCAGCGGGCGACATGCAGGCACGTGGCTTCCTGCTGGGCGGCACTTCGGGCCGCACCACGCTCAACGGCGAAGGCCTGCAGCACGAAGACGGCCACAGCCACATCCTGGCGAACACCGTTCCCAACTGCGTCAGCTATGACCCGACCTTCGCCCACGAAGTCGCGGTGATCATGCGCGAAGGCCTGCGCCGCATGGTGCAGGAGCAGGAAAACGTCTTCTACTACCTGACGCTGCTGAACGAAAACTACGCGATGCCAGGTCTGACGCCCGGCACCGAAGAGCAGATCATCAAGGGCATGTACCAGTGCAAGGCCGGCATCAAGGTGCCGACCACGGGCCTGCGCGTGCAACTGCTGGGTTCGGGCACCATCCTGCGCGAATCGATGTTCGCCCAGGAACTGCTGCTGAGCGACTGGGGCGTCGCCGCCGACGTGTGGAGCTGCCCAAGCTTCAACGAACTGACCCGCGACGGCCAGGACGTGGACCGCTGGAACCTGCTGCACCCGCTGGAAACCGCGCGCCAGGCATTCGTCACGCAACAGCTCGCCGGCTCCACCGGCCCGGTGATCGCGTCGACCGACTACATGAAGGCCTATGCCGAACAGATCCGCGCCTACATCCCCAAGGGCCGTATCTACAAGGTGCTGGGCACCGACGGTTTCGGCCGTTCGGACTTCCGCCGCAAGCTGCGCGAGCACTTCGAGATCGACCGCCATTACATCGTCGTCGCGGCACTGCGCGGCCTGGCCGATGCAGGCCAGCTGCCGATGACCAAGGTGGCCGAAGCGATTGCCAAGTACGGCATCCAGGTCGACAAGATCAACCCGCTGAACGCCTAAGAATTCCGGGAGACACATATGGCATTGGTAGACATTCAAATTCCGGACATCGGTGATTTCGACGAGGTGTCGGTGATCGAAGTGCTGGTTCAGGTGGGCGACACGATCAAGGCCGAGCAATCGCTGCTGACCGTGGAATCCGACAAGGCCTCGATGGAAATTCCGTCGAGCCATGCGGGCGTGCTCAAGGAGCTGCGCGTGGCGCTGGGCGACAAGGTCAAGCAGGGTTCGGTGATCGCGGTCATCGAAGCCGCGGGCGCAGCAGCAGCGGCCCCCGCAGCAGCGGCCCCGGCAGCAGCGGCCCCCGCTGCTGCTTCCCCGGCTTCCCCGGCTTCTTCGGCCCCCGCTCCCGCAGCGCAAGCCGCGCCGGCTCCCGCAGCGCAAGCCGCGCCGGCTCCGGCCGCTGCTCCCGCAGGCCCCGCCGCGACCATCGCCCTGAAGATCCCCGACATCGGTGACTTCAAGGACGTGGCCGTGACCGAAATTCTGGTCAAGGTCGGCGACACTGTGACGGCCGAGCAATCGCTGTTCACCGTCGAATCCGACAAGGCGTCGATGGAGATCCCATCGCCCGCCGCCGGCGTCATCAAGGCGCTGACGCTCAAGGTCGGCGACACGGTCAACATCGGTGATGTGATCGGCGAGATCGAAGGCGCTGGCGCTGCGGCGCCCGCGGCATCGGCCCCGGCCGCCGCCGCACCGGCTCCAG
>NZ_JAHCDD010000128.1 GCF_018413525.1 Acidovorax sp. CCYZU-2555
GATGCTTTTGTTGGTCGTGAGGAACGACGCGGGCGAGATGGTCAGCGTATAGCCGTCGGCCGGCGCGCGCGCCACGGCCGGCAGGCCGATCTGGCCCGAGGCGCCGGCGCGGTTCTCGACGACGAAAGGCTGGCCCATTTCCGCCGCGAGCTTCTGGCTCACCACGCGCGCAATCATGTCGGCGCTGCCGCCGGCGGGCAGCGCGACCATGACCTTGACCGCATGGTCGGGGTAGGCGACCTGGGCCAACGCCGGTGCGGCCACGCCCCCCGTGACGAGTGCGCAGGCGAGGGCGGGGATCAGGCGTCGAAGGTGCATGGAAAGACTCCCAAAAGAACTAGATACAGGCGGTCTGCCTGCCAGAAAGCTTTTGCAATTCTTGTGCCAACCCGCGTGGTTCGTGGGCCTTTTTTCTTCCGCGCTGTGGTTTGCGCCACATGGCAAGGAAACACCCGAGGCGCTTGGCCGCGCCTTCGGGTATTTAGGCCGCCACCGCCTCGCTGCTCTTGAGCGGCTGGCCCAGGCTCTTGAGCACATCGCGCACCAGCTGGGCGCGCGCCATCGGGTCGGGCAGCGCGCGCTCTATGCGCAGCTTCTCGTTGCCGGCGAGCTTGATGTGCTTGTTCTTCTGGATCAGGCCGATGATGTTCATCGGGTCGATGGGCGGCTTGGGCTTGAACGTGATGGTGATCACGCCCGGCGCCGCATCGACCTTCACCACGCCATAGGGCTGGCTCAGCACGCGCAGCCGGTGCACGTCGATCAGCGTCTGCGCCTGCGGCGGCAGCTTGCCGAAGCGGTCGACGATTTCCTCGAGCAGGTTGTCGATCTGTTCGCTGGTCCTGGCCGTGGCGAGCTTCTTGTAGAACGACAGCCGCAGGTGCACATCGCCGCAATAGCTGTCGGGCAGCAGCGCGGGGGCGTGCAGATTGATGTCGGTGGACACCGACAGCGGCGACAGCAGATCGGGCTCCTTGCCTTCCTTGAGCGAGCGCACGGCTTCTGACAGCATTTCGTTGTACAGCTGGAAGCCGACTTCCATCATGTTGCCGCTCTGGTTCTCGCCCAGCACTTCGCCCGCGCCGCGGATCTCCAGGTCGTGCATGGCCAGGTAGAAGCCGCTGCCCAGTTCTTCCATCTGCTGGATGGCATCGAGCCGCTGCTGGGCCTGCTTGGTCAGGCTGTCGATGTCGGGCACCATCAGATAGGCATAGGCCTGGTGGTGGCTGCGGCCCACGCGACCGCGCAGCTGGTGCAGCTGGGCCAGGCCGAACTTGTCGGCGCGGCTCATCAGAATGGTGTTGGCGCTGGGAACGTCGATGCCGGTCTCGATGATGGTCGAACACAGCAGGATGTTGTAGCGCTGGGCGACGAAGTCGCGCATCACGCGCTCGAGTTCACGTTCGGGCATCTGGCCGTGGGCCACGGCGATGCGCGCTTCGGGCAGGATTTCTTCGAGCTTCTGGCGCCGGTTCTCTATGGTCTCGACTTCGTTGTGCAGGAAGTAGCACTGGCCGCCGCGCTTGAGTTCGCGCAGCACGGCTTCGCGGATCACGCCCGTGCCTTCGTTGCGCACGAAGGTCTTGATCGCCAGGCGGCGCTGGGGCGCGGTGGCGATCACGCTCAGATCGCGCAGGCCTTCGAGCGCCATGCCCATGGTGCGCGGAATGGGCGTGGCGGTGAGCGTGAGCACGTCGACTTCGGCGCGCAGCGCCTTCATCTGCTCCTTGTGGCGCACGCCGAAACGGTGTTCCTCGTCGATGATCAGCAGGCCCAGGTCATGGAACTGCGTGGACTCCGACAGCAGCTTGTGCGTGCCCACCACGATGTCGACGGTGCCATCGGCAATGCCTTTGACGGCCGCGGTGATTTCCTTGCCCGAGCGAAAGCGCGAGACTTCGGCCACGCGTATGGGCCAGCGCGCGAAGCGGTCGACCAGCGTGCGGTAGTGTTGCTCGGCGAGCAGCGTAGTGGGCGCGAGAAACGCGACCTGCTTGCCGCCCGTGACGGCGACGAAGGCCGCGCGCAGCGCTACTTCGGTCTTGCCGAAGCCCACATCGCCGCAGACCAGCCGGTCCATGGGCTGGGGGCTGATCATGTCGTGCACCACGGCATGGATCGCGGCCTTCTGGTCGGCGGTTTCCTCGAAGCCGAAGTCGTTGGCGAACGTCTCGTAGTCTTGCGGGCTGTAGCGGAACGCATGGCCCTGGCGCGCGGCGCGGCGCGCGTAGATGTTGAGCAGCTCGGCCGCGGAATCGCGCACCTGTTCGGCGGCCTTGCGCTTGGCTTTCTCCCACTGGTTGCCGCCGAGCTTGTGCAGCGGCGCGTCTTCGGGCGACATGCCGGTGTAGCGGCTGATCAGTTGCAGCTGGCTCACGGGCACGTACAGCACCGCGTCGCCCGCATAGGCCAGGTGCAGGAACTCCTGCAGCGCGGGGCTGCCGTCGGGATTCTGCTGGCCCACATCCATGTTGATCAGACCCTGATAGCGGCCAATGCCATGCTGGCTGTGCACCACCGGGTCGCCGATCTGCAGTTCGGACAGATCCTTGATCAGCGCTTCGACATCGCTGACCTGCTCCTGCTTCTTGCGCCTGCGGGTCGTGGGGCCGGCCGCGAACAGCTCGGTCTCGGTGACGAAATCGATGCCCGCGGTGTCCCAGTGAAAGCCCACGGCCAGAGGCGCCGTGGCAATGCCTATCTTTTCTGTGCCATCGGCCTCGAATTCGGCCAGCGATTCGAAGGCCGGCGGGTTGAGCTGCGAAGCGCGGAAGAAGTCGAGCAGGCTTTCGCGCCGGCCGTCGCTTTCGGCGAGCAGCAGAATGCGCTGCGGGGTCTGCGCCAGATGGGCGTGCAGGCGCGCGAGCGGGTCGTCGGCGCCGCGCACCACCGACAGGTCGGGCAGGGGCTGGAACTCGCCGCTGGAGATCTGGTCGGCCGGCATATCCGCCGCACGCACGGCCAGCTGGGCATAGCTCTTGGCGCGCAGATAGAACTGTTCGGCGCTGAGGAACAGCGACTCGGGCGGCAGCGCCGGGCGCTCGGGGTCGCCCTGCACCAGGCGGTAGCGGTCTTTCGTGTCCTGCCAGAAGCGCTGGAACGCGGGTTCCAGATCGCCATGCAGCACCACGGTCGCCTGCTCGCCCAGGTAGTCGAACACCGTGGCCGACTCTTCGAAGAACAGCGGCAGGTAGTACTCGATGCCGGCCGTGGCCACGCCATTGCCCATGTCCTTGTAGACACGGCTGCGTGTCGGATCGCCTTCGAGCAGTTCGCGCCAGCGGCTGCGAAACAGCGCGCGCGCGTCGTCGTCCATGGGGAATTCACGCCCTGGCAGCAGGCGCACTTCGGGCACGGGGTAGAGGCTGCGCTGGGTGTCGGGATCGAACGTGCGTATCGAGTCGATTTCGTCGTCGAACAGATCGACGCGGTAGGGCACGGCCGAGCCCATGGGGAACAGATCGATCAGCCCGCCGCGCACCGCGTACTCGCCATGGCTCACGACCTGCGACACATGCGAGTAGCCGGCCAGCGTCAGCTGGGCCTTGAGCTTGGCTTCGTCGAGCTTTTGCCGCACCTTGAAATGGAAGGTGTAGCCCGCGAGAAAGCTCGGCGGCGCGAGCCGGTACAGCGCGGTGGTGGCCGGCACCAGCACCACGTCGGCGCCGGTCGCATGGTCGTGCTGGCTGATGCGCCACAGCGTCGCCAGGCGTTCGCTGATCAGGTCCTGGTGCGGCGAGAACGTGTCGTAGGGCAGGGTCTCCCAGTCGGGAAACAGCGCGCAGCGCAGATCGGGCGCGAAGAACGCCAGTTCCTCCATGAGGCGCTGGGCATCGCTGGCATCGGCCGTGACGATGGCCGTGACGCGGCCCGCGGCTTTTTCGCGGGCTCCCACGCGCGCCAGCAGCAGCGCGTCGGCGCTGCCCACGGGGCGGGGGAGGGTGAATCGTTTGCCGGGAGTGAGTTTGGGCAGGTCCATGCGATAGGTTGTTGGCGCCTCGGGGGCGGCCGGGTGCCGGCCAAGACGCAAGGGTCGATTCTAGAATGGCGCCCATGAACGATTCCCTGCCGCCTCCAATTGACCCATCCGACGTAGCTGCTAACCAGGGCGCGGCGCGGCTCTGGGCCTTCGTTCCCTGTGCGGGCGTGGGCGCGCGCGCCGTCGGCGCGGGCCAGCAGCCCGATCTGCCAAAGCAATACCAGCCGGTCGCGGGCCGGCCGCTGGTGCTGCACACACTGGCCGCGCTCGCGGGCGTGGCGCGGCTGTCGGGCACGCTGGTGGGGGTGAGCGCGGGCGATCGTTTCTTCGCGACGCGGGAGTCGGCCGACGCGCCCGCTTGGCGCGTCGCCGCCTGCGGCGGCGCGACGCGCGCCGACACCGTGCTGGGCGGTCTGACCGAACTGGCTGCGCTGGGCGCGGCCGATACCGACTGGGTGCTGGTGCACGACGCGGCGCGCTGCCTGCTCACGCCGGCCATGGTCGACCGGCTGATCGACGCCTGCCAGGGCGACGCCGTGGGCGGTCTGCTCGCGCACCAGCTGCCCGACACGCTCAAGGCGGCGCAGATGGTCGATGGCGTGGCGCGCGTCGCGGCCACTCTGCCGCGCGCGGACAAATGGCTGGCGCAGACGCCGCAGATGTTCCGCCTCGGGCCCTTGCGCGCCGCGCTGCAGGCCATGGGCGCGGCCGCAACGGACGAAGCCAGCGCCATCGAGGCCCAGGGCCTGCGGCCGTTGCTGGTTCCGGGCAGCGCGCAGAATTTCAAGGTCACCTATCCCGAAGACTTTGCGCTGGCGGCGGCCGTGATCGAGTCGCGCGAGCGAGCACGCCACGCAGGCAACGGATAATCGGCTTTTCAAAGCGCTTTGCGGAGTCGAGTCAACAATGTCTATTCAATTTCGTATCGGTGAAGGCTGGGATGTGCATGCCCTGGTGCCAGGCCGCAAGCTGATCATTGGCGGAATCGAGATTCCCCACACCATGGGATTGCTGGGCCATTCCGATGCCGACGTGCTGCTGCACGCGATCACCGATGCGCTGCTGGGCGGCGCGGCGCTGGGCGATATCGGCCGGCATTTTCCCGACACCGATGCGGAGTTCAAGGGCGCGGATTCACTCAAGCTGCTGGTCGAAGCCGCGCGCCGCGTGCGCGCCACGGGGCTGGAAATCGGCAATATCGACAGCACGGTGATCGCCCAGGCGCCCAAGCTCGCGCCCTATATCGGCGCGATGTGCGCCTGCATCGCGCAGGCGCTGGGCCTGGCTGCCGACCAGGTCAACGTCAAGGCCAAGACGGCCGAGAAGCTGGGCCCGGTCGGGCAGTTGCAGGCAATGGAAGCGCGCGCGGCCGTGCTGCTGTTCAGGCCTGCGGCCGGCGCGGCGGCAGCTGGCGCTTGACCTGAGGGCGCTGCAGGCGCTGCTCGGGGTCCTTGCCGTCGGGCAGGCTTTGCGCGCGCTGCAGCTGGATATGCGCGGCGAGACCGCCCGATGCGGTGTTCGACAGCGCAAACACGCCGCCCATGCGCTGCACGGTCTTGTCGACGATCGACAGCCCCAGGCCTGCGCCCGCGGCAGCGGTGCGCGCCGAGTCGCCACGGAAGAACGGCTGGGTCAGGCGCGACAGCTGCTCGGGCGGAACGCCCTGGCCGCGGTCGCGAATGCGCATCACCACCCAGTTTTCACGTGCCTTGGCCGTGACTTCGACCTGGGCGGTGTCGGTATCCGGGCTCTTGCCGTAGCGGCGCGCGTTCTCCAGCAGATTGGACACCACGCGCGCGAGTTCGACTTCGTCGGCCAGCACGTAAAGCCCTTCGGGCACGTCCATGCTGATCTGCAGTTCGCGGTGGTCCTGCACCGCGTAGACGCAGGATGACACCACCGCATGCAGGTTGACCGTGGTCAGCGTGACATGGTCGGGCCGGGCGTAATCGAGGAACTTGTCGATGGTGGCGTCGAGCTGCACGATGTCGGCGACCATGTGGTCGCGCGCGACGTTGTCGGCCACGCTCATTTCGGTTTCCAGCCGCAGCCGCGCCAGCGGCGTGCGCAGGTCATGCGAAATGCCGGCCAGCATCACGGCGCGGTCCTGCTCCAGTTTGGAGAGTTTCTGCGCCATGCGGTTGAAGCCGATATTGACTTCACGGATCTCGCTGGTGACGGCCTGCTCGTCGAGCTGGCTGGCTTCGAAATTGCCGTCGCGCACGCGGTTCGCGGCCTCGCTGAGCTGTTTGAGCGGCCGGTTGATCAGGCGCGCTATGACGGCCGCGCCGGCCAGCGACAGCGCGCCGGCCGTGATCAGCCAGACAAGCCAGGTGCGCCCGCCCGCTGGGCTGAAGCGCGAGCGGTCCATCAACAGCCAGTTGGGGTCGCCGTTGATGGTGAAGCCGACCCAGATGCCGGCTTCACCATTGACGCTGCGCGCAACGATGGTGCCCGGACCCAGGCGCGCCGCGAGCTCGTCGTGGAGTCGATTGCCCAGCGCGCTCTGATCGAGCAGTTCGAACTTGTCGTTGGGCTCGCGCGGCAGAATGCGCACGCCTTCCTGGTCGGCCATGGTCTTGATCAGCGATACCCGCGCGATGGCATCGGCATGCACCAGCGCCGCGCGGCTGAGGTTGACCAGCGATGCGACCTGTTGCGCTGTGTGCAGCGTGCGCGGCTCGAATTCGAACGCGCGCAGGGTTTGCAGCCACGCCAGAATGCTGCCGACAAGCAGCAGCGCCAGCAGGCAGAACGTGCGCCAGAACAGGTTCAGGTTCAGCCGGGAGCGCGAACGCGCTCCCCCGCGACCATTCGGATAGTCCAGCGGAACGGGACTGGTTGCGTCAGGTGCGGAAGCGGAGGAGGCAGTCATCGGTAGCTTGGCGCCTGCGGGAAGAACCCCAGGCGCAAGGGTGGATCTCAGTTATTGCCATCGGGCACGAACACATAGCCTACGCCCCAGACGGTCTGGATATAGCGCGGTGCGGCCGGGTCTTCCTCGATCAGCTTGCGCAGACGCGATACCTGCACATCAAGGCTGCGGTCGAACGGCTCGAATTCACGGCCACGCGCCAGCAAGGCGAGTTTTTCGCGCGACAGCGGCTGGCGCGGGTGGCGCACCAGGGCCTTGAGCATGGCGAATTCGCCGGTGGTCAGCGGCAGCTCTTCGCCATTTTTCTGCAGCACGCGAGTGCCCAGATCGAAGGCGAAAGGCCCGAAATTGACAATCTCGTTGTCGCCCGAAGGTGCGCCAGGTGCCTCTTGCGGAGGACGGCGGCGCAGCACGGCGTGGATGCGGGCCAGCAGTTCGCGCGGGTTGAAGGGCTTGCCCAGGTAATCGTCGGCGCCGACTTCGAGGCCCACGATGCGGTCCACGTCTTCGCCCTTGGCGGTCAACATGATGATGGGCGTGCGGTCGTTGGCGGCGCGCAGGCGTCGGCAGATCGACAGGCCGTCTTCGCCGGGCATCATCAAGTCGAGCACGATCAGATCCACGGTTTCACGCAGCAGGATGCGGTTCAAGGCCTTGCCGTCTTCGGCAATCATGATCTCGAAGCCTTCTTGCGTCAGGTAGCGGCGCAGCAGATCACGGATGCGCGCGTCGTCATCGACAACCAAAATTTTGTCGGTGCGGTTGGTCTGTGTGCCCATGTTTGCGTCCTCGGTCCAATATGTAACAGAGCCCATTCTGACCACCTTGATGCCCGAAAACCGCGGTTTTGGGCAAACCCTGACCAACTGTTACAAGTTTTGCGCTGCTCGCCCAAACGTGTCGCAATGACTTACAAGCGCTTGCGCCGCCGTCCGCCAAAGCCTCCCGGCGTTTGCCGCTATGCTGGTGCGGCCTTAATTATTCCCAGGAGCATGCATGAAGAAATTGTCCCAATGGATCGCGGTCGGTGCGCTGTGTGCGGGCGCCGGCATGGTCGGCGCACAGACGCTGCCCGAGCCTTCCAATGTGCTGCAGCTGTCGAGTTCGGGCACCGTGGAAGTCACCCAGGATCTGCTGGTGATGACATTGGCCGCGACGCGCGAAGGCAGCGATGCCGCTGCCGTGCAGACGCAGTTGCAGCAGGTGCTGGACGCTGCGCTGACCGCGGCCAAGCGCCAGGCCCAGCCCGGACAGCTCGACGTGCGCACCGGCAATTTCGGCATCTACCCGCGCAACAACAAGGACGGCAAGGTCACGGGCTGGCAGGGCCGCGCCGAGCTGGTGCTGCAGGGCCGCGACTTCGATCGCATCACGCGCACCGCGGCGCAAATCAACGGCATGCCCGTGAGCCAGACCGGTTTTGCGCTGTCGCGCGAAGCCCGCGCCAAGGTCGAAGGCCAGGCGCAGTCGGAAGCCATCGCCAATTTCCAGGCCAAGGCCCAGTCGCTGGCCCAGGCCTTCGGCTTCCAGCGCTATACCGTGCGTGAAGTGTCGGTCAACAGCAACGACATGGGCTATGCCCCCCGCATGGCGATGATGGCCAAGGGCGCCATGGCCGAAGACGCGCAGATTCCCGTCGAGGCCGGCAAGAGCCAGGTCGTGGTGAATGTGTCGGGTTCGGTGCAGATGGTGAAGTAGCCACTCTGTTTCGCACCCGTTCGTCCTGAGCTGAGCAAGCGAGACGGGGTCTCGCAAGGCGTCAAAAAGAAACAGCGGGCCTAATCCCCCGTTCGTCCTGAGCCTGCCTCGCCGGCCGCGTCGAAGGATGAACGGCCTGCGCTCAAGTCATGAGGACGGGCCGTTCATGGTTCGACGAGGGCGCCGAGCCAGGCTCACCAAGAACGGCTGAATTAGGGCAAAAGCAAGCGCGGAGGCCACATCACTGCGCCGCCCAGCCCCCATCCATATTCCACGCCACGCCGCGCACATTGGCGCCGGCCGGCGAGCAGAAGAACACCGCCAGCGCGCCCAATTCCTCGGGCGTGGTGAACTGCAGCGAAGGCTCCTTTTCGGACAGCAACTGCTTAGTCGCCTCCTCGATGCTGATGCCTTGATCGGCGGCCTTGGCGTCGACCTGCTTTTGCACCAGCGGCGTCAGCACCCAGCCGGGGCAGATCGCGTTGCAGGTGACTCCCGTGGTCGCGTTCTCGAGCGCGCAGACCTTGGTCAGGCCGATCAGGCCGTGCTTGGCCGCCACGTAGGCCGACTTGTTCGCCGAGCCCACAAGGCCGTGCACTGAAGCCACGTTGATGATGCGACCCCAGCCCTTGCCGTTTGCCGCGGCCTGCATGGAGGGCAGCACCAGGCGCGTCGCGTGGAAAGCGCTCGAGAGATTGATGGCAATGACGGCGTCCCAGCGTTCGGGCGCGAAGTCTTCGATGGGCGAGACATGCTGGATGCCGGCGTTGTTCACCAGAATGTCGACCTGGCCGAAATTGCGCACGCTGTAGTCGATCATGTCTTCGATGTCGGCCACGCGTGTCATGTCGGCGCCATGGTAGGCGACCTTGGCGCCGGCCGCGTGTCCCGCGGCCTGCACCTCGGCGCGCGGCCCGTCGACGTCGCCGAAACCATTGAGCACGATATTCGCGCCCTGTTGTGCCAGGGCCTTGGCGATACCGAGGCCTATGCCGCTGGTGGATCCAGTGACGAGTGCAGTTTTGCCTTTCAGCATGGAAGGTCTCCGAATGAATTACGATGCATTATCGAACCGTGCTGCTGGATTGTGCCCCCATGAATGAACCTACGCTGAACTACGTACTGTGCCCCGGTGCCGCCGCCGTGCCGCAGGGCGTAGGGACCGATGCCGATGCACACCGCATGGCCTACTGGGAATGGAATGCCACGGGTGATCCCGATCACCCGCATGTCATTGTGTGCGTG
>NZ_JAHCDD010000129.1 GCF_018413525.1 Acidovorax sp. CCYZU-2555
GGTGTTCGCGGAATTTCCCGATGACCTCGAGGCGATGCGCGAACAGCAACTGGCGTTCTTCCGCTATGCGGTGCGTGACGCCGCGGCGTTCGCCCAGGCGGCAGCCAGCGGCGCAGCGTTCGATCTGGCAACGCTGTACGGCCAGGGCGTGGTCGGCGCGCGCCCCATCATCTATGAAGACTTTCTGCCCGTGAGCGCAGCCGGCATCTTCCAGTCGAACCTCGGCGGCGCCGAGCAAAAAAGCTATGCGGCCAACGCCGCCAAGGAGCTGTTCGAGGCAGCGCTGCAAGCCAGCGTGGCCGATGAAATTGCGCTGTACGCGCAAAGCCAGCAGGCGTCTATCGATGCCCTGCGCAGCGCCTATTTGGCGCTGCAGCCGGCGTAAGCCGCAAAGCGCGCGAGCAGCGACGCGGCGTCGGGCGTGGGCCCGGACTGCGCTGGCGCGGGCTGCAGGTGGGCAATGTAGCCCTGCATGGCATGGACGTTGAATTCGGGGTGGAACTGCACGCCCCAGCAAGCCGCACCCACGCGGAACGCATGCACGTCTTCATGCGCATTGCGCGCCAGCACCACGGCACCGGGCGGCGGCTGCAGCACGCTCTGGTAGTGCACGGCGTTGGCGGAAAATGCCGCCGGCAGTTCGTGCCACAGCGCATCGGTGGTGGCGGCCGGCGTGGCTTCGACGCTGACCGTACCCAGCTCCAGCCCCTTGGGGTTGGGGCCGACCACGCCGCCCAGCGCATGGCCCAGCAATTGGTGGCCAAAGCAGATGCCCAGCACTGGAATGCCGCGCTCCGCGGCCTCGCGCAGCCATGCGGCGCAGGCCTGCATCCAGGGCAGTTCATCGGTCACCATCGCATGCGAGCCGGTGATCACGATGCCCGCCACCTGGGGCCAGCGCGGCCAGTCGAATTGTGCCGCCGCGGCCTGGTCGGCCTGCAGCACCTGCACCGGGCATTGCACGGGGCCGAATCCGGCGCGCACCCAGTCTTCGAAGTCGCCCTGCGCGGGCACCAGTTCGGGCAGCGTGCTGCCGGTCTTGAGAATCCACAGCGCCGCGGTGCGCGCGGGTGAAAAGTCAGCAGTATTCATGCCGGGCATTTTGCAAGTTTCATGCCCTCTTTCGACGACAAAAAGGGTCCCGCAGGACCCTTTGTCAGAGCATCATCGGCCCTGCCGCTCAACTAGGAGCGCGTCAGCGTTGCTGCTGCTGTTTGTTGGAAGAAGGATTGGACTGCTGCTGTTGCCCCGTGGATGAGGTCTTGCTGCCCGGCTGCTGGTGTTGGCCGCTTTGCTGTTCCTGCTGCTTTTGCATCTTGTCGGCAGGGTTGGCCTGGTTTTGATTCTTTTGGCTGCTGTCTTGGTTGTGTTGCTGAACCATAGTCATATCTCCAAAGAGTGAAAAAACCGCTGATTGCGAATCAATCAGCGCCACTCCATGGTGCCCCCCTGGAAAACCCTTGAATGTAGGACTCCGCCGACCAGCTGCGGTTTTTGGTTAGAGATTGAAACCCGTGTTTCCTGGGGTTGAATCAAGCGCGCCAACCGCTTGCGTTCGGCTTCCGTTGGGCGCGCTTCATTGCGCTTGCAAGGCCAGCTTCTGCAGTGCTTGGCCGGTGAGCCGGTAGCGTATCCACTCGTTCTGCGGTTCGGCGCCCAGGCTGTCATAGAAGGCAATCGACGGCGCATTCCAGTCGAGAACGCTCCATTCGAAGCGCCCGCAGTCGCGCTCCACGGCGATGCGCGCGAGGTGGGCCAGCAGGGCCTTGCCCGCGCCCTGGCCGCGGCTGTCGGGCGAGACATAGAGGTCTTCGAGGTACAGGCCGTGCCGGCCCTGCCAGGTCGAATAATTGAAGAAGTAGACCGCGAAGCCCAGCGGCTGATCGCCGCTCATGCACATCAGGCCGTACACGGCGGGCTGCGCGCAAAACAGCGTGCGATGCACATGCTCGGGCGTGGCCAGCACTTCGTGCTCGGCATTCTCATAGATCGCGAGGTCGCGAATGAAGCGCAGGATCTGTTCGGTATCGGCGATGGTCGCCGGGCGGATAAGCAAATCGGACATGGGAGCGCAATCAGGTGGGCAAAGGGGCGCTGCAGGTGTTTTCCAGGCAGCGCTGGATGACATGAAAATGGTCTTCGAAGAACCGCGTCTCGAGTTCGGCCAGCTGCGCCAGCGGCACCCAGCGCGCGAGCGCGGCATCGTCGTCTCCCTGCACGGCCGGCAGCGGGCGCTGCTCGCCCAGATCGAACACATGCACATGGGTGATGGTGCGCCCGCGCAGGCTGCGGTCGGGATGGTCGAACACCTGCACGCCCTGCAGCGCGGCTTCGAGCGTCGCGG
Source organism: Acidovorax sp. CCYZU-2555 (assembly GCF_018413525.1). Classification (GTDB taxonomy): domain Bacteria; phylum Pseudomonadota; class Gammaproteobacteria; order Burkholderiales; family Burkholderiaceae_C; genus Comamonas. The sequence goes on from NZ_JAHCDD010000129.1 coordinate 2,345, forward strand.
CGTCGACGCCGCAGCCGGTCTCTTCGCGCAGCTCGCGCAGGCACGACTGCCAGAGGCTGTCGCGCGGCTCGACAAAGCCGCCGGGCAGCGCCCACAGGCCCTTGCCCGGCGCCTGGCCGCGCTCGATCAGCAGCAGATGGCCGCGGCACAGCAGCAGCGCATCGACAGTGACGAACACCGGCGGGTAGGGCGCGACGGCCCAGGCTTCGCGGTATTTGCGCAGCATGGCGGCTTCGAGCTGCATTGCGCTGTAGTCGGGCGTGTCCATCCAGGACTGCAGGAAGTCGAGCACCGGCGCGGGCACCTGCTGCGCCAGCGCGGCCAGCACTTCAGCGCGCGGCGCGGCGTCGGCATTCCAGTAGATTTCGCGCAAGGGCGTGGCGTCGAACGCGCCCAGCCGCGGCAGGCTCAGCAGCTGCCAGCCCGGAAAGCTCTGCAGATAGCTGCTGCTGCTGTCCTTGAAGTGGCCGACCAGCGCGACCGCCGCGCCCTGCGGCAGCAGCGCCTGCACGCCGGCGCGCACGGCTTCGACCCAGCGTGCCTCGTTGTAATGGTCGCGCACGGGAATGCAGTGCACGCGCGCGCGCTCGGCGGGCGCGAGGCAGGACTGCACCATGGCTTCACGTTCCTGCCAGGTGAACGGGTTCTTGGGGCTGCGCGCCTGGTGGGCGCTGCCCAGCACCACCACCACCTGCTGCGCCTGCTGCAGGGCTGCCTGCAGCAGCGCCATGTGCCCGTTGTGCCAGGGCTGGAAGCGCCCTATCAGCACGGCGGTGTGCGGCGGCGAAGAAAGGGAGGGATCAGCAGAAAAGACCATGGTTTTCCAAGAACAAGCATGTCCCAGCGCAGGGGCACCGAGCAAGGGCCGCCCCGCAGCGAGGGTGCCGTCCCCCTTCACCGAAGGATGAGAGGGGGAAGCCGCGTGAGCGGCTCAGGGGGTGTCAATGATAATAGGCGGCGATGGGCATCTGCCGGCCCGTGCCGAACGCGCGCGGCCGCACCCGCAGTATGGGCGGCGCCTGGCGGCGCTTGTATTCGCTGCGGTAGATCATGCGCTGCACCTTGTCGACCAGCGCCGGCCCTTCGGGCTGCAGCACCAGCGCGTCGACGAATTGGCGCGCGCTCGCGTATTCGAGGCCCGGCAGATGCGTGCCTTCGATCAGCAGCTTGAGGATTTCGTCGAGCACGGCATAGGGCGGTAGGCTGTCCTCGTCCTTCTGGTCGGGCGCGAGTTCGGCCGACGGCGGCTTGTCGATGATGGCCTGCGGAATCAGTTCGCGGCCCGCGCTCGCGTTGATATGGCGCGAGAGCGCGAACACTTCGGTCTTGTAGATGTCGCCCAGCAGCCCCAGGCCGCCGTTGGTGTCGCCGTAGAGCGTGCAGTAGCCTACCGAGACTTCCGACTTGTTGCCCGTGGTCAGCAGCAGGTGGCCGAACGCATTCGAATATTCCATCAAGATCGTGCCGCGAATGCGCGCCTGCAGATTCTCGAGCGGCAGGCCTTTGAGCGGCTGGCCGAAGCTGCGCGCGAAACCCGCGGCATAGCCGTCCACCAGTTCGCCTATCGGGTGCTGGTGCAGCGTGATGCCCAGGTTCGCGCACAGCGCGACCGAATCGTCGACCGAGCCCGCCGAGGAAAAGCCCGAAGGCATGGTCACTCCGACGACGTTGTCCGCGCCCAGCGCTTCGGCCGCGAGCGCCAGCGTGAGCGCGCTGTCGATGCCGCCCGAGCTGCCGACCACGGCCTGGGAAAAGCCGCAGCGGCGCGCGTAGTCGCGCAGTCCCAGCACGATCTGCTGGCGATAGAACTCCATGGTCGGCAGGCCTTGCGCGGGCACGGCCGGCAGCGCGCTGCCCGATCCGCTGCCAAAGCGCCCCATGTCGAAGGCCAGCGTGGTCACGGATTCCTGGAAGCGTGGCGCCTCGAGCACCACGCCGCGGTCGGGCTCGACAGCGAACGACGCGCCGTCGAACACGATCTGGTCCTGGCCGCCGATCTGATTGACGTACAGCAGTGGCAGCGCATGGCGGCTGGCCGCGGCGCTGAACACCTGGTGGCGCTGCTCGCGCTTGCCCAGATGGCTGGGGCTGGCGTTGATGCTGACCACCAGATCGGGCGCGGCATCGGCCATGCGCCTAAAGGGATTGGTGGCGTAGTCGGCGCCGCTGTCGTTCCAGCCGTCTTCGCAGATCAGAAAGCCGACCTGCATCTGGCCTATGCGCAACACCTTGGCCACATCGGGGCCGGGCTCGAAGTGCCGGCGTTCGTCGAAGATGTTGTAGGTGGGCAGCAGCTGCTTGTCGTACTGCAGGCGCAGCTTTCCGCCCTGCAGCACCAGCAGGCTGTTGTACAGCGGCTTGCCCGGGCCTTCAGCGCGCGTGGGCGCGCCCACCACCCAATGCAGGTCCGGGTATTCGGCCGAAGCGCTGCGCAGCGCTTCGAGGCCGGCCTGCACGCGCTGCATGAACGATGGTTCGTCGAGCAGGTCGCTGGGGTAGTAGCCGCTGAGCGACAGCTCGCTGAAGACCACCATGTCGGCCTGCTCCGCATGCGCCTGGCGTGCGGCGGCGCGCATGCGCTGCACATTGCCGTCGATGTCACCCACGGTGTAATTGAGTTGGGCCAGGGTGATGCGCAGCATGGAGGTCTCCTTGGGGTCAGGGGTGCACGGGTTCCGGGTCGGGAATGTCGAACACCTGGCGCAGATAGGCGAGGTAGGTTTCGTCGGTGCACAGCGTCTTGCCGGGACTGTCCGAGATCTTGGCCACGGGCTGGCCGTTGGCATGGGTCAGCTTCATCACGATGTTCAGCGGCGTCAGGCCCATGTCGTTGGTCAGGCGCGTGCCTATGCCGAAGCCCAGCTGGATGCGGTCGGCGAAGCGGTGGTACAGCTGCAGCGCGCTGTCGAGATTCAACCCGTCGGAGAACACCAGGCGCTTGCTGTGGGTGTCGATGCGCAGGCGCTGGTAGTGGGCCAATGCCTTCTCGCCCCAGGCGAACGGATCGCCCGAGTCGTGGCGCAGGCCGTCGAACAGCTTAGCGAAGTACAGGTCGAAGTCTTGCAGGAAAGCGTTCATGCCCACGGTGTCGGTGAGCGCAATGCCCAGGTCGCCGCGGTATTCCTGTACCCAGTCTTCGAGCGCGGCGTTCTGGAAGTCGCGCAGGCGCACGCCCAGCGCCTGATAGCTCTGCATGTACTCATGGGCCATGGTGCCTATCGGCACGATCTGCAGGTCGCGCGCCAGCAGCACGTTGGACGTGCCCTTGAACCATTGCGGCGTCTCGGTCGCGAAGCGCTGCACGACTTCGCGCTGCCAGGCGCCCGAAAAGCGCCGGCGCACGCCGAAATCGAACATCTCGAACGGGTGGCGGCGCTGGGCGGCACTGGCCAGCGCCTGCAGCTGCGTGACTTTCTGCTCCAGGCGCACACGGCCTTCCTGCAGCGCGGCCGCGGCGTCGAAACGCCGGAAATACAGCTCGTTGACGATGGCCAGCACGTAGATTTCGAAGCCCATCACATGCACCTGCGGGCCATGGGCGACGATCTGCAGCGTCTCGCCTTCGGCACGCGCTTCGATGAACGCGCGCTGGAAGCGGAAGATGCGCAGGAAGTCGATGAAGTCGCTCTTGATGAAGCGCAGCGAGCCTATGTAGTCGAGCTCGTCCTGGGCAAACGACAGCGCGCACAGCGCATCGAGTTCGCGTTCGACTTCGGGCAGCAGTTCGCTGAGCGCAAATTCTGGCGTGTTGCGGCAGACGAATTCATAGCGCGCCTGGGTTTGCGGATGGCGGTGCAGCATCGCCTGCCACATGGTGAACTTGTAGAGGTCGGTGTCGAGCAGGCTGGAGATGATGGGCGGCATGGTGGAGCGGCGGCGTTCAGGCGCAAAGGGTGAGGGCGTCGCTGGTGGCGAACTGCACGCCCTGGGCGCGCATGGCGGTGAAGAAATCCTGTTCGGCAGACTCGAAGCCCGCGACCGGGCCCATGCAGTCGGTCAGCAGCAGCAAGCGCCGCGCATGGCCCTTCGGCAGATATTGCACCAGGTGCTCGACGGTGGCGCGCACGCAGTGGCTGCTGGCTTCGCCCGCGATCACCAGCAGGTCGGCCCGGGCCAGGCGCTCCAGCAGTGCGGTATTGAGTGCCGTGCCCGGGTCGGTAGGGTCCACGACTTCGGCCATCAATGCGCTGTAGTGCTCGGTCCAGGGATTCATCCCCTTGAACACATTGCCCACCGCGCGCTGTTTTTGCGTCTGCCATGTGCCGCAGGCGTCGAGCAGATCGGCATGCACGCCATGGCCCCAACTGCCGATCTCGCAGTGCACGGGCCAGACGATCAGCGTATGCCGGCCCTGGCGTTCCAGTGCATCGAGATAGGCCAAGGCAAGCGCCAGGTGCACGGGTGAGCGCGGCGTGAATTCGCCGGCGCGGACCTGGGCCGCGGTGATGGCGGTGAAGGCCGCAACGGACTGGCCGTCGGCCTGTTGCCAGAACACCGGGTGGGCGATGTCGAAGCGCTGGTGCGAGTCGAGCGTGACGGTGATTTCATCGATATGGGGCGCCTGCTGGCGCAGCCAGCGTGCGAGACGCTGCATGTGCTGATGAGCGCCCGCGACGGCGAGACTGGGTGCGGTGCTGCCATGCGCAGGATGGACAGGCCACCAGTCGGCGGGCAGATCGCAAAAATCGTTCTGCGGGTCAATCGCCAGCAGCTGAATGGAACGGGGCATGTGACCAGTGTAGACGCGCATGCACTGTCATGGCCTGCCCCGTTGCAGCCGCTTACTTGAGTGCCTTGCGCGCCGCGCCCACGCCCAACACGGCCAGCACCACGAAGATCACGGCCAGCACCAGGAAGACGATGAACAGCAGCTTGGCGATGCCCGCCGCGCCCGCGGCCACGCCGGTAAAGCCCAGGGCGCCGGCCAGCAGGGAGATGACGGCAAAGATGATGGCGTATTTGAGCATGGTGTTTTCCTTGGAAGCTGAGGTCGCCGATCAATGTGCCGGCGATCAGTTGCTACGTTAGCGTTTGCAACAGAGCTCGCTTGTGGGTCGGACAGCGCTGCTGGCGTAGGAACAAACCTTCGTCGCTCGCCCAAGAAAAAGGCCTGCACGCAGGCAGGCCTTGGGGCGTCGAACGGGCAGGGCCCGTCGTGCGACTTAACGCAGTCCGGCAGCGGCGCGCAGCAGCGCGGCCTTGTCGGTCTTTTCCCAGGTGAACTCGGGCTCTTCGCGGCCGAAGTGGCCGTAGGCCGCGGTCTTGCTGTAGATAGGGCGCAGCAGGTCGAGCATCTGGATGATGCCCTTGGGGCGCAGGTCGAAATGTTCGGCCACCAGCTTGGCGATCTGGTCGTCGGGAATCACGCCCGTGCCTTCGGTGTAGACCGTGATGTTCATCGGGCGCGCGACGCCGATCGCATAGGCGACCTGGATCTGGCACTGGCGCGCCAGGCCTGCGGCGACGATGTTCTTGGCGACGTAGCGCGCGGCGTAGGCGGCCGAACGGTCGACCTTGGTTGGGTCCTTGCCCGAGAACGCGCCGCCGCCATGGGGGCAGGCGCCGCCGTAGGTGTCGACAATGATCTTGCGGCCTGTCAGGCCGCAATCGCCTTGCGGGCCACCGACCACGAAACGACCCGTGGGGTTGATCAGGTACTTGGTGTCCTGCAGCCACTCGTTGGGCAGCACGGGCTTGATGATTTCCTCGATGATGGCTTCGGTGAAGCTGGGCTTCATCTTGGTGGCCGTCTCCGACTGGTCGGGGCTGTGCTGGGTCGACAGCACGACGGTGTCGATGCTGTGCGGCTTGCCGTCGACATAGCGCATCGTCACCTGGCTCTTGGCGTCGGGGCGCAGGAACGGCAGACGGCCGTCCTTGCGCAGCTGCGCCTGGCGCTCGACCAGACGGTGGGCGTAATAGATGGGCGCGGGCATCAGCTCGGGCGTTTCATCGCAGGCATAGCCGAACATCAGGCCCTGGTCGCCGGCACCCGTGTTGAGTTCGTCGTCGCTGGCCTTGTCCACGCCCTGGGCGATGTCCTGGCTCTGCTTGTCGTAGGCCACGAGCACGGCGCAACCCTTGTAGTCGATGCCGTATTCGGTGTTGTCGTAGCCGATGCGCTTGATGGTGTCGCGTGCGACCTGGATGTAGTCGACATTCGCGCCCGTGGTGATTTCACCCGCCAGAACCACCAGGCCGGTGTTGGTCAGCGTCTCGGCTGCCACACGCGAGTGGGGGTCTTGGGTGAAAATGGCATCCAGGATCGCATCGGAGATCTGGTCGGCCACCTTGTCGGGGTGTCCTTCAGAGACAGATTCCGAAGTGAAAAGAAAATCGTTCGCCATTGAATAAACTCCTGTGTTCCAGCATTTGAGGCGTTGCCCAAGCTGACGGAGCCCGGCGAACGCTTTAGCAGAATTTTTTTACGTCGCCCTGCAAGTTGCTCATTTAACTCAGCGACCTTTCTATTTTAATGCCAAGCCTGTTCCACTTGTTCTCGTTGCTGCCTTTATGGCTTTTGCATGGTCTGGGCGCTGCCCTGGGTTGGCTGGTGTTCTTTGTCTCGGGAACCTACCGCCGACGCTTTCTGCAGAATGCGCGCCAGGCGGGCTACCGCTTTGCCGACGTGCGCGCGGCCGTGGGCCATGCGGGTCGCCTGGTGGCCGAACTGCCGCGCATGTGGCTGCGGACCGAGCTCGCGCCTTGCGAGATGGTGCGGCCCGAGCCCGTAGAGCAGGCCTGGGCACGGGGGCGCGGCATCGTGTTCCTGACGCCTCATCTGGGCTGCTTCGAGCTGTCGGTGCAGGCCGCCGCGCACCGCTGGAGCGCCGACCATGGCCCCATCACCATCCTGTATCGGCCCGCGCGCCAGGCCTGGCTGGCCAAGGTGATGTCGACCGCGCGCAACCGGCCCGGCGTGCAGGCCGTGCCCACCGCGCTGTCTGGCGTGCGCCAGATGATCAAGGCGCTGCGCCGCGGCGAAGCCGTGGGCCTGCTGCCCGACCAGGTGCCGCCCGACGGCCAGGGCCTGTGGTCGCCGTTCTTCGGCCGTGACGCCTACACCATGACGCTCGCGGCGCGGCTGGTGCAGCAGACCGGTGCGAGCGTGATCATCGCGCGCTGCGAGCGCAAGTCCTGGGGCCGCGGCTATGCGCTGTATTTTGAGGAGTTGCCCGTGCCTTTGTCAGATTCG
>NZ_JAHCDD010000013.1 GCF_018413525.1 Acidovorax sp. CCYZU-2555
AATTCAAGCCGCTGCACCAGATCAATCCGCTGCGCCTGGAATGGATCAACGGCATCGCGCCCCTGCATGACCGCGACGTGCTCGATGTGGGCTGCGGCGGCGGCATTCTGGCCGATTCGATGGCGCGCAAAGGCGCCGTTGTGACCGGAATCGACCTCGCAACCAAGTCGCTGCGCGTGGCGCAACTGCATGCGCTGGAAGCCGAAACGCCGCGCATTCGCTACGAAGAAGTGGCCGTGGAAGCACTGGCCGCACGCCAGCCCGCGAGCTTCGATGTGGTCACCTGCATGGAGATGCTGGAGCATGTTCCCGACCCCGAATCGGTGGTCAAGGCCTGCGCAGACCTCGTAAAACCCGGTGGATGGGTCTTTTTTTCGACCTTGAATAGAAACGTTCAATCTTTTGCGCAAGCAATTGTTGCAGCCGAGTACTTGCTCAACCTGCTGCCACGTGGTACGCACGAATACGCAAAAATGATCAAGCCCAGCGAGCTTGCCGGCTTCTGCCGCAGCGCCGGGCTCAACGTGCTGCACGCCAAGGGCTTGCAGCACAACCCGATCACCGGCCGCTACTGGCTCAGCGCCAATACCAGCGTCAACTACATGATCGCCACGCAAAGGCCAGCGCAATGAACATGGCTTTCAAAGGCATCCAGGCCGTATTGTTCGACCTCGACGGCACGCTGATCGACAGTGCCCCCGACCTAGGCGCCGCCGCCGACCAGATGCGCACCGAGCGCGGCTTGCCCTCGTTGCCCGCGGAAAACTACCGTCCCATGGCCGGTGCGGGCGCACGCGGCATGCTGGGCGTGGCCTTTGGCATCACGCCCGAGGCCTCCGACTACGACACGCTGCGCGAAGAGTTCTTTCGCAACTACGAAGCGCGCATGACGCAGACCACCTACGCCTTCGACGGCGTCGCCCAGCTGCTGGCCGACATCGAAGCGCGCGGCCTGCGCTGGGGCATAGTGACCAACAAATCGTCACGCTTTACCGACCCGCTGACCCGCGCCATGCCGCTGTTTCACGGCGCCGGCGCCGTGGTGAGCGGCGACACCACGCCGCATGCCAAACCCCACCCCGCGCCGCTGTTCGAAGCCGCCAGCCGCCTGGGCCTGCCGCCCGAAGCCTGCATCTACGTAGGCGACGACGAACGCGACATAGTCGCCGGCCGCGCCGCAGGCATGAAAACCGTCGCCGCCCTCTATGGCTATCTCGGCGCAGTGGCCGCCACAGAGCACTGGGGCGCCGACGCCGCAATTAAATACCCCCACGAGCTCTTGCAATGGCTCGATGTAGCCTAAAATGTGCTTCATGGGGCTGTCCTGGTTTCGACGTGGGTTCGGAGCCGGTGTGGTGCATGTCGAGCTTGAATGACGCTCGTAAATCTCCGTTCAAAAAAACTAACTGCAAACGACGAACGTTTCGCACTCGCCGCTTAATCCGGTGAGCTTTGCAACAGCACGTTGATGGGCTGGGCAAGGGGGTCGCAAGACTTCCAGGCTGCAAAGGAATCTTCATCAACTGGTTCTGTGCCGGGTACCTTGGTATGGAACAAGAAAATAGGGTACTGGCTTTGTTCACAGCGTGTGCCTGCGCGGTGACCGAGGCGAGATTTAAATCAGAACACTAAACATGTAGATCTGCCCGGTAAAGGCTTGCGGACGCGGGTTCAATTCCCGCCAGCTCCACCACCATACACCGCCCTGCACTAGGTAAAGCCCAGTGCAGGGCGGTTTTTTTTGTGCTCAGATGGTGTCGGCTGGTGCGCTGGAATGCACCGAAAGTGCACCGAAAATGCACGGGCCGCTTCAGCCGACGGCCTGCAGTATCGCCTTGGGCTTCTGGTAGTCCTCGCGGATGAACTTGCCATAGGTGCGAAACACCATCTCAACGTCCTCATGCCCCAGTTGCTGGGCCACGTACCAGGGGTTGGCGCCGGCGGTCAGCAGCGTTGACGCGTAGGTGTGCCGGATTTGGTAGGGGTTGCGGTACTCGATGCCGGACCTGGCCATGATGGGCAGCCAGGCCGTCTTGCGAATCTGAGCATCCGTATCCCAGGGTTTCAGCGTCCGTGGGTTGAGCCAAATCCGTTCACCGCGCAGCTGGCTCATCGGCTTCTGCGCCCTCAACGCGTCCAGCGCTTCGGGGTTGAGGTCGACTGTTCGGATGCCGGCCGCAGTTTTTGGCGCCTTGAGCACGCCTGCCACCTGATTTTGTTCGATTCGCGCCGTCGCCTTGTCAAAATCGACGTGCCGCCATTCCAGCGCCTGTAGCTCACCAGGGCGCAGGCCAGTGTTGAACCAGAACTGGAACATCGGCCTCTCATCGAGCCGGCATGCCTCAAGGATCGTGATGCGCTCAGCCTGCGTGAAAGGCTGGATCACGTAATCACTCGCTTTGCTGGTCTGGCGGATGAGCTTCACCAGCGCGATGCGGTCAAAAGGGTTGAACTCGATCAGCCCATCGTTGAGTGCATCTTCCATGACGGACCGAAGAGGAATCAGCATATTGCGGATGGCCTTGCTGGTGCAATCCATCTCGCTCACCCATTCTCGCAGGGCACTGGGCGTGACCTCGTGCAGCTTCCATCCGTGCCAATGGCGCATGCGCTCACCCGTGATGCTCTTGGCGTAGCCGTTGCAAGTGGCCTTGCTCATCTTCCCGTTCAACACCTGCTTCTGGTACAGCGCCAGTTGCTTTTCCAGCATGTCTTCCATGAGGGAAGCTCCCGGGGCGGGGCGCTTCGCCTTGGGGCTTTCCGGAAAATAGTCGGCATATTCGAACTTGCCATCGGCAATTTTTCGGCGGATTTCATTGCGCAGATTGGCTGCGTATTGGATGGCGTTTTTGGTAATTGGGCCTTCTGGCATGAGCTCGCGGCATTGCTCACCACCATAGGTGAAAAAAATCTGCAGCCGCGGCCCGGACTTCATTTCTCGGAGGGTTACCCCCGGTGGGGTTGTGTGGCTTGTCTTGCGATCCATGCGTCTGCTTCCTTGATATTGACGTGCAACCGATTTGCCACGGTGGCAATGTGTTTTCCCGCCAACCACCAGCCTTTCTTGCGGTAGTGGCGAACAGTTTCGACAGGGGTGCCGGTCAGCTCGAAATACTTCTCGGCGCGCACCCAAACGGGTTCAACGGCCTGCACGGTAGTGCCTGCAGATGCTTGCTCTGTAACTTTGTGTTTCATGATTTAGGCCTAAAAAAGCCCGCTTGCTGGGCGGGCTGGTCAAAGTCGGGGATGGGTGCGCGCTTGCCGCGGCGCTCTCGTTTGCGGCGGCTCATGGCTTGGCACCCCCTTGCGCAGCGCTGGCTGCGTCGAGATTCAAGGCCGATTCATTCATGACCTGGAAGTGAGTGCATTCCAGATAGCCAGCCTGCGCGGCGCGCATCAGCAGCGCAGAGTCCACGTCCGTCTCGCCGCAGTCCGCGAACTGCTCGGCCGCCCGCTGTATCTCTCGCAGCTCGGCCGCATCCAGCGCATCCTCCTGCGCTTGGGCGGGCGTGTCGGCTTCTTCCCGGTAATCGTTTAGGCACTTATGCAGCCGGTCGATGTATTCCTGCGGATTGCAGTGACGGCAGCCATCGCCCACCACCCGTTGCGCGAAGGTACAGACGCATTTTTCCTGCGCCTGGCCCGCAAGCTGGGTTGCATGCTCCTGCGCCGGGATGTTGCCAGTGGCGCGCTCAAAGCAGTCCGCCAAGATGCACAATGCAGCAGCACCACCCAGCCCTGCAAACACGCCTATGCTGCTCGGCGCTTGGCTCAGGCACTCGTCTGCCTTTTCGCGCAGTTCCTTGATGGCGTTGCGAACGGCGTCATTCGGCACTGCCACGGCTGCGGGCGTTGGTGGGGCGGCTTGCAGGGCGGCGTCGAGTCGCGGCAACTCCATCCACGCGATCACCGGCCTATCGACGTTCCAATGCGTTTCTTCGTGGGCGTTGTTCTCGTACCAGCCTTCGGGGCAGAAATACTGGTCCTTTGCCTCGCAGTACTCGCCGGATTCGGCGTCGTCATCCGCCATTTCCAGAAAGAACTGCGGCGCCCACATGGCGCGGATCGGCACCTTTACGCCTTCGGTCCAGGCCAGCACATAGCGGCCTGCCTCTGGCTTTTCGAGCGCCGGGTCATGCGCCGCGTCCGCACGGTGCAGGCACTTCGCTGCTGCCTGGGAGGGCAGATCGCGGAGCACCTGGCCGACCAGCGCTCGCACGGCCGCAACGCTGCCGAACTCAATGTAGCCCGCTGCGTTCTCGCGCCCGCCAACGTGCAGAATGCGCTGGCCCAGGTTCATGCCTGCCGTGGGGCTTGGTTCTGGAAGCTCCTGCGCCTCCTGCTCTATTCGCCGCAAATCTGCGGAGATTGGCTCCGTAATCTCCGCATGCGCGGTGGGTTGTGTCTTGTCGGTCATGGTTTTTTTCCTGTTTATTCGTTGGCAATAATTCATGCTGCGAGGGTCGCGCGCCGGCGCGCAAGGAGCCCGCGCAGGGCGGCCTTGTAGCTGGCCTTGGCCTCTTTCTTGGTCTTGGCCCACTGGCCTTCCGCATCGCGATAGGTGCCGTAGTCGCCATCCCATGCGTCCCGGTACATGCGGTACTCCCCGGCGCCCCGCCACCAATCCCCACGGCTTTCGAACTTCGGCAGCCGCGCCCCGCACAACCACTCTCCGAACGAGAAACCGGTGTCGGCGTCCATCCATTCGCGGTGTTGCGAATGCTTCGGCGGCGGCGGCGGCGGCGGCTGCGGCAGCATCTCCAATGCCAGCGCGCGGCCAGCGTCAGTGGTGTAGAACACGATGTCGCTCGGATCGCAGAAGCTCGGCGCGCGATGCCGGCCCATCAGGCCCAGGCGCTCAAGCGCTTCTAGGTCCGGCATGTCGTGATGGCCTGGGCCGGCGACAAAGTAGTCGCGGAACGGTTCCCGCCTGTCGGCGCGCAGGCCCAGCGTGTGGTGCAGCAGTTCGATCTGGTAAGGGCTGGCTGTAGTGGTCATGCTGCTGTCACTCCAAAGAAAAAGCACGCTGGTGCGTGCTCGGGGTGGTTGGTTGGCTGACCGCGCATCTGCGGGCCAGCTCGCAAAGCCATTGCGCCAGTTCGGGCGGCGTGTGTTCGCGTTCGGCTTTGGTGATGTGCGGGCGGTGGTCAATCCGCTTGCGGCTCTGAACGACGTGCGTGGCCTCGCCCAGCCGCATAGGGATCGGCGGCAGGTTGGCGGGCGCGCAGCCGACGATGTAGAGCAGCGTGGCCTTCTCGGCGCGGTGCCCCCACCAGTTCTGATGAATGGGCAGAGTCCAGCCGCCATACGCATCGATCTGACCAGGGGGGGGCAATCCTGCCTTTTTCCAGAGCAGCGATCCCACGGGATGCTCGAGCACGCCGCCAAACCGCCGCACTTGGCGAACGCTCCAGATGGCCAGCTGTCTCTCGCCCTTGCGAGGCTTGGCGAACTGGCGAAGCCGGCCCCAAGCTCGGCAGGGCGGGTGCGCCACGACTGGAGCGCCGCCTGGCCAGAGTTTGGCGTCGCGCTCGATGTCCCAAACGTCTGCCCCGGGCAGTGTCTTGTAGGTGCTGTCTGCGCGGGCAAACAGCACCGCTACGGTCTGCTGCAGCGGCAGGGTGAATGCGTCACGCTTCATGGATTGGGTTTCTTTGGGAAAAAAGAAACCCGCTCGCGGCACGGCACCGGGCGGGTTTCAACGGTATAAAAAAGCCCGCATGATGCAGGCCCTTAAAACTGGTTTGTTCTTATATTAGGAAAAAATTATCTAAGTCATCCACCTTGCATGATTTATCAATATTGTGTATGTCGCTATTGTGGAGCCTCTACTACCCAAGTACTCCCCGGAAACACGCCGGCCTCCTTCAATGAGCGTATATCTGAAATCGGCTTTCCAGGGGATCCGCCGATTAGCATGCGCACAGTGCGAAGTATCTCGTTTGTTGCTTTGTTCCTTATGACCCAAAGTGAGCCATATTGAAAGGGGCGCACCTTGGGTGTCAGCTGGAAATAGATGTGATTTGTTAGATCGCTTATTGTGTCGAATGCTGCAATCGGATATGTATAAACGGCATCAGGACGCCCCAAGAAATCAGCAGCGTCTACAGTGAAAGTTGTTGCCTCCTGTACCTCTTTGGCTACTTGCTCTGCAATCTCTTTGGGTGGCGTGCTAGTGTTTAGCAGGTTGGTAACAGATTCGAGAATCTTTTTCTCCAGCTCAGCGCCATCGGCGCGAAGCGCTTCTACGTGTAGATTACTTGCGCTGGCTCTGTTTAGGAAAATTTCATCTGAGCGAAAGTCGCTGGGGGCATACAACTTTTCATGATGGCAACTAACAAGCCATCCGAATAAAAGCAGAACGACTACAGGGAAGGAAACCAGAAAATATACGAGCGGTATTCGCTCGGTGGCTTCAAGTCTTGAATTGAATCCAAGAGTTAGTGCAGCAAATCCATAGATTAGAACAATAAATAAAGCAATTATTCCTAGCGGATTTTTTGCTAAGCTTTTTGCGGTGGTTTGAAATGTGTTTGGACTGGACATTGAATGCAATTTGATACTGGTTAATCTGTTTATTTTTCAATGCTTATTGCGTTTATTCGGCCGTGCTTCAGCTTACGTGGGTCAATCATGCCATACAAAATGTAACCGACAATACGTGGCAGCGCCTTTGGAATAGACGCGCAACAACTTACTCGTTCAGCGGCAGGGGGCAGATTGGTGTCTACAGGGCAAACCCTGGCCTTCTTCGAGGTGGGCGGGTGCTTCTGCGTGGCAGCTGATGCAGCGCCGAGCGGGCTCCAGTTGTGCTGCGCGGTGCCCGCTGCACTTCACGGCCTTCACGCCATCGGGGTAGACCTGAATGACAGGCATAGCGCTTACCATCGGCACCTACTACATGGAGGGAGCAGATGGATGCAAATGAACTTGCAGAGGCAATCGCGCGGGCCGTTGTAGCGGCGAAGCCGGCGCCGGAGCATTGCTGGGGCTTAGCTGAATGGCCCGCATGTATGAGTAGCTCTGAATGGGCTGCTTGGGTACAAGCTGTCTTTAGTATCGTCGCAATCGTCGCGGCTTTTTGTGTGGCTTGGGGCTCGCACTGTCTGCAGCGAAGAGCTGAGTTGGGGCGGATGCTCCAAGTGGCGGATCAGGTAGCGCTGCGAGTCTGGCGGCGTCTTGATGGCTATATTCGAGCGCGGGACACCACCGCAGGGCCATATGACCTTTTCTTTGATAGCGAGCACGCGCTTGCGGCACGAGAGTTCATGAAGGCTCATCTCAAGAGAGAAATTGCTACCGAACAGGATGTGCTCTCACTAATAGTTTCGAAACGCAGCGTGTCCCATCACTTGTCGCAAGCACTCGCGTTAATAGAGCAAAACATCGCCGACATCGAATTGCTGGCAGACATTGATGTGCCAATACATCAGCGCGCCTCAATCATTCAAAACTACAAAGATAGGACAGCTGCTGCGTTCGTCAGCTTCGAAGCAGCGCAGGTTGCGATACGCGATTATTTGGACGCACGTGGTTTTCGCGTTGTGCCGCGTACCTCGCTGCCGTAGGAAATTGTTCTATGTCGTCTAAGCTTTGAATTTTTCGAACGGCAGATTCTTGATGTTCACCCCGAAGAACTTCCCCTTGGACTCCGCTGCCATGAACTGCTGGTGCAGCTCAGCCGACACGTTCGGGTAGTGGTAAACATGGCCCGGGCCGCGGGTGAACGTCACGGCCATGGTGCCGCTCGCCTCGTCATAGCCAATCGCTGCCACCTGGTTCGATTCCACTGCAGTCAGCGGAATGTGCTCATAAGTCTTGTCGGTGAATGCCGCGGCGGGAGTCTTTTTGAAGTTCATGATTTATCTCGGGTGATTGATCAAAAATGCCCGCACCGTGGCGGGCACCGTTCGAGGCGGCTGCGGGTCAGGCCGTGGCCATTGCGCCTTGCAGGTGCTTGACCATGGCGGCCAGGATGCGGGGTACATCGCTGGCCCGGAAGTGCTTCGCGGCCTTGACCGTTGCACTCGGCGTGAAGCCTAGCTCAGCAAGGCCAGCGGCGTCGACCTTGATCGGCGCGATCAGGGTGTTGATCTGGCCCAGGGTCATGGTCTCGCCTGTGTCAGCCGGCGCGGTGGCACTCTTGGCGGCGCTGATCACCTGGCCTGCATCGATGGCGGCGGTCGCTTCGCCCCGCACATGCGTCGCTACGGCGCTCAAGTCACTCAGCAGCGGCGCCGGCAGGCTTTCGGCTTTGCGGGCGTCGGCAATGGCAGCTTGCGCCTCCTGCTCCGCCTGCAGCGCCTTGGCGCGCGCTGCGGCGGCCTCGGCTTCTTCCGCCTGGCGCTTCTGCTCCTGCTCGGCGCGCACCGTCGCCTCGGCCCTGGTCTGCTCCTGGGCGCGGATCTTTTCGCGCTCGCCTTCCAGGCGTTTGGCCTCGGCCTGCTTGTGGTTTCCGATTCGCAGCGCGGCCAGGGCCTCGAAGTCCTCGGCAGCCTTGGCGCCCACGACGCCGAAGTCGGCGAACAGGGCAATCCAGTCGCCATCCTCTTGCATCAGGTGCGCGCGGTTCGCCTCCAGGCGCTGGGCCAGCAGGTTGGCTTCGTGCTTTGCGTCGGTCAGGGCCACGGCCACGGCGTCCTCCATGTTGGCCAGCGACTTCTTGCCCTTGATGACTTCGCCGAAACCGCCGTTCACGCGCGGAATCCAGTTGGCGCCCAGGCGCTGATTCAGTACCTGCACGTGCTGATCGAGCGCCGCTTGTGCGCCGGTCACGATCTGCGTGCGGCGCGCCTCCTTCTCCGCAGTCACCAGCTTTTCCTTGGCCAGCCGAGTCGAGCGGGCCAGGCTGCGCAAGTCCGACACGGTGCGGCGCAAAAGTTCGACGTCCGAGATTTGCGCTAGCGCGCCGGCCTCGGTGGCTTCCAGCATGTCCTCGGCCTTCTTCAGTGCCTTGCATGCCGCCTCAGTGTCGGCAAATTCCTGGTCGGTCGCCGGCTTGGCCGGGATGCGGTCAATGAAAGCGCGCAGCGCCTCGCCAAACGCGGGCAGGTTGGACACGACGGCCAGGGCGCCTTGAAGCTGCACGGCCACAGCTGGCAGGCTGTCGACAGGCGCGGCCACGGCCGGCGCGGCGCGCTGGGCGCTCGGGTCGAATGCGGCCACCTCGGCTTCGAGCTCGGCCCAGCCGGCGACGATGCGCGCGCGCAGATCGAGGTTCGGCGTGTACCAGCAATGGTGCTGCTCAACCAGCACCATTTCACCGGTGTCGCGGCCGGCCTCCCACTTGCTGGCCATGAACAGGATGCGTGCGCAGCCCGAGACCATAGCCTGCTGTTCCATCTGCACCTGATAGACCAGCGGAAGGTCGGAGCCTGCACAGCCTTCGAACATCGCCTCGCGCAGCGCGGCGTTCAGGCTCTTGTGCTCGAATGCGGCGTCTTCCAGCATCGTCAGGCCGTCGAAGCTGGCCGAATACTTTCCTTCGGCGCCGACGACCGGGTAAAGCTCTTCGCCGACGATCTCTTCGGCGAGCGGCCGGGCCAGCGCTTCGAACTGGTGACCGGCGTCGAAGATGCGCTGAGTGGCTGCGTCCACCTCGGCGGTGATGCCGGTGGCGAGCTCTTTGATCAGCTCCGTGCGTGTCTTGTACGGGCTGCAGCTCATCATCGCCGGCGCGTCGCTAGCGTTGAAGTGCTGCGCGCGGTGGGCATGCCACTCGGCGCTGCCCTGGAGAAGGCTCACGATTTTCATTCTTGGGCTCCATCGAGCTCGGCCTGGCGAGCTTCAAAGATTTCATTCAGGCGCAGGCGCTGCGCCTCGTCGGTGACGGCTTCCATCAGGCTGGCAGCCTCATAGAGCTGGTCGTGATCTGCAGCGGTGCGCAGGCGCTCGGCCAGCGGGTCGATGCTGACCACTGGCGCGGTGGCGGCGCCCGCCGGTTTCTGCTTGATGGCTCGCAGCGCGGCCTTCTGCGCATCGGTGAAGGCGCGGTTCGTCGCCTTCGACAGCACAAAGGTCATGAGGTCGTCGGCAGACTTCTTGCCTGCCTCGATTGGCGCGCGCCATTGGGGCAGCTTGCCGGCGAATTCCTCGTCGGTGTACGGCGTGACAAGCACCTCGGCGCTGCCCATGTCCTTGGTGACGGGCGCCTGCGCAGCCGCTGCCATATCCTGCAGTTCCTCGGCCACAGCCATGCCGCGCAGCACATCGGGGAACACGTCGCGCAGTGCGAACGCCCGGGCGCGCATCTGGCGCATGCGCTTGGGGTATTGCATCCATGGGCCTTGCTTGCCGGCCAGGCCCGCGCGCTTCGCGTCTTCCATGCTGAAGGTGCGCACCTGTTCTAGGCCGCCGCGGCGCTTGACTCGGCAGTAAGCGGTTTCGCCGTCATCGTCTTCGTTGACGTACTCGCAGACCGAGCTGCTGAGCACCAGCGCGATCACCGCGTCGCCCCACAGCGCGGGTCGGCCGTTGATCACGGCCAGGTTCTGCAGCGACTGCAGAGGCTTCAGGCCCAGCTCGGCACCCCACTGCATCGCTATCAGGCAGTTGCCGGGCTTGCCCTTGAAGTCCTTGGGCACCATGTCGCTGTCGGCAAGGTAGTTGGAGAAGGTCAGGGCCTGCTCGAAGTTCTGCGGGCTCAGATCGAAGCCGCCAGAGGGCTTGAGCTGGCTGGTTTGTGATTGGGTGATGGCGTTCATGTGTGCCTCAGTGGATAAATGGGGTGTTGGCGATCAGCAAAGCTGCGGCAAGGCTCATGGCCATGAGCCCGGAGAAGAGAAGGGCGTGGAGCATGGGTTTCATGGCGATGTCGTGGCTTTCGCGATGGCGGCCCGCACACGCCTGGTCCGGCAATCAGCTTCCCCGCACTCGCAATTGAGGCCGAGCTCTTGCAGAACCTCTGAAAAGTCTTGCGCCACCATCAGCAACTCAGGTGCGGCGGAGATCAGCGCAAGGTTCTGGTTGGCAATCGACTCGCCGACCATGTGACCGCCGTAGGCCTTCACATCGTCTGATCCGCGGACGCCGGGCACCGGGTGATCGGCCACCACAGCGCCGTAGCTCTTGCCAATGCGCCAGGGGCCCGGCGTGTGCTTTGCTTCGCTCATGCGGCACCCCCATCGCGGGCGCGGATCATTGCGTCGGCCAGCTCGTAAGCACGCTTCGCAACCACCTCGCAGTAAAGTTTGTCGGGCAGGCCGCCTTCGAAGACCCCCTGGATCGCTTGGCTCGCGAAGTGATCGCGCAGCGTCATGCCTTGGGCAAATTGCGCGGTCGCGGCGATATAGGCCTTGTCGCGTTCGCCAGGGTCCGTGATCGCTTCTACAGCCGCCATGCCGACGCGATGCATGACGCTGGCGTCTGTGATTGGGAAGGCCGGGCCGCCGTCGTTGATTACTTCACTCATGGCAGCTCCTTAAAACAGTCCATCGATTTGTCGTCGGTCCAGACCGCCACAGCGTTCTTGCCGCACAGCACCTGCCCGGCAAACTCGCGGCTGCTGAGCGCCGCGGCGTCTTCTTGATCGGCCTCGGCGTTGGCCCGCGCCGCAAAGTGACCCATGCCCAGCGTGATCAGCAGGGCGAGAATCCAGGGGATAAATTTCATGCTCCGCTCCAGTTCAAACATTCGTCCAAGGCCTTGATTCGCTTGCGCAGCGTGGCGACGGTGGAGCTTTCGCGGTTCGCGGCAAGCCGGGCCCGCTTGTAAGCCGCGAGCCAGATCGAGGTTTGCCGAACCCCGAAAGAACCCTGCTCCTTGACGCTCTGCCGCATGCGCTCCTGCAGCTTCTGGCGCCATTCGCTGCGCTGGGCCGCATCGCGGGGGGGGGGATTTGACAATCTCGGTCATGCCTCACTCCAGAATGAGAAAACCGCCTCAGTGGGCGGCGTATGTTTGTCTTGGGGTTTCTTAGCCAGCGGCGGCGCGCTCGGTGTAGATCGCCATTGCGTGCTTGCGGCCGAACCACTCGGCCATGGATTGGCGCAGGCGCTGCGCGGCAGGGCTTGTCATGAGTTCGGCGTAGGCGTCGCGGCTGGCGTCGTCGTGCTGGATGGCATCGCACAAAATCTCATCCGGCGACGACAGCGCGCCGGCGCTGATGCTGGGCCGGAGCCAGTCGCCCGGCTGCTTGAGTGCCTGCAGCTGGGCCAGCACGATCAGCGGCGTCTGCTGCTCAGCCTCGGCCAGCATCGCCTCGTGGGCGTCTTGCTCGGCCTCACGGTCGTCATCGAAGTCGGTGGCGCCGACAACCGGGTCGGCAGTGATATACGACAGCGGGTGTCGAGCGTTCATAGAACCTCCAGGAACGAAAAAGCCAGCTCGAAAGCTGGCCGGTGTTGAATGTGGTTCCCCATCTGGCTGGGGCTTGCAGATCAAAATCTGCGTCCGTGTGCTGTTCGGCGTGGGCTTCAGCTTCACCCTGGATATATCCCGGCATTTCCCCGTGCCAAGCTGCGCGCCTATCCGCAGTGATTCCGGGCCTTGCAAACCGCAGCGCTCTCGGTGAAAGCGCTCTGGATTGCCCCGGATGGCGGGGCGATATAGGTGGGTAATATTCGGCTACAAAAAATAAGGAGCCGGAATGAACCAATGGGAGACCGACGAGATGAACCGGGCGATGGAGCAGAGCCGAAAACAGATGGCACGGATGAGCCCCATACGCTTTTCAGTAAAGAAGATTCAATCAATGTCTGACGCTGAAATCATGGGAATCATGTCCGGGGAGGTGAAGCTAGAAGGAACTCTGTATCACGACACGCTTCACCTGTTGTCCACCGAGTTGAACCGGCGCGAGGTGCAGCGCGCCAGCCTGCCGCACTGGACGACTACACCAGGCTTCGTGCTCACTGCGATTGCTGCTATCGCGTCTGTTGTAGCTGCGGTTGCTTCGGTTGTTCCGTTGCTGAGAGCGCCTGAACCTGCGCCTCAATCCGGACTATCCGCGACTGCCCGTACAGAGCCGAAGCCAGATTCAGCCCAGCCGCAAGCGCCGAAATAGTTGCGGCTGCAATCGTGGCAACCATCGCCGCCCTGCTGACTACCACCTGTTGTTTTTCCAATTGCACCCACATTTATCTCTCCTTGGTTGAAATCAGAAACGCACTAGGCGGGATTCAATGCGTTTTTGATTCCCCTCTGCTGACGCGCAGAGGGCGGCGGCTGGCCTCTCCCGGTTGCCCGGCTCCAGCTCCTGATTTACCGCTCAGGCCGCGAAATGTGCGTTTCTGATCTAGCCCGGCTGGGCCTGGTCCGCGAGTGTTGGTTCTCGCGCCACCTGTCTTTTGCTTCCGCCGACAGATCACAGGGGCGGGGCGCTTTCTACTCAGTGCGCCTGTTCATCCAGCATCTTTTTAAGGAGCCAGGGAAGCCGTTCGATGCCGTGCCACCCACCGAGCAACTTCTGCGTAACGCGTTTGTTGCTGCGATAGGCGTATTACACAACACGTGTACTTCCGAGTCAACACGTTTTGTGTAATTTTTTTGTTTGTGCTGTGTATTTTTTCGGGAGGCCATCTGCGAGCGCAAAAAAAGCCACCTTAAAGTGGCGTGGCGGGGAGCCGGAATGGCTCAGTACCGGCTGGCGGTGGGCGCCCAATGATGGGGCACTGGTGAATCGTGCGCGGATAATTGCGACAGGAGGAGATCAAAGAATGACAAGTCTTGCAAATTCCAGCGCACCCACCCTGAGGGGATGCATTGTTCTCGGGTGCAGCGGCTATCCGTTCTTGCCAGCAGATCAGGTCTCTGTGACGTTTGATGCCAACGGGGTGAGCCTCCGCAGTTCTCAGCGGGCTGCAAGCTTTTCGTATGCTGAGCTTGCGGAGCTTTCGATCACGGGCCCAGGCTCGGTGACATCTGGCGGAGGGTTCGTTGGCGGCGGCTTTGGAGTTGAAGGCGCGTTGGAGGGGATGGCCATCGCCACGGTGCTGAATGCGGTGTCGACAAAAACTAAGATTCACACATTCATCACTATGGTGGCGAACTTTGGCGAGATCCATCTTCACTATGGAGACTTGGAGCCGAGTGCATTGCGGGTGGCTCTCGCAAGCGTGTTCGTGAAGCTCAGGCAAATGAATCCAGACTGGCTGAGCGCCAGAAAAAAGATTATCGAAGGACAGCTCGTTGCAGGGGCTATTTCCACACAGGAATCCGATTTGCTGCTGGAGCGCCTTTCAACACCACCGGAGTGGCCGGATCTTGTTGCACAGCGCGCGATAGACGACGCGCGCGCTAAAGCCGCGGTGGAAAGCGGTCCCCCGGGCATTTGTCCGAATTGTCAAAAGGTGATCCCGCTGCACAGCGAAAGCTGCAAGTACTGCAAAGCGGCGTTTGGCGCAGGCTCTGCATGGGTGGTTACGCCGCAATGACATAGAGAGGGCGCAGAGTCTTTCTCGAGTCTCTTTAGCGGCGCGGGCTACTTGGACGCCAGCTCGGCCAGCGCGTCCTGAAGCGTCTTGACCAGGCGCTCCACATCCTCAGGCGGCATCTCGATCCAGTCGGTCGAGACTCGCGCATCCTCCGCGTCCTTGGCAGTGTGCTTCAGGCCGACGAGCGTCTTGCCGTACACGACGCGGGTGCGGACGCTGGTGAACTGGAAGGCGAGGGCAGAGGTCATTGCGTATGCGGCCGGTAATCCCATCTACCCGGACTGAGGACTTCCAAGCACCATCGTGTCCACGTAAATCATCGTGCACACCATGTCTCAAGAGACTTCCCCAGCGCGCTATGCCGTCCCTCGCACTCGTCGGATCTACAGCGCGCAATTCAAGGCCGAGCTGATCGCCGCATGCCTGCAGCCCGGCGCATCGATCGCCGCCACTGCGCGTGAACATGGCATGAACGCCAATGTGCTGCATCGCTGGCTCAAGGAGCATCGTCTGGGCCGGCACCAGATCGACTGCGATATGGCAGCCCCAGTTGGGTGCGACATCGCGGCGCACAGCGACGATGCGGCTGCTGTGCCCGTGGTCAATGCACCGCCTGTTGGCGCCCCGGCGCATCACGCCCACGCCAGTGGCGTGCCTGCCTTCATCGCGATGGCACTGGGCTCGCCGGTGATGGAGACCAAGGCTGCGAAGGTACAAGCTGCTTCCAGCGCTGCGTCCACAGACATTCGCATCGAGTGCTGCCATCACGGCACCCGCGTGACGGTGAGCTGGCCGGTGGCAGCGGCTGCCGAGTGTTCCAGCGCATTGCAGGGTTTGCTACAGGTGCTGCGGCAATGATCCGCATTGACGCAGCTTGGCTTGCCACGACCCCGTTGGACATGCGCGCCGGCACCGACACAGCGCTGGCCCGGGTGGTCGCCGTGTTCGGCGCCGCCCATCCTCACCATGCCTACCTGTTCGCCAACAAACGCGCCAACCGCATCAAGGTGCTAGTGCACGACGGCATCGGCATCTGGCTGGCGGCTCGGCGCTTGCATCAAGGCAAGTTCGTCTGGCCGGCGCCGGGCAATGAGCAATGGCAGTTGGAGTCCGATCAGCTCCAGGCCCTGGTGCTGGGTCTGCCCTGGCGGCGCATGGGAGATGCTGGCGTCATCACGGTGGTCTGAAGCCGGTATGCAATGCGTGGATCTGCGAATGACAGCGCAGCACCATCCTTGGCACACTGGTGGCCATGGTGGAGCCGCAGCAATTCTTGAACGATCTCAGCGCAGAGCAACTGCGCGAGATGACCACTCGACTGCTTGCCGAACTGCGCCATAGCCAGGCCCTGAACGCCAAGCTCACCCACGAGAACGCGCTGCTCAAGCGCATGAAGTTCGCGGCCCAGTCCGAGCGCTTCAATGCCGAGCAGCGCAGCCTGCTCGACGACGAGATCGAGGCTGATCTGGCGGCCGTCGCCGTCGAGATCGAACAGTTGCAGCCGCCTGCGCAGGCCCCCGAGACCAAACAGCAGCCCAAACGCCAGCCGCTGCCCGCGCATCTGCCGCGCCGCGAGATCCTGCACGAGCCCGCATCGACCACTTGCGCCTGTGGCTGTGCGATGAAGCGCATCGGTGAAGACGTCGCCGAGAAGCTGGACTATGTGCCCGGCGTGTTCACGGTGGAGCGCCATGTGCGTGCCAAGTGGGCATGCGCGAAGTGCGAAACCATCACTCAGACGCCGGTCGACGCGCAGGTGATCGACAAGGGCATCCCCACGGCCGGCCTGCTGGCCCAGGTGCTGGTGGCCAAGTACGCAGACCACCTGCCGCTGTATCGCCAAGAAGGCATCTATGCGCGCGCCGGCTTGGCCATCCCGCGCTCCACCTTGGCGCAGTGGGTCGGCACCTGCGGCGTGCGACTGCAGCCGCTGGTCGATGCGCTCAAGTCCGAGATGCTCGACCGCCGGGTGTTGCACGCCGACGAAACGCCGGTGCAGATGCTCAAGCCCGACAAGGGCGCAACGCACCGTGCCTACCTCTGGGCCTACGCCCCAGGTGCCTTCGAAGACATGACAGCCGTGGTGTACGACTTCTGCGAGTCCAGGGCTGGCGAGAATGCGCGCCACTTCCTGGGCGAGTGGAGGGGCGCGCTGGTCTGCGACGACTTCGCCGGCTACAAGTCCTTGATCGCCAGCGGCGTGACCGAGGTCGGCTGCCTGGCGCACGCCCGGCGTAAGTTCTTCGATCTGCATGCGGCGAACAAAAGCCAGCTCGCCGGCTTCGCGCTGGAGCAGTTCGCCAAGGTCTACGACATCGAGCGTGAGGTCAAAGACCTGAGCGCCGATCAGCGCCAGGCCATCCGGCAGCAGCACACCAAGCCATTGCTAGCTGCACTGCACGAGTGGATGCTGCTGCAGCGGCAAAAGCTGCCGGACAGCTCAGCCACGGCCAAGGCGCTGGATTACAGCCTGCGGCGCTGGACTGCGCTGACGCGCTTCGCCGGTGACGGGCAACTGCCAGTTGACAACAACTGGATCGAAAACCAGATCCGGCCGATCGCGATTGGAAGAAACAACTGGCTGTTCGCCGGCAGTCTGCGCGCGGGCCAACGTGCGGCCGCAGTGATGAGCCTGGTGCAGTCGGCGCGCATGAACGGGCATGACCCCTATGCCTACCTGAAGGACGTGCTCACGCGATTGCCCACGCACCGTGCCAGCCGGATCGAGGAATTGCTGCCGCATCGCTGGCAGGCCGCCGCTTCCTGATCAATACCTGGGTGGCCGGCTGCCGTCAACATGGGATCGCCGCGCGCTTACGTCATTGCTACATGGCGGCACAAAAGAAGAAGCCACCCGAAGGTGGCTTGGTCGTTCGATATCTAGACGCTAGCAAGAGCGATATCGTCGATGGCGTCGTTCGTGCTGAAGTGAACTTTAGTTCCGTCAGTGCGGACTACGTAAAAGCACGAGGTGCCGTAATGACGCCGAGATGGCTCATCGTCCTTTTCCTTTATGAAGTGATCAACTCCTGAGCCCGTCTTAGCGCCAGCCCATTCTTGTTTTACAGCATCATAAGCAACTACCAGAGCAAGGAGATCGTCGTGATGCTTTGCATCCGTGATAGTCGATCCAATCGAGTACTGCGGCAGATTGAGCATGACTGAAAAATGCTTCTTTGCAGCTGTTCTGTTAGGCCATGCGCTTCCATTGGTAAGCGCGAAAGGGGTGCCTCTAGGCACGATTTTTTTCATGATGAAGTCAGTAAGCATTCCGCCGGCGTGCAGCTCTGGCATGCATGATTGTTGATTGGGATCTGAATTCGCGCGCGACCGAGTAGCGAGGGACGCAGGTTAAAGTTAGCTCGCCCCAACTGTCGCGCCTTCATTGCGAGTTAGCGAGGAGCCTCCAGAAGCGATACGGCTTGATTGACAAACTCTACAGGCAGCGTGGAGTCCTTCACTTTAGTATGCAGGTAGTTTTTGAGCCGGCCGCCCTTGACATAATTTTCACGAAACCACTTCTGGAACTCGCCAAGTGCCATCTCAGGGTAGCACCATGGCTCTTGGGGGTTACTTGCGGCTTGAGGATAGTATTCCGGATAGTTGTGCTTGTAGTGAATGCGTTGGCCATATATGGAACTACCGTCGATAGTTTTCCAGTATGCAGACCAGCATTGGCCTACGCTAATGTCCGGAACAAATTTTTTATGAATGTGCAAACCACGCTGCCCGAGGCTGACGATCAAGTCCGCAATTTGCTTGAAGACGCTAAAATACCCTTCTGGTACGGAGTCAAAATTCAATGAAACTCGATCATGAAAATTTTGCCAAAGTGCATTTTTTTCTGCCTCCGGTTTGTATCCGCAGCCATCGTAGATGAACTGTCGAAATGACTTTCGTGCCAAAAGGCGAAAATTTCTTTGTGCGACCTCAGGGCTGCCTTGCTTTGCGTCAAATGCGTAGTATTCAAGAAGGGCCATGCACACTGCATCTGTATAAACCGGAACCTCGCCACTGGGGCCCACTGTTAATACATGAAGTGTATTGCCAAAAAAATTTTGTTCAGCCAATAGCTCATTAATGCGAGCCCCACGGGGCTTAGTACGCTCTTCACTCCAGTTGGATGTGAGGCGCGACAACATTCCGGAGTCAACTCCGCAAAGTCGTGCAAGTCCCCGGAGATGGAGATAGGGAGTACCGTCACTAAGCACCCCCATTGCCACGCCGTCAAATTCAACTTCAGTGACGGGAAAGAGCAGCCCCTGCTGCTGCCCGGAAGCAGGGGTTGTTGTGCTAACTCTTTGAATTACAACGGAATTCTCTGCTGCTCGAGGTGGTTTTTTTTGCATGCTACAAATAGCGCTTTTTGCGCTCATAGGTGACCATGCAGCTAGATTTACACTTTTTTGTGTATACATGCGTATACATGAGTGTAGAATCGAGCGCTGCACAAGAAAGCAGAAGCGGATCTTTCCACGGACACACGCGACTGCGACAGATTGCTTAAAGTCACCGGTGCCCTAGTAATAGGGTGCCGGTTTTCTTTTGAGCAGATCGAAGTGTAACAGAGACTGCCAGCTGATAGCACTCGCTTATCAAGAGTGCTAGTCGTAATAGGTTGTATCTTTTGTCGGACAAGTGCTCGTCAGGAAAAGCGGCGCCTCAAAACACCATCGAATCCGCTCCCGCTGAGCCCGAGCGCCGCTACTTGCAGCGAAAGCGAACATCGGCCGTGGCCGAGCTGATCCATCCCGCATCTGTGCCGCTGTGCTGCACCTGGGTTAGTTCTTTGCCTTGTTTGGAGCAGTACTGGCCAGCCTCCTTCAGCAGCGCCGCCTTGACCTCGTTCGGCGTGCCCCAGCCAGTCAGATCTGAGCCGTGCAGCATGTACCAGCCATCACCCATGGGTGCCACGCCTGTGGAGCTGGTTGCGCATCCTGTGAGCGCCGCGCATGCGGAAGCGACCAGCATTGCCTTCTTCATCCCTCTCTCCTTCTTTTCTGTCGTTAGTCTTTTCGCGCCGTGAGCGTCAGAACACCATCGAATCCGCGCCCACAGGGCCGGCCGCGCGGCCATCAGATTGTGTTGACCACAGTTTTAGTGAGAAAACTCTCGCTTGCCTAAAACCTCCCCGGTTTTTGCCTCCACGGCCCAGGCCTGTTCGAGTCTTATGACAACAGCGTCGCCAGTCCAGTGACTCTCAAAAGGGAAGTCGATCTTTGGCAGCGAGCTTTCGTAGACAGCTTTGATGAACGGCCGCTCAAGCTTCCCGACGTAAAAAAAGCTCACTCCAGCTTTTGCTCTGCGAGCAACGTCTGCGCCCACATCCGACAGATAAACATCAATACTTTCGTGGGCTGCATGCCCCAAATTGGTAAACGCTACTGCGCAGGTCTTGAAATTTCGACTGGTCACGGTAACTGTGGCTCCGTAAGCATTCGAGGCTTGGTATCGTCTTTCTCGCCCCTCGGTGCGCGCTAGGGACACCCAATTGGAGCCTGGGCCTTTCTCATTCACATACATCATTGACGGCTGCGGCTGAGACATGATGTAAAGCATGCGCGCATCAGCCATGTATTTGACCCCTCTCTCGGGCTCAATCTCCGCCCGCAGAGCTATGGTATCGCCGACGGTGAGGTTTGGGCCGATCTTGATGGATGACATGTTTTCCATGCGAGCCTTGTACTCGTCAGTGGTCTCCATCTCATCCTTGTCGGTTTTCTGCTTCTTCAGAACTGTAGCTATGGCAGAGCAGTCGTGACCCCGATAGCCAACCGGGAGTGCCTCGAGTGTTGTATCAAAAGGCTTTGAGTCGAATGCAGCTTTTGCTGCCTTCCCGCTCTGCGCCTCGGCGCCAATAGAGCCTGCCAAGAGTACAGACAGGAAAATTACCTTCTTCATCCCTCTCTCCTATAGTTTTCGACCGTTCCAGGCCCAAACCACGCGCCCGATCACGCGCACCTCATGGTCGCCATTGAGCACATCCACCGTCTTGATGTTGGCGTTGTCGCTACTGACCTCCAGGGACCCATCCATGCGCATGCGCACGCGCTTGATGTAGACCTTGCTGTGAACCTCGAGCACATAGATGCCTTCTGTGGTTGATGGGTCGCGCGCGCCTGCGTCTACCAAAAGCACATCGCCATCGCTGAATGTCGGCGCCATGGATTCGCCGTTTGCATGCATGAACCGCAGCTCTCTGATGCTTGTCGGCCGAATCTGCTGATTGATCCAGTGCGACGAGAGAGCTAAGTCTCCAACAACATAGTCTGCATCCAAAACATCGTTGCCTCGACCCATGCTGCCCGCGTTGGCCAGCAGCGGGATGCGCACTGTCAGATGGTCGTCCGCAGGCGGGGCAAGCTGTGTGTCGTCTGCTTCGGCACCTTTCACAAATCGGCTACCTGCGCCGTCAAGCACATAGCTGGAAGACACCCCGAAAAGCGCCTGAGCCTTTGCCGCAGCTTTTGCCGACACGCCGCGGGCGCCCCAGTTCGTGACGGTCTGGGGTGATTCATTCATTGCATCCGCCAGCTTTTGCGGCCCGGTAATGCCTGCGTTCACCTCTTGCACTGCGCTCATCAGTCGCTCAAACGTTTCGTGCTTTTCTTTGCTCATGCGGAATTTTTCAAGAATTACACAAGTTGTGGTTACACAAAAAGATTGCATGCAGTACACCTAATGTGTACTATGTGCGCATGACTGATCTTGAACTGATTGCCCACTATGGCGGCCCGTCGAAATTCGCCCGCCTTCTTTCCCTGAATGGCGCCAAAGGCGTTCGTCGGGTGTGCAACTGGCGGACGCGGGGAATTCCATCCGCCATCAAATTGGCGTTCCCCAAGGTGTTCAAGGTTCAGCGCTCCAAGCCAGTCCCATCCACTCCCGCCACTCAAGAAGCCTGACTATGTACGCCGACCCCACCCACATTCGCAAAAAGCGCGTGAACCTTTCCCTCAACGATGCCGAGGCTCGGCTGGCTGAGGCAATGGCGGAGTTCAACGGCATGCAGACGTCCGTGTTTCTGCGCGAGTTGATCTTGGAAGGGCTGACGCGTGTTCATGGCGTCAATTCTGGGGCGCCCGCTCCCGAATTGCGAGCCGCTCAACAGTGACGCAGGCGTGTCTTTTCTCAACGTTTGCGTAACGCGGAATGAACTCCTGTGTCATCACCACCCCCACACCAGCAGCCGGTCGACCTGTCGGATCGGGAAGCTGCAGCACTCGAGGCCTACGCCACAGCGCATGGCCTGACGCCCGAGCAGGCGGCAACGCAGCTCGCACAACACACCTTGTCCGCACGCTACCGCATCAAAGCGCAGCCGGCCAGGGTGATCCCGTTTCGGAGACGCCGATGAATACCTCTGCCCTTGTGCGCGCGCACGACCCCATTACCAGCGTCATGGCTGCCGAGGCTGCCAGCGCCTTCTCAGGCCCGCATTGCGAGCGCATTCTGTTGGCCCTGAAGCAGGGCGAAGGCACTGCGCAAGAGCTCATGGACCGCACCGGCCTGACTGTTGTGCAGATTGACCGTCGCCTGCCCGAAATTTTCCGTAACGGAAACGCGCGCGTGGTGCAGTTCAACGGCGAAGACCTGATGCGCGACGGCTATCGTGTGTGGGAACGGGTATGAACTTCTACGCCTTCCACATTGGCGATTACGCCAGTGCTACGCGCCACCTGTCTTGGGAAGAGGACTGCGCCTACCGTCGCCTGCTGGACGTCTACTACACCCGCGAAGAGCCGCTGCCCGACGACCTGCGTGCAATCTGCCGCCTTGTCGTCGCGTCAACGCCCGATCAACGCCAGGCCGTCGAGGTGGTGCTGCACGAGTTTTTCCACCAGACAGAAGCTGGCTGGATCAGCCCGCGCGCTGACCGAGAGATTGACGCCATGCGCGTCAAGCAGTCGGCCCAGGAAGAAAAGAACCAGCATGAGAGCGAGCGCATGCGCCGCTACCGTGAGCGCCGCGCAGCCATGTTCGATGCACTGCGAGTCTATGGCGTCGTGCCGGCCTGGGATGTTTCGATGAAAGAACTGCAACGGCTGCACGACGCAACCTGCAACGCGAAACCGAAAGCACCTGCAGCGGACCTGCAACGCGAACAGGTCGTTTCTGGTGACGCACCTGCAACGGCTATCTCTACCAATCCCAATCCCATAACCAATACCAATGTAGATACCCCCCTTACCCCCCAAGGGGGGAGGGCGGGGTTCGATCCGCTCGATCCGCTCGATCCCGATGACCTGCCCGAGCCGCACGATCTGCCGCGCAACACCGGCAACAACTCCCACCACTTGGCCGGCGCCGTCTGCCTGCTGGCAAAGCGCATGGGCATTGCCCTGGTCAACCCAGGAAATTCCAAGCTGAACGCTTTGCTCAACGCTGGCGCCTCGGTGGCGCAGTTCGAAGGCGCGATCCAGAAGGCGATGGCGGGCGGCAAAAACTTCAGCTACGCCCTGTCGATCGTGGAGCGCGAGGAAAAAGAGGCCCGGGAGCTGGTGGCAAGCCTTGGAAGCAGATCCCGCTCGCTGCTCGATGGTGCGCGTGCCCCGAACAAGCAGGAGGCGCTCGAGCAGCGCAATCGCGCCATTGGCCGAGAGGCTGCGGCAGCAATCCGGGCCCGGGCGGCCCAACAAGGAGAAGTCCATGCGAGTTGAGCAAACCGAAGCGTTTACCGACCTTCTGACGGACGTCATGGCGTACTACGGCAAGGACGTCTCGACCTTCATGGTGGACGTCTGGTGGGGCGCATGCGCAAACTTCGAGTTCGAACAGATCTCGACCGCGCTGCAGCGCCACGCCACCGACCCCGATCGCGGCCAGTTCGCGCCGAAGGTGGCCGACATCGTCAAGGTGCTGGCAGGCACGACCACCGACCGCGCCGCGCTGGCCTGGGGCAAGACGCTCGAGGCCATGACATCGGTTGGCGCGTACACCGATGTAGTGTTCGATGATCCGGCCATACATGCCGTGATCGAGGACCTCGGCGGCTGGCCCAAGGTCTGCCGCACCGACCTCAAGGAGCTCTCGTTCCTGCAGCATCGTTTCCAGGAATCGCACCGCGCCTATACGGGGCGGGGTCAGTTCGAGTATCAGCGCCGCCTGGCCGGCGACCGCTCGCCGGACTTCGAGTTCACCAGCCGCGGCATCCCGCTTCCGCGCCCTGCGCTGGTGGGCGACCAGGCCAAAGCCATCTCCGTGCTCAAGAACGGCAACCAGGCCGGCAAGACGCTGATCTCCACGCTGCCAGCGCATGCCATGCGCCTGCTTGCCAACGCCCAACCTGTGGAGCTGCGAGCATGAGCGCGGCCGTCACCCTCGACGCCATCAAGGCGCGCTGCGCCGTCGACGGCGAATGCTGGATCTGGACCGGCGCCAAGAACCACGGCAAGCCCTGCATTGCGGTGTGCATTGACGGCAAGCGCGTGAACCTGCCAGCCCAAAAGCAGGCGATGGAAGCCGCTGGCAAGGCGTCGCCCTGGGGCGGCCCCATCAAGGCCCGTTGCGACAACGACCAGTGTTGCAACCCTGCGCACTTGATCCAGACGCGCCACGCCAGCGCACTGCGCTTCGCCGGCAATCCCTACGCGCAGCTGCTGCAAGGAGGTCGCGCATGACCGCCATCACCGTCTTCCTCAACGACGACAAGCAGGCCAAGATCGCGCTGGCGCATGCATACCGCCAGGCCTTGCCCATGCTTGCGGCCGGCCAGCGCCTGATCGCCAAGGTCATGCCCGAGAACCGGCGCGACAACCACAACCGCCACTTTCACAGCCTGATCGGGCAGATCGCTGCGCACGTCGGCGGCGACCTGGCCGATGCCGAAGACGCCAAGCGCATCCTGATCTCGGCTTTCAAGATGGACACGCAGCTCGATCCCGATCTGACCGGGGAGTGGGCCAAGTTCGGCGAGGTGCGCATGGGCCGCGGCCTGCGTGGCGAGGTTGTGATGCTAGGCACGCAGTCGCGCGACTTCACGATCAAGCTGGCCCGTGCCTTCATCGAGTGGCTGTATGCCTTCGGTGTTGAGGCGGGCGTGCAGTTCAAGGCATGGGGTGACGACGAGTGAGTTTCAAGAGAACACGTTGCCCGCACTGCAAGGCCAAGCTCGAAGCTGGCCAGCGGATTCATCCCGAATGCATTGACGGCTATGCCGACGCCCAGGCCGCCAAAGCCGAGCGTGCACAGGCCAAGGCCGCACTTATGGCGGCCAAGGTCGAGAAGGCAGAGACAAAGCGCCGCTTGCGTGAGCTGGCACCTCTGCGCGATTTCATCAGGGATGCACAGCACGCCTTCAACGCCTGGGTACGGGCCCGCGATGAAGGTTTGCCATGCATTTCGTGCGGCACGCTCAATCCGCCGAGTCTGAGCACAGGCGGCGCATGGGATGCCGGGCACTTCCTGAGTCGCGGCGCCCACCCTGAGAAGCGCTTCATGGAAGACAACTGCCACCGCCAATGCAAAGGGTGCAACGGTGGCAGCGCCAAGAATCCGGCGAAGGCCAAGACGGTAAGCCAGCGGTACGAAACCGAGTTACTGAATCGTATCGGGGCCGCCAGGCTTGAGGCTGTGAAAGCGCCTACGCCAGTCCGCAAATGGACGCGCGACGAATTGACCGCCATCCGAGACACCTACCGAGCAAAAACCAAAGAATTGGAACGAGGGAAGCCATGAACGAAGCACCAACCACTCAAGAACGATACGCCGCCGCTACGCAGTCCAGCCACCTGCGACTGGACGCCCGGGTCACGGGTGACGCTGATTACCTGATCGCTGCCGGCCTGTCGAAGGCTAGCTTCGGCGTGCTGCTGATGCGCCTGCAGTCCGACTGGGATTCGTCAACACGCCGCATTCCGACGAAGCCGACGCGCCGCGATATTGCTTGGGCTGCTCAGAAGTCCCTGGGCCAGGGCATCACCAAGGTCACGAAGGAATCCAGCGAGGCTGCGCGCAAGAAGCTGGAGGCCGCGTATCTCAGCGAGGTGGTCATGCTGTCTGCGTCCTTGCGCTCCCTGGTGCCGGCGCGCCTGCACCTGTCGGTCAAGCTTCTGTTGGAAGGGATGAGCGACGAATCCGTTACGCAAATCATCCTGGGCTGGCTGGAGCCTACGTGCCCGTTCTGCAGTGGCCGTAAGTTCCAGCTGGTGAAGTGGAGCCAGACCGAGCTGTCCGAGCAGGCTTGCGGCGGCTGCGGCGGCACTGGCGATCGCCCCGTCGCTTGCGAGGTAGAGCAGGCGGCCCGGGCGTACATGGATGACTGCATCAACGACGCGCGCCAGGGCGTGGGCAACAAAGTTCACCAAGGGCGTTGACGTTTTCGCGGTCGCATGTACAATTGCGACTGTCGGTTCGCAAGGAAACATCCTGTTGACCGTCGTCACCGTCGAAGCGTGCCAGTTCCGCCTGTAGCGGGCTGGTGAGCCATAGATGGTTAAGCTCGCCCAAAAATATCAAAGCCCGCAAGGTTCACGCCCTGCGGGCTTTTGCATTCCAGGCCGATGCCATATCCTGCAATTTTTATTGAGGAGGGCGCATGAGTAACGAGGACCTGGCGAAACAAGTCGCAGAGCAGATTTTTGAGCGTTCGCACCGCGCGAAGGCAGGGCAGTGGATGGAGGTTGGCCTGATTGATTACAAAGAGTTGGACCTGGAGGGCATGCCTTCGGCCGTCCGGCGGCACCTTGAAGTGATTGCGCCTGAATGCCAATTTGACGTTGTAGTTAGTGGCCATCAGCCTCCTGTTATGGCTGGGCGTCTGCGTTAAAACCCCGCCGTCTGAAGGCGGCACTAACCATGTTGCTGCTGGCGTTGACCAGTACACACCCGCCCTGGCTTGCTTCGGCGGGCTTTTTCGTTTCATACCCGATCCAGCCGGGGCCGCCCCTGAGTGGCATGAAGGGGTGGTTGTCTCCACCGCAAGCGCAGCGGAGCTGGACAGTACGCGAACGGCACAACCCCAGCGGCTTGACCGTAAGTCCTGATGGGGCTAGCACTCCCAGCGCAAGCTGTTGGGCTTTACAGGAGGATCAAACTTCCATTCTCCGGCGATGAATTCATAATATTCGTAAAGAGAGGGCTGGCCGCGCTTGGCGCGCAGGGCGACGACAAGAGGCCGCAGCGTATTCCATACACTGAGATAGTTGGAGTATGCGTTGGCTTTGAATAGCTTCTCATCTATAGAGCGATAGTAGATTTGGATCGCAATTTGCTCATGCGCATCAAGGAGAAAAAGAATTGTCGCCAGTTCTTTTGGGGAATCAAGTAGCGCATTGGCGTCTAGAGATTTCCCGTGCTTGCTGTATTCATAAACTGCACTGGTGCTAGCTTGCCATCGAGCATCTGCTCGATGCTGGGTTAGCAAAGCTGTTAGTGCATTGCGTTTAGCGTCGACGCGCGATCTGTGAAGTAGGGCAACAGCTGCGATTGCTGAAACCACATAGATAACTGTTTGGACGATAGAAATTTTTTCGCTGAGGCTCATTCGGGAATTTCGTGGGCGGGTGTTGCGAAATGTAACGCAGATGACCCGTCCATGCGTCCATAAGCAAGCAATATTGACGTAGAGAACCGAGCGTGCGAATTGCACGCCCGCGTTAGCCCTACCGCCGATCGCTTCTCAAGTGGACTAGGATTGAAGCTCCTAAACTTGTTTTGGAGTGACGCATGTCGATAGAGGTAGATATTTATCTGCGAGAGCCAAGTGAAGTTGGTAGCGGAGAGCTACTGGGGAGGATCCTCCTAGAGCGACTTCCGTTGCTCAATGAAACTTTCGAGACTTCCGCACTTGGTGAGGCAGCGCCCTCTTTCCCGGTGAAGGTGGGATCCATAAGGCGCGACGCGCCGCAGGGCCGGGTAACGCTCATCCCGGCTTAGGAATAACGCTACTTCCGAGTGATGTTTCCATTTCCGCCACCGCTTGGGCGCATCCTGCACGCCTCACTCCCAAGGGACGTCTTACCCGGAGCGGTGGCGCTTATATGGGTTAACCCCGGGTTGAAGCAGACGACATCGTCGCGACCTATCACTTGCCGATTTTGGCGCTCGGGAGGATTTCCATGGCAGAGTTTGCTAAGGGCGAGAAGGTGCGATTAGTGTCAGGGGGGCCTGTGATGGCCGTGACTGACCTGGGGGACTACGGGCCGCTTGGCCCTAAAGACGGCGTGAAGTGCGTGTGGTTCGCCGCCATCAAAGGGGTTGAAACACCGCAGGAGCGTGTGTTTGACGCCGCTGTTTTGGAGAAATTCGAACCGCCGGCGCGCAGAACGCTTAGAAGCTCAATAGCGACGTTCTGAGAATAATAAGCCACCAGAGGGTGGTTTTTTTATAAGGGCCGACCATGGCAACAAAACCGGCAAAGGTAACAGCGCCGGCTCTTGCCATGGGCGTCCGGCCATACCCCCCGCAAGACCTGGCACGCTACCTCCCGGCCGTTGGGGTCGTAGAGTGGGTGCAATCCGAGATCCTCGCCAGGGACGGCAGCATCCACAACCCGGAGCATGCGCACCTCCTTGACGCCGACCTGGTGTTCCTTTGGGCACCTGCTGGATTCACCAAGGCCATGAAGACCGTGATCGGTCAGGCTGAGGAAGTGATGATCCGGGCGGGTGGCTGGCAGAAGGGGCGGCAAGAGCAGCAGCTCGAAGACTGGTTCGGCCGCGTGCCGGGCTTCATGATTACCCTGGACGCCGACTACTGCGCCCAGTGCAGTGACGCCGACTGGTGCGCACTGGTCGAGCATGAGCTGTACCACGTTGCCCAGGCGCTCGATGAATTCGGCGCCCCCAAGTTCACCAAGGACGGATTGCCCAAGCTCAAGATCCGCGGGCACGACGTTGAAGAGTTCGTTGGCGTGGTCCGGCGCTACGGCCCATCAGTCGATGTGAAGCGCCTTGTGGA
The DNA here is from genome assembly GCF_018413525.1 of Acidovorax sp. CCYZU-2555. Classification (GTDB taxonomy): domain Bacteria; phylum Pseudomonadota; class Gammaproteobacteria; order Burkholderiales; family Burkholderiaceae_C; genus Comamonas. The sequence continues at coordinate 28,272 of NZ_JAHCDD010000013.1, forward strand.
TGTGGCAAACGCCGGCCCGGAGCTTCGCCTTGGCAGCATTGCCCACTCCTGCGGAACCTGCCTCAAGGCAGTCGCATAACTTTCACCCCCTTTAGACGGAATACCGCATATGGCAAAGCTCAGTGAGGCGGAAAAGCGCTTCATTGTGCAAGCGCTCGCCTGCTACGACACGCCCACCCAGGTGGTGGAGGCTGTGAAAGAAGAATTTGGCACGGTGGTGGACCGCGGGCATGTGGGCTGCTACGACCCGACCAAGGTGGCCGGCAAGGAGTTGGCCAAAAAGTGGCGCGACCTTTTCGCCGCGACCCGCGAGGGCTTCAAGCGCGAGATCACGGAGATTCCGATCGCTCAGCGCTCGTACCGCCTGAAGGTGCTGCAGCGCATCGTGAGCAAGGCGGAGTCGATGAAGAACATGCCGCTTGCCCTGCAGGTGCTGGAGCAGGCGGCCAAGGAGTGCGGCGACATGTATGTGAACCGCAAGCCATCGGATGGTGATGGTAAGGGGGGCGATGCTCCGCAACCGGTGAGGGTCGTCGTGCAGGTGCAGGACGCCAGCGCTGATGCAGACAGTTAGCCCGCGCCTGAACATCCCGCAGTCTCGTTTCCTCGCTCTGCCGCACAAGTTCCGCGCTTTCGTGGCCGGGTTCGGTTCGGGCAAGACCTGGGTGGGGTGCTCTGGGCTGTCGGCACATGCTTGGCAGTTTCCGCGCATCAACGCCGGCTACTTCGCCCCGAGCTATCCGCAGATTCGCGATATCTTCTTTCCTACGATTGAAGAGGTGGCGCACGACTGGGGGCTGAGGACTGAGATACGGGAATCGAACAAGGAAGTTCACCTCTACTCGGGCCGGCAGTACCGCACGACGGTGATCTGCCGATCCATGGACAGGCCCGAATCCATCGTCGGCTTCAAGATCGGGCAGGCCCTGGTCGATGAGCTGGATGTGATGGCAAAGCAGAAGGCGGAACAGGCCTGGCGCAAGATCATCGCGCGGATGCGCTACAAGGTCGACGGCCTGAAGAATGGCGTGGACGTCACGACGACCCCGGAAGGATTCAAGTTCACGCACCAGCAGTTCGTGAAGGCGGCGCAGGATAAGCCCGAGCTGGCAAAGCTGTACGGCCTGATCCAGGCGAGCACGTTCGAGAACGCCAAGAACCTGCCGGCCGACTACATCCCTTCGCTCTTCGACAGCTACCCCAAGCAGCTGATCGACGCCTACCTGCGTGGCCTGTTCGTCAACCTGACCTCGGGCAGCGTCTATCCAGACTTCGACCGCAAGCTGAATCACAGCTTCGACTCGCTGCAGGAAAACGAGCCCGTGATGCTCGGGATGGACTTCAACAGGCTGCACATGGCAGCTGTGGCGTATGTGATCCGGGATGGCTGGCCGGTGGCGGTGGATGAGATCACGGATGGACGTGACACTCCCTACATGGCCCGCTTGTTCAAGGAGCGCTATCAGGACAAGGGGCACGCCGTCACGGTGTACCCCGATGCCTCGGGTCAGAACAGCAGCAGCAAGAACGCCAGCGAGTCCGATCTGTCGATACTTCGAGAGCACGGGCTGAGGGTGGAGGTGAACGGCACCAACCCGGCAGTTGCCGACCGCATCAACGCCCTTAACGCCTTGATCCTGAACGGGGAGGGCGTGCGGCGCCTGAAGGTCAACACGCTGCGCTGCCCGAAGCTGACCGAGGCCCTGGAGCAGCAGGCCTATGACAAGAACGGGCAGCCGGACAAGTCCAGCGGCGTGGATCACGTCATCGACGCGGCGGGCTACCCCATCGCGTACATGTGGCCCATCGTCAAGAAGGTGGCAACCGTCCAGCAACTCCGCTGGTGAGCAACAACAACTCCGAACCCGCCCAGGCAACTGGAGCGGGTTTTTCTATGGCAATTCAGGTCAACGAAGTAGACGCACCGATCGCACGAATGCAGGCCGACTGGGCCGTGATCGATGCGCTGCTCGGTGGCACTCCGGCCATGCGGGCGGCGAAGAAGAAGTATTTGCCCCAGCAGCCGCGGGAGTCCAATGAGGACTATGACTATCGTCTGAGCACCTCGACGCTGTTCCCAGCGCTTGAGCGCACCTTGGCCGTGATGAGCGGCAAGCCTTTCAGCAAGCAGATCACAGTCGCCGAGACCGTGCCGAGCCAAGTACAGGAGCTGCTTTCGAGCATCGATGACAAGGGGGCATCGCTCCACGCGTTCGCGTTCCGCGCCTTTCGCGAGATGGTGAGCCACGGCTTTGGCGGCATCCTTGTGGACCACACGAAGACAGACGGCCAGGCCAAGACGGTGGCCGATGCCAAGCGCATGGGCGCGCGGCCCTACTGGGTGCACTACAAGCACGGGCAGATCCTTGGCGCGCGGTTCCAGCAAGGCGCTGCAGGGCTTCAAATGACGCTGCTGCGCCTGCTGGAGACGATCGAGCAAGAAGACGGCGAATATGGCAGCACCATGGTTGAGCAGGTGCGCGTTCTGCGCCCGGGCGCATGGGAAATCCACCGCAAGGGCAAAGATGGATGGGAGGTGCACGAAAGCGGCACGACGACGCTCGATCGCATCCCGTTCGTGTTCCTGCTGGCCAACCCCATTGGCCCAATGGAAAGCCGGCCGCCGCTCAAGGATCTGGCCTACCTGAACGTCAAGCACTGGCAACAGCAGAGCGATCAGGACACGTCGATCAGGTACGCGACAAAGCCCCTGGTCTACGCGACCGGCATCAACAGCGGCGACAACATCACGCTGTCGAGCGATTCAATCCTGAAGCTGCCCCCGAATGCCACGCTTGATGTCGCGCAGGGGCGCGCCGAGGCGGTGACGGTCGGGCGCAACGAGCTCGAAGCGCTCGAGCAGCAGATGATCCAGACGGGCGCTGAGCTGCTTGTGGCCACGCCCGGCCAGCGCAGCGCGACCGAGGCCAGCAACGACGCCGAAGCCAACAAGGCCAGCCTGCAGAGCCTGGTCGAGGACTTCGAGGATGCTGTCGACCAGTGCCTGCAGTTCACGGCTGACTGGCTCAAGGCTGGTGAGGCGGGATCGGTGGCGCTGTTCAAGGACTTCGGCGCGGCGACGCTGTCGGATGCGTCGGCTCAGCTGGTGATCGCCATGGCCCAGGCCGGACTGATCACCAAGGAAACAGCGCTCAAGGAGCAGCAGCGCCGCGGCGTGCTGTCGCCTGATCTGGATGTGGAAACGGAGGTGGCGCTGGCGAGTGAGTCCGCGCCGAGCCTGGGTAAAACAGGGGTCGAATGATGGAATCGGTCAACGACCTGCTGCAAGACGAATCGATCCGGCATCAGGTCGCACTGCAGGGATACAGCACTGGCGTGGTTCAGCGCATCATGGCCGTGCTGAACCGCTCCGATGCGCGCCTGGCCGCCGAGCTTGCCCAGTTGCTGGAAAGCATGTCGCCCACGACGTTCAAGATGGAGCGCCTGGAGAGTCTGCTATCCAGCGTGCGCAGCCTGTCGACCGCTGCCTATGACCAGATCGGCAAGGCGCTCAGCGATGAGCTGCGCGAGTTCGTGGCCTACGAGGTGAGCTACCAGCATCAGATGCTGATTTCGCATGTGCCGGTGGCCGTGCATGTCGCTGCGGTCAGCGCCGAGTCGGTCTACGCCGCAGCGCTGGCCCGGCCGTTCCAAGGCGTGCTGCTCATGAACGTGTGGAGCGACCTGGATGCGCAGAAGTTCAAACGGGTTCGGCAGTCGATTGCTCAGGGCTACCTCGAGGGCCGCAGCACCGACCAGATCATTCGTGAGCTGCGCGGCACGCGGGCCAAGGGCTACGAGGACGGCATCATCCAGCGCGACCGCCGCGATGTGGAGGCCGTTGTGCGCACTGCGCTGGGCCACACGGCTGGCATGGCGCAGGACCGGGTCATGGAGGCCAACACGGATCTGCTCAAGGCGCTGCAGTGGTCATCCACGCTCGACCTGCGCACCTCGGCGCCGTGCCGCATCCGCGACCGGCTGCTGTACACGCCAGGCGACCACAAGCCTATCGGGCACAAGGTGCCGTGGCTGGCCGGCCCGGGCCGCCTGCACTGGCGCTGCCGCAGCGGTCAGGTGCCGGTGCTCAAGAGTCACAAGGAGCTGGGCATAGATATCCCCGAGATCGTGGTGGAAGGCCAGACGCGGGCCAGCCTGGACGGCCAGGTGCCGCGCGATACGACCTATGCCGACTGGATCCGGAAGCAGAGCGCAGCGCGCCAGGATCAGGTGCTAGGCCCGACGCGCGGCAAGCTGCTGCGCCAAGGCAAGCTGGAAATGGCCGAGATGTACACCGCCCGCGGCGAGCTACTAACGCTCGATGACCTGCGTATTCGGGATGTCGAGGCTTTCAACCGCGCGGGACTTTGATTACGATGTGGTTTCTTACAAATAGTAACCAGTATGACTAAGCCTCTACACAGCATCATTGAAGCACGATGTCCTTTTTGTGGATCCATTGGCACCATGAGTAGTGAGCAATCCTCTCGTGGTGTTCACATTCACTTTGTGAAGTGCAAAAGCGGAGCATGTGATTCGCAAGGACCAAAAAACAGCGACCCTAATGCCGCGATCGATGCGTGGAATGACTGGGACAAATGACTCTTCAGCTGGTTCCACCATCCCCGCCTGATGCTAAGACAGCGCTGGTCGAGCGCCTCAAGGCAATGGAGAGGCCCGACGGGATGCTGCAATGCAACAAGTGCGGTGGCAGGCAAACGCTTTTGCTTCGCAGCGGTGACCGCATCTAGGCCGGTCGCGTCAAACCCGGTACGATCATCGAGACAGGCATCTGCCCGCACTGCTGGAAGCAAGGCGTGATCGTTGACATGATCCCAAGCAAGCCCCGTGAGGTGCGGCAGGCCCAGCCCAGACGCGTGAAGCCAAAGGTCGTGAAGTGAAGAAAATGGAGTTCTGCCAGATCCACATATGAACGGCCGCTTGCCCTTGAATAGCTGTACTTCTACAGCGGCATGCGGTCGGTGGAGTCTGTATGTTTCTGAAAGATCAGAGTCGCGCCATTCGGCGCAGTCATATCGCACGCTTGAAATCTTTACGAGCCTCATATTGGGGTAACCAAGTCGGCGGGTTAGAACCGCGTCGTTTGGGCGCAGTGGTCCAACATGCCTGTATCTGTTCGTGCTGGATGTGTGGGAACCCTCGCAAGTGGTTCGGCGAACGTAGCTTTCAAGAGCGCCGTTTGATGCAACACAAAAGCTAAACCTATGGCCCGCCACCGTGCGGGCTTTTCCTTTTCCCGCCCGCCCTGAGCACTCACGGCGGGCTTTTTCATGCCCGTACGCCGGATGGCAGAGGGCGCACCGGGTCGGATGACCCATTCCACCAATGGCCGGACGGCCTCAACACCCCATGAAACTCAAGCTCGACGACCAAGGCCACGCTGTTCTGCAAGACGGAAAGCCCGTGTACGTGAAGGATGACGGCGCCGAGGTGGCGTTCGATGTACTGGGCACCACCCAGACCATCAGCCGCCTCAATGCGGAAGCCAAGTCCCACCGTGAGCGCGCGGAGACTGCCGAGAAGTCCCTCAAGGGCTTCGAAGGCATCGCCGATCCGGCCAAGGCCATGGAAGCGCTGCAGTTGGTCGCCAACCTCGACGCAAAGAAGCTGGTGGATGCCGGCGAGATCGACAAGGTCAAGACCGAGATTGGCAAAGCCTTCCAGGCTCAACTCGACGCAGCCAACGGCAATGCATCGAAGCTCGAGCAGCAGCTCTACGCCGAGATGATCGGCGGCAGCTTCGCCCGCTCCAAGTTCGCCCTGGACAAGCTGGCGATTCCTCCTGACCTGGTGCAAGCCTACTTCGGCAAGGCCTTCGGCATCGAAGAGGGCAAGGTCGTCGCCAAGGATGCCAACGGCAACAAGCTCTACAGCGCGGCCAATCCGGGCGACCTGGCGGGCTTCGATGAGGCGCTGGAGATGCTGGTCAACCAGTACCCGGGCAAGGAGCACATCCTCAAAGGCACGGGCGCGTCCGGCTCTGGAGCGCAAGGCGGTGGCGGCGGTGGCGGTCAAAAAACAGGCAACTTCGGAGGCACCAAGGCCGACCGCGTTGCCGCAATCAAGCAACTCACATCTTACGCCTGAGAGGGCAAGAAAGGCAAACCATGGCACTTTCCGACATGAAGGTATTCAACGAGTACCTCAAGCGAGCCACCATCGAAACCCTGGCCCAGGATGTGGCCAAGTTCAATGCTGCATCTGCCGGCGCGATCCAGCTCACCACGCAGAGCATCGACGGCGATTTCCTGCAGGAATCGTTCTGGGCCGGCATCCATGGCGCACAGCGCCGCGTGGATCGCTATGCCGCGAACGGTGCACAGTCCGCGACGCCCCTGTCGCAAAAGCTGTATGACTCGGTGAAGATCGCAGGCGGCTTCGGCCCCATCCTGTGGGAGCCGGGCCAACTGAGCTGGGTGCAGAAGTCGCCCGAGGAAGCGCTGGAAGTCATCTCGCGCAACCTGTCCGAGGCGATCATGTCCGACCAGCTCAACACAGCACTCGCCTCGCTGGTTGCTGCGATCGGCAACCAGGCCGGCGCAGTCAATGATGTGTCGGCCACGGCCGGCGTGAACTACAGCACCATCAACGGCGCGCACGCCAAGTTCGGCGACGCTTCGGCGCGCATCGTGGCCCAGGTCATGACCGGCGCGATGTATCACAAGCTGATCGGCCAGAACCTGACCAACGCCAACCACCTGTTCCAGTTCCAAGGCGTCACTGTCGTGGACATCCTGGGCAAGGCGGTGATCGTGACCGACGCGCCTTCGCTGTTCACGGCCGGCACTCCCGACAAGGAAAAGGTTCTGTCGCTGGTGAGCGGTGCTGCGGTCGTCTCGGACGGCTCGGACCTGATCACCAACATCCAGACCACGAACGGCAAGGAGCGCATCGAGACCACGATGCAGGCCGACTACACGTTCGGCCTGGGCCTGAAGGGCTTCACCTGGGACACGGCCAACGGCGGCAAGAGCCCCACGAATGCCGAACTGGCAACGGGCTCCAACTGGGACCTGGTCGCCAACAGCATCAAGGCCGCGGCCGGCGTGCTCACCATCGGCGACGCCGCCAAGTAAACAGAGGGGCTTCGGCCCCTCTCCCTTTGGGAGAGTCACATGCAAGAAAAGAAGGTCTGGTACGAGCCGCATCCGGTGACCCCGGCGCGCAAGGCTGAGCTGCGCGGGCGCGGCTTTCAAATCATCGACGCGGTTTTCGCGCCTGAGGGGCATGAGAGCCGTGGCGAAGACGGCGAACCCGAGAGCGTCAAGAAGGCCGCCACCGTGGCAGAGCTGCGCGAATCCCTGACCGCCAAGGGCGTCCAAGTGCCCGAGGGCGCCAAGAAGGCCGACCTGCAGGCCCTGCTGGACGGCGCCCAGGGTTAGCCGCGGTACTTCTTCGGGATTGGCTTGGTTCGGCAATCGAATGGGCCGTCTGAGCCGCTTCCTCGAATGCGCTTCTGAAAGAAGTCACGCTTCGAGCCTGCACTCCGAAGGCTCTGCACGGTAGCTGCGTCAATCTCGCAGTAGTGGTAGTAGGTGGACTTCAGGCGGATGAGCATGTATCGCTCGGCTTTGTCGTAGCAAATCCGCTTGACGTCACTGCCTTCTTGGACGTCTGAGCATTCGAATGCGTCCAGCGGCACCAGCCGATGGTATTTGACGTCTACGGTTTCTGCCGCAGCTGCGACTCCGACGGAAAGCAGCGTGGAAATGATGATCCGTTTGAGCATTTGCCTCTCCTCTGTTTTCGAGCCTTTCATCCTAACTGCCCTACGCGGCATTCTTTGAGGTAGCCCATGGCATTGATCATTGCCCCTGAAGATGGCCACGACAGCCTAGTGACCCTGGACGAGGCGGCGGCGTACGCGGAGAAGTTCGGACATGCGTGGCCTGCGGCGGAGCCGGCCCAAGAGGTTGCACTGCGCCGCGCCACGCAGTACGTCCTGAGCAACTACGACATTGACCCGCAGCACCTCGACCCCGTGGCCCAAAAGGTCAAGGACGCGTGCTGCGAGGCCGCGTGGCGCGCCGCCAAGGGCGAGCTGTTCAAGGACACTGACGGCCGGATCATGACCGAGCAGACCGTGGACGTCATCACCACCAAGTGGGCCGAGGGCTCGCAAGGCGGCGTGAAGCGCATCACGGTGATCGACGCGCTGCTGCGCGGGCTGACTGTGGGCAGCTCGATGAACATCAAACTCATCCGGGGATAGGCATGGCGAAACGCGACACACGACCCCCGAAAGTGGAATTCCGCGCCCACGAGCCGTTGCAGGACTATTTCCACGACGGCAAGGGCGGTTGGTACTCGGTGGCAAAGCTCGCCGACGACACGAAGGACCTGCCGGTGTTCGAAGTGCCGCTGGCTTCTCTGGACCTGTCACACATCATCTGGCGCGACGCCGACATGCTGGTCCTGGCCTGCCATGTGAAGCGCTGCATGGACGCCGACCTCGATTGCCCGATCCTGCTCGACTGGAGTGGCTCTATCGCAGACGGCCGGCACCGCGTGCTCAAGGCCATAGCCCTGGGCAAACGAACCATCAAGGCGCGCCGCATGACGTGGAAGCCCGAGCCCTGTCGACTTCAGGAGTGACCCATGGCAATCGACTACGACGAAATCGCAGCGAGCGCCTTGGAGGCCATCAACGAAGCAGGGCAGGAGGTTGTGGTGCACCGCAAGGCAGCTCCCGGCCCGTTTGTTCCTGGCCAGCCCGTCACGCCCGCCATGGTGGACTATCCCGGTACTGGCGCGCTGGTGGGCTACAAGCAGCGCGACATCGACGCCACCAAGATCATGGCCGGTGACCAGCGGCTGCTCCTGGCGCCGCAGATCGAAACCGTGCCCGACACCACCTGCACGGTGACGGCGATGCACCTGGGCAAGCTGACGACCTTCAGCGTGAAGGACGTCGGCGCCGTCGGGCCTGCGGGCAGGCCGGTGCTCTACAAGCTGCAGCTGCGAGGTGCGTGATGGGCTTCGCTGCTGACCTCAAGAAGCTGTGCGACGCCGCGGGCGGCAAGGCTGAGTTGGTTGTGCGCCGTGCCGCGCTGGACCTGGGCGGGCAGATGATTGACCGTTCGCCGGTCGACACGGGCCGCTTCAAGTCCAACTGGATGACCGCGGTAGGTGCTTCCCTGGATGCATCCACCACCGAGGAAATCGACAAGTCGGGGGCATCCTCCATAGGCCGCATTGCCGCAAAGCTGGACGCCTGGCAGCCGGGGCAAACGATCTTCATCACCAACTCGCTGCCGTATGCGAAGCCTTTGGAGTTCGGTCACTCGAAGCAGGCCCCTGCCGGGGTCGTGCGCCTGGCCGTCCAGAACTACGCGGCATCGGTGGCGAAAGCAGCCAGGGAGGTCAAGGGAATATGAGCATTGCAGCCATCGAGACGGCGCTGGAGCAGAAGCTCCTGGCCATCGCTGATCTGCCGGCCATCGCCTGGGAGGACGTTAGCTACGTGCCCACGACCGGCAGCCCATACCTGAAGGTGCACCACCTGCACAACAGCCCGCGAGACCTGTTCATGGAGCGCGGCCCGGCCGAGCTGCCCGGCATCTTTCAGGTCAGCGTGATCTACCCGGCAGGGCGCGGCAAGGTCGAGGCGAAGCGGCTGGCCGAACGCATCGCAGAGGCCTTTGCGCCAGTCCAGATGCTGCCGGCCGGCAATCACCGCGTCGACCTGCTCGGCACGCCTGCCATCGCCTCCGGCTTCCCGGATGACGAGGGCTGGTATGTCGTGCCGGTCTCGATCAGCTGGCAGGCCTTCCCGGTGTAGCCAGCGCCGCACCACCACCCACCGCCTTCGGGCGGTTTTTTTGTGCCCGAAAGGGCGTTTCTTGACCCGCTTCGGCGGGTTTTTCGCTTTCGAAAGGGCCAATCATGGCACGTACACCCACCGGCACCATCCACTCGGTCGCCACCCTCTTGGCCGCGGTCAAGACCATCACAGGCATCAGTAACGCAGTGGAGGCCTCCGTTTCCTGCGTTGCCCACGGCTACAGCGTTGGTGACATCGTCGTCGTCTACTCTGGCTGGGGCCGGCTGAACTTCCGCGCCTTCCGCATCAAGAGCGTCACCACCGACGCATTCGTGCTCGAGATGGCCAACACCTCGAACACCGAGCTGTTCACCCCTGGCGGGGGCGGCGGCACGGTCCGCAAGGTATCGACCTGGGTGGATCTGGACCGCACCATGAACCACGGCTCCAGCGGCGGCGACGCCAAGACTGTGAACGTCAAGTTCATCGAGTCGGATGTGGAAATCGTGCTGAACGATGGCTTCAACGCCGTGCAGCGCACTTTCGACATGGACGCCGACATGATCGGTACGCCGGCCTACGAAGCACTCAAGATGCTGTCGGACACCAACGCCGACACCGTGGTGCGCCGCCGCGCCAAGACCGGCGCCGTCTCGTTGATCCCCGCAAAGATCGCGTTCAACGAAGAAGAAACGCTGACCGAAGGCCAGGCCGTGACGGTCAAGGGCTCTATCAACGCCCAGAACGTCAGCACCCGCTACGCCGCCTGATCACCGCCCGCCGCCTGGCGGGTTTCGCTTTGCCCGTATGGGCACCCCTTGCACCGACGCAGCCGCTTCGCTCCTTTCAGCGGGGGCGGGCGGCTGCGCACGGGCTTTCTTCCCGCTGAAAGAAATCAATCATGTCCAAGACCCAAAAATCCGTTCCCGCGTTCAGCCTCAAGACCCTGGGCGGCGCGGCTTCCGTGTTCGATCTGCCCGTGTCGATCGCTCGCCGCGATGGCGATGATCTGTCCATTACCCTGAAGGTCAAGAGCCTGCGCAAGTCCGCCTGGGCCACCCATCGTGATGAGCACCTGGCCGCATTGCGCGCCGAAGGCAAGGCCGTGGATGCCGAATTCAGCTTCGCTGTACAGGCCAGCACAGGTGTGAAAGAGCACGCCGACCTGATCGTCAAGGCCGCTACCGGCTGGGATCTGGAAGACCCCCTCACTGCCGACAACATCGCCGAACTCGAGGACCTGGTGCCCGGCTCGATCCAGGCCATCCTCACCAAGATCGACATTGCGCTGTTCCAGGGCCGCCTGGGAAACTGAAGGCCATCGCCCGCGCGCTGTTCGAGCCCCCCATCACCGAAGCTGAGGCCAGGTCGGAGGGGTTCGAGCTGGAGGACTACACCACGGAGATCGTCGAGGTCTGGCCGGACAACGAGCCAGCCCTTGAGATTTTCCGGCGCGTGGGAACAAAGTGGAAACTTCCGGCCATGGGCGGCACGCCAGTGGGCCTGCAGTGGGAGTGCATCTATCCGCTGATGGACCGGCTCAAGCTAGACGACGACGCCTGGACCGCTCTGTATGACGACCTGACTGTCATGGAGTGGGAGGCGACGGACGTCATGCGGGAGTTTGCGCCGAAGGTAGATAAATGACCGTGGCTGGCTGATGTTGCTTAATCGACGCCGCCCGATGTTTGACTCGAGTACGATCCCTCCATTAACCAGGAGGGAGCATGAAAACTACTGTTTTGATATTGGCCGTAGCTGCTATTCTGGCGGGTTGCGCCGGGGCTCGCAGCACGGTGTACAAAGGCGAGAGGGTGGGGCAAGCGAGATCTATCGCCAAAAGCGATGTTCAGACCAACAAGCCCATCTTGATGACGAAAGGCAGCTTGCCGCCCGAAGTAAAGGTTGAGGTTGTCGGTGAGATTCGTGCGCAGCAATCCTTTTATGGGGACACCTCTCGGGTTTATGAATCGATGGCTGCAAAGGCGCGCCAAGTTGGAGCTGACGCAGTTGTGGAGGTCAAGGTGAAGTACCGCGTTGCGGCATTCGCATGGGGGGCCCCGAGCATTTCAGGTGTTGGGATCAAGATCATTGATGACGGCGGCGTAGACATCAAGAAACTCGAGGGTGAGTGGCGCTAACTCCCTGCTTGGGTGATTGGCAACCCGCCGCGGCTGCTACCATCCATGCAACAACAGGAGGGGATATGCGATATATCGTTTTTATCGGCGCGGTGATTGGCGCCCTATTCGTGATTGGCGGATTGATGTTTTCAAAAGGCGCCCCGCAAGAGGCGGCCGCGGCAGCAATGGGGATGGCCTTCGCCGTAATCCCGTATGTGATTTTCAAGGTCGCAGCTGAAGTGAAAGCTCACGCACAGCGAGAGAAAATCATCGAACTCCTAAGCCGCCAGCAATAAGCAGGCGCGCAGATCCAAAACCACCTTAGGGTGGTTTATTTATGCCCGCACGGTTCGCCCTGCGGGCATTTTCATTGGCTCGCTTCGGCTGGCCTTTTGTTTTTCAGGGGCGCATATGACAGACATTGCATCCATCGGGTTCAAGATGGAAACGGATGATGTCGCGCGCGGCATCAAGTCGCTCGAAACGCTTGCTCAGCAAGGCCCAAAGGTCGAAAAAGCGCTTGATGGCGTCGAGAAGACCGCAGCAAAGGCCGGCAAGAGCCTCAAATCCATTGGCGAAGGTGCGGGCAAGGGGTTGGATGAGGTAGGCCGCGCAGCGCCCAAGGTCGCTGATGGCGTGGGCCGGGTCGCAAAGAGCGCCGACGACGCGAAGAAAGCGCTGGCAGGCATGGGCGCCTCCACAGCAGGCCTGGGCTCTGTCGCAGCATCTGCGGGGCAGGCTGGCCGCGGATTGGCGTCAATGGCTGTGGCCACTTCACAGGCAGGCGCCGGCCTGGCTGGATTCGGGTCGGGGCTGAAATCCGCACAGCAGATGCTGCGCGAGATGCAGTCGCAGGCATTGGCGTCGGCACAGGCTACCTCCCAAATGGCGAGCGCGACAACTGCGGCGGTTGCGTCTATGAACGCCATGGCGAAGGCGCAGGCTGACGCAACGCGAACCGCTCAGGAAATGGCGCGCGTGTTTCAGGCGGTTGGCGTTCACGCAAAGGATGGAGCGGCAGGCGTTGGCCGCATGGGCGAGGCTAGCAACGGACTCGGCGCTGGTATGGGCTTGGCTGTGCGCGGGGTACAGGCTTTCCTAGGTCTGCAGCTTGCGGGTTGGGCGAAGGACTCGGCGGCGGCACTCTTCCAAGCCAGCGCAGCTGCTGAGCGGCTGAAAATCGGTCTTGACTTCGCATCTGCACGAGGTGGCGCCGAGGAAATGGCATACCTGCGGAAGGCGACCTACGACTTGGGCCTGTCTTTTCAGGGGACCGCTCAGGCCTACATGCAGTTCCAGGCTGCCGCAAAGGGGACCACCATTGAGGGCGACAAGGCCCGCGCCGTTTTCGAGTCGATCTCCAAGGCGTCGGCGGTGATGGGCCTGACGGCAGATCAGTCCAGTGGCGCGCTGCTGGCTCTGCAGCAGATGATATCCAAGGGGAGCGTGTCGAGCGAAGAGCTAAAGCAGCAGCTTGGCGAGCGCTTGCCGGGCGCATTCCAGATAGCCGCACGCTCGATGGGCGTCACCACGGCCGAGCTCGGAAAAATGCTCGAAATGGGCCAGGTGGTCGCCGAAGACTTCTTGCCGAAGTTCGCGGCGGAGCTCGAGAAGAGCCTGGGTGACGCGCCGGAAAAGGCTGCGCAGCGCCTTGATGCCTCGGTAAACCGCGCCAACGATGCGTGGACCCGGCTGAAGCAGAACGTGGGCGATTCTGGTGTGAGTCAGTTCTGGGCAGGGCAGCTGAACGTGCTGACCGACGGCATGGGCAATTTCAACAACGCGATCGAGCAGGCAAGCGCATCGGGCAAGGGCTTTGGAGGCCAGCTGATGGCAGCTGCCGGCGCGGCGCTGCAGTTCATCAATCCCGTCAATGCCATCGGCTATTCGGCCCTGGAGACCGGCAACCAGCTGGCTGAGGCGGAGAAGAAGTTGCAGGCGCTCAAGGACGCCGGCGCGCAGTCAAGCAGCAATCTGATGCTGCGCGAGGCGTTTGGTCATGCCCAGCGTCTTGTGGACAAGCTGCGCGAAGCTGCGCAAGCGCAGAAGAACCTGGCGGGGGCCGGCGCGGGTGCGACTGCGGCGCCCGGCGGCGATCCCTACAACGACGGCTCCCAGTACGCCAGCTATACCCAAGCGCAAAAAGAGCGTGAAGATGCTGCGCGTCGCCTTGCCGAAATAACTGCCCGACAGAGTGGGATCACCAAGCAATTCACGGACGACCTGAAGACCTATCAGGACGCGCTGAAGGCCGGCGTGATGACGGAAAAGGAATACGCCGCAGCCGTCACAGAGGCGAACAAGAAGCGCTACGAAAGCACCGAGGCCGGCAAGGAGGCTGCAAAGCAATCCAAAGCCGGAGCCAGCGCGGCAGGCGCGGAGCAGTCCACCTACGCCACCCTCGTTGCCACCATCAAGGCCAAGATCGCGGCCAACGACGCGGAGCTGTTCGCGGCTGGCAAGCTAACCGAATCGGAAAAGCTGCGCGTCCAGTTGCAGGCCCAGCTCGACAGCGGCGCGAAGAAGCTCTCTGCCGCGCACCGCGCCGAGGCAAAAGACCTGCTCGCGAAGCTCAAGACCCAGGAGGACGAAGAGAAGGCGATCAAGCGTGCGCTCGCGCTGAACGACGAACGCGTCGCCAGCGCCGAAGAGATGGCCAAGGCAATGGCCGACTTGGACAAGCAGGTTGATGCTGCCCGCCTGTCGATCCACGAATACAGCGTTGGCGTTCAGGACTCGATCGAGATGACGAATCTCGAGGCGTCCACTCTGGGCATGAATGCTGTAGCCCGCCAGACGCTCATTGAGCAGCTGCGCATCGAGCAGGACCTGCGGCAGCGTATCCAGAAGATCAAGGACGCTCCCTACAAGACAGAGGAAGCGCGGCAGGCCGACGTCGACAAGATCACAGCCGAAGCGATGAAGGCGAAGGCCAACGCCCAGACCAAGGCTTACGTCTCGGAATGGGAAAAGGCATTCGATCAGACAAGCCAGGCACTGACCGATGCGCTGATGCGCGGCGGCAAGGACGGCGGGGAACTGCTGCGGGACTATTTCCGCACGCTGATCCTGCGCCCGATCATCAAGGCGATCGTTGACCCCATCGCCGCGCCGATCACCAGTGGCATCCAGTCGATGCTGGGGCAGGGCTCTGGCTCGAGCTCGGCCAGCGGTGGCATGCCAGGCGGTAGCTTCACCGACTGGAGCACCTGGGGCAGCAAGGCTAGCGGCTGGGCATCTGATGCCAGCTTCAAGCTGGTGACGAACGGCTGGGAGGGAATGGGCTCATCCATGCTCGGCCTGAGCCGAACCATCACCAGTGTCGACACCTACCTCAAGGACATCCCCGGCATGTCTGGTGGCATCGGCTCTGCTGCGGGCTACGTTGGCGCCCTCTACTCCCTCTCGCAAGGAAAGGTTGGAGCTGCCGCTGGTGCAGCGATCGGCACCTACATCTTCCCGGGAATAGGAACCATGATCGGTTCCATGCTGGGCGGTCTGCTGGATGGCTTGGACGACTCTGGCACTAAGCACATGGGTGCTGGCGCGATGTACAGCAAAGCGACGGGAGTGCAGGAGGGCGCGAGCATCTACAACCAGGCCACTTTCGGCATGGGTCATCGCGACGAGCACAGCGCGGATATGCAGGCCGGCATCAGCGGCATTGCGCAGAGCCTGGGCCAGACGCTCGATGCATTCGCAATGGCCTTCGGCAAGTCTGCGGGCTACAGCGTGGCCACCGCTTTCGCCGATGACAGCAGCGATGACGGGTCTTGGGGTTCGCTCAAGATCCTGGACCAGCTTGGTAGCACGCTTGTGGATTGGTCTGATAACCGGGCTAGCAAGTGGGCGCCGCGGGAGTTCGCGGATGGCAAGGAGGGCTACGAGGAGTACCTGAAGGCGGTCGCGGTTGATGTGAAGGCGGCGTTCCTGGCAATGGACCTGCCGGAATGGTCGGATAGCCTGCTCAAGGCCGCAACGGACCTCGACAGCCTGAATGCCGCGTTGCAGCAGATCGCCACCGTGAAATCGGTGTTCGATGGCCTGGGCAAGACCATGGGTATGTTTGCGGACCTCTCCGGAGAGCTGCAGACGCAATTGCTGGCCGCATCCGGTGGCATCGAAGCACTCGGCACCAACGCAGGGGCGTTCTACCAGAGCTTCTACAGCGATGGCGATCGCGCGCAAACGCAACGCGAGTTGCAGATGGGCGCTCTCGGCGACATGGGCCTGTACATCGACCCCTTCCAGGGCGATGCAGCAAAGGAGATGTTGCGGCTGACGGTGGAAGAGGCCATGGCTTCGGGGCAGGTGGCTTTGGCCGGAAAGCTCCTGGCCATGTCGGCATCGTTCGTGGAGACCGCTGATTACGGCCAAACCCTTCTGGACGCGACCGCGACAGCGGCCAAGGATGCTGCGCAAGAAGCGGCGGCCGCGGCGACATCGTGGACGGGTCTGGGCAAGGTGCTGGCGATGTTCTCCGGCCTCTCGGCCGAGGTGCAGTCGGGGCTGGTGACGGCCTCTGGCGGCATGGATTCGTTGGTCAGCAATGTGGGCGCCTTCAACCAAGGCTTCTACAGCGAGGGCGAGCGGGCACTGAGCCAGCGCGCGCAGCAGATGGCTGCCCTGGCTGAAATGGGGCTGTACATCGATCCGGCCGAAGGCGAAAAGGCGAAGGAGCTTTTCCGCAGCACTGTCGAAGGAGCGATGGCCTCGGGCCAGACCGAGCTGGCAGCCAAGCTGCTGGCGATGTCCGGAGAGTTTGCCTCGACTGCCGACTACGCGAAACAGTTCTTCGATGACCTGGCTCAGTCGGCGGTGCAGTCCATGTCCGGCGCCTGGTCGAACTTCGGGACGATGGCGGGCCTGGCCGCGCAGTACACCGGCAACACGTCGGGCCTGTCGCAGCAGCTTGGCGTCGTGCAGGGCAGCTATGCCAGCGCGACAACCACGGACGGCCGCGTGGCGGCGCTGCAGCAGATCATCAACCTCGAGCAGGGGCTGTGGAATGGTCAGCAGGCAGCGCGCCAGGCGGAAGCTGCAGCGGCGACGGCGCGGGCCAATGCGGCGCGCGAGCAGGTCAATGCGGCAAAGCAGCTCCTGACCGCGGCGCAGGGCCTGGGCAGCTATGCCAAGTCTCTGGGCTTCAGCGAGGCATCCGGGCTGGGCGAGACTGAGCGCCTGGCAGCCCTGGACAGCGAACGCCGTGACCTGCTGGCGAAGGCCCGGGCCGGCGACACCGGTGCGATGCAGGACCTTCAGGGCGTCACGGGCAACTATCTGACGCTTGCGCAGCAGATGGCTGTCAGCCAGCAGGACTACTCGGTCCTGTCGGGACGGATTGCTGCAGAGCTTGCGGCCACGGCGGCGATACAGGAAGCCTCGGCATCCAGCCAGGTCAGCCAGCTCGAGCGCCAGATTGCCGCGGCTGAGTCGGTTGCATCCAGCGCCGCAGAGCAGTTCAAGGTCAGCGCGGCAACGCAGAAGCTGATTGATGACCTGCTGGTGGAGTCGGCCACGGCCTTCGAAACCGAGGCGACGCTGACGCAGAAGCTGATCGACCAAGGCGTGATGACCACGACTGCGCTGCAGAGCCTGCCTGCCGAGCTTGCGGGCGCCATCGGCACATCGCTAATTCCGGCAATTGCTGGCCTGGCTTCGGCCATGTCGTCGGCTGCCGCGATCAGCGTGCCGCAGTTCGCAGAAGGCGGTTTCCATGCAGGCGGCCTGCGGATCGTGGGCGAGCGTGGGCCAGAGCTCGAGGCCACGGGGCCAAGCCGCGTCTGGAACCAGTCGCAGCTCGCCGGTGCTCTGGGGGGCAACAACAACGCGGCTTTGGTCGCGGCGGTTGATCGGCTTACTGCTCAGAACGCGCGCATGTCGGCAGAGCTGGCTGAAATCAAGGCCAGCACTTCCAAGCTGGCCGAGCAGTTCGACAGCGTATCGGCGGGCGGTAACGCCCTGCTCACGGAGGCTATGGCATGACACAGGGCAGCGCAATGCTGCTCCTGCCAAACCAAATCACGGCGGCAATGATCACAGCGGGCACTTCGGTGCCCGTTGTCGATTCTGCGCGTGGTGAGGTCGCATGGAGCATCGGCACGGCCTACACGGGCGTGGAAACCAAGATCAACGACGGAGGGAAGTTGTGGGCAGCAGTGGCCGCGAGTACCGGGGTGAAGCCGGGCACCGACACGACCAAGTGGCGCGAGACTGGGCCCAGCAATCGCATGGCGGCGTTTGACGACAAGCTCAGCACCAAGAGCATCGGCGCAGGCGAGTTGAAACTGGTCATCAAGCCCGGGTTCTTCAACGGCCTGGCGCTCTACGGCTTGGTGGGCGAGCAGCTGGAAATCACGCTGCGCAACACGCCGGGCGGGACGATCATTTACCAATGGATCGGCGACATGTTCGAGCAGCCATTCGGCTTGTTCGAGTACCTCTACATGCCGCTGCGCCAGATCACCAAGCGCCTGGCCGCCGATCTCGCAATGGGCACCGATGCCGAGTTGACCATCCGGATTACGGCTGCCGGCACCGGGGTCTGCGGCGTGGGCATGGTGGTCTGCGGGTTCTGGGAAACGCTGCTCGGAACCGGCGAGTTCGGCGGCGTCGAGTACGGCGCGTCAGCCGAAATCAAGACCTACAGCTACATCAAGACCGAGGAAGACGGCTCGACCTCGATCGTGCCGCGCGCGTCCGCCACCAACATCAATTGCAGCGTCGTCATCGACGCGGAGCAGGCCAACAAGGCGGTCGACGTCTTGACGCAGGTGCTGGCAAAGCCGGTGGCCATCGTGCTCAGCGGCCTGCCGCGCTACGAATACCTCAACACCTTCGGCCTGATTTCCGGGACGGCCACGGCCGAAACCTGGCGCACGGCAAAACTTCAAATCACAGGCAAGGGCTTCATATGACCGACATCGTTCCGGTTCCTGAGGGCGTGCATTCGACGGAATTCCCGACGAACGCAGATCGCACCGCAGGGACGTTCAACCCGAAAGTGGTGGCGTGGGGTGACTCGACGCGCGCGCAGTCGGTGCGCGACCGCGAGATTGCCTTGACCGCGTACACAAATGCCGTGGCGGCCTATGAAACGGCGTTGGCGGCCGGCGAGTCTCAGAAGCAGGCGGCTGCCTCAGCGCTCGCCGCTTTCAATGAGGCAAATCGCAGTCAGATCGAGGCGATCCGATCCGAGGCCGGCGCGGCGAGCGCTTGGGCTGCTGCTGCAGCGGCCGGCGCGGCGGCGGGCTTGCCGTCGATGGTGGGCAAGGCTGGTATGACCCTCACGGTCAACGCCGCAGGCAATGGCGTCGAATGGAAGGCAGCCGGCTTTGAGGTCGGCGGCATCTATGTGGGCGCGAAGAAGCCCACGCTTGGCGCTTGGCTGGACACTGACGCCGTCTATTTGCAGTCGAGCTACCCAGTGCTGTTTGCGGCGCTGGGACTGGTGCCCGGCGTAGCCCCCTGGAATCAGCGGACGCCGACTGGGATCACCACTATCCGCGGCGTCGCTCACGGCAATGGGATGTATGTGGCTGTAGGCACTAATGCCTCCTCCGCCTATACAGGGGCCAGCAGCCCGGACGGAATTACATGGACAGCCCGTACAGTTAGCGCGGGCGAGGCCGCCGCGTTCGGTAACGGGGTATTTGTTGCGGTTGGAACAAACGTGGCGGCGTCCTCGTTAGACGGCGTCACTTGGACTGCGAGAACAATTGGCGCTTTCGCTTGGCGCGGCGTTACTTATGCCGCCGGACTTTTTGTGGCGGTCGCTGTAGCAGGACAAATCGCTACATCTCCAGATGGCACAACGTGGACATTGCGCACTAGCGGGCTGTCGAACGGATACGGCGTTACGTATAGCGGCGGGAAGTTCGTGGCTTTCGCCAGCAATGGACAAGCGGCTTCCTCCGTGGACGGCATCACGTGGACGGCACTATCCTCCATTACGGGTTTGGGAACTCTGTATGGGGTAGTCTACGGCAATGGGGTGTGGGTTGCGGTGGGGACCCGGGGGGCGATGACTAGTCCCGACCTGGTTACGTGGACGGCGCGATTCATTCCCGGCGTTACTGCCAGCTACGGTTATACCGCCGTGGATTTCTATAGCGGGCGATTCATTGCCATTGGTGCTACGGCCTCTGGAAACGAAGTATTTTCCGATAGCCCAGACGGAGTTACCTGGACACCTCGGCAGATCCCGGTGGGGGCGTATACCGTTCTCCGAAATCTGAACGGGCTCATCATCGCTGCCGGCACGGTCATGCAGACGGCGCCTCTGTTTCCCTACAACACCGCCACGCAGTTCTATGTCCCCGCCCCGCTAGGCGTGGTGGGCTTGAAGACGTGGATCAAGGCAGGAGATTGAGTATGGACGCGCACATCATTGATTCGCGCGGGGTCTACCTGCGCACCGAGACTATCGACCCGATGGGCCCGCAGCCTCCCGGCGCGGTCTACGAAGCACTTCCCGGCAAGAAGTCGGGCAAGACGCGCGTATGGGATGGCGCGGCATGGCAGCAGGTGGCGAATGCGGACGTTCCGCCGCTGCCTGAGGCGCCTGGCCCTGAGCCCGACCCTGTGCCGCACTCCTGCACCCGCCGGCAGGGCCAGCGGGCATTGCTGGTGCACGGACACCTTGACGATGTGGAAGCGGCAATCGCGGCCATTGCCGATCCGCTCGAGCGCCGCGATGCTCAGATTGAGTACGAGGCCCACACCTGGGAGCGCGGTAACCCGTTCGTGCAAGCCATGTGGGCGCAGCTGGGCGGCACGCCCGAGCAGCTCGATGACCTATTCCGAATGGCGGTCACGCTTTGACCGGCGCCGCTCCACCCGCACCCGCTTCGGCGGGTTTTTTTACGCCCGATCGGAATAGCTGATGCGCTTATTTATCGCAATCCTTGTCTCGCTGCACCTGCTGGTGCCCATCGGTGTTTGGGCCCAGTCGGTGGTCAAAACGCCCCTTAGCTACTCGCTGCAGGAATACGGGATCGTGCTGGGCACGGCCTTGCTCGGCGGGCTTGCGTCGTGGTGGATGAAAGTCCGCCGCGGCGAGATCCTGGCCTGGAATCTCTCGTCGCTGATAGGCGAGCTGTGTGTGAGCGCCTTCGCCGGCCTGGTGGCGTTCTGGCTCTGCGAATACTTCACCCTCAACCCGCTGCTTACCTCAGCCATCGTCGGGATGAGTGGCCACGCCGGCGCCAAGGGGCTGATCTGGGTCGAGTCTGCAGGGCAGAAGCTGCTTGAGAAGAAGCTGGGAATCGATCAACAGAAGGAGGCTCCATGAAGGCAGAACTGACAAAGCAACTGCGCCGGGATGAGGGCGAGGTGCTCAGCGCCTACACCGACCACCTGGGCTACTGGACGATCGGCGTGGGTCGGCTGATCGACAAGCGCAAGGGCGGCGGCATCACGGCCGAGGAATCGGCCTACCTGCTGAGCAATGACATCGACAAGCGCCAGTCCGAGTTGCTGCGCCGCGCGCCGTGGATGGCCCAGCTGGACCCCGCGCGCTTCGGCGTCATGCTGAACATGGCATTTCAGATGGGAGTCGACGGCCTGCTGGGCTTCAAGAACACCCTGGCCATGGTGAAGGCGGGCGACTACTCGGGCGCGGCGGCCGGCATGCTGCACAGCAAGTGGGCCACGCAGACGCCGGCACGCGCGCAGCGCCTTTCCGTACAGATGCGGTCGGGGGTGTGGCAATGATCGCGCGCATCAAGGCCTATGGCTGGCAGTCACTGGCCCTGGTGCTCTCCGGCCTGCTGCTATGGCAGACCCTGCGCCTGGCCGGCGCCGAAGTAGCCGCGGCCAAAGCCCAGCAAGCCCTGGCCACAAACACCGCTACCCAGGCTCAGCAGGGCCAGGCCGAAACCACCAAGAAAGCCGGCGCGCTGCTATTACACGCCGGCGCGCAACAGGAGAACACCCATGCCTACACACAAGACCTCCATCGCCTGGAAGCTACCCGCGCTGCTGATGCTGGCCGCATTGCAGGCCTGCAGCACGACATGCGCGCCGCTGCCACCCGCAACGCCCAGCTTGCCGGTGACGCCGCTGCCGCGCGAGATCTCGCAGATCAACACCAGCAACTCGCAGCCCTTGTTGCAGAAGGCGCGGGAGTGGTTGGCGAGTTTGTCGGCTTGGTCGAGCAGCGCGACTCCGAAGTGAGGGCGCTGCAGGGTCAGGTCGCGGCAGATGGGGTGTTGGCAGGGCGATAGACTATAGCCATGAATGTATTAATTGACGAAGTTGACTCGGCCCTGATCTACCACCACACAACAACAGAGGGGCTTATAGGAATACTAGAGAATAAGGAAATTTGGGCGACCAATATTAGATTTTTAAATGACTATGAGGAGCTCGTTGCCGGACTTCGAGAGCTTGAATCCTGCATGGAAAATGTAAAATCTATTTACAAAGAAAAAAGTCTAGACGATATTCGTATTGATTTTTATAATAAACTTGAGGGAGTTATTAGGGATAATGTTAAGGAAAAAGACACATTCATTTCGTCATTTACAAAAACCAGAGATAGCTTAAGGCAATGGATGTCTTATGGGAAGCCTAATTCTTCGTATAGCATTGGATTTGATCGAAAATTACTGGAGTCAAATGATATATTGTCGATAAGCAATATATCAAATGACGTTGTCTATTCTTTGCAAGACGTTGAGTACGGCGAGTGGATGCGTCTGCGTAACTCAAGCAGCTTAGATAAAATAATGAGCAGAGTCAAGGAGTCAAATGCGGCTGTGGCAATGGTTGAACTTGCACAAGACGCATTGTTTGGCTGCTGCTCAGTAAAGTCGAAGCAGTTTTCCGATGAGAATGAAGTTCGGATGATTTTTCAGACAAAAAAAATAGGCAAACCATTTTTGAAAACCAGATTTAGAAATTTTGGAGGCGTTGTTACTCCTTATATTGGCGCAAAAATTCCCTCTGCGGCAATAAAGGAAGTGATTGTTGGCCCCAGTGTGAATCGCGAGCTTTCAGAATTGGGTTTGAGTAATATTTTGAAAAAAAATGGCATCGACTGTAGAGTTAGTCATTCTGTGTGCACGCTTCGGCAGTTTTGATTCTCTAAGAGGTTTTATTTTTTAAACGTTTAGTTGTTTGGTGTTGGTTGTGGGAAAACTGTAATTTATAGATCTATGATTAAAGATATTCCCACTGTAGCGGAATTTGATTCCGCCGCAAAAGCCCAGTTCGATTTTGCCTGGGATATCGCTATTTCATTTTTGTTAAGCTTGGAAGAAGCGCGCGGCTATGCTGGGGTCGAAGAGGAGGATGAAAAGGCCTTCTGGGAAGCAGCACGTCAGAGAGTAATGACAGCGCTAATCGTTACCCAGCAAGGAGTTGAACTTGCATTAAAGGGTAGAATTGTTGCAGTTAGTCCCTTTCTTCTCATTGCTGGAAGTCCTTCAGATTGGCCTAAGGATAGCACCGGAGCGGGAATAAGCTTTTCTGATTTTAGAGCAATTGATGCTCAAGATTTAATTAAAGTTCATGATGCTGTTCATGAGGAAAAGCTGAATTCTGAATTTTCTGTTCTATTTGATAGTCTCAGAAAGTTGCGTAATAAGGCGATGCATACGGTAGATAGAAATATTAATGTCTCCGTGAAGGAGGTCTTGGTAAATATTATCGAGTTTCACAAGAATTTATATGGTGATGCAAGCTGGGTTGAGACAAGGCGGGATTTTCTTTATAACTCAGCGGCCGCACGGGTATTTTTCGACACTGAACATGTCGAGGCTTTGGTTGTTAGAGAGTTTTCGGCTGTATTTAAGTTCTTGGAGCCTGCGCAAGCACTTAAGTTTTTTAATGTTAATAAACGAAGTCGCCTCTATATCTGCCCTGAGTGTAAGCATGAGGCTGATAGGTTTGATTTTTTTGAGACTAGATATGCCGTCTTAAGACCAAATGAGCCCAATTCTGAAAGTTTATTCTGTTTTGTCTGTGATTCGTTGCACAGTGTCGTGCGAGAAGACTGTTGCCAAGGCGGTTGTCCAGGCAATGTATTAAGCCTTGAATATGATATTTGTTGCACATGCGGGGAAGACCAATAAACGAGATCCTAATGAAATATTAATTTCAAATCCATGCTCCCAAAGTATAGAATTAAGCTGGCTTCCAGCCAGCCCAAAGTTAAAGACTGCTTTGGATCAGTCGCTTGCGTGGAGCGATGCGGCTGAATAGCCCCATGTGGCTAAAACGGTGCCGGAGACCGCACGACTTCGACTGACCCCTCTCCAAAGTAGATGCACTTTCCTCGGGCGTCGCGCACCGTGAAGGTGCCGGGGAACACTTCTAACACGGTGTAGTCGGTAGGCCGCCCTTGAAGAATTCGCTCTTCTCGCTGGCGAGTGCGATGTGGGATGTAAAGCAGAGTGGGGTGCATCGGCATGGCGTCAAGCTCGGGCAGTGGGTAGTTCCGACCACTCGGTGGTGTATCGCGGGGTGCGACGCTCTTGCCTCATGCTCCAGTCTTGGTTCGCGTGCGTCTGGCCGGTGCTGGCCACATGCACCGTTCCTTTGCCGTAGCGCGCGTTGAGGCCATCCAGTGCCGACATCAGCGGACCAAGATCGCGCTCCAGCGGATCTTCAAATGCCAGTTCGTCCTGATGTATATCCGGCCCGACCAAGTCCATCAAGATCACGCCTGCCTTGATCAGATTGAAGCCGGGCAGGTAGATGGCGCGCATGCCTGCAGCGGCAGCTTCGACAAGCAAGCGTGTGTCCGCGGTCGGGCGCACCAGCGGCACCACAATCGAGCGGCTGAAGCGCGGACCTTCTCTGTGCGGTGAGGAAAGGGCGAAGACCTGAACCAATGGCTGGCCGGCACCATTGCAGAAGCGGCTGAGCTATTGCTTCTTGCACTAGGCGAGCTGTTCGATACATGGCCTGTGGGCTGATCATTTATCGCCAATATTTGACCTTCACCTCTCCCGTTGTTTTCACAGACTGCACCAACGCGCATCCGGAGCCAGAAGATATGATCTGTAACAAAGCGGCGTTACTCCGCCAGGAGATCAGTATGGGGATACGCATACGAAGTGCAGCCTTGGCCTTGGTGATGGGTGTTTGCGCGGCCTTGTTGGCAGGGTGTTCGGCCTCCGGTAGGCATGCAAACTCGCCGCAGGACGAAACGTACGCTCAGGGTGTCCCGCGCGCCGGTTTCTTGGTTTCAGAGGTCGCCTTATGCGACGGGGCCGGCTCTGACTTGGCGCGATGCCGCCAGGATATTGGATTCGTCGGCCTAGCAATCTCGGGCGGAGGTTCGCGTGCGGCCAACTACTCGGCGGCAGTGATGCGCGAGCTGGACCGGCTGGGAATATTGCAGCACGTCACAACGATTTCCAGCGTTTCGGGCGGTTCGTTGACGGCCGCTTACTATGCCAGCCGCAGCAACAGCGATTTACGATTGCGTCATCCGCAGCAGTTCTGGGATGCTGCCCGGGATGACCTGTCCAAAGATTTTCGCTCCGCTTTCATAGGTAAATTGCTGCGCCCTGACAACTTCGTTGCTTCCCTGCTGGGCCCGGTGGGGCGAAGTGATCTGATGGCCCAGGTGTTCGACGAGCAAATCTTTCGCGGCCTGCGCTATGGCGATCTCGGCCGCATGGGGCCCGGCCTTATCGTCAACGCGACGGCCATCAACGACCTGCACGGAGTGTTGGACAAAAGCCGCTGCACCAACCGGCGCTCCTATGCGCAGTCTATCCGTTGGGAGAGCGTGTCTTTCACCCAGACGTTCTTCAATGAATGCCTGCACTCCAACTTGGGTGCTTATCCTCTGTCCCACGCAGTGGCGGCTTCTGCGGCGTTTCCGGGTCTGTTCAGCTCGGTGCCATTGGCGCGTTTCGGCCTCAATGAAAGGGCTGACAGGTTTGTCGCGCAGGAATATTTGCACGTCATCGACGGCGGCTCGTCGGACAACCTGGGCATCGACGGTCTTTTGAGCGCCTGGGCGGCTCGCTCGCGCAATCCTGATGAAGTGCCGATCGGGCAGTGCTTGATCATCGCGGTTGATGCCTTTGCCTCGGGCGAGATCGACCTGCGCAACCTTCAGCCCGACGCCCGTAGCGCTGTGGACCGCCTAGTCGACACAAATTTCCTAGACTCCATTGATGCCATGCTGAGCCGTCGCCGTCTAGAGACTCTTCGCAGCCTGGGATTGCCGTCTCCGCAGACGTCGATAGATAAGCGGCTTCGTATCCGTGATTTCCCCATTGCCGGCCAGTTCTTCGAGGCTAGCGACCGGGAAAGGGTGGTAGAGGTGAATCCGTTTGTTGTGCTGGGCAATGATCCTTACTCCAGCCAGCAATCGAAGAAAGCGCGTTGCATGGTTTGGTACATTGGAATCGATTCGCTACAGGAATTGGTTGCACCGGATTGGGAATTTAGGGAGGAGCCCGGCCTTCCGTACCAAATGGACCGTGACGATGAAGCTTACGAAGCCGCGGTCGACGTTCACTTCACCACCGCCGAAGCATACAACCGCACGGCCCTGTGGCAATTGGCCAGCCGAGTCCAGACCGATTTCAATCTGGTGGGACCAAAACACTGCAGCGCCAAGACACTCAGCGAGGTACTGTGGGCGGCGGGCAGCCATTCTGTTAATGCTGACGTGAAATCAAGGCGAAAGGTTTGCGGCTGGTTCGCCAAAGCGGGTTTGCCCACCGCTCAGAATTGCGCAACACCAGTCGCTTCGCCAGCAAAGCGTTTGCCCATCAGTTATCGCGCGCACCCCAACAGCGGATACTCGGTGGAATGCGAGCAATGAGGCCAAGTGACACATTTAAGTGACACTACCAGGGCAACCCAGGGTATTGACAGGCACTGGCTGATTTTTTTGGCGTGCTGCTACCCCTCGTTGCCCCCAATTACCGGCCCAAGAGGGTTCGAATGCCTCGATGCATGTCGCGCGGCCGAGGTCAGAACATCGCCTGCGATCGCGGGACCTTGACGCGCTGCGCTTTGCAAGACTTTCACCACAGGAAAACTGCAAGCACTCATCAACTCGCGCCATGGCAAGGGGTTGATTGATTCCGGGAAATGGTGTGCACTCGCTCCATGTGCAATAGATACGTCTCCCCTACGGAAACCGACATCGAACGGTTTTGGCATATTGGCCGCGCTAACCAGCCTCGCTGGTGGCGTGAGCAGCACGTCGAGATTTTCCCCAGGGCACAAGGCCCGTTTATCCGGCGCGCGGTAGACGACTCTGGCTATAGCCGGGAAGGCGCGTCCGGCCGTTGGGGCTTGGTGGCGGGCGAGTGGAGCCTGAAATACGCCACCAACAACGCGCGCAGCGAGGAGCTGGCGAGCAAGGCCAGTTTCAAGAGACCCTGGGCAAAGGGGCAGCGCTGCATCATCCCTGCCGTCTCCTTCGATGAGCCAAATTGGGAGTCGGGACGCAACCAATGGTGGAGGTTTGCGCGGGCTGATGGTGGACTGTGGGGGCTCGCGGGGCTGTGGAACCGGTGGGCCGATCCGAAGACCGGCGAGATTTTCGAGTCGTACACCGTGCTGACAATCAACGCTGACGACCACCCCTTGATGAGGCGCATGCACAAGCCCGATCCTAAGCTGCCCGCGGATCAGCAGGACAAGCGGAGCGTGATCGCAATTGAGCGCGAAGACGTCGATCAATGGCTTGGGGGGACCATTGCCGAAGCCTCTGAACTGCTGCGTCTTGCGCCCGTTGAGGTATTCGACGCCGGGCATGTGGCTGGCCGCTGAGGGCAAGAAAGCGACATCCAGTTTGCAGCCACAGAGCAGTCATTGCTTCACAATTCAGGCCTCGAGCCAGCCTGCGAAGCACGGCACCAAGAAGTGCTGGAGCATGCGGATCCGTCAGTCAATCGCGAATTGACGCGAAACAAACATAATCCCGAAAGACGCATCTCTGATGGATAGAATAGAAAGACTACTCCGACTGGGCTACCTGCCCTCTCAGTTGCCGCCCGCATTCGGAACCACCGACGTCGCCGTCCACCACGCAGCTCTCTATTCCGCATGGATCGCGCTGGCTCCGAAAAACGCGAAAGCCCGCAAGTCAAAATCCGAATTGTTCAGCGTAGCGCGAGCTGGCCATCAGCGTCGGGCGACCAGTCTGCCCAACCCCATTGCCCAAACTTACCTCAGCAAGGCAATTGTCGACAACTGGGCTAGCATGATCGGCCAATTTAGGCGGTCGAAATTAAGTGCGAGTCATCCTAGATTTCGTCGTGATTCCAGCCGCGCCGCTAGTTTGCCCGCAATGCAAACCCTTTACGAGCGTAGGCTGTTGCAGGGAGCGGGCTACCGATTCGTGCTTCGTACAGACATTTCGCGTTTTTTCCCCACCATTTACACGCATTCAATACCATGGGCCCTTCACGGCAAGGCGCTAGCAAAGAAGAACAGATCCATCACGCCAAAGTTCTTCGGGAACCTCCTTGATCAAGCGGTTCGTCAAGGTCAGGATGAACAGACGTTCGGGCTCCCGATTGGCCCTGACACCTCGCACATTATTGCTGAATGCATCGCTACCTCGATCGATATCGAGTTGACCAAGAGGCTTGGTGTTCGTCCCGCTGGCTTCCGCTATGTGGATGATTACTACCTTTTTTTTGAATCGTATGATTCTGCAAAGAAGGCGCTCGCGCACCTTGTTCTCTGTCTGAAAGATTTTGAGCTTCAAATCAACTTTGAGAAGACGAAGGTGTGTCGAATCGAAGAATTAGAAGAGGATTCTTGGACTCATGCGCTTAGAAGCTTTGACATTGCAGCAACCGGTCAGCGCCAACGCTCTGACGTCAATCATTTCTTCGAATTAGCCCGTGATCTTGCGAAGCGCCACACAAGTGACGGTGTGATGGCTTACGCTCTGAGGCGCGTCGGCTCAGTCATTATCCGAAAGGAAAATTGGGACTCGTTTGAAGCACAACTGTGCATGACTGCAGCTGCGCATCCAGTGACGCTTCAAGCATTCACGCGTCTTCTCTCTACGTATTCTGGCCTAGGCTTTCCCATTGGAAAACAGCGTCTATCACGCCTAGTGAATTCGCTCATCGAAGAGCATGCGCCCCTCGAGCACCATAGTGAGGTGGCGTGGTGCCTGTGGCTTTGTAAAGAGCTTTCGTTAACTTTGACGTCCGTCAACGTAGATATCGTTGTCGCAATGAATTCTTCAGTTTGCGTCTTGATCCTTTTGGATCTTGGTGATGCCGGATTACTGCTCAAAGCGCCATCTATCGCGCGATTCAGGCTGCTTGAGGACGCCGATGCGCTATGGGATGACCTTTGGATGCTGAGCTACGAGGCTGGGGTGCGAGGTTGGGGTGGTCTCTCCGAAATTCATGTAAGGGCGGATCCGCATTTTGAGGAAATGCGAAAGCGCAACGTGCGCTTTTACGACCCTGCTGCCTCGATCGCACCATTGTTTACGCCAAAACCCAACGCGTTGAAGCAGCACAATTTCAAAACGATCGCCGAGCTATTCAGTTTAGACAATCTCGACGAGGTGTTCGAGCACGACGACGAGGAAGACATATACGGTAGTCCGTTCGAAGAGCCGGAAGACGAACCGGACGATGAGCCGGAAGACGAACCGGAAGACGAGCCGGAAGACGAGCCGGAAGACGAGCCGGAAGACGAGCCGGAAGACGAGCCGGAAGACGAGCCGGAAGACGAGCCGGAAGACGAACCGGAAGACGAGCCGGAAGACGAGCCGGAAGACGAGCCGGAAGACGAGCCGGAAGACGAGCCGGAAGACGAACCGGACGATGAGCCGGAAGACGAACCGGACGATGAGGCGCTGCTCGAAGATAACGATCGATAGATTGTGAGCATGGGAAAGTTCGTGCAAGCGCTTCCCTTCTTTGCGCGTCCCCTCTCCTGAAATGAAAGGCGAGGCCGTCTGCCTCGCCGATTGCAGTGAAGCGTCACCCACGCGTTCTGCTCAGTAGCCGAGTTCCGCTACAGTCTGTTTTGTTCGAAGCTGGCGGACAGCTACTGGTCGGAAGCCGTCGTCTGTGCAAGGCGAAGAAGCTGACTCGTTGTAAACGACTAAAAAGGAGCTAGCGACCTCACGACCTCTACCGGACCAGGGCCGTAGTAGGTGCACCGACAGCGTGCGTCGCGCACTGTGAAGCGGCCCGGGAACACTTCGAAGACGGTGTAGTCGGCGGGCAACCCGGGGAGTATGTACACCAGGGGCCAGTCGTAATTCGGATTCGGGGTGCGCAGGAGGGTGGGGTAGGTGTGGATCACTGCGGTTTTCCCGGGATCACCCACCATGATTGGTGAGCGCCTGGAGCGATCGTATGCTTGGACTCGACCCCCACAAGTCGGATTCCGCCTCCATCGATGGCTCGAAGCGAGCAGTGGTCAAGTTGATAGACACAGGTGTCATCGAAAGCTTCCGGGCCATGCAACATGAAGGCTTGGGGAAAGGGCGCGCGTGCCCCGGGCGTCTTGGAACGCATTCGCAGCCATCCGTACATCGGGCCATTTCTGACCTCGTGATCGGGACGTCGCTTGCCTTCGCAATAGAGAACGTAAACGGTGCACCACATGCTTAGACTGTATTTGCATGCAGTATTTCCTTGTCAAGCGAAAAGTGCAGCCGTGGCTGCATGTCCCCGGCAGAATGTTGTAAATGCTTACGATTCTTAAGGCCAGTGTGTCGAAATGCGGACGGCGGTTCAAGTGAGCCACACGGAATTGAATAGGCCACGTTGCCCGGAATGGTGTGGGGTGGTGCGGAGTCACGGGCTAAATCACACCGAAATCACACCGATGCCCGCAAACCCGCATGGATGCTGGGTCGCGCGCGGGTTCAATTCCCGCCAGCTCCACCACCATAACGTCCAAGGGCGTTCACTGACATCCAGTGAACGCCCTTTTTCTTTGGTAAATCAACAACTTACAGTGCGCCGGCGTCCGGGTAAATTCGCTGACATCCTGGGCAGGGTGGGGGGATAAGTAGGGGGGAGAAAGCCGCGCAGTCCTATACTTTCGGGAAATTCCCCCCACTTTCGCCCCAAACCCAGCAAGCATGCGGCTTTGCAGCCACTGGCTCTCCCCGCCCCACTTTGGAGCGTGCAATCATGCTGGCTGATGCCAAGTGCCGAAATGCGATATGCCCCCCCCGAACGCAAGCGGGCGCGTTTTACCGATGCGGGCGGCCTATATCTGCAAGTGAACCCGAACGGCTCCAAGCGCTGGTTCTACAAGTACCGGGTCGAGGGCAAGGAGCAGTAGCTTGCCCTCGGAAGCTATCCAGTCGTGAGCCTGATGGCAGTGCGCAAGGCGTGCAATGCGGCGAAGCTTCAGAAGATGGAAGGGGTTGACCCGATCTAGGTCCGGAAGCTGGAAAAGCTCAAGGGTAGGTGGGAGGGCCACGATACGTTCAAGACAGTATCTCTTGAGTGGCACGCCAAGCAGGTCGAGACCTGGAGTCCTGGCCACGCTGCCCGCACCTTGCGCCAACTGGAGCGCGATCTGTTTCCTTGGCTCAAAGATAGGCCCATGGCCATCATCGAGCCCATGGAACTGCTGTAAGTACTGCAGAAGGTGGAGGACCGAGGCGCGCTGGAAACCGCTGACCGGGCATTGATGCTGGCCTGGCAGGTGTGGCGTTACTGGTTGCCCACGGCCGGCAACACCCAGCGCGACATTACCGAAGGGCTCAAAAGCCGCCTCACGCCATACCGAGGTAAGAACTTCCCAGCCATCGTGGAACCGCAACGCTTTGGCGAGCTGCTGCGGGCTATGTACGCCTACAAGGGCGGCCCGGTTGTGCGCACGGCGCTGCTGCTGGCACCCCTGCTCTACCAGCGTCCCGGCAACCTGCGCATGATGGAATGGGCCGAGCTGGATCTGGAGGCAGCCTTGTGGACCATCCCCAGCGCCAAGATGAAACGCTCCGTGGAGGAAAAGGAAAATAGGGATGCACATATGGTGCCCATGCCAACGCAGGCCGTGGAACTGCTGCAGGAGGTACAGCCCATCACGGGCCATGGACGCTACGTTTTCCCCGGACAGCGCGACCACGACCGTCCTATGTCGGATAACTCAGTGCGCAGCGCGCTGTATGGCCTGAGTTTTGGCAAGGAACAGAGCTGGCACGGTTTTCGGGCTAGCGCCCGGACCGTGCTGGTGGATCAGTTGGATCTGGATCATCTGGCCATCGAAGCCAACTTGGCGCATGCAGTAAAGGATTCCAATGGCCGAAGTTATAATCGAACTAAGTATTTGTCGCAGCGCTTTGAGCAGGTGCAGCAATGGGCGGACTATTTGGACAAGCTGCGCTTGGGTGTTGATGGAAACGAGCGTGGGCCGCGCAAAGGATAAGCTATTTCGGTCCATGCTGCAAGCCGAGCTACGGAAATGATGTCCGCTTTGCACACAGGCGTAACCAGTCGGCCGCCAATGCCCGCTTCCGGGAAGCCCGGTGGTCAGCACCAGAGCTATGGATCTGTAGGCTTTGCGCAAAGACCCACAAAAAAATTTGCAACACCATATTGAGCACAGCGCCATCACGCTGCAGAAGAAAGCGCAGTCGCTACGGGACCGACAGTATCCACTGGCGCACCGGCAGACGCGGGAAGACGTGATCGTTGAGGCGCCGTCTCCACCAGCGTCGCGTGTCGCATGAGGGGCAGACCCCGCGGCGTTTGCAGGAAAAGGTCACAAAATAGTCATGCCCGCAATCGTCACAGCGGGCACGGGCAAAGCCTTGGGCAAAGATGCCCACCATGGGTGGTGTAGAGCTTGTCGCTGGCGTTTTGCTTGCCCACCTTGGCGGCCATGCGTTGGAAGGTGTCTTCTACCTGCGCTTTGGTCACCACAGCCACGTCATCATAATTCTGATCGCCCACTCCGCATCAGCGGGGTTGATAAACAGGATCAGGCCGGTCATCATGACCCACTGGAACAATCGGATTTTAAGGAACAGGTCCATGCCCAAGTGAAACAGCACGCCAATGAGGATGAGGGGATAGCGAAATTCCTCGATCCAGATCAGCGAGCTCAGTGAGCCCCAAATAACGAGAGTGGACCACGTCAATACCTGAAACACAAACGGATGCCTAGCGAAGTCGGGAAACCTGAGGCGTTGATAACGCTTGATGTTGATCACATAAAACACGGCAGAGCCCTCTCTCCACATGCTGCCCAGCAGTTTCCAATACATCGACTTGAAGTAGATGTTTGCGACGAGAAGCTGCATCAGGCGCTGGCACCATGGCTCCTCCAGCGCAGCGTTCTGGAATGCACCGACCGGCGCGCCGATTGACAGCATGGAGTCGGCATTGGACTCGAACATAAACAGGAATAACATCAGCCGCATGGCGACGTCGCCGCTGTTCAAAATAACGGGGTTTCTGTGCTGTATTGACGTAAGTGTGACGAAAAGAACTACGGCGAAGAGCTGCGTGTGCCAGCCGAGCAAGACGCAGAAAATACAGAAGAAATGAAGCGCAAACACTGAGCGGACGGCCGTCATGCTGCCAGACGTGTATGTGAAGACGGAAAATACCCGCGGGCTGAACTCACGCTTCCAGGCGGCGAAGTTCAAAACCCCGTGAGGCCCGAAAAATAACGCCATGCCTTTTGCATGAAAGATGGCGTCGACCAGCAAAAGCACAGAGAAGGCTATCCTGAAGACGACCATCGTCGCGGAACTCTGCGGGGTGAACATGAAGTCGTTCCAGAGTCTGACCAATGTATGCAGGCTGACTGCGCCGTCGTTCATGCCGTATCCCTGGAAAAGGTAAAGACGACGATCTCTTCCGCTGGTGTGGGTGTTTCCCCCGCTTGCTTCCACGATGGTCTGGGGGACCGAGTCAACAGGTATTCAATTTTTTCTACCCTGCGGGCGTCGCTTGTGGGGCGAGTGACCTCGTAGGTGTTTATGAGGTACTCTGCATAGCAACGTTGGGTGAGGCTTTCCTTGGGCGCTACCAGAGCATGCATCAGCTTCAAATGGCGAACGTCACCGGAAAATTGCTGCACCCCGGGTGATGGGAAGTAATCGACAGGCACTTCGGCCGAACTTTGGTCTTCGAAGGTAATTTTGAAACGAATCAGTTCATCGGTGGTGATGGGCCTGGGAGCGAACATGGACCAACTGTGGTTCAGCCCCAGCCAGATCACGGGTCTGGTGAGTTTTTTCAGCAGGTGGCGGCTAAATCGCCCGTCAGGTAAATTCCAGCCCCACAGGAAAAAAATCATGCAAATGCAAAAAAGGCTAATTCCAATATGCGATGCGGTGTTCAAAGCAAGGGGCTCCCGTAAAACGTTCAGGTTGCAGGCTGGAAAGACGCCGTGAACCAAGACTCCGTCAGCGCCGGCGCCCTGCCTGACGCCGTGCCGGCTTTCCCTCCGGGCTCTTCGGATGAAACATCAGTCGTACTGTTTGATGGGGTTTGCCATTTCTGCAATGGGGTGGTGATGTTTATGGCCAGGAATGAGGAAGGGACTCGTCTTCGTTTCGCCCATCTGCAGTCGGAGTCTGGGCGCAGGTTATTGCGGCAATATGGATTGTCGTTAGATACGCTGGATAGTATCGTCCTGATCGATGGCGGGCAGGTGTATCTGAAGTCTGATGCCGTCGTGAGGCTGACGCAATCGCTGAGCCGGCCGTGGAGATACATAGGCGCCTTGGGCTATGCGCCGCGTGCGGTACGAGATGTTGTGTACGACTTCGTGGGCCGCCATCGCTATCGCCTGTTTGGCAAGGCCAATGAGTGCGTGATTCCGAGTGAGGACATACTGAAGAAGTTTCTGAAGTAGCCCCATGAAAGTCTCGGTGTACCAGAGTCACACCTACAAGACGAGCTTCGCACGGCCCTGGGTTCGTAGACTCAGTGATCATTGCCTACGGAGTTGACGTCTCCCCCGATGTCGTTGCCGACGGAATTCACGTCTCCGCCAATGTCATTTCCCACAGAGTTGACGTCACCGCCGATGTCATTGCCCATGGAGTTCCCGGGCGGGCGATCCTCTGGCGGGTTTTTGGGGACTCGTGGCGACTCATGGTCTTTGCCAAGATCGGTGTCCAGGTTGTCCATTGAAAAAGGTCCCATGTCACATCCTTTGTAGTTTGACGCGTGATTGTGCAGTGAAATAGCGGGCGCACATAGCGTTTGCTCGTCGGGTACTCCGGATAGAAAATTTGACCGCATGAGGGTAAATATGGCACGGGTTTTTGGTATCTTGACGCCTTCGTCCAGGGCAGTTTTAGCGGTCGCGGCGGCTTAAAGCGAGTCCACTGTTCGAGCGCTGGATTTGGGTCTGACGCGGACTTAGTCTCTGAAAAACGTCCCCCTTGCTGAGTGGTCCAATCACGTTAGACAAGGAACGAAGATGAACAAGACAGTCAGAGTGAAATACACGCTGGATTCATGTTGGAAGCGGTTCGTTTGGTAGAGAACGGGCAGACGATTGCCTGTGCAAGCAGAAGCCTTGGGGTGATAGAGCAGACGCTGTTCAACTGGGTCAAGCCTCAGCACAGTCCGGGCCGCAGGCTACTGCGCACGAGACCGAAACCCGCGATCCCCCGCCATGAATGCCTCCAACATGTGCGGTATCAACGTGGCAGCATCCACCATCTCGCCATAGGCTTGCGCATGCAGCGCGGCGTAGCGGTCGAGGTCAGCCTTCAGACCGACCGAGCACGCGAAGGTCAACTTCGTGCTTTCCGTCTTGGGCAGCGGGCCGAGCCGCAGCTTCTTTGTCGGTGTGTTCATCGTGATGCACCTCGCTGAAAAAACATCGGCTGATACGGCCGCAGCACCAGATCCCGATTAATGATGATGCGTACCGGCAGGCCGGGGCGGCTGGTCAGCGTCGGCTGGATGTTCATGTTGCGTCGGGTCATTTCCTGCCCGACCTGATTCACCGAGTCTTGCATGCCATCACGTCCGGCGATGATGACCCGATCCCCTCCCTGGCGGTTTTCTGGCGCGGCCAGTTCAGCGCCGATACCCAGCAGGGTGGTCAGTGCAGCACCCGCCAGAATGCGATCCCAATGGGCATCGACTCTATCCTTCAGTCCGGCATAGCCGGCGGCGTCTGTGTCGACCAGGTTGTCGAGCTGGAACGAAGACGTGTCCGGCAGGATCACCCGGTTCCACACCACCTGCACGCGGCTTTGGCCGTAGCTGACCTGGCTGTTGTACTTGCCCATGAGGCGCGCACCTTGGGGGATCAGCAGGAACTTGCCGGTGGCAGTGTCGTAGACCGGCTCTGTCACCGTGGCGATGACATCGCCGGGCAGGTCAGACTTGATGCCCGTGACCAATGCGGCCGCGATCACCGTGCTGGCCATCACCTGGTAAGGGGAGACGGGCAATTGCAGGGAGCCGGAATTGCAGATTTGCGTAGATCCGGCTTTGGACAGAAACGCCTCCTTCTGGTCCTGCTGGTTCTGCACGGCGGTGGGGTCGGCCGGCTGGGCGGCCGTCGAGGCTGGGCCTGCGGCCACTGGATCGAAGGCTGCGTTCGGCGCTTGAGCAGTACCAGGCGCGCCCTGTGCCGCTGCCACAGCGGCCAGCTTCTGTCCACCTGAGCGCAAGAATACCGACGAAGACGCCGCTTCCTCCGCTTCCCTCAGGCGCGCAAGTCGATCGGCTTCGGCTGGGCCGTAGCCTTGCGCCTGCTGTTCAGCTCTCAGGATTGGCACGCCGAGATCGCCCGGCAGTGGTGGGCCGAGCTCGGGCACGGCAATTGGCACCGGCGGCGGCAGTTTGGAATAGTCGGCGGGCAGTTGATCCAGCCCTTCGGAGCGCGACACGCGATCGACGTTGTACAGCTCGGTGGGCTCGTTCGCGTTGCGTCGTTGCGGTTGCAGCGACCAAACCAAGGCCCCGAGCACGGCCACCGACAGGCCGCCAGCGAGGGCGGCCAGCACGCGCCTGTTCAAGCGCGTGACCGGGCGTGGCGGTGCACGTAGCGTCACGTCCTCCGGGGCTGCCTTGGGCGGCATGTTTGGTTCCGGGATATCGGTAGTTGTGTCCTCGCGCATGGTCAGTTCCTCCGGCCATCGGTGCGCTCGATGCGCACCATGTCGCCCTTGTCCGCGCCCAGGCGCAATTCGGCGGCGCCGAACAGCCTATCCACGATGTAGTAGGGCGAACGGAAGCGGTAGTTCACGAGCTGGCCGTCGCCCTGCGCACCAATGACGAACAGCGGTGGCAGCTCGCCCTGGGCGATGCCGTCGGGGAACTGGATGTAGACCTTCTCGCCATCGTCGAAGGCGCGCAGGGGTTGCCACGGTGGATTGCTGCCGCTGATCGCGTAGCGAAAGCGGATCTTTTCCAGCGACAGGCCCGCATCGACTGGCGCGGCGGCGCTGGCGGCCTGGGCCTGGCGTTGCAAGGCCTGCATACGGTCCTTGGGGTAGTCCCAGGACACCGACGCCATCCAGGTCTTCTCGGTCGAGCTCAGCTCGATCAGGTAAGTGCGCCGGCTGGTGGTGATGACCAGATTGGTCTTCAGGCCTGAGCGCGTGGGTTTGACCAATACGCTCACGCGCAGGTTGGCTCCTGTGCCGCTGGAGGTGTCGCCCACGATCCAGCGCACGGTATCGCCTGCGGCCACGGTCACCAGCTCTTCGCCGGGCTGTAGCGAGACGACGGTCACATGTCCCGGGCTGGCATAGACCTGGTACAGCGCGCCCTCGGTATAGGGCCAGATCTGGATCGCATTGACGTAGCCCTCGCGCGTGGGCGCCATGCGGGCTTCCTGGTTGGCGCGCGAGACGCGCAGCTTCTCGTCGGTGGGCTCGGGTGTGGCTTTCTCTTCGGCCGGTATGGGCAAGGGTTTCATCTGCGCAGGCAGTGGCAAGGGGGAGGGCACGGCCACCACCTCGATGGGCTTGGGTGGCTCGGGCAGCGGCTGTGCCGCGACGGGCTCATCCAGAGGTATGGACGGAGCTCGCATGCCCTGCGTGGCGCAGCCTGCAAGGGCCAGCAGTGCGGACAGAATTGCAGAAATGCACAAAGACGGTTTCATGGTTTGCTTCCTTCGGAGGAATCGAGTTCACGGCTCCACGCCAGGCCATTGACGTAGATGCCCAGTGGGTTGCGGCGCAGCTTCTCTTCGGTACGCGGCGCTTGCAGGACGATGGAAACCACCGCTGTCCAACGTTCCAACCCGGCGGCTGCGCCGTTGACGTAGCGGCGTTCGGTCCAGCGCAGGTTGAACGAGGCATCGCTGGCGCGCACGATGCTGGTGATCTGTACCGTCACCGATTCCTTGACGATGCGCGCAAAGGGATCGTTCACCCGCGCGTAGTCGTTGAGCACGGCCGCGCCACGGTCGGTGGTGTAGCCGTAGGCATCGAGCCAGTTCTGCCGCACGACGACGGGGTCGATGGAGAGCGAGCGCACCAGGGTGACGAAGCGTCCCAGATGGTGCGCTGTCTGCGCATCGTTGGGCTTGTACGGCGAGGTCGCTTCGCCCACGGCGCGCACTTGCCCGCCGCTGTCCACTTCCATCACGAAGGGCGTAACGATGGGCTGGGCCGAGCGCCAGACCAGGTCGCCCGCCATCAGCAGGGCTAGGACCAGGCAACCGAAGGCCATGAGTCGCCAGTTTTTGGCTTGCACGCGGGAGGAGCCGATACGGTCGTCCTAGGCCTGTGCGGCGGATTGATAGGGCGTGGCGGGCTGCGGGGTATCCGCGTAGCGGACCAGGGGTCGTTTGAATCGCATGGATGGTCTCCTTATTCATCCTAGGGATCGCGCAGGTGGGGCGCTGGGCCGGAACCGCCTGCGTCCCCGCCGCGCAGCGTGTGGGCGACAGTCGAAGCGGCCTGGCTGATCTGCTGCTTGCGCTGCAGGCGATTGGCCCACGCGGGTTGTGCGGGGCCATCGGTAGCGGTCGAACCGCTGGCAGCGCCGCCCCGCGTCTTCATGGACGGGATACCCGCGGCCATCTTTTGCCCTGCGGACTGCGCGCCTGCCTTGGCGGATTTGCCCAGGACAGAGGCTGCGCCCTTGATGCCGTGACCCGCGCCCGCACCGCCAGCCGAAAACGTCTACTTCGCGCTGCTGGCTGTGGAAGACGCGGCGTGGGCACCATCCACCGCGCTCTTGGCGGCAGCCGGCGCCATGCGCGCACCGGCCGCGACGGCGCTCCCCACCCCGGTCGCTGCTGCGCCCATGGTGGCGACGCCTCCGGTCATCGCCAAGGCCGTGCCTGCGGCGGCGCCCGCACCCAACTGCGGCGCACCGGAGACCAGGCCGGTGGCCACGCCTGGCCCGAAGATTCCCAGTGCCAGCAACGTGAGCGATGCCAGCATCATCACCACGGCATGGTCGATGGAGGGAGCATCGGGCTTCACTTTGAATTCGGCGAACAGGCCGGAACCAATACCGACGATCACCGCCAGTACCAGTACCTTGATGCCCGACGACACCACGTTGCCAAGGACCTTTTCCGCCAGGAATGCGGTCTTGTTCCAGAGTGCGAAGGGCACCAGCACGAAGCCGGCAAGCGTGGTTAGCTTGAACTCGAGCAGCGTGACGAAGAGCTGGATCGCCAGGATGAAGAAGCTCACCACCACCACCAGCCACGCCAGGAACATCACCACGATGGGGTCGATGTTGGCGAATACTTCCGGGAAGCCCGCCATATTTTTGATCTGCGCCAGAATTGGCGTGCCGGCATCAATCCCCACCTCGGCCAGTTTTCCGGGCTGGAGGAACTCCGCCTGCGTGAGGGTCGAGCCCGACGCCACCAAGCCCAATCCGGCGAAAGACTTGAACATGATTCCCGCTAGCATGTTGAAGTTGCCGATGATGTAGGCGAAGGCTCAGACATACAGCACCTTCTTGATGAGCTTGGTCATGATGTCATCGCCCTGGCCCGAGGCATGGCCCATGGCCCAGAACAGGCCGGCCAGCGTCATATCTATCACCACCAGCGTGGCGCTCAGGAAGGCGACTTCACCGCTGAGCAGTCCGAAGCCGGAATCGATATAGGTCGAAAAAACGTCGAGGAAACGGTCAATGACGGCAACGTCGTTCATGGCTCACCTCAGTTGCCGTAGAAGTTGACGGGATACGGCGTGTACGGCGTGCCGGTGCCAAGGAAGCGTCGCCGCACTTCGCGCGCACGCTCGGTCACCGTCGCTTGCCGTGCCAGTTCCAGCGAGACGGCACGGCCTTGCGTGATCTGCAGCTGCTGCGCCTGGATAGCTTGCTTGGCCTGTAAGGCCAGGAGCTGATTTGTCGCCTGCGCCGCTTGCAGCGCGCCGGTAGCAGACTGGCTCTGGCCCACCAGATCGGCCAGCACGCCTTCGTCGGATGCCAGGTTCTGCGAGACCTGCGCCTGCATTCGCATGGCGGTGTGCAGGCCGTCGAGCGTGTGCTGCCAGCGCTGGAGGGCGTCCTGCGCCATGCGGTCGCCGCTCACCGTGGTGGCATATTGCCGTGGGTACATCCGCCCAGGCGTCGAGGTCGGGCACGGCGTACATCACACGCCGGCCGAATTTACGAATGCGTGGGCCACCGCCAATGACACGCTGCTTCTCCAGCGTGCGCGGTGACAGCCGCAGGAAGTTGGCGGCCTCGTCGTTGGTTAGGTAGCGCACAGGCTGTGCGGTAGGGGGAGTGAATGCGACAGCGGGCCGAAAAGGAGCGGGTCTCATGGTGCGAACCTCCATCGTTCAGGGTCGCCGGCCACAACAGTGCGATCGGCTGGAGGCCAGTCTCCAGAAAACGCAGCGTCCTGCTCAGGGACGTTTTGCATCGAGCACAAAACGTCCCTTGTCAGGCGCAGGCAACTGAGCCAGGCGGCGATAGCCGCCACACATCAGCTAATTTCCCCGTTGCACCAGGCGGCGCACGCGGCCGCGCAGGTCACCATCGGCATGCCAGTGAGCGGCCACGGCATCGGGGCCGTACAGCGCGTCGGCCACGGTGCGCAGGGATGCGCCTGCCAGAGTCCCGTCGAGCGCCTGCAGGGTGTACAGCTCCATCAACATGGACTGGCTGGGGCGGGGCTTCGTCGCTGAGATAGGGGCAGCAGGCCCGGCATGCGCTGCTGCGAGCTTGTCCAGTTCGCCCGCAAGGGCACGAGAGCGGGCGTAAGGCGGATGACAGGCCCGGAACGCGTGGGCGTAGGCCATGCCGTCATCCAGCGTGGGTGCGAGCGCAATACGCAGGACGCCGCCCGGCAGCCGGGCAATCAGCAGCAGTCGTCGGCCGTCATGGATCAGCTGCTTGTGACCGGGGATACGCCAGAACTCGAAGGGCAGGGCGTCAAGCGGTGGATCGGCATCGGGATAGAGTTGCACCACGGTATCGTGGTCGGGGAACCAGGCCGGGTGCGCATACCGCGCATCCAGACCAGGATCTTCCAGCAGCCGCAGACCCCAGCGTTGCGCGGCGCCAGGGCGACGCCGAGCCCAGTCGCGCCGATAGTCCGGGTTGCGCCGCAGGTATTCCCAGGCCAGGGCGGGGCCGTCGAGGTGCAGGACGTAGAGATACGCGGCGCTGGGAAGCCAGTGATCGGATCTTGCTTCTGCCATGGCGCAACTCTCAATGGGCAGCGGGAACAGTCGCCATGGGCGCCGGCATTGAAAAGCCATGGAGCCATCGTCAAAACGGTATGTGAGTCATTGAAGCCTGCGACGTCAAGACAGATGGGCTCCGCAGCGGTGATGGTTTCATCCGACTGCGATGGCTGAGCAGCTGGATTACTGCACAGCACCACAACCTTGTATCAACGTGGTTCGGAGATCGTGACCGTTTGCGCCAGGATTGCACCGCTGGAGTGCAGAGTGCGAATTGATGCGGGAATATTCTGAATTCAGGCTGAATTTGACGCAGTACGCTGAGCTTGGGTCGGGTCTGCGAGCGATGTGCTCCAGGTCCACGCGCTTGTTCACTGTGGCGATCCGCCTGGCAAGGGGCCAGGAGGTTCACCGAATTGGCGAGGCTCTTGTCTTGGCACTGGGCTGGTTTTGAGTCTTTGTGGAAAAGCGCGAATGCACAGACTCGTGAATCCGTACAGGCACGAAGTCGGAAAGCCGGAAGTGCGGAAAGTGCCCAAACCACGGAAGTGGATTTCAGTAAAGGCGTGGATGACCTCGCTCAGAGGCAGAGCGGTAGCTCGACAACTGGCTGGATAGGCGTGGGGCCACGCGAGCGGGCGTCCTGGATGTTCCGCTATTCGTATGCTTCAGCGCATCTGAAGCATGGATCTGGCTGCAGATTTGGTAAGTCTGACGATGTGGGTGCCGCGGCAGAAACTCACCTGCATAGATTGCAAGTTGTTGATTTTATTTGTGATTTCGAAATTCTGGGTCGCACCAATGGTGGGGCATCATGCAATGTTTTCTACACCATATAGCTTTCTATATGGTGTACTTTTATATACCATGTTGATGGTCAATGGATGTCGTTAAGTCATTGATTTAATTTGTCTTTTCGAAAATTTGATTGCCGGCAGAATCGATGGTGCTTGAATCGCCCATTGACGCCCAGGCCCCCTTCACCTGGGCTCGGCTGCTCGGTATCTGTCGCATCCCGGACGATCATAGGGTCGCTTATTGAACAGATATGGATGGGTTTGGTGCCACTGCTTCATCGCCTGCATGGGCGTTTTGCTGCTCAGCACTGACTGAGGCAACTGGTGGTTGTAAAGCGCTACGTAACGCAGCAGCGTCTGCTCCAAGTCTTCACTGCTGCGAAACCGGTGGGTTTTCAGCATATCGGCAATACGTCCATTGAAGCGCTCAACCATTCCGTTGGTTTGGGACGTCCTAGGCAGGGTCAGACGATGCTCTATGTCCAAGGTCTGGCAAAGCGGTTTGACCAGGTGCAGCAATGGGCGGACTATTTAGACAAGCTGCGCTTGGGTGCTGGTACGAATGCGTGAGAACAGCGCACCAATTGAGCGATTTGGGTCCATGCAGCCTATTGATCTAGAAAAATAATGTCCGCAATCACAGAAATTGCTGTCAATCCCTCTGTCACCGATCGGTGAGATTATTCCCGGCAAAGCGATTCCACTGAATTTTTTCTAAAAATAGTTGATGTCCCGGGACAGAAGGTCATTAAGGTCGAAATAAAGTTGGGCTTAGTTTAAGATGTAGCAGAATGTAGTCGAGAGACGACAAGAAATACCAGAGGAGACGAGTGAATATCACTGAGAAAGACTGGTCACAGCCCGCCTTGGCAGACTGCGGTGGCGTTGCGGATCATCACTTATTAGCTGTCGGTTGAGCAATGTCCCGGTTCATTGCCTGGAACGATCTGCTGCT
This sequence comes from Acidovorax sp. CCYZU-2555, assembly GCF_018413525.1. Classification (GTDB taxonomy): domain Bacteria; phylum Pseudomonadota; class Gammaproteobacteria; order Burkholderiales; family Burkholderiaceae_C; genus Comamonas. The sequence goes on from NZ_JAHCDD010000013.1 coordinate 71,455, forward strand.
GTTGGAGTTCTTTTCAGCCGCTGCTAAAAATGAAGATGTATGGCTCAGCACAACTCGTGTAGAGCTGGACTCGTTTGGCTTGCACCTTGGCGGCGCCAAAGGTCTGATCGAGGCTGTGTCATACGGGGCACCTTGGCTACAGGGTGGTTTCGCTAATTGCTCGGAGGAAGTCTGCCTCCTGGTTCAGCAGCGTCGGGGCTTGCGTTCGCCGTCCTACCGAGATCCTGGCGCATCAAATCCTATGTACGCGGGCGTAAAGGCCCCAGCATACCTTCCTATCCTTGCCCTATGGGTCCTAGCGGCCTCAGGTGATGAACTGGAAAAAGGCTTTTATGCCTCAGTGGAAAAGTTGCTTGGTCGTCCGTTCAAAAGTGGGCCGAAAGTTACCGATGCGATGTCCAAAGCATGGGGAGACCTTGAAGCATGGTCGGCTGGGGAGTGCAATGGCCGCTTCGGGAATTTCCACCAGCGCGTTCTAGGAGAGCACCGTTTTGTCGGGATTTCGCGCTCCCAATGCCTAATTAGCCGGCAAGACGAGCGGAACCTTAACCGGCTTTTCTGGGCGCTTAGGCTTCGGCCGGGCCAGAGTCTGCTGGATTCAACGCTCGCAGTCCTGCTTGAGCGCGGTTGCGAATCGCCTTTCCTGACGAAGCCGCTTCGCGCTGCTATGGCTAAGCATGAGTACAAACCGCCACTAGCGGCCCTTCTCCGAAAGCTTCTCGGGTCGTGGAATGGAAGCCGACCCAAAGGTGGTCACGTTGACCCCGCTCGGCCCAGTGCTGGGCCGCTGCTCAAGGAGCAAGGCGAAGCAGGAGCCGCCATCACACTTGTCCTACTGCCTTCCGAAGAAGTTCCGAATGGGTGGAATGTATGTTGGAGCTTTCCGGCAGTAGTCGATGCGCCGCTCTGCAGCTTTGAAATTGAAGGCCAGCGCCAGCCCGCTTTCATGCACCGCGCGGGTGCAAGCTTTATAACCGACGTTTCGGAGAAGCATGTCCGGCAATCGGTAGCGGCCCTTTCTGCTTCGGCGTCGGTGCAGCTCGAAGTACAGGTCCAGCTTGAAGACGATAGCGCTGGCACATGTGGCGACCAATGCCGCAAGGAACTGATCCGCCAGACTCCCCGCCGGATATTGGCCTGGAACTCGATTGATCCGCGCTTCGGACAGCAGCTTATCGAGCGTGATGTCCCGCTCTACGGCGTCTTTTACCTAGTTTGCGCTCCGGCCGATTGGGCCAGGACCGAGCCCTGGCTTCGACGGGAGCGGATCCCTTTCGAGTCAATGGGGGTGAGCGGCTTGCCAAGTGAATGGCGGATGGCCTGCATCCATAGAGCAGAGAGGCTTACTGCCGAACATCGGAAGTATTTGGCTGATGATCCCGAAGCCACTGACGTGCCGCCAGCCAGGTTGCGGCTTGTCGGGGGGAGCCGGCTGCTGCGTGGCGGAGCACGCTTGTTTGCTTCATACGACCTGCCTGCTGTTGAATTTGAAGCACCTCCTGAAGCGCTTATTGAAGCTCCTGGACTGCAGCTTTCAGAGGTGTCCCAACACTCCGTCAAGGAGGGGCAATCGGGAATCCGGCGTTTCCTGGTTGCTTTGCCTGACCTGAACCGCAGCAGCTTCGAAATCAGGCTTGTGGCGGGCACGGCCGAGCTGGCGAACATCCGTCTGCGGGTGGCCGATCCTGACGGGGAGGGCCGTGGGGAGGCCAGAGATTTTTCACTCGACCCCTTGGGATTCCCAAGATCTGCTGTCGGGGGCCTAAATGGCAATCGCATTGGCCGCGAGCACCACGATCCGACTGGCGGGGGGTGGCACAGCGAACAAATGCAAGAGGTTCCAGCTATCGCCGAGTGGGCCGGCAAATCCTTCGCGGATTCGGGCGCAGCACAGTTCCTGGACACGCTGGCAGCGCGAGGATCGATATCTTACGGAGTGGCGAGGGACCAGATCTCACGGCTCTCCGGCGGTATCAATCCCATTTCCTTGCTGATGGACCTGCGGGCGCGAGGCTGCCTAGAAATTGAGACCGATGGCAAGGGACACTTCGTTCGCATCCATGGCGTAGCTCCTTCGCTGTATGGACTACCTGCTACTCAAGATGGCCTGCCGCTATTTGGCGTATCAGGGACCCTGCGGCTAGCCCAATGGACTTTACTGCAAGCCAATGGGAATTTCATGGTGACCGCCGCAGAACCCTTCGCAGGTCATTTGCCAGCGTTGCGTGTGGTCGCAGTTGACGTGCATTCCGTTCAGGCCGAGTGTTCCTCTATGGGCTTGCTCTTTGCGCAAGGTCCGGCGCGGGATGTGGCTCGCTGGGCGGGGCCGCTGAGGCAGGCCAGGGAAGCTGCGGAATCACGGGGGACAGAGACAGTTTCCGCTGAGCTGGGGCATCTACATCGCCTGAAGGCAGATTCGGCTCGGTTCGTACCGGTTAGCGAGCCACGCCTGTCTATCGACCGGGAGTGCGGCGCTCAGCTTTTCCGTTTCGATGACCCTCAGGCTACAGCCTTGCAGCTGTACGTTCTGGGCGTGCGCCGCGCAGATGGAACTTCGAGGTATTCGCACGTGCCCGACTCGCGTTGGGGAGTATGGATCTCGCAGCTGGCCTTCGCGGAAATGCTCAAGGAGAAGCATGGCCGGAACGACGCATTTCCTTGGCCGCTCCACTATGACCCAGAAGCGCGCGACTTATGGGTGCCTGCACGACTGCGTCCGCCTGTTGTGCTTGAGCGGGCCCTGGCGCTTTGCTCGGGAATGGGGCCTGCGATCCATTTCCTTTCTTTCGGCGGCGATGCCGGCGGCAGGTCGCCTGTTTTCGACAGCTATTCTGGACGCGTCGTTAGGGCTATTAGCCATGTGTACCGGGAGTTTGTTCCGGGGCATTGGCTCTGCTACAGCTGGGTTCCCGCAGAAATAGCGCAGCAAGTCGCTGCGCTGCTGGGGTGCGCGTTGGAGCCATTCACGTGCGTAAAGGCGGCTCGTAGCTCAGAAACTTTGAATGCTTAAAAGGACGGTAAGAGTGCTAGAAACCATAGGCGAAGATCCGATCGGTTCGTGGGAACAGCTGAAGGGCCATTTGAAGCGGTATATCCAATCCGCATTCGGTACCGATTCGCCATCTTTTGAGGCCGAACGCGAAGCGCTTCTCAATACTCCTGGCGTGCTATTCCAGGAGCCATACCTTGAGCTACTGCCCTCCTATGTGAATGCCAAGCCGCTTAGCGCTCTCGACGGAGTGGACCTGCCCGGCTTGGATGACGTGGCAAGGCAGGGATTCATTGCTTTGGCGGGAGCGGGGCTCATGCCCGCTGGGGCGGATTTGTACATGCACCAGCAACGGATGCTCCAAGCCGCTATGCAACGCAAGCATTGCGTGGTCGTTACCGGCACGGGCTCTGGCAAGACGGAGTCGTTCCTGCTACCGGTATTTGCGTCCATCGCGAGGGAAGCACTTCGGCCTTCAGGCGGCTGGGCTGCAGCGGCGCCCCCGGTGGCGTTGCCGTCCGAGTGGAAGAGCGCTCCACAGTGGAGTTTCGGCCGGGCTGGCGCGCGCGGCGAGCGGCGGAAAACCGCTGTCAGGGCTTTGCTCCTGTACCCAATGAACGCACTGGTAGAAGACCAGATGTCCCGCTTGCGTCGCGCGTTGGACTCCGATGATGCACATGCTGCGTTTGATCGGCACTGGGGCGCTAACCGCGTTCGGTTCGGACGATATAACGGCACTACCCCCGTGCCAGGCCACCCATGGCGGCTCGACGGCCAGGGCCAGCGTGAACTGAATAAGCCCAAGCACGACGAGCTCAAGGCAGCGTTGAAGCAAGCTATCGACCAGTATCAACAGCTGGCAACAGCGACACGGGCCGCTCAGGAGCGCCTTCGCTCCGTGACCGCTGCCGGTGGCGATACACGCGATGCCAAGCAGCAACTCGCTGATCTTACAGAGCAGCTGTCGTTTGTGCCGCGGATGTCGCCCAGCGCGGCTGAGATGTTCCATCGCTGGGAGATGCAGGCTGCGCCTCCTGATCTTTTAATAACCAACGTGAGCATGCTTTCCATCATGCTCATGCGCCAGGCTAGCCATGCGATAGCAGGGGACCGCGCTGATGCTGATGTTTTCGCAGCCACGCGTGAGTGGCTTGCAGAAGACCGGGACAACCACGTTTTCCAGCTTGTCCTTGACGAACTCCACCTTTACCGCGGCGCGTCTGGGACAGAAGTCGGGTACTTGCTCCGGCTGCTGCTGGAACGCCTTGGCTTAGACCCTGACAGCAACCAGCTTCAAATTCTCGCTTCCAGTGCATCGTTGGACGGCGAGGCCGAGAACACATATAAGTTCCTGGGCGAGTTCTTCGGGATGGGTCTGGAGGTTGCGCGCGCTAAGTTTTATGTAGAAGCAGGGGTCAGTGTGAATGGGGCTCCCGAAGGCCCCACTGAAATTCCGCCTTCCTTTGCGGAGGATTGCTTGGCCGTTGCAAGGCAAGCAGATGGGGCCAAGTCCACTGACCTGCTGGCAGGCGAATTTGCCTCCAGCGTTGGCGGTGCCATTCCTGCAAAGCGCCTTGCAGACTCTTTTTGGAAGGTCGAAGGAGGGCGTGGCGGCCACCGCGCCATATCGCTTTCCAGCCATCTGCAAAGCCTGTTTCCCCACATGGCGGAAAGCGACGCTAGCGATGCGGTCCGCGGGCTGTTTTTGGCAGCAGGAAGGGCAGCGCAGCTCGCATCGGTGAAAGCGATCCAGCCCGCCCATCCTTTGCCGCGGATACGGTTCCATTGGATGGTCAAGAACATCGATGGTCTATGGGCCACTGCCCAGCATGTTGGTCAAGACCGGCGCCGTAGGGTCGGGCGCTTGCTTGCCGAGCCTCGGATGGACATCGACGGCGATCGGGCGCTTGAAGTGCTGTACTGCGAATGCTGTGGAACGCAGCTGCTTGCTGGCTACAAGACTCCTGCGTCGATCCCTGGGAATATCGACCGGTACGAATTGGCACCCATGCCTCCAGCGATCGAAGGCTTGCCGGAGTCGATGCCCCAGACCAGGACCGACGCACAGCGCTATGACAAGCTGGGCGTCGTCCACTTGCTGCCGAGCGATTGGGAGGGAGTCTCCGATCCGTCAGAGCTCCAGTGGACACAAGGATCGGAGGAGCGCGATGAGACCACCCGGCGGCCCGTGCTTACGGCCCCCGCAGGCTGGTTACGTTCTTCCATCGATCCTTTGACGGGCATTGTCGAGGTGGGCAAGGAACCTGTAGGCAATGGCGTTTCCTGCCTTTGGTTCCACCTGGAAGCATCAGGCGGTCTGCTGCCTGCGATTCCGCAGCGCTGCCCTTCGTGCAAGATCGACTACTCAGTGCGCAAAGGTGGCCGGCCAGCCCCGATCCGGTCTTTCGCAACTGGCCTGACCCAGACATCCCTGTTGCTGACGAAGCACCTCATGGGGGTCATGCCCGAAGGCGCTGGCCGGAAGCTCGTCGCGTTTTCTGACAGCCGGCAGTCTGCCGCCAGGTTGGCCAACGGTGTCGAGACCGAACAGTGGGAGCATCTGCTGAGAGTCGCTGTGCTGCGCGAGATCCGGGAGAGGGCAGCCGGAGGCATCGAACCAATCAAGCGGCAGCTTCTCGATGCCTTGGAGGCTGGAGCTGTGGCCCAAGGGCAAGGCATCTTGCGCGCATTGAGAGAATCGTTGCCGCCTGCCCAGTTCCAGGCGTTGGCAGAATTTTGGCGAGACGCGAAATCTGTGCAGGATGATCCTGAGTTCGCTAGCGAAGAAGCTAAATCGAACGTTAACCGCCTGATGCACTGGCAGCCTGGGTTCGTGCGCTTCGACGAATTCCTTTTTCGGCCGAATTCAGCCAAACAGGCGCTTCCCCCGCTTTGGGAATACTTTGCGCGCCTTGGGGTCAATCCTGCAGGCCCGGGGATCGATTCAAAGCGCGTCGGTGAGACGGAGGATTGGACGTCGTTCTTCGATTTCGAACCTCCAAACGGTCCCAGGCTTTCGTCGACTGAGTTTGCGCAAGCGAAAGCCGACAGGCTTGAGCAATTCGGCGACGCACTGCGCCGGCAGTCTTGGCGGGCCATTTCCGGGCGGCTGCTTTACGACCTCGAAGCGCAAGGAGTCGGCCACCTTTGCTTGCCTCCGTCAGCGAGCAAGCTCCAGCCTCCGAACATTGATAAGCAGGTTTTCCGTGGAATCTGCGAGAGCGTTATCCGCATCCTTACCGAACAGAGGCGCACGAATCCTCCGCAAAGGGACTGGCCGCCGGAGGCGTGGTCCCGGGACCAGCCACGGCGGGACCGGAGGGAGGGGGCCGACAAGGCGCGTATCGGAAACTATCTACATGCTTGTGCCAGCCGGCTGGGCATTGGCTGGGAAGGCCTTCGGGATAGCGTGCGTGATGCTTTAGCCCGGGTTGGGCACGGAACCAATGACGCTTGGGGGATCGTGGAGCTTTCTTCCCTCTGGGTAAAAGTCGCCGCACGCGATTCCCGGCCGTGGGTGTGCGAGCGCTGCGGCCAGGTCCATTGGCAGCCCTCGGGGGGCATCTGCTCCCGTTGCACTGCGCACTTGCCTTCGGTCCCGAATGGCCAGCGCTCGGCGGCGGAGATCGAGCGGGTCCACTACTACGCCTACCTTGCGGCCGATGCTGGATCGGGATTCCGGATACACGCTGAGGAGCTTACAGGTCAGACAAGCGATCAGGCCCAGCGCCAACGGCACTTCCGCGACGTTTTTTTTCCAGATGAAAGTGTCGAGGATGTGGTGCGGAGGGATGTTGTGCGCCAGGTCGACACGATCGACCTGCTGTCTGTGACAACGACGATGGAGGTCGGCGTAGACATCGGCGCGCTCCAGTCCGTGTTCCAAGCCAACATGCCTCCCGAACGCTTCAACTACCAGCAGCGCGCAGGCCGGGCGGGCCGTAAAGGTCAGGCTTTTTCGGTAGTCCTGACCTACTGCCGCGGCCAGACACATGACCGGATCCACTTCGACCATCCCGATGAGATGACAGGCGGCATTCCTCCGCAGCCAACGGTGTCGGTAACCGAGGACCAGCGCCTACTCGCCGAACGCCTGGTTGCCAAAGAGGTTCTTCGCCGGGCATTCCGGTCCGCCAGCTGCATGTGGCACGACTCGGGCAGGCCGGTAGATACACATGGCGAAATGGGGCTTGTTCATGAGTATTGCGGCGTACGCAAGGCATCGGTCGAGCAATGGTTCCGGGACCAGCGCGCTGAGATTGACGGTATCGCCCACGTGGTCTCGAGAGGCACGGAAATCGATCCAGCACGGCTTGCCAATGACTCCCAGGATCTGCCGGCGCGCCTGGAGGAAGTCGCCAGCTCAGCGTCTGATCCGAGCCAAGGGCTTGCTACGGCTCTTGCCGAAGCTGGGGTACTGCCGATGTATGGCATGCCGACGTCCGTGCGCAACCTGTACTTCCACCTTCCGCCAGAGCCAGCGGGCCAATCGAGGGAACCGAAGGTGCTTGACCGGACACTTGACCATGCCATCACTGATTTTGCGCCGGGCTCAGAGCGTGTCTGGGACAAGCGGCTGCTCTCGCCAATAGGCCTCGCAGGGTCGATTGCCCATGAGCGCAACTACAAGTGGAAAACCATTGACCGTCCGATCGGGAGCGCAACTTGGCAGCTTTTCTGCCAGAGCTGCAGGAACTTCACCATATACCGCGCCGATCCCGCCACATTGCGGCCTACTCAGGCTATCGATGGATGGGAAGAATCTTGGATCAGGAATCCGCCTTCCCAACCTTGCCCTCGATGCGGCGCTTTTGCGGACCTGTCCTTGGCCGTTGTTCCCAATGGCTTCGTGACTGACCTCAATATCGAGAAGCCAGTGACGTCGACGGAGTCGTCACGCAATGGCGGACCGAGGTCTTTCGTTGCATCGCCTTCGCTGCACGCCGTGCTGCAACGCCCGTTTGGCCGGGCTTTCCTGGCCTTGGACCATCAGGGGCAGGTCTATCGGATCGCGCAGGGCCGGGGTGGAAAACCGTTCGGTTTCAACCGGACTCATTCGCTTCGCCAGCAGAGGGGGCAGCAATGGTTGGACGGCGAGATTTGGAAAGCATCGCTTGATGAGGCCGAGATATCCGCAAGCATTGCATCTCCGAAGACCACCGACGTGTTGAGCGTCAGGCTCCTCGATGACAGCGGCTTGGCTTTCTTTGACGACGCCAAAGAGCTTTGTTCACGGCGGGCCGCCTGGTATTCCGCTGCCACCATCTTGCAGCGCGCGATCGCATTGGAACTCGACGTTGATTCGCTTGATATCGAGATTGCGTCTGTCCACAGGTATCTGGAGGACAGCAGCGTTTCCGGTACCGAGCTGTACCTTGCAGATGACCACCCCAACGGCGCAGGGCTGGTTGACTGGGCCAACCGTAATTGGGCGGCCTTGCTGGCCGGCTGTATAAACGGCGCTGGTGAATATGCAAGGCTCGGCTCAATGATCCGGGAGGAGTGCCGGCGTGCAACGCAAAGCGAACAGGTGTGGCGCTCGCCTGACCTCTTGCTTCGCGGCTTCCGGAACCGGCAGCTTCATGGGCTGATCGAATGGCGGCTGGGACTTGAGCTGCTGCGCGTCATGCATGACCCTGCCTTCCTGCCTGGTCGGGATCAGTTTTTCGAGGATTGGGGCGTAGGCTTGCGCAGCTGGGAAGCGATGGCATCGGAGCTGGCAGACACCTACTGCGCGGCCTATGAGAAGGGCACCCAGGCCCGGCAGAGGGGGCCCAAGGGCGAACATGGCTGGATCGCGGGAGGAGGCGTGGCCGGCCAGGAATCGACGGTCCTTTACCTGGTAAGCCACCCGCTATGGGCAGCCTCCGTAACTGGCTCTGGGCCGATCAATCCGGAGCTTGTGGACTGGACCCGCAACATCGGGGCGACTGCGATCTATTTAGTCGATTCATTCAACTTGTCGCGTCGGATGGCGTGGGTACGTGGCAATTTGCATCTTTTCCCGAAGCTCGATATCAGTACGGCTGGTTTGGGAACGGGCGGCGGGACGCCACCCATACTTAAGGAACCCTGGATGCAGGAGCTGATCGGTTTGCAAGAAGGTGGCGTCTTGGCTCACGAGGGGTGGAGTTGGACAAAAGTAGCCGGCGGCGATGGCTGGGCTGCTCAGCCAGGAGTCTGGCTCGCGGATGTCAACGGCCAGCCGGTCAAAGTGAACATTTCCAACTTTGCAGGAGCTGGCTTGAGGGTCAAAGTGATTGGGGCCGCATACCTTGACCGCCAATCTTGCCCCTCCCTTTCACTGATTGCATTCCGCTCCGGCGACGGGAGCTTCTGACATGCCGAGGATCCTTGGACAGAACAGCATGGACCGTTGGGAGCGGGAGGTGCGCCGGCTGTTGGCGGATCAGCTGCCGCAAGACTGGATAGTGGTGTGCAATGTTGCTTGGGTCTTGCAGAACGATCAAGGACTGGTGCGAGATGGGCAATGCGACTTCGTCGTGCTGGTACCCGGACTAGGAATGGCCGTGCTTGAAGTGAAGGGCTCCTACTCGGTCCGGGTGGGCGACAACGGAATTTGGTACCGGCAAGAAACCAACCGCCGTACAGGGCAGGTTAGGGCTGAAGTTGCGATCGATGAGCCTCCGCCCGAGCAGGCTTGCAGGAACATGCATACGCTGGCAAAAATCGTTTGCGACCGCTTACCCCGGCAACGTTTCCCAGGCGCGTTTGCTTTCCTCGTCGCATATCCGAACGGCCGTGTTGAGGGCTCTTCCACGCTCTATGACTCCAGCACAATAGTGCCTTCGCAGGACATGCACCGCTTGGAACGCAGGATACGGGGCGCCCTTGAGGCGCGTATCCACCAGTCGCAGGGCAGCGAGTTCACAGCGGATATGGCGAGCAGGGTTGCCGTGATCCTCTCGAATGCCTCCTTTCGCATTGCGATGCGCGACTCGCCCCTTGATGCTGACGAGGATGCAGTCGATATCAATGAGCTGACTAGGCAACAGTTTGCAGCCCTGCGGGGAGCATTTGAGCTGCCTCGGGTCGCTATCGTTGGTCCGGCAGGGTCGGGCAAAACTCTGCTTGCGCTCTGGAAGTTGGATGCGCTCCTCGAAGAGGGAAAGCGGGCTCTGTACGTCTGCTTCAACAAAGCCCTTGCCGAGCACTTGAGATTGGCTAATCCGGAGATGTCGGCGTCGATTACTTCCGTCGACCGGCTTTTTTACCAGCTTGCTGGAATAGCTGATGGGCGACGAATCGGCGTAAAGTTCTTCACGGAAGAGCTTCCTTCGCTCGTCCAGGACGTGGCTGCAGAACTACCGCTGCTGTCCAAGTACGAAGCGATCATCGTGGATGAGGGCCAAGACTTTGGAGAACTCCGCTTGCTTGCATTGCTGGACATGCTCACTCCGGCAGGCCAATGGCTATTCTTCGCCGACTGGGCGCAGAATGTCTACAGATCGGCCACGCAGGAGCCGATCGGTGCTGAAGTCACTTTCAGGCTCTACCACAATTGCCGCAATACGCAGCTTGTGAACGCCGCGACAAATGGCTGCTGCGAGCTTTCTGTGGTGCACCTGCCGGGAGTTCCGTTGGGTGCCGCCCCGCTGGTAAATAAGGGATGGGGCGCAACAGCCGCAGCCTGTGCATGGACAGCTGCGCATGAATTAAACCCTGAGGGAGGGGTGGTTTTCTTGTCGCCGTTCAAGTTGGAGAATTCCTGCTTGTCGTCGGCGAGGCGGGCGCATGGCCTTGAATTGACCGAAGACATTGCATTGCTAGGAAAGCCTGGTTTTGTCTATTTTTCCACCATTAGGTCGTTCAAAGGCCTTGAGGAGAAGAATCTAGTTCTACTGCACGCCGATGTTCCTGGGCGGATCCAGGCGTTTAGTGCCGATGATTTGTACGTCGCGTGTACCAGGGCAACTGGCCGACTTGCCATCATGGCGGTTTCGGAAGAGGCGCGGCAGTGGTACTTGCAGCGGACGAGTCGTCTTTCCGCCAGCGAGCTCAATGCCTAATGCTGGCTACCTATGTAAAGGTAGCTTTTAGATTGGTCTTAGCACACACAGCTAGCTCTAACTAGATCGATAGAAGTTCCCTGACTCGCAAGTCTAGCTGTTCCAGATCTGTGGGCTCAGCGTTACCTCCACTATTTGTGAGATCTCGCGCAATGCCGCCGATGGCAGCCATCTGCGCACTAGCTTCATCGAACTTTGGGATGTTGAGGTACTTAGCAACACTGGCGCCCAGACTGAGCTGTGCGGCATATGCAGACACTGCCTGGGCAATGATCGGAGCGTTCAGAAAGCCGGTCAGGTAGGCCGCCTCGGGCTCCGATTCGACCGGAATGAAGTAGAGCTTGTGGTCAGGAATAACGGTCTTGTCGCCCGCGTGTTCGATTGACGCATTGCCGATGTAAGCCGCGGCGAAGTTGTTGCCCATCTCGCGCCAGAGCACCTTGAACGGAGCGAATGTGTAGGGTCCGGTGCTCCAAAGCGAATAAAATTCTTCTTTCTCCTGGAATTTTCTCAGGCTGGACCGCTGTTCGAGATGGCTTTTGAAGCGGTTGAGGAACTTAAATGTGTGCGGACTTGCGGTTGGCAAGTTTGGATCGCCATGCATACCTCGTTGGGGAACAAGAATTCGAAGATCCTGTTCTGGCACGGCATTGAACGGTGCAACTCCGCGGCCGCGCAGAAGTGGGAAGAGGTGCTCAGATTCAACTGTCGCGGTGATCTGGGGAATCCCCTTCGTCTTTCCGATGTCGGCTGCGTTTCGCACCGTTACCAGGTTGGATCCAACTGCACCAGTGGCATGGACCCAGAAGATGCCGTTGCGGTCGGTTGTAATGCCTTTCCGTGCCTTGTACTCAGGCTCTGCGCCTGCCGCAAAAACCTTCGAAAACACGGCTTGGTCGTGCGCAGATCCGACGAGCCATGGACGCGTTCCATCGCCGCCTGGTACTGGTATAGCAGTTCCGTCAATACGTTTGGCAGTGCGGCGAAAATGCTCCGCCGAAGCGTAGGTCCGCTGGTTACCGCTGCCGTTTGGATCTGTGGTCCATGAGCGGTAGGGAAGGGGGAATGAAGTTGCTGCGTCCCGTTGGAGCATCAGGAACGTCGGGTGGTTGCTGACTCCGTCGAACGGCTTGATGTCCTGGTAGTCTTCAACCAGCAGTACGCGGCACTGTAAGCTACCGTTGTCGATTGAGAAGCGCCTGAATCCGGCACTGGACTCAGTTGTGAACACTGATCCGGGTAGAAAGAAGCCCAGGCGTCCATCCCGTGCGAGGTAATGCTTTACGGCCTGGTAAGTGATCACCGTCGAAATGTCCGACTCGATGCCGCCTACCCATTTGTCGGTGCTGAATACGCCGAGCCCCCGACAGTGCTTCTGGATCGACTGGGCATAGTCCTTTGGCAGGTTGCTCCATTTGATCCACGGCGGGTTGCCGCAGATGTGGGAGGATGGAGGGATAGCGCCGGCAGCAAAGCGGTCAGCTAGGATCGAGCACCAGATGCCATTCCATCCTTGATCGTGGAGTTCAACCAAATTGTCGACGGTCGTGCTTACGATGGAAATGTCGGATGGATCGAGATCCATAGCTTGCAGGTCGGCGAGTATCGAGCCGCAAATTTTCGCCGCTGGGTAGTCCGCATCGATCAGCATCCGTATCTTCGCAAAGATGCGGAAGAAGTCAGGGTGTCCAATCATCCTCTCAGGGACAGAAAACTCCCTGGGACCTATTTCCGTCTGCAGGACGTGGCTGTAGTTGGCGAAAAGGTCAACGGCGGCCGGATAAACGGCATCCGCTAAGTACACTGGCAGGCGGATGGGATGTGCTGGGTCCAAGTGCGGCGACAGGAAGACGGCAAGTGACCCCTTTGCAGCGAGGACGGCAAGGGGATTGAGGTCGATACCGTGGATGCCTGCGAGCAGCGATTGGGCTGTCGCGCCGTTGTTGACCTTGCGTCGGCGCCTGATGGCTTCGAGCAAGAATGTGCCTGATCCACATGTTGGGTCAGTTAGCGAATCAGAAGGCTGCCAATCCAGTAAGTCCATCCCGTGTTCTGCCAGCCAGTCGGGAGTGTAGAACTCGCCAAGGGCATGTCTGACCTCCCTGGGGATAAATCGTTCGTAGATACCTTTGAAAAGGTCGCGAGTCGTGTCCGCGTGTTTTTTAGAAACGACGAAGTCGACACCGCCCAGTTTTCCCAGCATAGCACTGAGATGCGCCTGGTAGCGGGGCCAGTCGCTATCGTCCAAGTACCAGGAGAAGAAGTCCCCGCTCAGCATATTCAGGATGCCGGCGTGTTCGAAAAGTTGACCCGTCTCGACGGCCCGCAGCCGTTCTGCTATCGGGACACCCGATTCCAGCACGTCCTGGCTGGCCCGGGGCAACGCGCATGCTGCGACGACCTTGGCAATGATTGCGATGTACGTGTTCAGTGCGAAAAGGTAAGCCGCAGGATTGTCTTGGTATGGCTGGTCGTGCGAAATCTCCTGTCGGGCGAGCAGCTTTTTCATATGGACCGGCTGAAACCCAACGACCTGGCTGAACAGCCTGCGCCACTCTGAAAACAGCATCTTGGTTTTCGTGGTGGCAGGGGATGCATCCGCTTTGCAGATGCTGGCGTAGAGCTCTGGAATCAGCGCAGTCCCATACTCCGAGTCCGGTCCAACCAGTGCCTGCAGGAGCTGGGGATGGACGAGCGGCCGACCATTGCTTTCTAGTGCCGCAAGCAAACGGTTCGCGGACACCTTGTCGAACGCAACGACATCCTCCCAAGTGGGCGCAGCGCTCTCGAACCGACCGAACGTGATGTGTGCTCCGTCCCAGGCGACCAAGACATATTCTTGGAGTCCCCGTCCTTCTTCTGCAGCAATTAGTTCTGCATATTCCTCTGCTTGCTGGCGTGCATGGTTTGCCTTACTCCCAGCGCGCCCTCTGAACGACCTTGGCGGCTCGTACTCGATGACCACAGCTCCGTGAGCTACATCCGCGAACTTCGTTGGTTTTCCCTTCGCCTTGAGAGCCCGCTCCAGCTGGAACGGCGTCCAAGGAATAGAGAGCTCCGAGCAGGCTTGCTTAAGAGCATTTTCTAGCTCATGCCGTAGTTGCGCTTCGTTTTTGGAAATTTCAGCCGCGGACAGGACTGCACTGACGAAAGATGACGTAGTTGCGCTGCTCACAGAAATCCTTGTACAAACTTACCGGGGCGGTACATTTCAGGTTCTAAACGGCTTTGCGGGCGGCTTGAATATCAAGCGCAACAAGGCCGGCGCCGGAGAAAAGGTGGGTGAACATGGCTTCAGCTAGTTTTGGCGGCACCGCATTCCCAATTTGGGTGAACTTTGAGTCTGTTTCGCCAACTGGCGTGAATTTGGCATCAAAGGTCTGGATACGCGCGCACTCGCGCCAGGAAAGCCTGCGCGGTGTTTCTAGTTTCCTACGCTTCGGATCTGCTTCAATGTGTTCGTACTGGTCGGAGAAATCCCAGCGTTGCTTCCAGCCATCCGCAAGGTTAGACCATGTGAGGGTCATGACTGGGCTTGCTGGATGAAGGGTGATGTGCCGCCAATTCGCCACGACTGTGAACGCAGGATCCGCCCACTTAGCCTTACGATTCCGCGACATGTAGTACCAGGAAAAGTGACCATCGGGGTCGTGCGGCCGTTCATAGAACTCCCCTTCAGGCCAGAGCGGCAATCCTTTGATGGCGTCGCCATGGGAGGCGTAGGGCTCAAGCGGACCTGATGCCTTCGTCGTTTTACCGTGGGTCGGTTTCGGGAATTCGAATACTTGGTTCAGGTCTTTTCTGATACCTACGATGAAGAGCCGCTTGCGCGATTGCGGTACACCGTAGTCCTTGGCGTTCAGGACCTTATACGTGACGTTGTAGCCCGCTTTGCTGTAGGCGTCGAGCTGCTCTTTCAAGAAGGTGCCGCTGCTAAGCGCCTTGAGACCGGAGACGTTCTCCGCAACAAAATACCTTGGGCGGACGATGCCCACTACCCGCAGGAATTGCTTATATAGGTTTGTACGCTCATCCTTCTCAGGGTCCCGATTGCCAGCCATCGAAAAGGATTGGCACGGATAGCCCCCCACGACGATGTCTGCGTCGGGAAATGCCTGGATTCCAGAGATGTCCGCATTACGGATGTCAGCTCCAGGGAAGTACTTCTTCAATGTATTGCAGGCGTCTGTAAGGATGTCGTTCGAGAAGATGACATGACCGCCTGCCGCTTCTACGCCAAAGTCCATGCCGCCGCAACCTGAGAACAGGGATAACACCCTGATCTCTTCCCAGTTTTTCTCAAAAAATTTGTTCACGATCTCTCGCCTATTTGCTGCGCATCTTCGGCATCAGTGCCTTGCGGGAAAAGGGGCCACCTAGACTTCAAGTAGCCATCAATCGCATCGCGTACTACCCAAGCAAGAGAGACCTTGTTCTCTGCAGCGATCCTTTCCAGTAATTGGTACTGGTTCTCTGGGAAGCTGATGGAGGCCCGAACTGTACGTTCCTGCGCGCTGCTGTCATGATGTTTTGTCTGAGTCCGCATGGCTGTTTTCCAAGCTGAAGAGCTAATGCACCAGTTTACACCACAGTGGTGAATTGTTCTCCGCCCTATAGATTTGGGCCCGTTAAGACCACATAGGCAATCGCCGGGCGGATATGTTGTTGGCCTGCCCTCAACAAAACATCCTGAGGCTCTCCAATTTGTTGCCGAAGGGGGGGGCGCCCAGTGAAAGAGAACGAGGACGACGGCTCACGGTTCTAATCCGCTGAGATGGTCCGTTGCCCAGTGCAGGCCTTTTGCAGAATCTGTAAAAGCGCACCGTTGTTCTCTGAGCTCTCGTGGTCATTGTTAGGATGGCCACGTGTACCAGTCGAGCAATGCATGAAAAGCATTCAGGATGCTGTGATTTTATACAGTTTTTGTGATTGGTGCAATGCTTGAGCGGACTATTGACCGGCGCGTGTGGGCTCTCGTTCGCAGAGGATTGGGAAGACGTGATCGATCCGCTGGAGAATAGGCGATAACATTTCGGCTAAGCAGCGGCGCAAGCAGGCCATGCGCCTGTTGCTGGGTGAGTTAGGCCTGTCTGGCTCACGGGTCGACGTGTCGGGTCGCCTGACCTTGAGAAAACTGCTGCTCGGCATCGGCTTGATGCTCGTCTAGCGGATCCTGGCGCAGGTTTAGAGCCGCTAACACGACCCTTGATACGTCGTTGTTTTGCCTTGTCGTACGGGGTGTGCTGGAGTTGACTCGGTTCCGTGGACACATCATTCTTGTGTTCAAGGCGTCGCAAATGTCCAAAGTACGACCACCGTACCCGGTGCAATTCCGCCAGCAGATGGTCGAACTCGTGCGAGCCGGTTGCTCGTCAGCGCAACTCTCGCGTGAGTTCGGCGTCACCGCCCAATCCATAACCAACTGGGTCAACCAGGCAGCCATTGATGACGGCAAACCTTTGCCAGACAAGGACGGTCTGACTACAGCCGAACGTGAAGAACTGGTACGCCTGCGCCGGCAGTTGCGCCAGGTCCAGATGGAACGATGCATCCTAGCAAAGGCTACGGCCTGGTTCGCTGGTCTCAGCGATGCGACATCCACGAAGTCTTCGGACTCGGGATGGCGAACTAAGCCGACCTCCCTGCACGTACCATGTGTCGCGTCTTCGGTGTCTTGACCTGCTCCCCTCCAACCCTACCAACGTAAAGTTAGTGAAGTCCATCAACCAGGAGAATGATGGATATGAAGAAGAGCAGATTCACCGAAGGGCAGATCATTGGCTTCCTCAAGCAAGCGGAGACCGGGATGCCCATCAAGGAGCTGTGTCGCCAAGGCGGCTTCAACGATGCAACGTTCTACAAGTGGCGTGCCAAGTTCGGTGGCATGCAGGCCACGGATGCCAAGAGGCTGCGGGAGCTTGAATCCGAGAACTCCAAGCTCAAGCGCTTGCTGGCCGAGGCCCACCTTGACATTCACGCACTCAAGGACGTCTTCGGCGTAAAGCCTTAGCCCCGCAGGCCAGACGCGCAGCAGCAGCCAAGATGATCACTGAACATCATCTTTCCGAGCGCCGCGCATGTCGCCTGGTGGGGCTCTCCAGAGATTGCTACCGCAATCCGCCCTTGGTGGATGAGCGTACACAACAGCTCAGCCCCAAGATCGTCGAGATCGCGCAGGTGCGTCGTCGCTTCGGTTATCGCCGCATCCACGACCTGCTGCGCCCGGAGTTCCCAGGCGTGAACCACAAGCGGGTGTATCGGTTGTACAGCCAAGCACAGCTGGCGGTTCGCAAGCGCAAGAAGGTGCGGCGCGCTGCCAGCGAACGCGTGCCCCTCACGGTGGCAACGCATGTCAATGAAGTCTGGAGCATGGACTTCGTCTCCGACAGCTTGGCCAATGGGCGGCGCATCAAGTGTTTGACTGTGGCTGATGACTTCTCGCATGAATGCGTGGATATCTCGGTGGACTACGGAATCTCAGGGCAATACGTCACCAGGCTGCTCGATCGTGCGGCCACCTTCAGAGGTTACCCAACTGCAGTGAGAACCGACAACGGCCCAGAGTTCACCAGTCGGTCCTTCGTCGCCTGGGCCCAATCGCATGGCGTGCGCCACATACTGATCCAGCCAGGACGACCCATGCAGAACGGCTACATCGAGAGCTTCAATGGCAAGTTCCGTGACGAGTGCTTGAACGAGCACTGGTTTGAGACGCTGGTACAGGCGCGATCAACGATTGCAAGCTGGCGCCAGGACTACAACCAAGTGCGACCGCACAGCAGTCTCGGACGAATACCGCCGGCTGAGTTCGCTCAACGGCATCGCATCATCAATCAGAGACCGCCGGCTTCCAGCAAAGAGATCAAGTAAGCTTTCACCCGGACTTCCGACTGATTGGTATGGCGGAAGGGGGCAGGTCAAAGCCAACCGTGCGACACAGGCTAAAGAGCATGAGCTGACCCAGACCAAGAGCATGCTGCAGGATGCTCTCAGACGGGGAGGGCAATCTGACGGATTGCCGCAGGTGCGTATATCCGAATTGATGGCTGCCTATCAGGACGCACCCGAATTCAGCAAGAATGGGGAACGGACAAACAGCCAATACGTGGCAGAAGTGGGCCGTTTCATTCGGGCCATGGGGGATATGTTTATTAAAGATATATTCGGCAAAACGATGCGTTCTTTCCTCGATATTGAAAAGAACTTCCGCCGAACATTAACAAGGTAACGAGATACGAAGGCATGGCACTATCAGAGATCGCTCAACTCAACGTCGATGAAGATGGCGAGACGGTTGAAATCAAGACTGCAGTGCAGCGTATTACTCGTATCGGGACAGTTTTCAATTGGGCGCTGGATGAAGATGAGGAGAGGTGGGGCTTTCCGCGAGGGCGTAATCCGTGCGCCAAGTTTGAGAAGAAATGGTTGTCTAAAGAAGAAGAGGCCATCCTTGAGGACGGCGAGCACACACGCAGGGCCTTAAGTGATGAAGATCTGCGCAAACTTTTTACCGGCCAGGTGATGGAGACCAAGGGGAAGACACAGGTCGGCTATGGCTAAGGCGCTAAGCGTTTCAAAAGACGCTACCAATACTGGCTGCCCATGATGGCGCTCCTCACTGGTGCGCGTGCCAACGAACTTGCGCAACTTCGGTTGTCTGATATCAAGGACGATCAGTTAGTTCCGTTCTTCGACATTAATGAGGATGCCGATAGTGATGGGGAAAGGCGAAAGAGCCTAAAAACGAAGACTTCGAAACGCCATGTGCCAATTCATCCAAAGCTGATTGAACTGGGTTTCCTTGACTACGTGCAAGAAATCCGCAGCGCGGGGCATTGGTGCCTGTTCCGAGAGATGGAGCCGCAGAAGGCTACTGGCGAGCGTCCGGTTTACAACAGCCAAATGGCGAACTGGTTTTTTCGGTACCGCAAGGCATGCGACGTATTGAAGAACGAAGATGGCAAGCCTGTGTTTCATAGTTTCAGGCATACCGCTGCAACTCGCCTGGAGAACGCAGACGTGCCGCTGCACCGCCTTTCCGGCGTTCTTGGCCACCTGCAAGATGGAGAATACCTTCAGACTTATGCCAAGTTAGACAAGGCCAAAGTGCGCACTGAACTGGTAAAGATGGAATTTCCACACGATGTGATGAATGCATTACCCAGCTGGAAAGACATTGAATTTAGCGAACCCCAACCACTGCCTGTGGTGCTGGGGCTACGTCAGTGCCTGCTAAACGCGGAAAAATGAAAAAACAATTAGCTGGTTGAAAGACGTCATCACTCAGTATTTGCGTTGAGAGGGACTCCCCCCAACTGAAATATAAGAGGGAAGCCGCAGCCCACGCAAGGCGCTATGGCTTCGCCTCGGGGAAAAACATTTGCGCATTCCGCGATTGAATGGCTTTGACAAAGAGTGCATACGCTGTGTCAAAAGTGGACTGTTGGGTCACGCCATGTTTGTGAGCAACCAGCGCACGCAATGCAAGAGGGCGCGATTCCTCGCAGAGATTCAGGCTCGCACAAGCATCGACTACATAAGCGTCACCAGCACCGCAATTTGTACCCGTTCCTTCGCAAACCGCAGCAAGCCAGGCCAGACGCATCGAATCCAATGCGGAATCTCCATTGAATTCCACGTCTCCCAACTTGATCGAATCCCGATGCTGACTTAGCAAGCTACTGCCGATATATTGCAAAAGCAATGCGTCGTTGGCTTGCAGCACCTCCCCGAATACTTCCTTCTGCCGGGTCAGATCTACTCCAGCTTTGGACCATTTTTCGTTTATCTCGGACAAGCCCCTCGGAAAACGCGGGTCCACGGCGACCTGTCGCAAGGTATCGAAAGACAATTCATCAGAACTGAATGAACCACAGCGCTCTTGTTGCAATTGCCTTGCCAAATCTTGCTGTGAAGTTATTACTGAAACTTCGCGTAATCCTAGATTTTTTATGGAAAAACAACGTCCCAATATGTCCTTGGCATAAAATCGTGCTTTAGGCGAACCAGATCGCACTAATGCCTCGTAGACAACACGATAGTCACGCGATGTCCGCATCATCT
>NZ_JAHCDD010000130.1 GCF_018413525.1 Acidovorax sp. CCYZU-2555
AGTAGCAGGCCCGCGCCCGACAGCGTTCCCGGCGTGAACCAGCGCGTGAGCAGCGCGGCGGCGAAGGGCACGACCAGCAGCGGCGCCGCGAGCCAGACCATCATCTGCCCGGCCTGCAGCGCGCCGTAGCCGTCGATGCCGATGAAACGGCTGGGCAGCAGCACGATCAGCACGATGAACAGAAAGGCCGGCGACGCGGCCAGCGCCTGCACGCCCAGCACGCCGGGGTCGCGCAGAAAGCCCAGATCGAGCATGGGTCTGGCGACGCGCCGCTCTATGGCCGCGAATGCGGCGAACATCGCGGCGCTGGCCAGCAGGCAGGCAATGACCGTGGTGTCGTGCCAGCCCTGTTCGGGCACCAGCAGCATGCCGTAGGTGAACAAGCCCAGCGCCAGCGTGAAGCTGATCGCGCCCGGCCAGTCGAGCCCGCCCTGGGCCGTGGGGCGCCCACGCGAAGTGCTCGCCGCGACCAGCAGCCAGCCCAGCACGCCGACCACGCCGGTCGCATGGAACACGCCTTGCCAGCTGCTGATCTCCACCAGCCAGCCCGAAATCAGCGGGCCGAACGCCAGGCCCAGGCCGAAGGTCGTGCCCAGCAGGCTGAAAGCGCGTGCGCGCGCCCGGCCTTCGAACAGCGGCGCGAGCGACGACATCGCGGCCGCGAAGGCCGCGGCGCCGCCCAGGCCTTGCAGCAGGCGCAGCAGATCGATCCACAGCACGCTGGGCGCGAAAGGAATGGCGAAAGTGCAGACGCAGAACCAGGCCAGGCCGATGAGCCAGATGCGCCGGCGCCCATGGAGATCGGTGAGACTGCCCGCGACCATCATCGCGCCGCCGTAGCTCAGGATGTAGCCATTCATGATCCAGGCGAGCTGGGCCGGGCTGCCGCCCAGCTCGAGGCTGATCGCGGGCAGCACCACGGCCGGGCCGGTGAAGCACAGCGGAATCAACAGGCCGGTGAGGCAGGCGGCCAGCAGCTGCAGCCAGCGCAGGGCCGCAGGGGAAAAAATCGAAGACATGAAGAAAGTTCGCCAGAAGATTTGCAGGAATTGCTGGCAGCGCGCAGGCGCTGCAGCAGGGCAGGGCCGTAGGTTAGGTGGGCGAAGAGAAAAGAAAAACCGGCTACAGTGCTCAATACTTCGGACATAAATGTCTTAAATAGAGCAATGTGATGATGGAAAACCTGGGCAGCATCGGCATCTTCGTGCGCGTCGCCGAGCGGCTGGGCTTCTCAGTCGTGGCGCGCGATCTGGGCGTTTCGCCGTCGGCCGTGGGCAAGGCCGTGGCGCGGCTTGAAGAGCGGCTGGGCGTGCGCCTGTTCCACCGCAGCACGCGCACGCTGGCGCTCACGGCCGAAGGCGAAAAGTTTCTCGAACGCTGCCGCCGCATCCTGTGCGAAATCGAGGCCGCGGAACTCGAAATGACACAGGCCAGCGCCGCGCCGCGCGGCAAGCTGCGCGTGAGCCTGCCGCGCCACAGCGGCCTGTTCGAACCCGTGATCGCCGAGTACATGCGCCGCTATCCCGCGGTGGAACTCGACCTGGATTTTTCCGACCGCATGGTCGATGTGATCGGCGACGGCTTCGACGCCGTGGTGCGCACCGGCGTGCTCGCCGACTCGGGCCTCAAGCGCCGGCGCCTGGGCAGTTTCCGGCGCGTCCTGGTCGGCTCGCCCGACTACTTCGCAGCCCACGGCAGGCCGCAAAGCCCGGGCGAGCTGCAGTCGCATATCTGCCTGCACTACCGCTTTCCCAGCACGGGCCGGCTCGAGGCCTGGCCGCTGCCGCCCACGCAGGGCGATGCGCCGCCCGAGCTGCCGCAGTCGCTGGTGTGCAACAGCGTCGAGATGCGCATTCACCTGGCTTTGCACGGCCAGGGCATCGCCTGCCTGCCCGACTTCATTGCCGCGCCGCACCTGCGCGCCGGCCGGCTGCAGACCGTGCTCGATCACTGCAGCGGCGACAGCGGCACGATGTGGATTCTGTGGCCCGCGAGCCGCGATCTGTCGCCCAAGCTGCGCGCGTTCATCGACTGTCTCAGCGCCCGGGTGCTGGGCTGATTCAGCGCGCTGACCGGTTGCGGGCTCAGGCCTGGGCAGGGCGGCGCGCGAACGCCAGATAGTCGATCAAGGCCATCACCAGCATCGACGCGCCGACCAGCGGGAAGACCGCGCCGCCCACCAGCAGCAGCGCGAACACACCGGCCTGCAGTTTGCGGTTCGCGGGCGAAGGCGGAACGCCCAGGCCGCCCGCGGGCCGGCGTTTCCACCACATCACGGCCGCGCTGACGCACAGCAGCACGATGGCCAGGCAGGTCACGGCCAGCAGCGCCTGGTTGAACACCCCCCATTCCATGCCCAGGTGAACGTTGATGCCCCACTCGAGCGCCCGGCCCATGGGGCCGTAGTCGGCGTAGTTCATGTCGAGCAGCGGCTTGCCGCTGTACTGGTCCAGGTGCACCACGCGCTGCCGGCTCAGATCGGCGGGATAGACCGAGCCCGAGTAAACGCCTTGCGGGCCCTTGGGCAGCTGCACGGCGTAGCCCGGCGCCAGGCCCAGCTGATCGAACGCGGCGACGGCCTGGTCCAGGCTCAATGCCGACGGCTGCGGCGGCACATCGGCCATCGCATGGCCGGCGTGCGCGGAATGCCCTTCGTGGCCGTCATGGCCTGAATGGCCGTCGTGGTCTTCGTGGCCCTCATGGCCTTCATGGCCGGATTCTGGAATGCGCGCCTGCTGCAGCGACCATGCCGTGGTCTCGCCGTCGGCCAGCTTCAGCTGGGACATGGGCACCTGCACGCGCACGCCAGCCGGATAGCCGAAGTTGTTGCCGTTGGCCCATTGGTTGATCTGGTTGCCCCACAGCACCGACCAGGGCATGCCTGTCACCGCGAGGAACAGCAGCATGCCGCCCACGCCCAGACCCGTGACCGCATGCAGATCGCGCCAGAACACGCGCTTGGCGGGCGTGGCGCGCACCGTGACCACGCCGCCTTTTTGCCCGCGCGGCCACCACAAGTAGATGCCGGTCAGCACCAGCAGGATGGCCCAGCCCGCGGCGATCTCGATCGCGCCGCGCGCGACCTTGCCGAAGTACTTGAGGCTGTGCAGCTTGCGAATGGTCCAGGCGACGCTGCCGCCGTCGGGTAGCGCGCCAAGAACTTCGCCGCGGTAGGGGTCGATGAACACCGCCAGCCGCTCGCCGTCCGTGGTTGAGATCAAGGCTTCGGCCGAGCGCGTGGCCGTGGCGGGCGGCGTGTATTTGATCAGTGCGCCCGGGTGCGCGGCCAGCGCCGCGGCCGCCAGTTGCGTGGGCGCATGCGCGGGCGTCGCCGCTGCGCCCACCGTGAGCAGCCGCGCGTGAAAGAAGCCGTCGATATTGTTCTTGAACACATACAGGCCGCCCGTGATCGCGAGCCAGATCAGGAACGGCAGCACCAGCAGACCGGCGTAGAAATGCCAGCGCCAGACCGCGCGATAGAGGTCAGGAGAGGCGCGCAGCGGGCGCGCGGGTGCGCGGGTTTCGGGGGCGGAAGTCGTCATCGGAATTTCATATTCATAGGGGACCGCGCGGGGACAGCGTCGTCGCGCCGGCGCGCCCGCACCACGCGCAGGCGGTGCGGAAAATCGGGGCAAATCGGGAAGGGGAGGGCAGCGATGCGCGCATCGCCACCCTGCGCAGGCGTGGGCCGGCTCAGGCGATCGCGGGCGGCCCGCGCGGCGGAAAGCGCGCGCCGCTGCGCCCCGCGATATGCGCGGCGACCACTGGCGTGAGCGCATGCGCCAGCGGCTGGCGCATCTGCACCGGGCTGTGGAACTCGGGCAGGGGCAGCGATGCCGCAAGGCACAGCGAGCAATCGAGCGTGTGCCGGCCGGCTTCGTGGTCCACGACCACCATCTTCATAGTGCCATCGGCGCTGCAGACCATCTCCATGCGCGGCGGGTGCACCACGGGCGAGGCGCCCGCAATGCCCAGCACCACCAGATAGCACGCCAGGACAAGGCGTAGCAGGGCTGAAGAGGTGCGCAGGGGGTGCATGGCGGAATTATCCCTGCTTCTGAAAGAACACATCTGCCGAGCGGCTGGCCGCCAGCCGTGTAGGTCCAGGACGCGCCCGAGATGGGCGCTAGACCGACCCCAGGGTATTTGGTAAGGCCGTTAAATAGGGTTTCCCCGCGACAAACTTGTCGCGGACCAGGCACATGCCGCGAACCAGGCCCGTCCGACGAAGCGGGCCATTTCGTCAATCAACCAGGAAACCGCACCATGGACAACAAGCAAGTCATCGAGACCTTGAACGACCTGATCGAAAACTGCAAGGATGGCGAATTCGGCTTTACCAGCAGCGCCGAACATGCACGCACGGGCGCGCTCAAGCAGACCTTTCTGTCGCGTGCCCAGGACTGCCGCCAGGCGGCGGAAGAACTGCGCGTCGTGGTCGGTCAGCTCGGCGGCCGCTCCACACCGGATGGCGGCACGCTCGCCGGTGCCGCGCATCGCGGCTGGGTGGCCGTGAAGGGCACGCTGGCCGGATACAGCGATCTCAACATGCTGGAAGAAGCCGAGCGCGGTGAAGACAAGGCGCTCGAACGCTATCGCAAGGCATTGGAAGAAGACCTGCCGGCCGATGTGCGTGTGGTGGTGCAGCGCCAATACGAAGGCGCCAAGCGCAACCATCTGCAGATTCGCGAACTGCGCGACGCGGCACGCCGCGCCGACAACGCATAAGCGTTTTCAGGCAGGAAAAAGGCCGGCCCCGCAAGACGGGGCCGGCCTTTTTTTCAGGCTAGGGCGTGGATTCAGGCGGGCGCAATTGCGCCCTTTCCTTTTCCTCGCCCGAAGGCGTCTGCGGGTCCAGTCCGCTGTCGGGCGATTCCTTGACCTGGGGCATGTCGGCGGCGCGCGTGATCATTTCCTCGATGATGAAACGGCCGTAGAGCTGGGCGCGTTCCGCGCCCTGGGCCTTCATGGCATCGGCGGCCTGGCGCGCAATGTCATCGTCGTCGACGCGCACCACGATGAAGTGGAAACCGTGGGCCGCGAGTTCGCGGTTGGCCTTGACGAGATTGAGCTCCTGGCCGACCGAAGCCGCGGGGCTGGCCCGGGCGATGTCTTCATCGCATTGCGCAAGCATCTGCGCGGCGGTATAGCGGTGGATATCGGCCGCGGCCGTGCCCTGGGCCGTGAGTGCCGCATGGCCGTTGTCGGCACTGGCCGCATCCGGGAACGAAACCACCATGTGACCGACGGGCTTGAACACGCCGTAGGCGCGGTGTTCTGCTGGATCCATTGCTGAGCTCCTGTGGTTGGTGGGCGGATTCGGCCGGCATGGCGCCAGCCCTTTTCCGCCGTCTGCTTGGAATTCCAGACTAGCGTTTCTCGGCGCGCCGCGCCATAGGACGAAAAGCCGTGTCGCGCTTCAGCGTTTCGGCGCCGCCTTCTTGCGCGCCACCGGCTCGCAGGCACCGAGCAGTTGCAGCAGCGCGCCTTCCGTGGGGCTCATTCCCACTTTCTTGCGCGCGGCGCGCCCTGCGTCCATCGTTTGCCGTTCGCAGAAGTTCAGCACTTCAGGGTGGATATAGAACTTGCGGCACACGGTGCTGGTATTGCCCAGCTGCTGCGCGACCTGCTTGACGATGTCGTTGATGGCGGCCGCGCTCAGCTGCACCGCCTCTTTGTCAGCGCAGCGCGCGTCCATTGCCAGCGCCATCGCGCAGACGCTCGCGTGCCAGGTGCGGAAGTCCTTGGCCGTGAAGTCTTCGCCGCACAGCGCACGCAGGTAATCGTTCACATGGTC
Organism: Acidovorax sp. CCYZU-2555; assembly: GCF_018413525.1. Taxonomy (GTDB): domain Bacteria; phylum Pseudomonadota; class Gammaproteobacteria; order Burkholderiales; family Burkholderiaceae_C; genus Comamonas. The sequence continues at coordinate 5,798 of NZ_JAHCDD010000130.1, forward strand.
CGAGCGCAGGTGCTGCAGCTCGTCCTGCGCGTCGAGGAACTGGAACAGGCGCTGGCCCGGCAGCTCCTGACAGCGCTGCACGATGCGCGCCACGCGCCGGTCGACGATCGACACCTTCTGCATCACGCCGCTCTTGCCCTTGAATTGCAGCGTGAGCTGGTCGGCGCTGGCCTTGGCATGGCGGTTTTTGAGCGTGGTCAGGCCGTAGGAGCCGTTCTGTTCGGAGTATTCGTCGTTGCCTATGCGCATGCCCGTGCGGTCCAGCAGCCGCACCACGGTCGCGGCCACGACTTCCAGCCCGGGCCGGCGCGCGGCCAGGTCGCGCTCGACCGCGCGGCGTATCTTGGGCAGCGTGCGGCCAAAGCGCAGCATGCGCTCGAACTTGGCCTGCTTGCGCTGCTCCTGCCACAGCGCGTGGTAGCGGTACTGCTTGCGCCCGCGCGCGTCGCGGCCCGTGGCCTGCAGGTGGCCGTCAGGGTCGGGGCAGATCCAGACATCGGTGTAGGCGGGCGGAATCGCAAGCTGGCGAATGCGCGCGAGCTGCGCGGCGTCGCGTATCAGGGCGCCATCGGCGCAGCGGTAGGAAAAGCCCTTGCCGCTGCGCACGCGGCGCCAGCCTTCGGTCTGCTCGTCGACATAGATCAGCGTCGCCATCGTTGCCTTCTTTTCCAACAGGGATCAACGTGGATCTTGCGGAACATCGGGCCGCGGCGCCGTCATCCGCTGCCGCATGCGCGCGTGGGCGCTCAGGCTGGCAGCGGCGTCTGCGGGCCGTTGCCCAGCCCCTGGAACGTGGTCTGCGTGACCCAGTCGAGAATCTGTTCGTGGGTGTACTGGCCCGACTCCTTGAGCAGCGCCACGACGGGGTCGCAGGCGCGCGCGAACAGCGTGTAGAGCACGAGTTCCGAAGGCAGCTGGGCATTGAGCTGGCCGCTGGTCTGGGCTTCGGCGATCCAGATGCTCAGGCGGTTGCTCAGCGCGATCAGCCGGTCCATATAGGCATCGTTCGATTGCAGTGACGCGCTCAGACTCGAGTTCTGCGCGGGCAGCGACGGCATCTTGCCTTCGAGCTGGGTCTGCATGGCCCAGCGTATGACCGCGCGCAGCTGGTCCACGGGCGACAGCGGCGTGTCGGTCTGCGCGGCGTCGCCGGCCTGGGCGCGCAAATCGTCGACAAACGCCAGCGCGCGGTCGAGCACGCCGACCATGGCCGCGCCCGCCAATTCTTCCTTCGACGTGAACAGCTTGTACAGGCTGGCCTTGGCCATGCCGGCTTCGGCCGCGACTTCGTCCACGGTCATGGCGTCGTAGCCCTTGCTGGCCAGCAGGCGGTTGACGGCGGTGACTATGGCTTCCTGGCGCAGGCGCTGGATTTGCTCTTTGATCGATGAACGGGTTTCCATAGGGCCTGATTCTAGAGCGAAACCCCAGGGGTGAAAACTTTATAGTGCAAAGTTGAGACTTAGCGGATATATTGTGAACTCATGAGTTCAGTAATTGATCTTTCGAGTACATCAAGGAAGTCCACCATGCACCGCATCGCTGTCATCGGATCCGGCATCGCCGGCCTGTCTGCCGCATGGCGGCTCGCGGATGCGCATGCGGACCACCAGGTCACGCTGTTCGAGGCCGGCGGCCATTTCGGCGGCCACGCGAACACCGTGGACCTGGCAATCGATGGCGTGACGCATGGCGTGGACACGGGTTTTCTGGTCTACAACCAGCGCACCTACCCCTTGCTCACGGCGCTGTTCGCCGAGCTGGGCGTGGAGAGCGCGGCGTCCGAAATGTCGCTGTCGGTGCAATGCCTGGATGCGCAAGGGGGCAGCGGCCTGGAGTGGAGCGGCACGTCGCTCAACGCGGTGTTCGCCCAGCGGCGCAATCTGCTGCGGCCGCGGTTCTGGGGAATGCTGGCCGAGATACTGCGCTTCAATCGGCTCACGACCGAGATCGCGCAGCGCCAGGCCGAAGACGAACTGCAGACGCCGATTGCCGATTTCCTGCACACCCACGGCTTTGGCAAGGCGTTTCGCGAAGACTATCTGCTGCCCATGATCGGCAGCATCTGGTCCTGCCCCACCGAGCAGATGCTGCAGTTTCCGGTAGCGACGCTGGTGCGCTTTTGCCATAACCATGGCCTGCTGCAGGTGACGAACCGGCCGCAGTGGTACACGGTGCGCGGCGGCTCGCGTGAATATGTGCGCCGCATGGTCGCGCGGCTGCAAGGCCCGGGCGGGCACCAGGCGCGCCTGCATTGCCCGGTGCTGAGTGTGCGTCGCCTTGACGCGGGCGTGCTGGTGCAGACCGCGCAGGGCAGCGAAACCTTCGACGCCGTCGTGATGGCCTGTCACAGCGACCAGGCGCTGCGTCTGCTCGGCGCCGATGCGACGCCGCTCGAATCGGCGGTACTGGGCGCGATCCGCTACCAGCCCAATGTCGCCGTGCTGCACACCGACACCAACGTGCTGCCGCAGCGGCGCGCGGCCTGGGCCGCGTGGAACTACGAGCGCGGCGCGGGCGCGAACGCCCACCAGGCCCAGGTCTGCCTGCACTATCTGCTCAACCGGCTGCAGCCGCTGCCCTGGCAGCAGCCGGTGGTGGTCTCGCTGAACCCTTCGCGCGCGATCGATGAAAACAAGATCCACCAGCGCATCGAATACAGCCATCCGGTGTTCGACCTGGCCGCGATACAGGCCCAGGGCACGGTCGCGGCGCTGCAAGGCCAGCGCCGCACCTGGTTCTGCGGCGCCTGGTCGGGCTATGGCTTCCATGAAGACGGCCTGCGTTCGGGCCTGGACGCGGCCCAGGGCGTGATGCAGGCCTTGCGGCGCCTGCCGCTCAGGGTCTCGCAGGAGGCGCTATGAACCACGCAGCTGCGCAGCCGTTGATCGGCATGGGCCATGTCTGGCACCGGCGCCTGCGGCCGGTCGCGCATGCGTTCCGCTATCCCAGCTATTTCCTGCTGCTGCCGCTGCGCAGTCTGCGCGCCCAGCCCAGCGCGGCGCTGGCGCGCAACCGCCGCGCGCTCATGAGCTTTCATGACTGCGACCATGGCGAAGGCGGCGACGACGCGCTCGCCTGGTTCGACGCCATGCTGCACAGCGAAGGCATTGCCGACGCCGATGGCGAAGTCTGGCTGCACACTTTTCCGCGCGTGCTCGGCTATGTGTTCAAGCCGGTGAGCTTCTGGTATGCGCACCGCGCCGACGGCTCGCTGGCCGCGGTGCTGGCCGAAGTCAACAACACCTTCGGCGAGCGCCATGCCTATCTGCTCGCGGGCGACGAACTCGACTGGGGGCGCGAACAGACGGCGCGCAAAGTCTTTCATGTCTCGCCGTTCTGCCGCATCGAAGGCCACTACCGTTTCCGGTTCGAGCGAACGGAGGCGGGCGCCGGCCAGCCGGCCCATACGCGCGCCTGCGTCGATCTGCATGACGACGCAGGGCCATTGCTGCAGACCAGCGTCGCCGGAACGCTGCAGGCGCTCGATGGCGCGAGCCTGCGGCGCGCGTTCTTCGGCATGCCGTTGATGACCCTGGGCGTCAT
>NZ_JAHCDD010000131.1 GCF_018413525.1 Acidovorax sp. CCYZU-2555
CGTAGCCTGCGCTCTGGCGCTGGCCCATGACCTTGCGCAGCACGCCGCCCAGGCCGTCCTTGCTGCGCGTCCATTGCACGGCGCGCGCATCGGCCAAATATTCGCGCTGGCGCGAGACCGCGGCCTTGAGCCAGCGCCCCGCGAGCCAGCCCGCAAAACCCACGCCCTTGATGACCGAGCCGAACCACCACATTGCGCCGCCGCGCTCGCACATGCTTTCGCCCAGTTGGTAGACCAGCTCCAGGCCGTAGACCATGCCCGCGAGCTGCATCTTGAGCCGTGTGTCGCCTTCGTGCAGATGGCTCAGTTCATGCGCGACCATGCCCTGCAATTCCTCACGGCTCAGATGGTCGAGCGCGCCCTGGGTCACGGCGATGATCGCGTCTTCCTCGTCCCAGCCGGCCGCAAAGGCGTTGATCGCATCGGTGCGCGGCAGCACCATGGCCTGGGGCGCGGTCATGTGCGCCGCAATGCACAGCTCCTGCACCACGTTGGCAAAAGTCTGCTCGGCGAGGCTGCGGTCGGGACGCACTTCACGCGCGCCTATGCGCTGCGCCAGGCGCAGCCCGCCCGCGCGCAGCTGATCGGTTTCGACCCACCAGCCGCCCAGCACCAGGAACAATGTCATGCCGATGTTCACGGCCGCAAAGCCCGCGGGAAACGGCAGATTGCCGCCCAGCATCCAGGACAAAGCCAGCCAGGCGAGCACCAGGCCCGCATGCACCGCGGCCACGAGCACCAGCACGGCCAGTGCAAAACCCCACAGCAGGCGCGCAGTCGCGCTGCGCGCTTCTTCCTGATGGCGCCAGAATTTCATGCGAGCCCCGCGCTGCGCAGGTCAGAACCGCAGTTGCGGCACGGCGCGCTCGGCGTCGCTGGTCGTGGACTCGAGCATCGCGGCCTCGGCAAAACCCAGAGGGCGCGCGAGCAGCACTTCGGGAAACTGGCTGGCATGGTTGTTGAACTCGAGCACCTGGTCGTTATAGGCCTGGCGTGCAAAGCCGATGCGGTTCTCGGTGCTGGTGATCTCTTCGCTCAGGCGCAGCATGTGGGCGTCGGCCTTGAGCTCGGGGTAGGCCTCGCTGAGCATCATCAGCCGGCCCAGCTGCGCGCCCAGCACCGATTCGGCCTGCGACAACAGGCCTATGGCCTTGGCGTCGGTCGGATGCGCGCGCGCCTGATCGGTGGCGCTGCTGGCCGCGCCGCGCGCGCGGATCACGGCTTCTAGCGTGCTGGCCTCATGCGCCATATAGCCGCGCGCCACTTCGACCAGATTGGGCACCAGGTCATGGCGACGCTTGAGCTGCACATCGATCTGTCCGAACGCATTGGCGATGCGGTTGCGCGCCACGACCAGACGGTTATAGGACATGACCGCCCAGGCCACGCCCCCCACTGCCACCACAACGACTATCCAGCCGATCACGCCCATAAATGCTCCCGCACAGTTTGTATCAAACAATTACTGGCCTGATGGTAGCGGCTGCGCGTCAGCGCGCAAGTGAGATTGTTGCGTCTCAACCGCCCTGATTTCGCATCCAGTCGGCCGTTCCCATGAAACTCTGCGCCAGGCGCGCGCGCAGCACTTCAGGCACGCCGGTCTCGCGCATCGCCTGGTCCATGCAGGCGACCCATTGGTCGCGCTCGCGCACGCCGATCTTGAACGGCATGTGGCGCATCTTCAGCCGCGGATGGCCGAAACGGCTCTGGTAATGGTCGGGGCCGCCCATCCAGCCGCAGAGAAACCAGAACAGCTTCTGGCGCGCGCCATCGAGCTCGGAACCATGGGCCGCGCGCAGCTCGGCGTAGCCGGGCTCGAGGTCCATCAGGTCATAGAAGCGATCGACCATGCGCTGGATCGCGGGCTCGCCGCCAATCCATTCAAACGGCGTGTCAAAAGGCGGTTTTTCTTCAATCTGCATGGTCGTTGGGCTGCGCGCCAGGTTCAGGAAACATCCCGCATTGTCCCGCAGCACGCCATGGCCCCAATGGATTCGCTGTATCCGAGCGCGCCGAGACTCTTCTGCAATCCCTATGAATCGATCTGAACAATCGATTTCACAGATTAAACCCGCATTCCTATATTGGCGGCGAGGGTACGCCCTCGGCAAAGTCAGCAAATAAACAAAGCAAGGAGACAAGCGTGCGTAAATTCCAACTTTCCGGCCTGGCGCTGGGCATCGCGGCCCTGGCCGGCTGCGGCGGCTCGTCGAATGACGAAGCCAATGCCACAAGCCCCAAGCTCACCATGCAGGTGACGTCGACCCAGGATTTTCCGGGCACTTTTGGCGATGTGGGCGCCTATGAGAAAGTCAGCGGCACGCTCTTTGGCGAGCTGGACCCCAAGAACGCCAGGAATGCGACCATCCAGGACCTGGCCCTGGCGCCCGTCAACAGCCGCGGCATGGTCGAGTACGCGACCGACTTCGTGCTGCTCAAGCCCAAGAACATGGCCAAGGCCAGCGGCATCTTGCGCTACGACGCGCCCAACCGCGGCAACATCCTCACCATGCCCAACCCCAGCGCCTCGCCCAGCGACGCGGTCTATATGGAGCGCGGCTATGTCATGCTGTACGCGGCCTGGCAAGGCGATGTGCCCAAGACCACGGCCGAGCGCCTGACGGCGCAGGTGCCGGTCGCCAGAAACCCCGACGGCAGCAGCATCACGGGCGCCTACCGCACCGAGCTGGTTCCGTCGGCCGCCACTTCGACCATGGCCTTGCCCGGCGGCGTCTTCAACGGCTCCATGCTGCCCTATGCGCCCGCCAGCCTGGACAACAGCCGGCCCGGCTATTCGCTCACGCGGCGCATCAACGAAACCGATGCGCGCGTGCCCGTGCCCGCCGCCGACTGGAAGTTCGCAAGCTGCAGCGACGCCACGCCATTCCCGGGCACGCCCGATGGGACCAAGGTCTGCCTCAAGCAGGGCTTCGATCCGCTCTATCTTTATGAACTGGTCTACGAAGCCAAGGACCCCAAGGTCATGGGCGTGGGCCTCGCGGGCCTGCGCGATGCGGTGGGGTTCTTCCGCAAGGCCGAAAAGGATTCCGCGGGCAATGCCAATCCGCTGGCCGGGCGCATCGCCCACACCATTGGCCAGGGCACGTCGCAGTCGGGCAATGCGATGAAGACTTTCCTGCACCTGGGCTTCAACCAGGCGCTCGACGGCACGCGCGTGTTCGACGGCATGTTTGCCCATGTCGCCGCGCGCCAGACCAATGTCAACACGCGTTTCGCCGTGCCCGGCGGCGGCGGCGGACTGCGCACCGACCATACGGCCTTCGGTCAGACCGCGCCGCGCGGGCTCGATAGAAACTATGCGGACGGCATCAGCGGCCGCGACGGCGGCGTGATGCGCCGCTGCAGCGCCACCGATACCTGCCCCAAGTTCTTCCTGGGCCTTTCCGGCACCGAGTTCTGGCAGCTGCAGGGCTCGCCCGCGCTGACCAACACCCAGGGCACGCAGGATCTGGTGCAGCCCGAAAACGCGCGCATCTATTACTACGCGAGCACCCAGCATGGCGGCGCGGGCGGCGAAGCCAGCATCAGCTACGCGCCCAGCCGCAGCGTCTACCCTTCGGGCACGGTGGTGCATTTCAATGACACGTTCCGCGCGCTGTTCATCGCGCTCGAAGACTGGGTCACCACCGGCAAGCAGCCGCCCGCGAGCCAGGTGCCCAAGGTGGCCGACGGCAGCCTGGTGCGCCCCGAGCAGGTGAAATTCCCGGTGATGCAAGGACTGAAGTGGAAAGTCGGCACCCAGCTGACCGATATTCCGGCCTTCAACTATCTGGCGCGCTACAACGATTTTGAACTGCTGGACTTCGGCCCCCAGTTCCGCCCCGAGGATGAAGCCGGCATCGCCAGCCTGTTCCCGCCACGCCAGACCGGCAAGCACTACCCGATCATGGTGCCCCAGGTCGATGCCGGCACGGGCCTGACGCGCGCCGGAATCCGCTCGGTGGAAGCCCAGGCGCCGCTGGGAACGAGCATAGAGTTCAACTACGTGACCAGCGACAAGGTGGTCGACCTGGCGAATCTCGCGGGCAGCTACATTCCCTTCCACAAGACCCAGGCGGCACGGCTGGCCGCGGGCGACACGCGCCCTTCTCTGCAGGAGCTGTACGGCTCGCAGCAAGGCTATGTGCAGGCGGTGCGCGACGCTTCCGAGCGCCTGGTGGCGCAGCGCTTCCTGCTGCGCCGCGACGCCGACGCCATCGTGCAAAAGGCCCAGGCCAGCGCCATCCTGGAGTGAGGCCGCGGGGGGCTGCGTGCCCCCCGGCTTATTCCGCGGCCTGGCGCAGCGTGGTCATCACGGGCCGGCGCAGCACTTCGCGCAGGCCCCACCAGCCCGCGAGCCAGGCCAGCACGGCGCCGGCCAGCGCGCCGCCAATGGGCACCCAGGGCGAGGCGCTCCAGGCGAAGTCGAACACGTAGCGCGCCAGCGCCCAGCCCACGGCCATGGCCACGCAGCTCGCGAGAAAGCCCGCGAGCAGGCCCACACCCGCGAGTTCGGCGCGCTGCACCTGGCGCAGCAGGCTCGCACGCGCTCCGACGGCGCGCATGATCGCGTACTCGCGCGCACGCTCCTCGCGCGTCGCCGTGACGGCCGCGAACAACACCACCAGGCCCGCGGCCAGCGTGAAGATGAACAAGAACTCAACCGCGCGAATGACCTGATCGAGCACCTGCTGCACCTGGGCCAGCGTACTGGCCATGTCGACATTGGTGATGTTGGGAAACTGGCGCACCAGCGCGTTGTCGAAGCCCGGCGTCTGCGGCGCGCGGTAGGCCGCAAGATAAGTCACGGCCACATCGGGCAGTTGCTCCACCGGGTACATCGCGAAGAAGTTGGCGCGCATCGAGCCCCAGTCGACCTTGCGCAGGCTGGTGATGCGGGCTTCGTTCTGCACGCCGCCGATATCGAAGGTCAGCCGGTCGCCGAGCTTGAGACCCAGCGTCTCGGCCAGGCCTTCTTCCAGGCTGATCGCGCCTTTCTCGTCGGGCGTCCAGCGGCCCGCGACCACGGGGTTGTGTTCGGGCACCTGCTCCGCCGTCGACAGATTGAACTCACGGTCCACGAGGCGCTTGGCGCGGTCTTCGGTGTAGTCGTCGGGATGGACGTCTCGGCCGTTGACCTGCACCAGCCGGCCGCGGATCATCGGATACCAGTCGTAGCGCGCCACGCCCTGGTCCTTGAGCACTTTCTGGAAGTCCTGGGCCTGGTCGGGCATGATGTTGATCACGAAGCGGTTGGGAGCGTCGGGCGGCGAGGCCGCGCGCCAGCTGCCTATCAGATCGGTGCGCAGCAAGACCAGCAGCACCAGCGCCAGCAGGCCCACGGCCAGGCTGCTGACCTGCAGCACGGCGTAGACCGGCCGCGCTGAAATCTGCCGCGTCGCCAGCACCAGCCAGCGCGGCGCCGTCGATTCATTGACCATGCGCCGCAGCAGCTTCACGGCCAGCCAGGCCAGGCCCGCGAACAGCAGCACCGCGCCGCCGAAGCCGCCCACGGCAATCAGGCCCAGCTTCACATCGCGGCTCACGGCCAGCAGCAGCGCCGCAAAGCCCGTCACGCCCAGGCCCAGCACCAGCCACGAGGCCGGCTTGATCGCGCCAAGGTCGCGGCGCATCACGCGCAGCGGCGGCACCTGTGCCAGCTGCAGCACGGGCGGCAGGCCGAAAGTGAACAGCAGCGTCATGCCCATGCCCAGGCCGAACACCACGGGCCACAGACTCGGCGCGGGCAGGGCCGCATCGACCAGGCCCGCCAGCAGCTGCACGAACACATGGTGCACGCCGTAACCGATGGCCACGCCCAGCGCGCTGGAGAACAAGCCCACGAGCGCGAACTCAAAGGTGTAAGCGCCCGCTATGCGGCGCTGGCTTTGCCCCAGCACGCGCAGCATGGCCGAGGCGTCGAGGTGGTCGTTGGCAAAGCCGCGCGCGGCCAGCGCCACGGCCACGGCCGACAGCAAGGCGGCGAGCAGCGCCACCAGGCTCAGGAATTTCTCGGCGCGCGCCAGCGTCTGGCGCATTTCGGGCCGGCCGCTGTCGAGCGACTCGACACGCATGCCATGCGCTTCGCGCGCCACCACGGCTTCATCGGCCCAGGCCTGGAACTGCCGCACCGCGGCCTCGTTGCCGGCCACGGCCAGGCGATAAGTCAGGCGGCTTGCGGGCTGGACCAGCCCTGTGGCCGCGAGGTCGGCCGCATTGAGCATCACGCGCGGTGCAAAGCTCATGAAGCCCGAGCCGCGGTCGGGCTCCAGCGCCACGATGCGTGTGATGCGCAGCGCGGAATCGCCCAGCAGCAGCGCATCGCCCATGCGCAGATTCAACGATTCGAGCAACGGTGCGTCGACCCAGACTTCGCCGGGCGCGGGAATGTCACGCGTGGCTTGGCCGGCCTCGCCGGGCGCGTTCGCTGTGCGCAACGATCCGCGCAGCGGGTAGCCCGTGGGAACGCTCTTGAGCGCGACCAGCCGGCTCGCGCCGCCCTGGGCGTCGGAAGCCCGGCCCATGGTCGGAAAACCGACCGTGACCACACTCTGCAATCCCAGCTGCTGCGCGCGTTCGGCGAACTGCGCGGGCGGCGGGTTGTCGCTCACCACCACCACGTCGCCACCCAGCAGCTGGCGCGCATCGCGCTCCAGCCCGCCCTGCAGCCGGTCGGCAAAGAAGCCCACGGCGGTCAGCGCCGCGACGGCCAGCGTCACGGCGACGATCAACAGGCGCAGCTCGCCCGCACGCACATCGCGCCACAACGTGCGCCACCCCAAAGCCCAAGCAGAAGATCCGTTCATGGATGCAACAATAGCGGATTTCATAGCCCCCACGCTCCACCGCTACGCGGGTCGCTGCCCCCCGAGGGGGCCGTCCACCGGCTTGGGGCGGCCCGGCGCCGGTGGAGCCCATCGCGCTCTGCCTTGGGGAGGCTCGGCGCAAAAAAGCCGCCATGGCAAACCATGGCGGCTTTGGATGCGAGCGACCAGCGCCGCAATCAGGTGTTCTTGCTGACCGTGATCGTCGGGAACTTGGAGCTGAAATCCTTGGCCTTGAGCGCGATCTTCACCGCCATGTCGCGCGCCACGCGCTTGTAGATTTGCGCGGCTTCGCTGTCGGGGTCGGCGACCACGGTGGGCTTGCCGCTGTCGGCCTGTTCGCGGATCTGCAGCGACAGCGGCAGCGCGCCCAGATAGTCCATGCCGTAGTCGGCGGCCATCTTCTTGCCGCCATCGGCGCCGAAGATATGCTCCACATGGCCGCAATTGGTGCAGACATGGGCCGCCATGTTCTCGACGATGCCCAGAATCGGCACGCCGACCTTCTCGAACATCTTGATGCCTTTCTTGGCGTCGATCAGCGCGATGTCCTGGGGCGTGGTGACCACGATAGCGCCCGTCATCGGCACGCGCTGGGCCAGCGTCAGCTGGATGTCGCCCGTTCCGGGCGGCATGTCGACCAGCAGGTAGTCGAGGTCTTTCCAGTTGGTCTGGCGCAGCATCTGCTCGAGCGCCTGCGTGGCCATGGGGCCGCGCCAGATCATGGCTTCGTCCTGGTTCACGAGGAAACCGATGGACATGACCTGCACGCCATAGTTCTCCAGCGGCTCCATGGTCTTGCCATCAATGCTCTCGGGCTTGCCCGTGAGGCCCATCATCATGGGCTGGCTGGGGCCGTAGATGTCGGCGTCGAGCAGACCCACGCGCGCGCCTTCGGCGGCCAGCGCCAGCGCCAGGTTGGCGGCCGTGGTGCTCTTGCCCACGCCGCCCTTGCCCGACGAGATGGCGATGATGTTCTTCACCTGGGGCAGCAGATCGACGCCGCGCTGCACCGAGTGCGCGACGACCTTGCTGTGGATGCCCACCGAGACGTTCTCGACGCCGGCCACGGTCTTGGCCGCGGTGACGAACTGGCGGCGCAGTTCAGGCACCAGACTTTTGGCGGGGTAGCCGATTTCGATATCGAACGCCACATCCCCCGCGCTGATCTGCAGATTGCGCAGCGCGCGCGCGCTGACGAAATCCTTGCCGGTATGCGGATCCAGCACGCTGCTGAGCGCGGTCAAAAGCTCTTGTTCTGTGACTGCCATTCTCGATTCACTCCTTTGGGGGAGTCCAAGTCTATCCAAGGCCCGCTGTCCGCACGAGAAGCAGGACAATGCAGGCTTGGCATTTCTTTGCGCACCCCACCGAACCGAGGATCCCGTGAAATTTCAGATGGCCCCCAATTCCCTGTTTGCGATCCTGCTGCGCTCGCGCTGGTGGCTCAGCTTTGCGCTGGCCGCGGGCGTGACGCTGATCTGCATGCTGGCCCTGCCCGCGAACATCGCACCGTTCGGCGCCCTCGCGGCCACGCCGCTGTGGGTCGTGGGCGCGATTGCCGCCTGGCGCCAGTTGCGCGCGCCCAGCCCGGCCCAGGTCGACAGACTGCTGACCGACTGCGCGAACCAGCCCTGGCGCGGCTTCGCCCAGCAGCTCGAATCCGCATGGCGCGCCGAAGGCTATGACGTACAGGCGCTGAACCAGGGCGTGATCGATTTCCGCCTCGAACGCGCAGGCCAGACCACGCTGGTCAGCGCCAAGCGCTGGAAAGCCGGCCACCATGGCGTGGAGCCGCTGCGCGAGCTCGAAACCGCGCGCAATCGCGCAGCGGCCGCCAAGGCCGTCT
>NZ_JAHCDD010000132.1 GCF_018413525.1 Acidovorax sp. CCYZU-2555
CACTGCTCAACGCCGCGAGCACCGAGACCGGCGCGCGCGACTGAGCAGCAGGTTCTTCAGGCAGCAGCGAGGCGCTGGCGCACGGCTTCGAACAGGCACACGCCGCTGGCCACCGACACGTTGAGGCTTTCGACCGCGCCCTGCATGGGAATGCTCACCAGCTCGTCGCAGGTCTTGCGTGTGAGCTGGCGCATGCCGTCGCCTTCGGCGCCGAGCACCAGCGCGACCGGGCCCTTGAGGTCCATCTGGTAGATGTTCTTGTCGGCATCGCCGCTGGTGCCGATGATCCAGATGTTGCGCTCCTTGAGCTCATTGAGCGTGCGCGCCAGATTGGTGACCATGAAATAGGGCACGGTCTCGGCCGCGCCGCTCGCAACCTTGGCGACGGTGGCGTTGATGCCGGCCGCATGGTCCTTGGGAGCGATCACCGCGTGCGCGCCCGCGCCGTCGGCCACGCGCAGGCAGGCGCCGAGGTTGTGCGGATCGGTCACGCCGTCGAGCACCAGCAGCAGCGGGTTCTTGACGCCGCTTTCCTCGAGGTTTTCGAGCAGCTCGTCGAGCGAGGTGATCTGCTTGGTGGGCTCGACACGCGCCGCCACGCCCTGGTGGCCGTGGCTGCCGGCGAGCTTGGCCAGGCGTTCGCCGTCGGCTTCGATCAGCCGCGCACCGGCTTCACGCGCACGGTCCAGGAACTGGCGCATGCGGGCGTCGCGGCGCGTGGCCTCGTAGTAGATTTCGACGATGGATTTCGGCGCGGTCTTCAGACGCACGCCTACGGCGTGGAAGCCGAAGAGAACTTTGGGGGACGACATAGCCCGCGATTATCGACGCAAGCCCATGCCCGGCGTATTCCCGGTGGCATCGAAAGCGACAAATGCCGGCCAAAGCGGCCAGGAACTGCGCCGCCCAACGGGTTTTACGCCCTGCGCTTAAACTCCCGGCTCTCGCAGCGCGGGCCCCGCGCTGGCGCGCCGGGCATTGCGCCCCGCCCCGCTCCCACGGCCTTCTTCGTTTTTTCTTCACTCCATGATCCTCAAGCCATTGCTGCACTGGATGCAGCGCACCAGCCTTGTGACGCAAATCGTCATGGCCTTGATTGCCGGCATCGCCTTCGCTTTTCTCTGGCCGGCGGCCACTCCCAGCGTGGGACTGCTGGGCAAGCTGTTCATTTCCGCGCTCAAGGCCGTCGCTCCGGTGCTGGTGCTGATTCTGGTGATGGCATCCATCAGCAATCACCGCCCCGGCGATTCCACGCTGATGCGCCCCGTGCTGTGGCTTTATGTGATCGGCACGCTGGCCGCGGCCATCGTCGGCGTGTTCGCGAGCATGCTGTTTCCGTCGACGCTGGTGCTGCAGACCGCGGCCGTCACCGACGCCGCCGCGCCGGGCAATGTGCAGGAAGTGCTGATGGCGCTGGTGCTCAGCGCCGTCGACAACCCGGTCAACGCGCTGCTGACCGCGAACTACATCGGCATCCTGGTCTGGGCCGTGGGCCTGGGCCTGGCGCTGCGCCACGCGAGCGAAGGCACGCGCAAGCTGCTGGGCGATCTGTCGAACGCCATCACCTTGATCATCCAGGGCGTGATCCGCTGCGCGCCGCTGGGCATTTTCGGCCTGGTCGCGGCGACCTTCGCCGACGTCGGCACGGCCGCGCTGCTGGGCTACGCCCACCTGCTGACGGTGCTGGTCGGCTGCATGCTGTTCGTCGCGCTGGTGGTCAACCCGCTGATCGTGTTCGCCAAGATCCGCCGCAACCCCTATCCGCTGGTGCTGATGTGCCTGCGCGAAAGCGCCGTGACGGCGTTCTTCACGCGCAGCTCGGCAGCCAACATACCGATCAACCTCGCGCTGGCCAAGCGCCTGAACCTCGACGAAGACACCTACAGCATCGCCATTCCGCTGGGCGCGACCATCAACATGGCGGGCGCTGCCATCACCATCAGCGTGCTGTCGCTGGCTGCCGCGCACACGCTGGGCATCGTGGTCGACATTCCCACGGCCATCCTGCTGTGCGTCGTGGCCTCGGTCTGCGCCTGCGGCGCCGCGGGCGTGGCCGGCGGCTCGCTGCTGCTCATTCCGCTGGCCTGCAGCCTGTTCGGCATTTCCAGCGATGTATCGATGCAAGTGGTGGCCATCGGCTTCATCATTGGTATCCTGCAGGACTCGGCCGAAACCGCGCTGAATTCCTCCACCGACGTGATCTTCACCGCCGCGGCCTGCCAGGCCGAGGAGCGCAAGAACGCGGCACTGATCTGAGACCTGCCCCATGCTGTTCGCCCCCCTGAAATACATCCATCTGCTGGCCGTGATCGTCTGGCTGGGCGGCATGGCGTTTTCGCACTTCTTCATGCGCCCCGCCGTGCAGTCGCTGGAACCCGCGACCCGCGTGCAATTGATGCACAACGTGCTGCAGCGCTTCTTCGCGGCCATGCTGGTGACCGTGGCCGTGGTGCTGCTGTCGGGGGCGGGCATGGTGGCGTCGGTCTATCACATGGCGGCCCAGGCCGAGCTGCAGTTCCAGATGCCGCTGGCCTGGAAAGTCATGACCGCGCTGGGCCTGGTGATGGCCGCCATCTTCGGCCATATCCGCTTTGCGCTGTTCAAGCGCCTGGACCGCGCGGTGCAGGCCGCCGACTGGCCCGCGGGCGGCAAGGCGCTGGCCAGCATACGCGTGTGGGTCGCGGCCAATCTGGCGCTGGGCGTGGCCGTCGTCACGGCGCTGCGCCTGTCTGTTTGAGCGCGCCGATTAGAATCAGCGCGTTGGTGCTGGCCCTGCAATGCGTGCAGGGCCGTTAAACGGGAAACAGGGTGGCCATGTCTTGCACATGGTCCTAGCCTGTACTGCCCCCGCAACAGTGAGTGAAACGGCCTGAAGCTTCGGGCCAGCGTACATCGACAAGCCACTGGCGCAGCCTGCGCCGGGAAGGCGTTGTGCGTGGATTCACCAGTCTGGATACCGGCCAACAAGGCGGTTCTTGCGCATGCGAGAGCCTTGTGAGTGAAACGCTGGCGGGGTCGCTGGCGTGAACTGGTAATCCTTCATGACTATTTCCCTTCGAACGAATCCCGGCGTGCGCGCCGGTGCGCTCGCCGCCATGGCGCTGTGCTCCCAGACCTGGGCACAGACCGCGCCGGCGCTAGACACCGTGGTGGTCACGGCTGCGCGCGAAGCCCAGCCGCTGCGCACCGTCACTGCCGACATGAGCGTGATCGACCGCGCGGCCATAGAGCGCAGCGGCGCCACGGGCGTCGCCGATCTGCTGGCCCAGGTGCCTGGCGTGCAGATCACGCGCAATGGCGGCCCGGGCCAGACGACCTCGGTGTTCCTGCGCGGCATGGGCAACCAGCACACAGCGGTGTTCGTCGACGGCGTGCGCTTCAACAGCCAGGAACTGCAGGGCGGCGCGCTGTGGGCGGCGCTGCCGCTGGCGCAGATCGAGCGCATCGAAATCCTGCGCGGCCCGGCTGCGGCGATCTACGGCTCGGACGCGATGGGCGGCGTGGTGCAGATCTTCACGCGCCAAGGCGATGGTCCATTGCGTGCTTATGCCGAGGCCGGCCTGGGCAACCAGGGCACGTCGAGGCTTTCCACCGGACTGCAAGGCGGCGCCAACGGCTGGAGCTACGGCCTGCATGTGGCCGACGAGCGCAGCGATGGCTTCGACGTGAACCCGGGCAACCCCTGGACGCCCAATCCCGACCGCGACGGCTATGCCAATACCTCGCTGGGCCTGAACGCGGGCTACAAGCACGGCATTCACCAGATCGACACGCGCCTGCAGCACAACCGCCTCAAGGCGCATTACGACCAGAGCGCCGCGCCGTTCGACGATTACGACCGCGTGAAGAACACCTCAGGCACGCTGCGCTGGCAGGCGGCCTGGAGCGATACCTACCAGAGCGTGGTGCAGCTGGGCCAGGCGCGCAGCGATATCCAGCGCTTCACTTCATCCCCCGAAAGCAATGACGGCCGCAGCAGCAACTATTTGCTGCAAAACCAGTGGAAGCTGGGCGAAAGCCGCTTCAACATTGATCTGGAACGCCGCGAAGACCGGCTCAACACCGACTACGCCTGGACGCAGAACACCGACAGCAAGCGCGTGCAGAACTCGCTGTCGGCCGGCTGGCGCTATGCCAGCGGCGTGCACCAGCTCGATGCCAACGTGCGCCACGACCGCGTGCGCGACCAGCAGAACAAGACCACGGGCGGCCTGGGCTATGGGCTGCAGCTCAATGACAGCCTGCGCTGGGTGGTATCGGCGGGCACGGCCTTTCGCACGCCCACGCTCTACGAGCGCTTCACGGGCCAGGCTGCGGCCGATCTCAAGCCCGAAAGCAGCGCCAATGTGGAAACCGGACTGCACTACAACGCAGGCAAGCAGCAGCTGTCTGCGGTGGCCTATCGCAACAAGATCAAGAACCAGATCACCTATGACTTCACGAGTTCGCCGGCCTGCAATTGCTACCGCAACTGGGAAAGCGTGGAGCTCAAGGGCCTGACGCTGACCAGTTCCACGCGCCTGGACCGCATGAACCTGGGACTGTCGCTCGACTTCCTCAACCCCAAGAACCTCGAGAACGGCAAGCTGCTGCCCTACCGCTCCAAGCGCATGCTCAAGCTCTCGGCCGACACCCAGCTCGCGGGCTGGACGCTGGGCACCGAAGCCCAGCTCTACAGCGCGCGCTTTGTAGACGCTGAAAACTCGGCCACACTGGGCGGCTATGGCGTGGTCAACCTCTATGCCCAACACCAGCTCGGCAAGGACTGGTCGCTGCTGGCGCGCGTCAACAACGTCGCCGACCGCGACTACGCGCCCACCAAAGGCTATGCCAATGCGGGCCGCACCTTGTTCTTCAGCGTGAAATGGGCGCCCGCAAACTGAGCGCGCTGGCGGCGCACTGGCTTCTCGCGGCCTGCGCGCTGCTGGCTGCGAGCGCGCCCGCGCGGGCGTACGGCGTGCGCGATGCCCAGGGTCGCACGGTCGAATTTGCCCAGGCGCCGCAGCGCATCGTGTCGCTGCTGCCTTCGGTCACCGAGTCACTGTGCGCGCTGGGCGCCTGCGCGCGGCTGGTCGGCGTCGATGCGTTCTCGAACCACCCGCCCGAAATCGCGGCGCTGCCGCGCCTGGGCAAGCCTTCGGCGCCGTCGATCGAAGCCATCGTGCGCCTGCGGCCCGATGTGGTGCTGATGGCGTATTCGCCGCCGCTGATGGCCCAGCTCGCGCAGTTCGGCATTCCGGTGCTGGCGCTAGACGCCCACGATATCGCGGGCATGCGCGGCCAATGGCGCACGCTCGACACCTTGCTGCAGCAGCAGCGCGCCGACGCACTGAATGCGCGCCTGCAGGCCGGCGTGGAGCGCGTCGCGCGCTCCACGCGCGCCCATGCGGGCCGCAGCGTCTATTTCGAAGTCGACGCCACGCCCTATGCGGCCGGGCCCCACTCCTTCATCGGCGAGCTGCTGGCCCAACTGGGCGCGCGCAACATCGTCGCGCCCGCGCTGGGGCCCTTCCCGCGGCTGTCGCCGGAGTATGTCGTGCGCCAGAATCCGCAGATCATCATCCATACGCCCGAAACGCCGGCCGCGGCGTTCGCCCAGCGCCCGGGCTGGCGCACGATAGACGCGGTGCGCAGCGGCCGCATCTGCACGCTCAGCACGGCGGAAGTCGATCTGGTCTCGCGCCCCGGCCCCCGGCTGGACCAGGCCGCCGAGGTGCTGGCGCGCTGCCTGGCGCTGACGCCTCCCCGGTAACGCACATGCCCTCGGCCCACCGATTCACACGCCGCGCGGCAATGAAGCTCGCCATGCTGCTGCTGGCACTGCTGGTTGCCGGCTATCTCGTCGCGACACGCGTCAACATCAACCCCGCGCATGCGCCCGGTGACCCGCTAGACGCATTCAACGGCGTGAGCGTCTACTACAACGGCGCGATCAACCATGTGTCGGGGCGGCTGACCACGCCCGGCGGCTACAACCTGGGCCTGCGCTACCAGTGCGTCGAATTCGTCAAGCGCTACTACTACGAGCGCTTCGGCCACGAAATGCCCAATTCGATGGGCCACGCCAAGGAGTTCTTCGCGGCCAAGGTGGCCGATGGCGCACTGAATCGGGAACGCATGCTGCTCCAGTACCGCAACGGCGCGGCCAGCGTTCCCCGGGAAGAGGACCTGATCGTGTTCGCGCCCTGGGCGTTCAACCGCTACGGCCATGTGGCGATCGTGAGCGCCGTGGGCCCGGACTTCATCGAAGTCATTCAGCAGAACCCCGGCCCGTTCGGCAGCAGCCGCGAGCGCTACGCGCTGGAGCAACAGGGCCGGCGCGTGGCGCATGACCGCGTGCTGGGCTGGCTGCGCCGCCCCTGAGCTTGCCGCGGGCGCAAAAAAGCGCCCGAAGGCGCTTGCAAGTCGGGCGTGAAAGCGCTTACTTGTAGAAGGCTTCGACCTTGCCCTTGATCTTGATCAGCAGCGGACGGCCCTTGCGGTCCAGCGTCTTGCCCGCGGGCACGCGCACCCAGCCTTCGCTGATGCAGTATTCCTCGACGTCGAAACGTTCCTTGTCGTTGAAACGGATGCCGATGTCATGCTCGAACACCGCGGCCACATGGTGCGGGCTGCTGGGGTCGATGGAGAGGTGGTCGGGCAGCGCGGGGGCTTGGGTGGTGTCGCTCATGAAAACCTTTCTGTGCATTGAAGAATGCGTTCAACCCGCGATTTTCGCGGATTTTCGCGCGCTCAGTGCCCGCGGTCATCATTCCCCAGCACCACGGCCGTGCCGCTGGCCGAGACCATCAGCATTCCGTTGCCCTGACCCAGCACCTCGAAGTCGAGATCTACGCCGACCACGGCGTTCGCGCCCAGTCGTTGCGCATGCTCCTGCATTTCCCTGAGCGCCGTTTCACGCGCCTTTTGCAACTCCTTTTCGTAGGTGGCCGAACGGCCGCCCACGATGTCGCGTATGCCGGCGAACAAGTCCTTGAAGACATTGGCACCCAGGATGGCCTCGCCCGCGACGATGCCCAGATACCGGGTGATGCGCTGGCCTTCAACATTGGGAGTGGTCGTCACGAGCATGCGGTCACCTTGATAGACATGAAGAGAGCCTGATTGTGCCTGCGCGCCCAGGCGCGGCTCACTCCATGGGTTTGACGGCCGCGAGACTGGGCGCGCGATTGCGGCCTTCGTTCTCGTTGTTGATCTGCGCGACCATCTGCATGAACAGCGCGCGCTGCTCCACCGGCAAGGGGTCGAGCATGCGCTGCTGGGCACGCATCACCGCGGGCTGGGCGGACTTGAGCAGGTCCATGCCGGCCGGGGTCACCGTGAGCAGGCGCACGCGCTTGTCGGTCTTGCTCGCATTGCGCACCATGAAGCCGCGCGCCTCGAGCCGGTCGATCACGCTGCCTATGGTCGAGGTATCGAAACCGATGAAGCGCGCGAGCGAGCGCTGGTCCATCTCGGGCTGGCGCAGCACGGCCGACAGCGCCGCGAACTGCACGGGCGTGACCGCGAAGTCCTGGGTCTCTTCCATGAAAACGGCGACTGCTATCTGCTGCAGGCGCCGGATATGGAAGCCAGGAAGCAGTTCAAGTTCTTCGGGACTGAAAGTTGTCATATGCCCAAGTTTATGGGAGCGGCAGCGCATTGATGTATGCAAAACCCGCATTCAGTTCCTCAGGGTTTTCACCAATTTCACCATGACAAAGATCAACACTACACTGATCATCAGCATACTGTTGATTAATCGCAAGACTCCAGCCGCCGAGACATTGATGCGGACTGGAGCCACGCAAGCTTCGAAGAAAGACCGGCCCATGACGACGAAAACTTCATCCACCCTGCCCGTCCTGGTGGTCGGTGGCGGCATTGGCGGCGTGGCCGCGGCGCTCGCCCTGGCGCGCCAGGGCTATGCGGTGCAGGTGCTGGAGCAGGCGCCGCAGCTCGGTGAAATCGGCGCCGGCATCCAGCTGGGCCCGAACGCGTTCGCAGCTTTCGACGCGCTGGGCATTGGCGAGCGCGCACGCAGCCGCGCCGTCTACACCGACGAAATGGTGATGCACGACGCGCTCGATGCAACGCTGGTCGGGCGCATTCCCACCGATGCCGCGTTTCGCCAGCGCTTCGGCAACCCCTATGCGGTGATACACCGCGCCGACATCCACACCTCGCTGCTCGAAGGCGCACGCGCGCAGTCGGCGATTGAGACCTTCACCGGCACGCACATCACGCGCGTCGAACAGCACGCAGACAGCGTCACCGTCCACGACCAGCACGGCCG
>NZ_JAHCDD010000133.1 GCF_018413525.1 Acidovorax sp. CCYZU-2555
TTGATGGTCGTGTTGACGCGCGCGGCCGTGGTGCTGTCGTCGAACCAGCGCGCGGTCACGGTCTTGGTCTGCGTATAGAACAGCACGACTTGCTTGCCGTAGGGGCCCAGATCGCCGAGCTTGGACGCGCGACTGCCGGTGAACGAGAACATGGGCACGGGCACGGGAATCGGCACGTTGATGCCGACCTGGCCCACGTCGATCTCTTCCTGGAACTTGCGCGCCGCGGCGCCCGACTGCGTGAAGATCGCCGTGCCGTTGCCATTGGGGTTGGCATTGATCAGCGCGATCGCGTCGTCGAGCGTGTCGGCGGCCATCAGGCACAGCACGGGGCCGAAGATTTCCTGGTCGTAGATCGCCATGCCGGGCTTGACGCCGCTGAAGATGGTCGGGCCGACGAAATTGCCGTTGGCATAGCCTTCGACGGTGGGCTTGCGGCCGTCGAGCTCGAGCTTGGCACCTTCGGCCTCGCCGCGCGCGATCAGCCCTTCGACGCGCGCCAGCGCCGCGCACGAGACCACAGGGCCGACGTCGGTGCCGGCCTCGACACCCGCGCTCACCTTGAGCGTGCGCGCCTTGGCGACCAGTTCGGGAATCCAGTTCTGCGCTTCGCCCACGAGCACGGCCGTCGACACCGCCATGCAGCGCTGACCGGCCGCGCCAAACGAGGCACCGGCGAGCGCGTTGAGTGTCTGCTCCTTGTTCGCATCGGCCAGCACGATGGCGTGGTTCTTCGCGCCCATCATGCATTGCACGCGCTTGCCGGCCAGGCTCGCGCGGTTGTAGACATGGGTGCCGACCTGGGTCGAGCCGACGAAGCTCACGGCCTTGATGTCGGGGTGGTCGCAAATGGCGTTCACGGCGTCTTCACCGCCGTGAATGACATTGAGCACGCCCGCAGGAAGGCCCGCTTCGACGGCCAGCTCGCACAGGCGCATGGTGACCATGGGGTCCTGCTCCGAAGGCTTGAGCACGAAGGTATTGCCCGTGGCGATCGCCATGGGGAACATCCACAGCGGAATCATCGCCGGGAAGTTGAACGGCGTGATGCCCGCGCACACGCCCAGCGGCTGCAGGATGGAATAGGTGTCGACGCCGTTGGCGACGTTGTTGGCGAGTTCGCCCAGCTGCAGGTTGCCGATGCCGGCCGCATGCTCGACCACTTCGAGGCCGCGGAACACATCGCCTTCGGCGTCGGCCAGCGTCTTGCCTTGTTCGGCCGTGAGCAGCGCCGCGAGCTCGCCCATGTTTTCGCGAATCAGCTGCTGCAGCTTGAGGAAGATGCGCGCGCGGGTGCCGATGGGCGTCTTCTTCCAGGTCGCGAACGCCTTCTTGGCGCTGCTCACGGCCAGGTTGATTTCCTCGGGCGTGGCGAAGGGCACGCGCGCCAGCACCTGCTGGGTCGCGGGGTTGACCACGTTGCGCCATTGGGTGGTGCGCGATTCGACCAGTTGGCCGTCGATCAGCAGTTTGACCGTGGGAGCGAGGACGGCAGCAGCGGTAGGGGCGTTCATGACATTGTCTCCGGTGTAGTTAGAAATTTGCCAGCGATGGACTATGCTAGCTGTGCGAATTTCATGGGGCAATATCAATTTCTGCATTTTCGCTTTGCAAAAATGCACAGCTCGCGCAGGCCGCGCCAGTGCTGGATCGCGCGCATTCATTAAGGGTTTTCATGGACTGGGAACATCTGCGTTACTTTGCCGCCGTGGGCCAGCACGGCAGCCTGTCGGCGGCCGCGCGCGTGCTGCAGGTGGAACACAGCACGGTCGCGCGCCGCATCCAGGCGCTGGAAAAAAGCCTGGGCCAGGCACTGTTCACGCGCGAGAGCGGCGGCCTGCGGCCCAGCGAAGCCGGCCGGGCGCTGCTGCCCGCGGTCGAAGCCATGGCCCAGGCCGCGCGCGGCATAGAGCGCAGCGTGGACCAGGCCGCGACATCGGCCGAAGGCCCGAGCGGCCTGGTGCGCGTGGGCACGACCGAAGGTCTGGGAACCTCCCTGCTCGCGGGCAAGCTCGCCGCATTGACTTGCAGGCATGCGCAGCTGTCGGTCGATCTGCTGGCACTGCCGCGGCTGCTGCACCTGTCGCGGCGCGAAGCCGACATCGTGATTTCGCTCGAACGCCCCAAGCGTGGCGCCGTGGTCGTGACGCGGCTGGCCGACTACGACCTCTATCTCTACGGCGAGCGCGAATACCTCGCGCGCCGCCCGCTGGTGCGCGAAACGGCAGATTTGCGCCACCATGCGTTCGTGCACTATGTCGACGATCTGTTGTTCACCAAGGAGCTGCAGCTGATCGACAGCCTCTACCAGCCGCAGCGCTACGCGTTTCGCAGCACCAGCATCACCGCCCAATACGAAGCCGTGCGCGCGGGCGCGGGCCTGGGCGTGCTGCCCGCATTCCTCGCCGACCGCGATCCGCGCCTGGCGCGCGTGCACCAGCCGCAGGCGCGCTTCACGCGCACGTTCTGGATGTCGATGCCGCAGGAAGGGCAGTCGGTGCCGCGCATCCAGGCCGTGTGGCGCTGGTTGAAGGAGACGTTGAAGGAGGAGGCGCAGCGGCTGCAGCCGCCGCAGTGAACGGTGCGCCTACCCTGGGCTCTGCCCTTCGACTGGCTCATGGCGAACGGATGCTGGCCCGCGTTCGTCCCGAGCCCGCCTGGCCGGCCGGGTCGAAGGATCAACGGCCTGTGCTCCAAGAGGGCGGAGTTCGCTGCGACCTCAATCCAGACTGATGTTCGCCTTCTGGATCAACAGCTTGTACTGCTCGGCCTTGCCCTTGGCGAACTGGTCCATTTGCGGCAAGGGCCAGGTGATGGGCTGGAAGGCGAAAGTCGCGAACTTCTCCTTGACTTCGGGGTCCTGCAGCACGGCGACCACATCGGCGTGGATCCTGTCGCGCACGGCGGGTGCGATGCCCTTGGGCGCAAGCAGGGACACGAAGGAGTTCACATCGAGTTCGGCCGGGCCGCCCGATTCGGCGACCGTGGGCACGTCGGGCAGCTGCGGGTTGCGTTGCGGGCTGGCGACGGCGAGGTAGCGCAGCTTGCCCGCGCGGTAGATGCCCTGGCTGGACGGAATGCTCGCGAAGCTCCAGGCCGGGTCGCCATTGGCGACCGACGTGAACAGCTGGCTGACTTCGCGGTAGGGCACATGGGTCATCTTGCTGCCCGTGAGGTAGTCGAGCCACTCCGCCCCCAGATGGCCTGGGCTGCCCACGCCCCAGGAGCCGTAGCTGATGCGGCCGGGCTCGGCCTTGGCGGCCTTGATCAGGTCGCCCAGATTCTTCCACGGCGACTGCGTGGGCACGGCAATGAAGAACGGCGTGAGAAACAGCGGCGCGACCGCGTCGAAATGCTTGAGCGTGTCGAAGTTGCGCTTGGCGTAGAGGTAGGGCAGGGCCGAGACATGCTCGCTGTCGAGCTGCAGCAGCGTATAGCCGTCGGGCGGGGCGCGGCGCACGGCCTCGATGGCGACGAAGCCGCCGCCGCCGGGGCGATTCTCCACGGTCACGGGCTGCTTCCAGCGCTGGCCCAGCTTCTGGCCCACGAGGCGCAGCACGGCGTCGGGGCCGCTGCCCACGGCAAAGGCCGTGATCACATTGACCTGCTTGGCGGGATAGGGTGCATTTTGTGCCCAGGCGCTGGCGCCCAGGGCCAGCAAGGCGGCACCGACCAGCGCCGGTGGCGCGGACGAGATGGTTTTCAAGTTTGTCTCCTGATGGAAAAGGCCCTGTGTCTCCAGGGCTCGTTGGCCCGCCACCGCATCGCTGCGGCGACGAGGTGAATCGTCAGTGTACGGCTCGTTTCTGCATGAACAGTACACAGACCGCGGCGATCACGGCCGGAATGGCCACGACTTCAAACAGCGTCGCCAGGCTCCAGCCCGCGGTCAGCATGAAGCCGCCGGCCATGGAGCCCAGGATGGAACCGATGCGGCCTATGCCCAGCGCCCAGCTAACGCCCGTGGCGCGGTTCGACGTGGGGTAAAAGCCTGCGGCCAGCGCGTTCGCGCCCACCTGGCCGCCCGAAGCGCAGACGCCCGCGACAAAGACCGCGAGCACCAGCAGCGCCGTCGAGCCCACGCTGTGGCCTATCAGCGCGATGAACAGCGCGCCCACCAGATAGGCGCCGGCCAGCACGCGCTGGGCGTTGAAGCGGTCCATGAGCCGGCCCAGCGCGATCGCGCCCACGGTGCCGCCGACCTGGAACATTGCCGTGACCAGCGAGGCGTCTTCCAGCGAGCGGCCCGTGCTCTTGATCAGCGTAGGCAGCCAGCTCGAAAGCAGGTAAATGATCAACATGCACATGAAGAACATCAGCCACAGCACCAGCGTGCCGCGGCGCAGTTGCGGGTCGAACAGCTGGCGCAGCGGCGAGCCGCTCGCGGGCTTTTCGGTCACCGCGTAGCTGGCATTGCGCAGGTCGGCGTCGGGCGCGATGCGCTGCAGGATGGCCGTGACGCGCGCCGTGGCGCCGCCGCGAATCACCAGATAGCGTGCCGACTCGGGCAGCGCGAAGGCCAGCAGCGGCAGGATCGCCAGCGGCATGATGCCGCCGATCAGCAGCACGGCTTCCCAGCCGAAATGCGCGACGATGTGCGCCGCCGCGATGCCGCCCAGCGCCGAGCCCAGTGTGAAGCCGCAGAACATGGTCGTGACCAGCACGCTGCGGTGCTTGTCGGGCGCGTATTCGGAGCTCAGCGTGATCGAGTTGGGCATGGCGCCGCCCAGGCCCAGGCCGGTCAGAAAGCGCAGCACGACCAGCACCTGCAGCGACGGCGACCAGGCCGAGGCCAGCGAAGCGACGCCGAAGAACGCCACGCAGATCATCAGCGTGGCCTTGCGCCCTATGCGGTCGGCCAGCGGGCCGAAGATCAGCGAGCCCAGCATCAGGCCGAACATGCCCGCGCCGAACACCGGCGCGAGGTGGGCCGGGTCCAGCCCCCAGGCTTCGCGTATCGCGGGGGCGATGAAGCCTATCGACGCGGTGTCGAAGCCGTCGATCGCGACGATGAGGAAACACAGCAGCAACGTGACAATCTGCGTGCGCGAGAAGCGGTGCTGGTTGATGAATTGCTGGACGTCGATCACGTTGGCGGTTGTCATATCTTCTTTTCAATGCCATCGGACGCGGGGCCCGATGGTTGTCTCGGTTTCTCAGGTGGCGTCAGGTTGTTCCAGCGGTGCAGCCTTGGCGAATGCCGGCAGGCGCGCGCAGGCCGCGTCGACGGCGCTGATCAGCGGCCAGGCGCCCATGTCCACGCCGAAGCGGCGTGCGCTTTCGACCTGCGGCACGAGGTAGGCGTCGGCCAGCGTGGGCGCGCCGCCGAAGCAGAAGTCGCCGCGTGCGCTGTCCTGGGCCAGCAGCGCTTCGAAAGCGTCGAAGCCGGCGATGATCCAGGTCGCGCACCAGGCGTTGATCGCGGCTTCGTTGGCGCCGAACTGCTGGCGCAGGTACATCAGAATGCGGCGGTTGTTGATCGGGTGCACGTCGCAGCCGATCAGCGCCGCGAGCGCGCGCACCCGCGCCCGGTCCGCCGCGCCCTGGGGCAGCAGCGCGGGCGTGGGATGCGTTTCCTCCAGCCACTCGATGATGGCCGGCGACTGGGTCAGCACCTGGCCGTCGACATCGAGCGCGGGCACCAGTCCCTGCGGATTGACGGCCTTGAACGCCGCGCCGCTGTTCTCGTCGACGCGCAGGTCGACGGGAATGTAGTCGGCGCTCAGGCCCTTGAGGTTGAGCGCGATGCGCAGCCGGTGCGAAGTGCCGCTGCGAAAGAAACTGTAGAGTTTCATGCGCTTCACTCGGCCGCGCCCACGGTCAGCGCCACGCTGCCCACGCCTTCGACGCTGCCCGCGATCTGGTCGCCGGGCACCACCGCGCCCACGCCTTCAGGGGTGCCGGTATAGATCAGATCGCCGGGTTGCAGGTGGTAGAACAGCGACAGGTCGGCGATGATTTCGCGTATGTCCCAGATCAGCTTGTCGACATTCGACTGCTGCTTGACCTGGCCGTTGACCGACAGTTCGATCGCAGCGCTATCGATCACCACGCCGGGCATGGGCACGATTTCGCTGGCCACCGACGACTGCTCCACGTCCTTGCCCAGGTCCCAGGGCCGACCCTTGTCGCGCGCCACCAGCTGCAGATCGCGCCGCGTCATGTCCAGGCCGCAGGCATAGCCGTAGATGTATTCATGCGCCTGTTCGGCGGCGATGCGGAAACCCGGCTTGCCGATCGCGACCACGAGTTCCATCTCGAAATGGTAGTTGTTGGTCTCGGGCGGATAGGCCACGGTGGCGCCCGACTCGACCAGCGTCGAAGGGGCCTTGGTGAAGTAGAACGGGCGCTCCACGCTCTTGTCGACCGGGCGGCCCATTTCGACGGCGTGCGCATGGTAGTTGCGGCCGACGAAGAACAGGCGATTGATGGGCAGGCGTTGCTCGCTGCCGCGCACCGGCAGGGATTGAACGGCGGGGGGAGTCCAGAGATAGTTGGTGGTCATGACAAAAGTCTTTCGGAAAAAATGAGGGGCGAAGCGGCGTTCAGTCACGCACTTCGTAAACCCCCAGCTTGCGGTGCAGCGGCGCCTCGTCGGCGACGAACAGGAACGCGGCCTGGGTGGTCGACGCATTGCGCAGCGTGATGGGCGCCCAGCCGGGCGCGCAGCAGGTGTCGGATTCGGCGAGGCTGAAATCCTGGTCGAGCACGGCGATCAGCGCACCGCCCTCGATCACATGGAAGACCGTGGCCGGCGAGCGCGCGGGCAACTGCAGGGTCTGGCCCGGGCGCAGCATCAGCGCGTAGAAGCCCAGGATGTTTTCGCAGTCGGCGCCGGTCTCGGGGTTCACATAGGTGACCTGCACGCAGTCGAGCGCGGGCTGGTCGTCGGCCAGCGACACCAGCGCCGCGCGCGCGTCGGCCCAGGGGTAGCGCAGCATCGGGTATTGCCTGCTGCTGCGCTCGAACACCTTGGTCGGGGCGACGCCGCCGCGCGCATAGGCGCGGTCGCCGCGGCCGGGCAGCGTCTGCTGGCGCGGACCGTCGACGTGGTAGGTGGCTTCCATGTAATAGACCAGCGGCAGGTCGAGCACATCGAGCCAGACCACGGGCTGGTCGCCGTCGTGGCCGTGTTCGTGCCACAGGCCCGTGGGTGTGAGGATCAGGTCGCCGCGCAGCATCGGGCATTTCTCGCCGTCCACGGTGCTCCACGCGCCTTCGCCTTCGACCACCATGCGCACGGCATTGGGCGTGTGGCGGTGCGACGGCGCCCATTCGCCGGGCAGCAGCAGCTGCATGCCCAGATAGATGGCCGAGCTGGCCTGCATCTTTTCCAGCGTATGGCCGGGGTTGGCGAGCACCAGCACGCGGCGTTCGGCCTTTTCTATGGGCGTGAGTTCGCCGGCCTGTATCAGCAGCGGACGTATGCTGTCATAGGTCCAGGCAATCGCCTGGGTGCGCGGCCGCGGGGTCTGCGGCGGCATCACGCTGCGCAGGCTGGGCCACAGCGGCACCAGGTTGTTGCGCACCAGTTCGTCGCGGTAATCCTGGGGCAGGTCTTCGAGGCGACCAAGTTCTTCCATTGTCTTTCTCCTGGGATGGGTTCAGTCGGCGAGGCAGTTGTCGACTTTCCAGCCGTACAGCCACTCCATGGCGTCGTAGAAGCGTTCGGGCGTGCGACCTTTCCACAGGTCGTTGCGCACCAGGCGTTCGACGCCCTGGGCGTGGAAAATGCGGCCCATTTCGCGCGCCGACAGCACCACGCGCGCGGTGCGCGCAATGCGCGAGCGTTCGTAGAGCGCGAAGGCCTGGACGAAGTCCTGGTCGCAGGCCTTGAGCGCTTCGCCCAGCGTGACCGCGTCTTCGAGCGCCATGCACGCGCCCTGGGCGATGTATTGCAGCGTGGGGTGGGCCGCGTCGCCCAGCAGCGTCGCGCGGCCGAAGCTCCATTGGCCTATGGGATCGCGGTCGGCCGTGGCCCAGCGCTTCCAGCTCTTGGGCAGGTCGATCAGCTGGTGGGCGCGCGCGCAGCAGCTTTCGTAGTAGCTCTGCACTTCCGCGCGGCTGCCGTCGCGCACGCCCCATTCCTCGTTCTCGCGGCTGTGGAAGGTCACGACCACGTTGTATTGCTCGCCGCCGCGC
>NZ_JAHCDD010000134.1 GCF_018413525.1 Acidovorax sp. CCYZU-2555
GGTCGATGTCCGAGGCCGCGCGCCAGCTCGACATCAGCCCTGCGGCCGTGGCCCAGCAGATGCGCGGACTGGAGCAGCTGCTGGGCGTGGCGCTGCTGGTGCGCCATGGCCGCAGCGTGCGCCCCACGGCCGCGGGCGAGCGCTTGTTCGAGCGCGGCCGGCAGCTGGTGCAGGACTGCGATCAGCTGCGCGAATGGGTGGCGAGCGACACCGACCATGGCGAGTTGCGGCTGGGCACGGTCAACACCGCTTTACATGGCTTTCTGCCCGATGTAATGCGCGCGTTTGTCGCGCGCCACGAGAGCGTGCGCGTGTCGGTGCGCGTGGGCATGACGCCGGATTTGTACACCGCGCTGTTGCAGTCTTCGCTCGATGCGGCGCTGTGCCTCAAGCCTTCGTTCGATCTGCCCAAGACGGTGAGCTGGGCGGCGTTGCGCCAGGAGCCGCTGGTGTTGCTGGTGCCGGGCGCCGACGCGGGCCAGGACCCGTTGCAGCTGCTGCGCACGCGGCCGCTGGTGCGCTATGACCGCGAACTCGCGGGCGGCAAGCTCGCGGACCGCTATCTCAAGGCGCTGGGAATCACGCCCAGGGAAAGGCTGGAACTCAATTCGGTGCTGGCGGTGGCGATGATGGTCGAGCAGGGCCTGGGCGTGGGGCTGGTGCCGGACATTGGGCAGGCGCTCACGCGCCAGCGCCCCATCCGCGCGCTGGCCTTGCCCGCGCTGCCGCATGGGCACGGCCTGGGCTCCAGCCCGGTGCGCGAATTGGGCCTGTTGTGGCTCAACACGTCTACGCGCATACGCTGGGTGCGCAGCCTGCTGGAGTGCGCGCAGGCCGAACGCTAGACCGAAGCGGTTTAGCGTGGCGGATTATGAATGGCCGTAGCCTGGGGTTGGGGGCTTGCGGATGATTTTTGGGCTTTCTGATTTTCCAACCACTGCAGGATTTTCTGCCCGGTACGAAATAATGCCAAAAACAAAATCACCACGAAAGTGATGAAAATCACATCATGGACTACATAGTGCATGAAAACGCCCTGATCGATTGCATGCTGCAAGCTTATCCGAGAGTGTTGTATCGCGTCGTAAATTCGGCGTAAATTCGTCGGGTATCCCTCTGTAGGCGAGTGCCGACAGGTGTGTCGTTGCGGAGAATTTACGCCGAATTTATGTGCGCGGGCTTTGTAGGCATAGAAATTTTACGCGGGCTGCGCGAATACTTGGACATGGCTATTTCGCCATCAAGATTCGATAAATTTCTATGCGTTTCGATACCAATAATATTCGAGGGATTGCGGCTCTTTTCACGGGATTTCTGTTGTGCGCGGTATCCGGCCAGGCGCGCGCTCAATTCTCGGGAAATGTCGCGCTGACGTCCGACTATGTATGGCGCGGCTCGTCGCAGACGCGTGAGAACCCTGCGTTACAGGGTGGTTTCAAGTACGCCCACGATTCGGGCTTCTATGCCTCCATCTGGGGCTCGGGCGTCAAGTTCGTGCCCGACAACGGCGCGGGCTCGGAGTTCGATCTGGTCGCGGGCTGGAGCGGCAAGGTCTCCCCGGACTGGGCGCTCGATCTGTACCTGCTGCGCTACCAATACCCGTCAGCGACTGCGCGCCTGAACTGGAACGAGCTGAACGCCAGCGCCACCTGGCGCGACAACTATTGGCTGGCGCTGGGGAATTCCGACAACGCGATGGCCAGCGGCATGCGGGGCACCTATGTGCTGCTCGGTGCGCGCGCGCCGATCAGCGAACAGTGGCGTGTCGAGGCCAGCGTTGCGCGCTACCTGCTCGACGGCCGCTATGCGGACAGCTACACCCATGGCGCCGTCGGCGTGGTCTGGGCCTTCAAGGCACCGTTCGAAGCCCGCCTGACCTTGCATGCGACCGACTCCGCGGCCCGGCGCCTTTTTCCCGGCATGGCTGGCAGCCGCGCGGAGTTCGCGCTGCAGGCCGCTTTCTGAGGGCCGTGCCATGCGACACGCCTCTTCGTTCCTCTGGCATCCACGGAGCCTTGCACCATGATTGAATTCTCCCTGTTTCTCGCGCTGGTGGTCGCACTGGGTTGGCCCTTGGGCCATTACCTCGCGGCCGTGATGCGCGGCGCGCCCATGCGCAGCGACCGGCTGTTCGGCTGGCTCGAACGCCCGCTCTATGCCTTGCTGGGCACGCGCCCCGAGATCGGCATGGGCTGGCGCGGCTATGCGGGCGCCTTCCTGCTGAGCAACCTACTGCTGGCGCTGGTGGTCTGGACGCTGTTCATGACCCAGGCCTGGCTGCCGCTCAACCCCGACGGCGTGCCCAACATGCGCTGGGATCTGGCGCTGCACACCATGGTGTCGTTCCTCACGAACACCAACCAGCAGCATTATTCCGGCCAGGCACAGCTGTCCTATCTGTCGCAGATGACCGGCATCGTCGGCCTGCAGGTCGTCACGCCGGTGATGGGCCTGGCCGTGGTCGTCGCCACCTTGCGCTGCCTGTTCGGCGGGCGCCAGGCGCAGACCGCGCAGCGGCCCGAAGGTGAAGCGCTGGCGATCGACGTCGGCAATTTCTGGGCCGACGTGGTGCGTGCCACGCTGCGCTTCGTGCTGCCGCTGTGTCTGGTGCTGTCGCTGCTGCTCACGTGGCAGGGCGTGCCCGCGACGCTGGCCGCCGGCCCGGTCGCCAGCCCCGTCGACGCCACGGCCGAGTTCCGTGAACAGAAGATTCCGCTGGGCCCCGTGGCGCCGATGGTGGCGATCAAGCAGCTGGGCAGCAACGGCGGCGGCTGGTACGGCCCAAACAGCACGGTGGCGCTGGAGAACCCGACGCCGCTGTCGAACTTCCTGCAGCTGCTGGCGATCGCGCTGATTCCCGTGTCCATCATTTTCATGATCGGCCCGTTCACCGGGCGGCGCCGTTTCGGCGCCATGGTGTTCGGCACGATGCTGGCCATGTCGGTGATCTCGACCGGGCTGTCGCTCTGGTCGGAGGCCTACTCCGGCAGCGCCCAGGACATCGCGCTGATGGAAGGCAAGGAAGTGCGCCTGGGCGCCGAAGCTTCGGCGCTGTGGGCGGCCACGACCACGCAGATCAACAACGGCTCGGTCAATCTGATGCTGGACTCGGCCGCGCCGCTCACGGGCCTGGTGGCGATGTCCAACATGCTGATCAACGCCATCTGGGGCGGCGTGGGCTGCGGGCTGCAGCAGTTCATCGTCTATCTGCTGCTGGGCGTGTTCATCGCCGGGCTGATGACCGGGCGCACGCCCGAGCTGTTCGGCCGCAAGATCGAAGCGCCTGAAGTCAAGCTGCTGGCCGTGCTGGTGCTGTGGCAGCCGCTGGTGATACTGGGCTTCACTGCCGTGACGCTGGCCGTGCCTGGCCTGGCCGGCAACTCCAATCCGGGCTTTCACGGCATCAGCCAGGTGTTCTACGAGTACGTCTCGGCCTTCGCCAACAATGGCTCGGGCTTCGAGGGGCTGGGCGATGCCACGCCCTGGTGGAATCTCTCCACCGCCTTCGTGCTGGCCGCGGGCCGCTACCCCGCGCTGCTGATTCCGCTGGCCATCGCCGCCATGCTGGCGCGCAAGCGCCGCGCACCCGAAAGCGCGGGCAGCCTGCAGGTGGAAACGCCCACTTTCGCGCTCACGCTGACCGGCATCGTCGTCATTCTCACGCTGCTGCAATTCATGCCCGTGCTGGTGCTGGGCCCCGTTGCCGACCACCTCGCATTGACACAGCTGCTGGCACGTTGAAGGAAATTTCATGAATACTGCAAACCACTCCACGCAGGGCCATCAAAGAGCGTTGATCGACGCCTTTGTCAAACTCGCGCCGCAGCACATCGTCAAGAACCCGGTGATGGCCGTGGTCTGGGCCGGCACGCTGCTGACCGGCGCCGCAACGCTCGCCGGCCTGTCGGCGCCGGGCTTTGGCTGGGCCGTGACGACCATCCTGTTTCTCACCGTGCTGTTCGGCAACTACGCCGAAGCCGTGGCGGAGTCGCGCGGCCGCGGCCAGGCCGCGTCGCTGCGCAGCGCGCGCAAGGATCTGATGGCGCGGCGCATCGATGTCAACGGCCAGGAGGCGACCGTGCCTGCTTCCGAGCTGCGTCCCGGCGATCTGGTGCTGGTCGAAGCCGGGCAGCTGGTGCCCGCCGACGGCGAAATCGAACAAGGCCTGGCGACCATCAACGAAGCCGCGGTGACCGGTGAATCGGCGCCCGTTCTGCGCGAAGCCGGCACCGATCGCTCGGGCGTGATCGGCGGCACCAAGGTGCTGTCGGACCGCATTCTGGTGCGCGTCACGGCCGAGCCCGGCCACAGCTTTCTGGACCGCATGATCGCGCTGGTCGAAGGCTCGAACCGGCAGAAGACGCCCAACGAGATTGCGCTGGGCATCCTGCTGATGGTGATGACGCTGACCTTCACCATCGTGGTCGTGACGCTGCCGTTCATCGGCGGTTTCGTCGGCGTCGAAGTCAACTTCGTGCTGCTGATCGCGCTGCTGGTATGTCTGATTCCGACGACCATAGGCGGGCTGCTGCCGGCGATAGGCATCGCGGGCATGAACCGCGCGCTCAAGGCCAATGTGCTGGCCAAGTCGGGCAAGGCCGTCGAAGTCGCGGGCGACGTCGATGTGCTGCTGCTCGACAAGACCGGCACCATCACCTACGGCGATCGCCAGGCCACGGCGTTCCATGCGATTGCCGGCGTGGATGCGGCGCAGCTGCGCCAGGCCGCGCTGCTGGCTTCGCTCGCCGACCCCACGCCCGAAGGCAAGTCGGTGGTCAAGCTGGCGCGCGAGAAGGGCGAGCAGATCGTCGAGCCGGAGAATGCGCACTTCGTGCCGTTCTCGGCGCAAAGCCGCATGTCGGGCGTGGACCTGCCCGGCGAGCGCGTGATACGCAAGGGCTCGCTGGACGCGATCAGCGCGCATGTGCAGGCGCTCGACGGCCATGTGCCGGCCGAACTCGAGGCGCGCGTGGCCCAGGTGGCGCGCACCGGCGCCACGCCGCTGGTGGTCAGCGACGGCCGCCATGTGCTGGGCGTGATCGCACTGTCGGACGTGATCAAGCACGGCATCAAGGAGCGTTTCGCGCGGCTGCGCGAGATGGGCATCAAGACCGTGATGATCACCGGAGACAACAAGCTCACGGCCGCGCATATCGCGGCCGAAGCCGGCGTCGACGATTACATCGCCGAAGCCCGGCCTGAAGACAAGCTGGCGCGCATCCGCGCCGAGCAGGCCGAAGGCCGGCTCGTGGCCATGGTCGGCGACGGCACGAACGACGCGCCCGCGCTGGCCCAGGCCGATATCGGGCTGGCGATGAATTCGGGCACGCAGGCGGCGAAGGAAGCCGGCAACATGGTCGACCTGGACTCCGACCCGACCAAGCTGCTGGCCGTGGTCGAGATCGGCAAGCAGCAGCTGATCACGCGCGGCGCGCTGACCACGTTCTCGCTGGCCAACGATGTGTCGAAGTACTTCGCCATCCTGCCCGCGCTGTTCGCGGTGGCGATTCCGCAGATGGCCGCGCTCAATGTGATGCAGCTGTCCAGCCCTTCGAGCGCGGTGCTGTCGGCACTGATCTTCAACGCCGTGATCATTCCGCTGCTGATTCCGCTGGCGCTGCGCGGCGTGCGCTTCAAGCCCGCGAGCGCCACGGAACTGCTGCGCAACAACATGCTGGTCTACGGTCTGGGCGGCCTCATTTTGCCGTTCATCGCCATCAAGCTGATCGACGTCGTGCTGTCGACGCTCTTTGTTCTCTGAGGTCATAGCCATGAGCATTCCCACTCTTTCCCGCGACGCGCTCGCCGTCACCCTGCGCGACGACGCCGCGCCGCAAGCACCCTGCACCTGCGACAAGGGCCTGCTGCGCGGCGCGGTCGGCCTGACCGTGATCGCGCTGGCCGGTTTCGGCTTTCTCTACTCGCTGGCCGGCGTAGGCCTGGGCCAGGCGCTGTTTCCGGCCGCGGCCAACGGCAGCCTGATCGAGCGCGACGCCCGCGTGGTCGGCTCCGCGCTGGTCGCCCAGCCGTTCACCAGCGCGCGCTATTTCCAGTCGCGGCCTTCGGCCGCGGGCTACGACATGATGGCGCTCGCGGGCAGCAACCAGGCGCGCACTTCGCCCGAACTGCGGGCCCGGCTCGAGCAGGCGCGCGCCGCCGTCGCCCAGCGCGAAGGCGTGGCGCCCGCGGCCGTGCCGTCGGACCTGGTCACGCAGTCGGGCAGCGGCAGCGATCCGCACCTGAGCCCGCAGGCCGCGCAGATCCAGATCGCGCGTGTGGCGCGCGAACGCGGCATGGCGCCTGAAGCGGTGCAGGCGCTGGTCGCCCAGCACACCGAAGGCCGGCAATGGGGCGTGTTCGGCGCGCCGCGCGTGAATGTGCTGGCGCTCAATCTCGCGCTCGACCGCGCGGGGAGCGGGCGATGAGCGCAGGCCTGAGCGTGGGCGTGGCCGCGGGCCGCGAACAGCTCGAGATGGTGGTGCTGGGCGCGACGCCGCCCGTGTGCAGCGCGCGCTTTCCGTCGAATGCGATAGGCTGGGCCGCGGTGCGCGGCTTTCTCGCGGGCCAGCGCCTGCCGGTGCGCATGGCCGTGGCCGGCGTCGCCGCGCTGGGCTTTGCGCTGGCCGTGGGCAATGCCAACGACAGGCGGGTGCTGATCGTTTCGCCCACGGTCGCGAAGTCGGCGCTCAAACTGGCTGTGCATGCCAGGAATAATCTGTAGGCTTGAGGCATGGGAAATCGAAACATGAACCGCTGGATGCCGCTCCATGGGCTTTGAACATGCACAACAGGCGGACGCGCTGATCGGCTCGCTGCGCCGCGAGGCCGCGGGCCGGCTCACGGTCTTTCTGGGCGCATCGCCGGGCGTGGGCAAGACCTACGCGATGCTGACGCGCGCGCGCGAGCTGTACCGTCAGGGCAAGGACGTGGTCATAGGCATGGTCGAGACCCATGGCCGCGCCGAGACGCTGGCGCTGGTCGAAGGCCTGCCCCTGCTGCCGCGCAAGAAGGTCGAATACCAGGGCCGCTGGCTCGAGGAGATGGATCTCGATGCGCTGCTGGCGCGCCGGCCCGCGGTGGCGCTGGTCGATGAACTCGCCCACCGCAATGCGCCGGGCAGCCGGCACGAAAGGCGCTGGCAGGACGTCGATGAGCTGCTGGACGCGGGCATCGATGTCTACACCACCATCAACATCCAGCACCTCGAAAGCCTCAACGATGTGGTGCACCAGATCACCGGCATACGCGTGAGCGAGACGGTGCCGGATTCGGTGTTCGACCGGCTGCGCGATATCCGGCTCGTCGATCTGCCGCCGCGCGAACTGATAGAGCGCCTCAACCAGGGCAAGGTCTATCTGCCCGAGCAGGCGAGCCAGGCGCTGCAGGCGTTCTTCTCGCCGTCGAACCTCACGGCCTTGCGCGAACTTGCGATGCAGACCGTGGCCGACCATGTCGATATCGACCTGCGCGAAACGCGCGCGGCGCGCGGCCTCGACGGTCTGTCCATTCAGCGCCATGTGCTCGTCGCCATCGACGGCCGCGGGCAGTCGGAGTACCTGGTGCGCGCCGGCTGCCGCATCGCCGAGCGGCGCGGCGCGCCCTGGTCGGTGGTCTGCGTCGAGGCCGGCAGGACCGTGGTGGCTGATTTGGATGCGATCGCCAGCCGGCGCGGCACGGCCACGGGCGAGGCGCAGCAGCGCCAGCTCGAACTCGACAAGGCCTTCGCGCTGGCGCGCAGCCTGGGCGGCAGCACCGAAATCCTGCACGGCACGGACGTGGCCCAGGTGCTGCTCGACGCCGCGGCGGCGCGCGGCGCGCGCTCCATCGTCATCGGCCGCACGCGCGAACGCCCGATCGCGCGCATCTTCAACCGCAC
>NZ_JAHCDD010000135.1 GCF_018413525.1 Acidovorax sp. CCYZU-2555
TGGGCTATGAGACCGCAACCGTCGAAGGCGGAATCCGCGCGCCCTTGCGCCTGCCCGCCCAAGCCGACGCGGCGCCAACAACTGCGCCGCTGGCTAAGCAAGATCTGGCCGCCTGGGTCGCGCAGCATGCGCCGCTGCTGGTCGATGTACAGCCTTCGCTGACGTACCGCCAAAAGCACGCCGCAGGCGCGCTCTGGTCCCTGCGCCCGCGCCTGGCCGAACAGGTGCAGGCCGCGGCCGGCGCCGATCAGGCCGTGCTGCTGCTCGCCCCCGACGCCGCGACCGCGGCGCTGGCCCTCAGCGAACTTTCAGGCCGCACGCTGCAATGGGCGCTGGCCGCAGACTGGGAAGCCGCGGGCCTGGCGCTGGAGACGACACCCGACAGCCCGGCCGACGTTGACGCGATCGACTATCTGTTCTTTGTGCACGACCGCCACGACGGCAACCTCGACGCCGCGCGCCGCTATCTGTCCTGGGAAACCGGGCTGATCGCCCAGTGCGAGCCCGACGAACTCGCGGCCTTCCGCCTGCCGGCTTGAGAAGAACGCCTTAGCGCGTTGCCCGCATATCGTTCATCGATAAGCTTTGTTGTCGCATCCGCAGGGCTGTCAGAAGATAAGTGCCTATTCGCACTTTCATCTTCTGACCACCATGCGCCACCTCCACGCTTCTTCCCGCTCCATTGCACGGTCGCTGACCGGCGTGGCCGCTGCCCTCACCCTGCTGGCCGGCACGGCCCATGCCGATGCCACGCTCGACAAGATCAAGCAGCGCGGCAAGGTCACCATCGGCGTGCTGGCCAATGGCGGACCGTTCGGCTCCATCGATCCCGCGACGCAGCAGCTCGTGGGCTGGAACCCCGAACTCGCGCGCGCGCTGGCCAAGGGCCTGGGCGTCGAGGCCGAGCTGGTGCAGGTGCAGACGGCAACGCGTACGCAGTTCCTGCAGGCGGGCAAGGTCGATCTGCTGATCGCCTCGATGGAGCTCAACCCCGACCGCGCCGAAATCCTGGGCTATGCACCCACGCCGTTCTTCCGCGTCGGCGGCACCGCAGCGGTGCGCAAGGACAGCGGCATCACCCAATGGTCCGACCTGCGCGGCAAGGCGGTCTGCGTGTCGCAAGGCAGCAGCTTCGCCAAGCCGCTGACGACCGAATACGGCGCCCAGGTCCAGGGCTACAAGAGCTCGTCCGATTCGCTGCTCGCGCTGCGCGGCGGCAATTGCGTCGCGGCCGTGCATGACAGCACGCTGATCCATCCGCTGGTGGGCAAGAACGCCGAATGGGCGCAGTACGCAGCGCCCATCACGACAGAAATCCTGCCCGCGCCGTCGGTCGTCTGGACGCGCAAGGGCGAAGCCGACACCATCGCCGCGGTCGACAAGGTGGTGCAGAAATGGCACCGCAGCGGCTGGCTGATCGCCACCGAAAAGCGCCTGGGCATCACGCCGGCCAACCCTTATCTGGTCGAGCTGCAGGCCAAGCTCAAGACCGCTTCGCGCTGAAAGCCGGAAAACCGCGATGAGCGATAGCCTGATGGTTCAGGGCGTGCAGGCGCTCAAGGCCCTGGGACTGAACTATTCCTTCGTGCTCGACGACATGGAGCGCCAGGCCTTCGTGCGCGGACTGGGCGTGTCGCTGCAACTGTGCCTGCTGACCATTCCCGGCAGTCTCGCGGTGGGCGTGCTGCTCGCCGCGCTGCTGACCTCGGGCCGCGCCTGGCTAGCCAACCCGGCGCGCGCCTTCGTGGAAGTCACGCGCAACACGCCCACGCTGGTGCAGCTGTACTGCGCCTTCCTGGTGTTCAACATGCTGATCACGCAGCAGCTGCGCGACTGGGGCGCGGGCCCGAATCCGCTGACGCCCTTCATCTGGGTGGTGATCGTGGTCTCGCTGCACAAGGGCGTGTTCCATGCCGAAGCGCTGCGCGCGGGCATAGAAAGCGTTCCCGCCACCACGCTCGAAGCTGCGCGCTCGCTGGGCTTTTCGCGCCGCCAGTTGCTGGTGCGCGTGCAGCTGCCGCTGGCCCTGCGCTTCGCGCTGCCGTCGCTGGTCAACAACCCGATCGATCTGGTGAAGATGACGGCCGTGGCCTCGGCGATCGCGGTCGGCGACGTGACCTATCAATCGATCATGATCTGGACGCAGCGCGACAACGTGCTCGAGTTGCTGCTGCTGATACTGCTGTGGTTCGGCCTGCTGACCTGGCTGTTGAGCCTGGCGGGCCGCTGGCTCGAACAACGACTGAGGATGCCCGGCTATGGCCAATGACGCCACCCTGTCCAGGCCTGCGGCGCTGCCGCGCGGCGCCTTCACCACGGTCGCGCGCCACGCGCGCAGCCCCTGGCTGATCGCCGGCCTGGCGCTGCTCGCGCTGCTGACTTTCTGGAGCGCCACGGGCACCACGCCGGTCGCCGTGTCGCTGCTGTGGAAATGGCTGCCGTCGCTGCTGCGCGGCCTCTGGGTCAACATCGAAATCAGCGTGCTGGCCGTGGCGCTGGGCACGGTCGTGGGCCTGGTGATAGGCGCGCTGCTGCTGTCGCCCTCGGCCATCGTGCGCCGCCTTGCACGCCTTTACGTGCAGGCGTTTCGCAATGCGCCCGTGCTGGTGCTCATCTACTTCACCACCTATGTGTTTCCCTTCGAAGTGCATATCGTGCAGTGGAGCTTTCCCTTCCCCGACTGGGTCAAGGTGGTGCTGGGCCTGGCGCTGCCGACCAGCGCCAACGTCGCCGAAATCTTTCGCGGCGCCATCCAGTCGATTCCCAGCGCCCAATGGGAAGCCGCGCAGTCGCTGGCGTTCAAGCGCAGCGAGATCTTCCGCCTGATCGTTCTGCCCCAGTGCCTGCGGCGCATGCTGCCGCCCTGGATGAACCTCTACGCGAGCATCACCATGAGCACCTCGCTGGCCTCGCTGGTGGGCGTGCACGACGTCGTCGACATGGCGCAGATCGCGAGCAACACCGTGGTGCGCACCGACTTCACCATCCTCGTCTATTTCACGCTGCTGGCGCTGTTCTTCGCCTACTGCTATCCGATTGCCCGCGCCACTCGCGCCCTGGAGCGACGCCATGAACGCCACTGATTCCTTCTTCTCCACGCCCGCGGCCCAAGATATCGAGGCTCCGCTGGTGCAGCTCAAGGACGTGCATCTGTCCTTCGGCGACAACCATGTGCTCAAGGGCATCAACGTCGAAGTGCGGCGCGGCCAGGCGGTATCGATCATCGGGCCGTCGGGCTCGGGCAAGTCGACCATCCTGCGCTGCATCACAGGCCTGCTTCGGCCGCAGGCCGGCCAGATCAGCGTGGGCGACACGCGCGTCGACACGCTGCGCACCGAAGCCGAGCTGATCGCCCTGCGCAAGCGCGTGGGCTTCGTGTTCCAGCAATACAACCTGTTCCCCCACCTCACGGTGCTGCAGAACCTGGTGATCGCGCCCACGCGCGTGGTCGGCCGCAGCCGCAGCGTGGCCGAGCGCGATGCGCGTGCGCTGCTGGAAAAAGTGCGGCTCGCGCACAAGGCCGACGCCTATCCCGGCGAGCTGTCGGGCGGCCAGCAGCAGCGCGTGGCGATCGCGCGCGCGCTGGCCATGCAGCCCGAGCTGATCCTGTTCGACGAAGTCACCTCCGCGCTCGACCCAGAAACCGTGGGCGAAGTGCTGACCGTGATCCGCGACCTGGTCAAGGAAGGTATGACCTGCGTGCTGGTCACGCACGAGATGCGCTTTGCCGAGGAGATCAGCGACCAGGTCTATTTCACCGAAGCCGGCAGCATCGTCGAGCACGGCCCCGTGGCCCAGATCTTCGGCGCGCCGCGCAGCGAGCGCACGCGCCAGTTCCTGCAGCGCGCCCTGGGCGAAGGGCAGCGCGCGCGCCCCGCGCCGCCCGCCGAGGCGCTGCGCTTCAACCAATTGCGTTTCGCCCTGTAGTTCATTTCAAGAGGCCCACCATGACCACCACCGCCCTATCCGAACAACGCCGCGCCGCGGTAGCCGCCACCCTCGCCGATGTGCGCCAGCTGCTCGCCGCAGGCGCACCCGACCGCGCCGCGCTGGCCGCCATCACCGCGCGGCTCGAAGCGCTGGCCGCGCAGCGCGAACTGTTCACGCGCGCCGACTTTCCGCCGCCAGACAGCGGCCAGGGCGTGGGCGCGTCGACACGCTACCGCCTCAACGCCGAAGACGGCGACGAAGGTCTGGCGCTGTACCTGAACTCCATCCTGCCGGGCAAGACCACGCAGCCGCACAACCACACGACCTGGGCCGTGATCGTCGCCGTCGAAGGCCAGGAAGTGAACCGGCTGTACGACCGCACCGATGACCGCAGCAAC
This sequence comes from Acidovorax sp. CCYZU-2555, assembly GCF_018413525.1. Taxonomy (GTDB): domain Bacteria; phylum Pseudomonadota; class Gammaproteobacteria; order Burkholderiales; family Burkholderiaceae_C; genus Comamonas. The sequence goes on from NZ_JAHCDD010000135.1 coordinate 4,329, forward strand.
CCCGCGCAGGCGCAGATCCACCTGGCGCGCGAGTTCACCGTGCAGCCCGGCGCGTCCATCGCCTTCCTGCCCGACGACGTGCACAGCATCCATGTGGTGGGCGAGTCGCCCACGCTGCACTTCCACCTCTACGGCAAGCCGCTCGAACGCCTGACCGGCCGCATAGGCATAGACGCCGCCACGGGCGCGATCACCAACTACAACGCCACCCACTTCCAGCCCAGCAAGGTCGCCGCATGAGCAACAATTCCTCTTCCCGCCTCGGCCGCGCCACCCGCCTGCTGCACGCGGGCTCGCCCGATCTGCGCGGCGGCTCGGGCCCGGTCAACGTTCCCGTGGTGCGCACCAGCACCGTGCGTTTCGAGAGCAGCGCCGCCTACGCCGACCACCACCACCGCCGCAGCGCGGGCGAGCGCCTGGCCACCTACGGGCGGCACGGCCTCGACACCCACCGTGCGCTCGAGGACGCAGTCACCGCGCTCGAAGGCGGCCACCGCGCGTTTCTCACGCCTTCGGGCCTGTCGGCGATCACGCTGGTGCTGGTGGCCCTGCTGTCGCCCGGCGACCATGCGCTGGTCGCCGACAGCGTCTACTCGCCCGTGCGCCGCGTCGACGACTCGCTGCTGCAGCGCCTGGGCATCACGCTCGAATACTTCTCGCCGTCGCAGGACGACCTGGCCAGCAAGATCCGGCCCAACACCAAGCTGGTCTACCTCGAATCGCCGAGTTCGCTGCTCTACGAAGTGCTGGACCTGCCCGCGCTCAGCGCCGTGGCGCGCGCCCATGGCATTCCGGTCGCGACCGACAACACCTGGGGCGCGGGCTGGTTCTACCAGCCGCTGGCGCTGGGCGCGAACATTTCCATTCACGCCGCGACCAAGTACATCTCGGGCCACTCGGATGTGATGCAGGGCATCGTCGTCACCGATTCACCGGAACTGTCCGCGAAGATCGCGCTCGCGTACGAAGCCCTGGGCCTCACGGTGGGCGCCGACGACGCCTACCTCGCGCTGCGCGGCCTGCGCACGCTGCCCGTGCGCCTGGCCCAGCACCAGCGCCATGCGACCCAGGTCGCCGAATGGCTGCTCGAGCAACCCCAGGTCAGCCGCGTGTTCTATCCCGCGCTGCCGTCCGACCCCGGCCATGCGCTGTGGAAGCGCGACTTCAGCGGCGCCAACGGCCTGGTGTCGTTTGCGTTCGAGGAAGGCGTGGACGCGCGCGCCGGCGAACAGTTCATTGACGCGCTGCGCTTCTTCGGCATAGGCGCTTCCTGGGGCGGCTATGAAAGCCTGGCCCTGGTGGCCTCGCCCGACCGCCTGCGCGAGCACAGTTTCTGGAGCAGCACGCAGCCGGTCGTGCGCCTGCATGTAGGCCTCGAAGATCCACAGGATTTGATTGCGGATCTGGAGCAGGCGTTCGAGCGGGTGGCGCAAGGCGTGGAGTTGGCGGCGGCGTAAGCCGTGCCATCGGGCGACCATTCAAAAAAACAGCTTCGCTTGGTTGCTCAGCACGAATTGCTGATGGCCGTTCGCCCTGAGCTTGTCGAAGGGCGTCTCCACGCCTAGGCCAGTGCGCACCCGTTTATCCCTCGCCGGGCGCGTCGCACCATGAACGGCCCGTCCTCATGACTTGAGCGCAGGCCGTTCATCCTTCGACGAGCTCAGGACGAACGGTTTTTTGAGGCCACACCTCACTCCCCCCAAACAACAACGGCGCCAAAAGGCGCCGTTGCTGTCTGCCATCCCGCGGCGGCCTCCCCAGGCCGCCGCGTTCCCCCTTGCGTCCCAACTAACCCGCTACAGGCAGCAGCCGGATTCCCGTTGTTCCTTCGCGCTCCAGCTGCGCCACCAGGCCCAGCTCCCAGTCCAGGTACTGCTGGAAGCCCGCGTTGCGCAGCTCCAGGTCATGGTGGGCATAAGGGCTGTACCAATGGTCGTCATCGCCGGTCAGCACGCCTTCGGCGCCCTGGGCCACGGGCAGATCGGCGGCCACCCAGGCGGCCGTGCCGCCCGCGATCGCGCGCACATCGCGTCCGGTGCGGGCCGCGAGTTCGGCCGCGACGCTGCGTGCCAGCACGCCGTCGGGCGAATGCAGCAGCACGGTCTGCGCTTCTGGCAGCTCGGCCACCAGCGCTTCGAGGCGGTCAGGCACCGCAAAGCGCGCGCCCGCAATGTGCTTCTTCTCGAACGCCGCGCGGCGGTCGATGTCGAACACGCTGGCGGTGCCGGCCAACAGCTGCGCCTGGGCCTGCTGCGGCGACACCAGCGGTGCGGGCGCGTGCAGCGCCAGCACGCGCACCGGCTCGGCGCCGATCTCCAGCGTGGGCAGGGCCGGCGGCGTGTACAGGAACACTTCGTAGCCGCCGAGCTGGGCCAGCCAGGCGCCCGTGGTCAGCGCGCGCACGCCGTCCCAGTCGGCGAGCACGATGCGCGCACCGCGCGCCGCCGCGTATTCGTCCGTGGCCTGCACCAGCTGGCCGCCCGGCGCCCAGCGCCAGCCCGGCAGATGGCCGGCTTCGTATTCCTGCTCGGTGCGCACGTCGAAGCGGTAGAGCGAACGCTCCTGCACTTCGGCTTCGAAGCGCGCGAGTTCCGCGCCATCGATGCGCTGCACGCCCGCGCGCTGGGCCACATCGGCCGCGCGTTCGCGTGCCTTGGCCAGCGTGTCGGGTGCGGGTTCGGGGAACGTCGCGCCGCGGCCATGGGCCAGCGTGCGGCCCGTCAGCAGCCAGTCCATGGTGCCGTTGCGCAGCGAGGCCACGCGGTTGGGAATGCCGGCGTCGATCAGCGTCTGCGCGCCGACGATGCTGCGCGTGCGGCCTGCGCAGTTCACCACCACGAAGGTTTCGGGATCGGGCGCGATCTCGCCTATGCGATAGACCAGCTCGGCACCCGGCAGGCTGTGCGCGAACGGCAGGCTGAAGGCCGCGAACTCTTCGGGCGTGCGGCTGTCGACGACGACGATGTTGTCGCCGCGCTCCACCCGCTGCTGCAGCTCGTCGGAAGTGATCCAGGGTGTGTGCTTCTCGTGCTCGATGACTTCGCCGAACGCCTTGCTGGGCACGTTGGTGCCGCTGAAGATTTCAAAGCCCGCGGCGGCCCAGCCGTCGGTGCCGCCTGCGAGCACCGACACATTGCGCCAGCCCAGGCGCGCGAGCTTGGCCGCGGCCTGGTGCGACAGCGACTCGTCGCCGT
>NZ_JAHCDD010000136.1 GCF_018413525.1 Acidovorax sp. CCYZU-2555
GGCCGCAGCCTGGCGCTGCGCGACGCCGATGGCCGACGCTATGAAGTCGTCTGGGGCGACGCCCGGCGCGCGAGTGCCGAGCCGCCGCCGCACGACCAGCCGGTGCGGCTGGCGCACGCGGTGCTCAACAGCGCCGATCTGCCAACCACGCAGCGGTTTCTCGAGCAGGCGCTGGGCTTTGTGCTCGCCGATCGCACGCGAATCATGGCCTTCATGAACTGCGACGCCGACCACCACACGCTGGCCATCGGCGATTCCGACAACAGCGCGCTCAACCACATCGCTTTCGTCGTGCCCACGCTCAACTGCGTGATGCGCGGCGGCGGGCGCATGAAGGACGCGGGCCATGCCATCCAGTGGGGCCCGGGGCGCCATGGTCCCGGTGACAACGCTTTCAACTACTTCATCGATCCGTTCGGCATCGTCATCGAGTACACGGCCGAAGTCGAGCAGATCGACGCCAGCTACCAGCCGGGCGGGCCAACAGACTGGACCTGGCCTGCAGGCCGTGTCGACCAATGGGGCATTGCCGCGCCGCCCAGCACCGAACTCAAGCAGGCCCAGCGCCTGGTGCAGTTTTCCACCACCGAATTTCCCACCTGAAAAGAGCCTCTCCATGCGCTTCACTACTTATCTGCATGACAACACTCCGCGTCTGGCCGTCGTCGACGGCGAACAGTTGATCGACCTGAACGCCGCGCTGCCCGAAGTGCCGCCCGACCTGCGCGCCGCGCTGGCCCAGGGCGTCGATCTGCAGGGCGCGGGTGCGCGCGCGCTGGCCGGCCATGCGCCGCGGCTGGCGCTGGCCGAAGTTCGGCTCGCGCCGCTGCTGCCCGAGCCCGGCAAGACCATCTGCCTGGGCCTGAACTACTTCGACCATGCCAAGGAGGGTGGTCGCGACAAGCCCGAATACCCGTGGTTCTTCCTGCGCGGCGCATCGTCGCTGATTGCCCATGGCGAGGCCGGCCAGGTGCCGCGGGTCTCGGAACGCTTTGACTACGAAGCCGAACTCGCGCTGGTGATAGGCGAACGCGTGCCGCGCCACACCACGCAGGCCGAGGCGCTGCGCTATGTGTTCGGCTACAGCTGCTTCAACGACATGAGCGTGCGCGACTACCAGAAGCGCACGCCGCAATGGACCATTGGCAAGAACTTCGACGCCACCGGCGGCTTCGGCCCGGTGCTGGTCACGGCCGACGAACTGCCGCCCGGCGCCACGGGCCTGCGCATCCAGGGCCGGCTCAACGGCCAGGTCATGCAGGACGCGAACACCGACGACATGATCTTCAGCGTCACCGAAACCATTGCGCTGCTGGCCGAAGTGCTCACGCTGGAGCCCGGCGATGTGATCGTGATGGGCACGCCGGCCGGTGTGGGCCAGGCGCGCACGCCGCCGGTCTGGATGAAGGCCGGCGACACCTACGAAGTCGAGATCGAGCGCATAGGCACGCTGCGCAATCCCATCGAGGCCGAGGCGCAATGAAGCCCGACTACGACGTTGCCATCGTCGGCTACGGTCCCGCGGGCCAGGTCGCGGCCGGCCTGCTGGGCCAGGCCGGGCTCAAGGTCTATGTCTGCGATCGGCTGCTCGACGTCTACCAGATACCGCGCGCCATCGCGCTGGACCACGAGATCATGCGCGTGTTCCAGCAACTGGGCGTGGCCGACGCCGTGCTGCCGTTCACCGAGCCGTTCACCAACTCCGAGTTCTACGGCGTGGACGGCCAACTGATACGCCGCATGACCATGGTTGCGCCACCGTATCCGCAAGGCTATACGCCGTCGCTGGTATTCACCCAGCCGCGCGTTGAACAGGCGCTGCGTGCGCGCATCGCCGAAATGCCCACGGTCACAGTGGAACTGGGCGTGGAGATGCGCGCCATGCGCCAGGGCGGCAGCGGCGTCACGTTGGAAATCGGCGATGCCACGGCCACCACGCACGAGATCACGGCACGCTATGCGATAGGCTGCGATGGCGGTTCAAGCAAGGTCCGCGCGCAGCTCGATCTGGCGCTCGACGACCTGGACTTCGACGAGCCCTGGCTGGTGGTCGATGTGCTGGTCAACGAACAAGGCCTGCGCAAGCTGCCCGCGGTCAGCGTGCAGTACTGCGAGCCCGAACGCCCCTGCACCCTGGTGATAGGCCCGGGCAACCACCGCCGCTGGGAGATTTCGCTGAAAGCGGGCGAAGACCCGAGGGTGATGGCCCAGGACAGCGAAACCTGGAAGCTGCTGTCGCGCTGGCTCACGCCCGAAGACGGCGAACTCTGGCGCCAAGCCAGCTACCGTTTCCATGCGCTGGTCGCCAACCAGTGGCGCAAGGACCGCGTGCTTCTCGCCGGTGACGCCGCCCATATGCAGCCGCCGTTTCTCGGCCAGGGCATGTGCCAGGGCGTTCGCGATGCGGCGAACCTCGCGTGGAAGCTTGGCGCAGTGCTGCGCGGCGAAGTCCAGGGCCAGGCCGCGCAGCAGCTGCTCGACAGCTACGGCGCCGAGCGCAAGGCCCACGTGAGCGAACTCACGCGCCGCATCAAGGCCGTGGGCGCGGTGATCTGCGAGCGCGACCCGGGACGCGCCCGCGCCCGCGATGCCCAGCTGCTGGCCGACTGCGGCGGCCAGGTACGCGACACGCCGCGCCAGGACATCTTGCCGCGCCTGGAGCCCGGCTTTCTGTCGGCGCAAACACATGCGGCGCGCGGCACGCTGTTCCCCCAGCCCTGGCTCACGGTCGCGGGCGCGGCCATGCGCATGGACACGTACCTGTACAACGGCTGGCGGCTGGTGCTGGCGTCGGAAGTGACGCTGGAAATTGCGCCTTCACCAGCACTGCACACATTGCATCTGGCACAGGTGCCGGAGCGCGACGGCGTGCTGCATGAGTGGTTTGCGCGCCATGGCTGCGTCGCGGCGCTGCTGCGGCCCGACAACTATGTGTTTGGCGTGGCGACCGTGCCCGCGGACATTGAGGCGCTGGCCGACGAGCGGGCGGCCATGCTGGGATTGCAGGCGCCGCTGACGGTTTGAACCCTTATAAAAATGATCAGGAGACAAAAATGAACCGCCGTGAACTCACCGCAGCAGCGCTCGCTGCCATTGCATTTCCCTGGACCTCTGGCGCGCAGGCCCAGGGCTGGCCCGACAAGCCGGTCAAGCTGCTGCTGTCCCAGCCCGCGGGCTCGGGACCCGATCTGATGGCGCGCATGATAGGCGACCAGCTGGCGCGCAAATGGGCCCAGCCCATCGTCGTCGAAAATCGCCCTGGCGGCCAGAACGCGATCGGGGCCCAGGCCGCGGCGCGCGCCGCGCCCGATGGCTACACTTTCTATTTCGCTACCGCGGCGGCGCTGGTCATGAACAGTTATCTGTTCAACAACCTGCCATATGACCCGAAGCGCGACTTCGTGCCCGTGGGCATGGTCGGCAAGGTGCCGTTCGCGGTGTCGGTCAACGCCGGCTCACCGCTCAAGACCTTCCAGGATCTGGTAGCGTTCGCCAAGGCCAACCCCGGCCGACTCACGGTGGCCAATGAAGGCCCCAAGACCTTCAGCGGCATCGTCACGCGGCTGTTGGCCGCGCAGCTGGGCCTGCAGGTCAACGCCGTGCCCTATGTCTCGGTCAGCGCCGCCGTGACCGGCACCGTGGGCGGCCAGACCGAAGTCCTGATCAGCGACATTCCCGCGGTCGCGCAGATGGTCAAGGCCGGCAAGCTGCGCGCGCTGGCCGTGACCACGGCCAAGCGCATCGCGGGCTGGGACAGCGTGCCGGCGATGGCCGAGAGCCTGCCGGGCTTCGACTTCGCGGGCTGGATAGGCGTGGTCGCGCCCGCCAATACACCACTCCAGGCCGTACAGCGTTTCAACCGCGGTCTCGACGCCGTGCTTGCCGATCCTGAAATCGCCGCACGCCTGCTGGCGATAGGCCCGATCACCGAAGGCGCGGGCCTGCCCGAGCAGATGGGCGGCTTTCTCGACGCCGAACACGCGCGCTGGTCGCGGCTGAACAAGGAGCTGGGCTTGAGCGCCGAGTGAAAGCAAGCGGGGGCCGGGTGCTGCGCTTTTTTAGCCGCTAAAAACCCGGCGCGGCGGCGCTCAGAACTGGTAGCGCGCCGTCAGCTGCGCATTGCGCGGATTGCCGAACAGGTTGCCGTGCACCGGCGAGGCGACGGAGCGGTAGTAGTACTTGTCGAACAGGTTGTTGACGTTGAGCTGCAGGTCCAGGTCCTTGTTGACGCGCCAGCCGACGACCAGATTGGCGATGCCGTAGCCGGGCTGGGCGACGTTGGCAAAGCCCGCGCGGATATTGGAAATATCGCTTTGCACGCGGGCCGAAGCGCCCACGCGCCAGCCCGCCAGTTCTCCCGGAAACGAGTACATGGTGGACAGCGTGAACACATGGCGCGGCATGGTCGTGCCGTAAGGCGTTCCGGCCTTGCCCGCGGTCGAGTCCTTGGCATACTCCGAACGCACGAAGGCATAGCCGGCAAACGCTTTCCAATGGCTGCTGAGATTGCCGGAGATTTCGAGTTCCGTGCCGCGCGAGCGCACTTCACCCGCGGCCCCGTAGCAATTGACCGATGTGGAAACGCAGGCCGAACGATCGAGCAGCACCGGCAGATTGGTCTGGTTGATCTGGAAGACGGCCGCGCTGGCATTGAGCCGGCCGTCGAAGAACTCGCCCTTCACGCCGGCTTCGTAGTTCGTTCCCTTGATGGGGTCCAGCAGTCCGCCGCCGGTCGCGGCGTAGTTCTGCGGCAGGAAAATGCTGGTGACCGAACCGTAGACGGTGTAGTTCTTGTCCAGGTCGTAGGTGACGGCCGCATAGGGCGTGAACTCGGCCTTTTCCTTCAGCGATGTCGTGTTTTGCCAGCTGCCGCTCTTGAGGTATTCATCGCTTTGGTACCAGCTCAGACGCCCGCCCACGATCACTTTCAGCGGTTCGGTGATGTTGAATTTCGCCGTGCCGTAGGCACCATACTGCGCGACCTTGAGGTCCTGGATATAGCCGTTGTTGGTGTCCTGCGACCATTGCGTGGGCAGGGGGGCCTGCACTGAAGCTTCCCAGTTCGCGGGGTCGAAGCGCGACGTATAGCCCACGGAGTTGCCGCCCGTGTAATCGTCATGGCGGCGGCGGTAATCCATGCCCAGGGCGAGTTGATGCTCACGCCCGAACAGCGTCACCGGGCCGTGCGCACCCAGATCGAACGAAGTCTGCAGCGACCGGTTGTTGAATTTCTTGCCTTCGAACACCAGGGTGTCGGCCGCGTCGCGCGCCCACATGCCCGTGCCCAGAATGTCGAGCTTGCTCTCCAGATAGGAGCCCTTGAACGCGATATCCCAGCCATTGCTCAGATGGCTTTTGACTTCACCGAACAGGTTGGTATGGATCTTGTCCCAGTGCGACCAGACCGGATTGGCGCGCACCGAGCGGTCGAAGTCATAGAACGAGCCATCGGCGCGCGTGGGCACGCCGTTGTAGTCGGCGCCCGGGCTCTTGCGGTTGTTGTAGTAGCCGCCCAGCGTCAATGTGGTGTCCTTGGCGATATCGGCTTCGACAATGCCGTAGACCAACTGGCCCTTGCGCGAATAGCCCGAAGTGAAGGTGTCGCCCTGGTCGGCGGTGACCACCGTGCGCGCGCGCAGGGTCTTGGCGTCGTTGAGCGGGCCGCCCAGGTCGAGCGTGGCGCTGCGGTTGCTCCAGCTGCCGACGCTGGCCGAGACTTCGCCCTGGAACTCCCGCGTGGGCCGCTTGCGCACCAGATTGATCGATGCCGACGGGCCGCCCGCGCCTTCCATCAGCCCGGTGGAACCACGCACGACTTCGATGCGGTCGTAGATGGCCAGCGTGTCCGAGCCCATGCTGTCGGCGTCATAGGCAATCGCCGTGCCGTCGATCAGCAGGTTGTGCGCGCGCGAACCGCGCGACAGAAACTCATAGCTTTCGCCGCGCACCGCGCTGACCACCATGCCGGTGGTGTACTCGAGCGCGTCCTGCACGCTGGTCACGGCGCTGTCGGCCATGCGCGCGCGCGTCACCACGCTGACCGACTGGGGCGTTTCGCGTATCGACAGGGGTAGGCCGGTCGCGGTGTTCATCTGCTGCGTGGTGTACGAGCCCGAGCCTTCGGTCGTGCCGTCCTGGTGGCCCTGGGCCGTCACCGTGACGGCGGCGAGCGACGCGTCCTGCCCGGGTTCGGGCGCGCGGCGTATCGACACCGTGCTGCCCTGCACATTCGCGACCAGGCCGCTGCCCTGCAACAGGCGGTCCAGCGCCTGGCGCGGCGTGAGTTGGCCGGCCACGGCGGGCACGGTCTTGCCCGCGACCAGCGCGTGCTGCACGGCCATCTGCATCTGCGTCTGGCGCGCCCAGGCATTGAGCGCGTCGCCCAGCGGCTGGGCCGCGATGCGGATCTCGCGCGCCGCGGCGGCGTTGGTATCGGTGTTGGGCGCGCTTTGCGCCTGCAGAGCGCCTGTACCAAAGACAAGCGAAAGGGCCAGGGCCAGCGGCAGCGGCCGGGGGAAATGCAGCGTCATACGAACTTCACAAACAAGAGGGTTGAAATGGTTCTCATTTGTGTAGACGCGCGAGCCACGCGACTGCCGGATACGTTTTGAAAATTATTTCAAAAAGTTTTCGGGGTCAGCGCGCGGGCTGGATTTCCACGCCGTTCGCGCCTGGCACCAGCCGCAGCGGCAAGGCGTCGGCCAGCAGGCGGCGCGCGGCCGCGGGATTGCGCGGATCGAAGGTGCCGCTCAGGCGCAACGCGGCGGCTTCGGGCGCGATCGCCGCAATGCCCATGTCGCCGTAGCGTTCCATTTCGGCCACGGCGCTGCGCAGCGGAACGTCGCTGAAGCTCAGCTGCATGCTGCGCCAGGGGGCGATGTCGTCCACCGGAACATTGCTCAGCACCGACTGGCGGCCGTCGCCGGCGAACACCAGCTTCTGGCCCGGCGTCAGCTCCAGTGCCTGGCCCGCCAAGGCGCCAGAAGGCGCGACATCGTCGGCATGCACCACGCGCACCCGGCCTTCCTCTACAGCGATCTCCACCCCTTCGCGCCCGGGCAATTGCGGCGTGCGGCGCACCGAAAAGCGCGTGCCGACCACCGTGACCGTGACCGGGCCGGCGACCACCAGGAACGGGCGCTGCGCATCGGCCGTGACGGAAAACATCGCCTGACCCTCATTGAGCCGGATTTCGCGCCGGCCGCGCAGGAATGTGGCCTGCAAGGCCGTGCCGGTATCGAGGCGCAGCACCGAGCCGTCGGGCAGCGTCACATCCGACTGCTGGCCCTTGCGCGTCGCAAATGCCTGCTCGTATACCGGCTGGGCCTGCAGGTGCTGCCATGCGAGCCAGCCGCCGCTGGCGGCCATCGCGGCCACGCCGGCCAGCGCCAGGCCGCGCGCGAGCAGGTGGCGGCGCCGGGGCGCAGAGGCGGGCAGCGTGGCGCGG
>NZ_JAHCDD010000137.1 GCF_018413525.1 Acidovorax sp. CCYZU-2555
CGGCCTGCCGCGGCCCGAAGCCGGCCAGTCGCAACTGCAATGGGTCAACGGCCGCCTGGTGCTGGCCGTGCACCTGGGAACGCAGTTCCTGTGCCTATTGCCCTTGGGATCCAGCGCCTCGCTCGCGGCGACCGAAATGGCCTAGCCACTGCGACACAGCGGGCTGCGGCCACGGCACAATCTCTCCATGCCCCGCGCCAAATCCCTTTCCTCTCCCGTGACCGTCGATATGGTCGACACGGTCAATACCGACTTCCTGCGCAAACACGTGGGCTACAACGCGCGCCGCGCCGCGCTGTCCGTCATCAGCCTGTTTGTCGAACGCATGGCGCAGTACGACCTCAAGGTGGTCGACTTCTCGCTGCTCAACCTGATCGCGTACAACCCGGGCATCACGTCGCGCCAGGTCTGCGCGAGCCTGAACATTCTTCCGCCCAATCTGGTGAGCCTGGTCGGCAATCTCGACAAGCGCGGACTGATCGTGCGCCGCCCGCATCCGCTCGACGGCCGCGCCGTGGGCCTGTACCTGACCGACGCCGGCCAGGCGCTCAACACGCAGGCCGAGCAGACCGTCACCGCGCTCGAACTCGAAGCCACGGCGCGGCTCACGGCGGCCGAGCGCAAGACGCTGATCAAGCTTTTGCAAAAAGTCTACGACTGAACTCCCGCGGGTAAGTCCCAGGATCAAAGCCGCTTTTCCGTATTGATATGGTTATAAATAATAACCAAAATCAAGCCATACGGAGAGCACCATGACCCACCCCGACATCCATTTCGAACTGCGCGGCGACGACCAAGAGGTCGCCGTCATCCGCCTCGCGCGCAGCGCCAAGCGCAATGCGCTCAACGACAGCCTGATCCTCGCCCTGCGCGATATCTTCGAGACCCTGCCCAAGAGCGTGCGCGCCGCGGTGATCGACGGCGAGGGCCCGCATTTCTGCGCCGGCCTCGATCTGAGCGAACTCAAGGAGCGCGACGCGGGCCAGGGCCTGCACCATTCGCGCATGTGGCATGCGGCGCTCGAGCGCGTGCAGTTCGGCCCGGTGCCGGTGATCGCGGCGCTGCATGGCGCCGTGGTCGGCGGCGGCCTCGAACTCGCGACGGCCTGCCATATCCGCGTCGCCGACGCCTCGACTTTCTATGCGCTGCCCGAAGGCTCGCGCGGCATCTTCGTGGGCGGCGGCGGCTCGGTGCGCATCCCTAAGCTGATAGGCGCGGCGCGCATGGCCGACATGATGCTCACGGGCCGCGTCTATGACGCGCAGGACGGCGAGCGCATAGGCCTGGCGCAGTACCTGGTGCCCGAAGGCCAGGCCTTCGACAAGGCCTGCGCGCTCGCGCTGCGCGTCGCGCAGAACGCGCCGCTGACCAACTACGCGCTGATCCAGGCGCTGCCGCGCATCGCCGAACAGCCGGCCGACCAGGGCTACTTCACCGAAGCCATGATGGCCGCGATCGCCCAGAGCGCGCCCGAAGCCAAGCAAAGGCTCAATGACTTCCTCGAAGGCCGCGCGGCCAAGGTCAGCAAGCAATAAGGAGCCCGCACCATGTCCGCCCTTGCCTTCGCCCCCGTGAGCGCCGCACCCGCCGCCGCGCCCTACCGCCCCATGGCCTTTGGCGTGACGCGCGTCAGCGTGCGCGCCGGCGCCCAGGGCGTGCGCTACCTCGACGCCGACCTGCCGCTGGGCGCCTATGCGCGCCGCGTCACCGACTACCTGCTGCACTGGGCCGAAGCCACGCCGCACAACAGCTTTCTCGCGCGCCGCGCGCGCCTGCCCGACGGCAGCAGCGGCGACTGGCAGCACCTGCGCTACGGCCAGGCACTCGATGCCGCGCGCCGCATAGGCCAGGCCCTGATCGACCGCGGCCTGAACGCCGAACGACCGGTGCTGCTGCTCACGGAAAACAGCCTGGAACATGGGCTGATGGCGCTGGGCTGCATGTACGCGGGCGTGCCCTACTGCCCGGTATCCACGGCCTATGCGACGGTCAGCCAGGACTACGCCAAGCTGCGCCATGTGATCGAGACGCTGACGCCCGGCCTGGTGCTGGCCGCCGATGGCACGCGCTTCGGCCCGGCGATTGCCGCGACCGTGCCGAATGACGTCGAAGTGGTGCTGATCGAAGGCCAACTCGCGCAGCGCGAGACCACCGATTTCGCGCAGCTGCTGGCCACCGAGGCCACTGCCGCGGTAGATGCGGCGATGCATGCGACCGGGCCCGACACCATCGTCAAGTTCCTGTTCACCTCGGGCTCGACCAAGCTGCCCAAGCCGGTGATCAACACCCAGCGCATGTGGTGCGCGAACCTGCAGCAGATCACGCTGTCGCTGCCCGCGCTGGCCGAAGCGCCGCCGGTGCTGGTCGACTGGCTGCCATGGAACCATACGTTCGGCGGCAACCACAATGTCGGCATCACGCTGCAGCATGGCGGCACGCTCTACATCGACGACGGCAAGCCTACGCCGGCGCTGATAGGCGAGACCCTGCGCAACCTGCGCGAGATCGCGCCCACGGTGTATTTCAACGTGCCCACGGGCTTCGAGATGATCGCCCAGGCGATGCAGACCGACGCCCAGCTGCGCACCACGCTGCTGTCGCGCGTGCGCTTCTTTTTCTACTCGGGCGCGGGGCTGTCGCAGCCCGTCTGGGACAGCCTGCACGCGACGCAGCAGGCGGCGCTGGGCGAGCGCATCATCATGGCCACGGGCCTGGGAATGACCGAGTCGGCGCCGTCGGCGCTGTTCGTCAACAGCCCCGATGTGACGGCCGGCGACATAGGCAGCCCCGTGCCCGGAACCACCGTCAAGCTGGTCGAGGTCGACGGCAAGACCGAAGTGCGCTACCGCGGCCCGAACATCACGCCCGGCTACTGGCGCAATGCCGACGCCACGCGTGAAGCGTTCGACGACGAAGGCTTCCTGTGCACCGGCGACGCCGTGCGCTGGATAGACCCCGACAACGTGCACCGCGGCCTGCGTTTCGACGGCCGCATCGCCGAGGACTTCAAGCTGGCCACGGGCACTTTCGTGAGCGTCGGGCCGCTGCGCACCAAGGTGCTGGCCGCGGGCGCGCCCTATCTGCAGGACGTGGTCGTCACCGGCCTGAACCACAAGGAAGTCGGCCTGCTGATGTTCCCCTCGCCGCGCTGCCGCGAGATCAGCGGATTGAGCGCCGACGCGCCCTGGGCCGACGTGCTGGCCAGCGACGGCGTGCGCGCGCAGATCGAAGCCCTGCTGGGCCGGCTCGCGGCCCAGGCCACGGGCAGCGCCAGCCGCGTGGCGCGCGCCGTGCTGCTCGCCGAGCCGCCGTCGCTGGACCGCGGCGAAATCACCGACAAGGGTTCGGTCAACCAGCGCGCGGTGCTGAACCACCGCGCGGCGCTGGTCGACGCACTGCATGACGGCAGCGCGCCCGGCATTCTTTTCCCCAAAGCCTGAGAACACCACCATGCAGATCCAAGGACATACCGCACTCGTCACCGGCGCCGCTTCGGGCCTGGGTGAAGCCACGGCGCGCGAACTCGCACGCCAGGGCGCCAAGGTCGCGATTCTCGACCGCAATCTGGCCCAGGCCGAACGCGTGGCCGCGGCCATCAATGCCGAACACGGCGCGGGCCGCGCGCTGGCCTGCGCCTGCGACATCACCGACACCGCGAGCGTCACGGCCGCGCTGGAACAGGCCCGGGCGGGTCTCGGCGACGCGCGCATTCTGATGAACGTCGCGGGCATAGGCAGCGCCAAGCGCATCGTGCAGCGCGACGGCAGCGCCGCACCGCTCGAAGACTTCACGCGCGTGGTCCAGGTCAATCTGATCGGCGCCTACAACGTCAGCCGGCTGTTCGCCGCGGCCTGCGCCAAGCTCGCTCCGCTGGAAGACGGCGAGCGCGGCGTGATGCTGTTCACCGCCTCGGTCGCGGCGTTCGACGGCCAGGTGGGCCAGCAGGCCTACAGCGCGTCCAAGGGCGGGCTGGTGGGAATGACGCTGCCGATGGCGCGGGATCTCGCGCAGCACGGCATACGCGTGTGTACCATCGCGCCCGGCCTGTTCGCCACGCCGCTGATGCAGGAGCTGCCCGAAGCCGTGCAGCAGTCGCTGGCCGCAAGCATTCCGTTTCCCTCGCGCCTGGGCAAGCCCGAGGAGTTCGCCCAGCTCGCCAGCCAGGTCGTGACCAACGGTCACCTCAATGGCGAAGTCATCAGGCTCGACGGCGCGCTGCGCATGGCGCCGCGCTGAGTCCGCAGGCCCTGCCTGCCCCCCGTTCCCGCCCCGTCAACGATAACCACAATGGAGACAAAAATGACGACACGACGCGACTTCATCCACACCCTCGGCGCCGGCGCCGCGCTGGCCACGCTGCACCCGCTTGCGGCCCGGGCCCAGACCGCGGCCCCCATCGTCGAGCAGGTCAAGATCTACTACGGCTTTCCCGCGGGCAGCGCGGGCGACAACGTCGCGCGCCGCGTCGGTGAAAAGCTTGCCGGCTCGGCGTATTCGCGCCTCTCGGGCATCGTCGAGAACAAGCCCGGCGCGGGCGGGCGCATCGCGCTCGAAACCCTCAAGACCGCGCCCGCCGACGGCTCGGTGCTGGCGCTGGCCCAGGTCTCGGCGCTGGCCAACTACCCGCACATCTACAGCAAGCTGAACTACACGGCGCAGGACTTCGCGCCGATATCGATAGGCGCGATCATGCACCACGGCCTGGCCGTGGGGCCCATGGTTCCGGCCAGCGTCAAGACCGTCAAGGACTACCTCGCCTGGGCCAAGGCCCACCCCGATCTCGCCAACTACGGCTCGCCGGGCGCGGGCTCGACGCCGCACTTCCTGGGCGCGCTGCTGGGCATCAGCAGCGGCGTCGAGCTCAAGCATGTGCCTTACCGCGGCGTGGTGCCGGCCGTGACCGACACCGTGGCCGGCCAGATCGCTTCGGTGATGTCGCCCTGCGGCGACTACCTCGCGAACTACAAGGCCGGCAAGCTGCGCATTCTCGCCACCTCGGGCCCGCAGCGCTTTCCTTCGCTGCCCGATGTGCCGACGTTCGCCGAAGCCGGCTTTCCCGAACTCACGACCGAGGAATGGTTCGGCTTCTACGCTCCCGCCAAGACCCCGGCCAAGGTGCAGGCCCAGGCCAATGCCGCGATCAATGCCGCGCTCAAGGAAAAGAGCGTGACCGACAGCCTGGCCATCATGGGCCTGATTCCGCACGGCACGACCCAGGCAGAAATGGAACGCTGGCAGAAGGCCGAATACGCGCACTGGGGGCCGATCATCAAGAAGATCGGCTTCACCGCAGACTCCTGACGCCCGGGCCTGCGCGCCGCGCGGCCCTTTCTTTTTTCCCTGACTCCCGCGCGGCCCACCGCGCGTTCTTTTTTCTCATGCATTACCAGCCCCGCCCCGACGACATCGCCTTCCTGGTCTTCGATGTGCTGCAGGCGCCCGCGTTCCTGCAGACGCTGCCCGCGCAGGCCGAGACCGACGCGCCGCTGATGGCGCAGATTCTCGACGCGGCCGCGGAATTCGCGGGCGAAGTCGTCGCGCCGCTGAACGCCGGCGGCGATGCCGCGGGCTGCCGCTGGGCCCAGGGCGAAGTCACGACGCCGCCGGGCTTTGCCGCGGCCTACCGCGCGTTCTGGCAGGCCGGCTGGCCCGCGCTCGCGGCCGCGCCCGAAGACGGCGGCCAGGGCCTGCCGCGGCTGCTGGAGATCGTGCTCTACGAATGGCTGCACGCGGCCAACCATGCCTGGACCATGGCACCGGGCCTGATCCATGGCGCCTACGAATGCGTCAAGCAGCATGGCAGCGCCGCGCTGCAGGCGCAGTACCTCGCGCCGCTGGCCTCGGGCGAATGGCTGCCCACCATGTGTCTCACGGAAGCCCAGGCCGGCAGCGACCTGGGCCTGGTGCAGACCCAGGCCAGGCCCGTGGACGGCGCGGGCGCGATTCCCGACGAACACCGCATTCGCGGCAGCAAGATCTTCGCATCCAACGCCGAGCACGATCTCAGCGACAACATCCTGCACCTGGTGCTCGCGCGCCTGCCCGGCGCCGCGCCCGGCCCCAAGGGCCTGTCGCTGTTTCTCGTTCCCAAGCTGCTGCCGGGCGGCACGCGCAACGCCGTGCACTGCGAGCGCATCGAGGAAAAGATGGGGCTGCACGGCAGCGCCACCTGCCAGATGCGCTTCGACGACGCGACAGGGTGGCTGCTGGGCCGGCCAGGCGCGGGCCTGGGCGCGATGTTCCTGATGATGAATGCCGCGCGACTCATGGTCGCGGGCCAGGGCATGGGGCTGCTCGACGCGGCCTGGCAAAAGGCCCATGCCTATGCGCATGAACGCCGCCAGATGCGCGCGCCCGGAGCGCGGCCCGCGAGCCGCGGCGACAACGACCGCGCCGACCTGTTGATCGAACACCCGGCGATGCGCCGCATTCTCGACGTGCAGCGCTGCTGGATAGACGGCGGCCGCGTGCTCGCCTACCGCACGGCGCTGGCGCTCGACGCCGCGCGCGACCACCCCGACGCCGCGCAGCGCGCCCAGGCCCAGCGCTGGTGCGCGCTGGTCACGCCCGTGCTCAAGGCCGCGTGGACGCGCCAGGGCTTCGAAGGCGCAAGCGACTGCCTGCAGGTGTTCGGCGGCCACGGCTATGTGCGCGAATGGGGCATAGAGCAGCATGTGCGCGACGCGCGCGTGGCGATGATCTACGAAGGCAGCAACGAGATCCAGGCGATCGATCTGCTGGTGCGCAAGGTGCTGTCGGACCAGGGCCAGGCGCTTGCGCAGCTGCTGCGCGCGCTGCACGACGAACTCGATGCAGACCAGTCGCTGGACGCCGAATTGCGCGCCGCGATGACCGGCTTCGATGCGCTCACAGCCGAAGTGATCGATGCCGCGCAAGCCGATGCGCAACTGCCTTATGCGGTCGCCGACGACTACCTGCAGGCACTCGCCCTGTTGCTGCTGGGCTGGGCCTGGAGCCGCATCGCGCGCACGCCCGGCGCCGACACCGCGCGCTGGCAGCAGCCGCTTGCGGCGCTGCGCACACGCGTGCTGCCGGGCCTGGCCTTGCGCCTGGCGCTGGTGCGCGCGCAGTTGCCCAAGGCCTGAAAACGGCAAT
>NZ_JAHCDD010000138.1 GCF_018413525.1 Acidovorax sp. CCYZU-2555
CACTGCCCCCACCGCGGCCGCGGCCGCTCCACGCCGTGCCACGGCCGCGACCGAGCGCGTGCTGCGCCTGCTCGAACGCCTGCCCATAGGCCAGCTCGAACTGCACTTGCCGAACAACCATGTGCTGCGCCTGCCGCTGCATCCGGGCGCCAATGCCGATGGCGAGATTCCGCGCGCCGCGCTCAATGTGCGCGATCTGCGCATGTTCGATCGCATCTGGAAGTCGGGCGACATCGGCCTGGCCGAAGGCTATATCGACGGCGACTGGGACACGCCCGATCTGGCCGCGCTGCTGCGCCTGTGCATCGCCAACCGCGCGCACATCGAGGCCATGGTCTACGGCAGCTGGTGGGGCCGGCTGGCCTACCGCCTGCGCCACCTGCTGCGGCGCAATACGCGCGCTGGCAGCGAGAAAAATATCCATGCCCACTACGATCTGGGCAACGATTTCTACCGGCTGTGGCTGGACCCGAGCATGAACTACAGCGCGGCCTGGTTCGAAGGCCGCGACCCGCAAGGCGCCGACCTGCAGGATGCGCAGCTCGCCAAGGTGCGGCGCGCGCTGCGCGAAGCACGCGTCGAACCCGGCGCGCGGCTGCTCGAAGTCGGCTGCGGCTGGGGCGGCCTGGCCGAAGTCGCGGCCGGCGAGTTCGGCGCTCATGTCACGGGCGTCACGCTGTCGAGGGAGCAGCTGCTGTGGGGCCAGAACAGGCTGCGCGCCGCCGATCTCGACGGCCGGGCCGCGCTGCATTACCAGGACTACCGCGACCTGCCGCACCAGTACCGCAGCGCGCCTTTCGACGCCATCGTGTCGATCGAGATGTTCGAAGCCGTGGGCCATGAATACTGGGCCGGCTACTTCGACATGCTGCACGCCTGCCTCAAGCCCGGCGGCCATGCCTGCATACAGACCATCACCATCCGCGACGATCTGTTCGAGCGCTACCTGAACTCGACGGACTTCATCCAGCAGTACATCTTTCCCGGCGGCCTGCTGCCCAGCCCTTCAGCGTTCGAAGCCCAGGCGAAGCGCGCCGGCTTTGTCGTCGAGCAAAAGCTGGCTTTCGGGCGCGACTATGCGGAAACGCTGCGCCGCTGGCGCGATGCCTTCGTCGCCGGGCGCGCAGAATTGCAGCGCCTCGATTTCGACGAGCGTTTCGCGCGCATCTGGACTTTCTATCTGGCCTACTGCGAAGCCGCATTCGACACCGGCAACACCGATGTCATCCAATTCACCCTGAGAAAGCCCCTGCCATGACTGCCGGCCGCCCCACGCGGCGCGCGCTGTTGCAGCAAGGCAGTGGTGTTCTCGCCGCACCGCTTCTTGCCATGCCTCTCACCGCCCCTGCTGCTCCCGTTCGACCCGAGGAGCTGCGCGCCGATCTGCCCGATGCCCGCCTGGTCGGCACGGGCGTGCTGCGTTTTTTCGGTCTGCGCGTCTATGAAGCCCGCCTGTGGGCCGGCCCGGGCTTCGTGGCCGAGCAATACGCGAGCCAGCCCATGGCGCTCGAGCTGCTCTATGACCGCAAGCTCGAAGGCCAGGCCATCGCCGAACGTTCGGTCGCTGAAATGCGCCGCGTGGGCCCGTTCAGCGAAGAACAGGCCAGGCAATGGCTCGCGCTGATGACCAAGGCCTTCCCCGATGTGGTGGCCCAGGACCGATTGCTGGGCCTGAGCGACGGCCAGGGCGGCGTGCGCTTTTTCCACAATGCGCGCCAGACCGCGCAGACCCGCGACGCCGATTACGCGCGGCTGTTCTTCGGCATCTGGCTGGCCGCGCAGACTTCGGCGCCCGCGCTGCGCAAGTCGCTGCTCGGGCTTGCGGACTGAGGCTGCCGTCGCACCATGGCCACCGCCGTTCACGTCTCCCCGCAGTTGCCCTGGCGCACGGGACTGGCCTATGGCGCGCTGGCCGCGCCGCTGGCCTTCGTGTCGCTGCCGCTCTATGTGAACCTGCCGCACCATTACGCGAGCGTCGCCGGCGCGCCGCTCGCGGCGCTGGGCGGCGTGCTGCTGGCCACGCGCGCGCTCGACGCGCTGATCGATCCCGCGCTGGGGCGACTGGCCGATCGCCTGTTCGCGCGCGGCCAGGCCCATGCCTTGTGGGCCGCTCTGCTTGGCTGCGTGCTGCTGGCGCTGGGCTTTGCCGCGCTGTGGCATCCGCCCACGGGCAGCGAGACGGCGATGCTGGTCTGGCTCGCGGGCGCGCTGCTGCTGACGACGCTGGCCTATAGCGCGGTCTGCATACTGCACCAGGCCTGGGGCACGCGCTGGGGCGGGGCGCCGGCCTGGCGCGCGCGCGTCACGGCCTGGCGCGAAGGCGCGACGCTGATCGGCGTGCTGCTCGCCAGCGCGCTGCCGCTGTGGCTGGGCTTTGATGCGACCAGCGTGCTGCTGGCGCTGGGCTTGATGCTGGGGCTTTGGAGCCTGCAGCGCGTCAAGCTGGGCGTGGCCTGTGCCGCGGCGCTGCCGCCCTCGGCCGATCTGCCGCAGCGCTCGCCCTGGGCGAATGCGGGCTTTCGCTGGCTGATGCTGGTGTTCATGCTCAACGGCGTGGCCAGCGCGATTCCCGCGACGCTGCTGCCATTCTTTGTCGCCGACCGTCTGCAGGCGCCGCAATGGCAGCCGCTGTTCCTGCTGGGCTACTTCGGCGCCGCGGCGCTGGGCCTGCCGCTGTGGGTGCGCGCGGTCGCGCGCTGGGGCCTGGCGCCAAGCTGGCGCGCGGGCATGGGCCTGAGCGTATTGGCCTTCGTCGGCACGCCCTGGCTGGGCGCGGGCGATGGCGCGCTGTTTGCGCTGATCTGCGTGGCCAGCGGCCTGGCGCTGGGCGCCGACCTGGCCTTGCCGGCCGCGCTGCTGACCGGCGTGATCCACCAGGCGGGCGCGGGCGGCCGTGGCGAAGGCCGCTATCTGGGCTGGTGGACCTGCGCCACCAAACTGAATCTGGCGCTGGCCGCGGGCCTGGCGCTGCCCTTGCTGTCGTGGGCCGGCTACCGCAGCGGCAGCACCGACGCCGCCGCGCTGCAGGCCCTGGCCTGGCTCTACGCGGGCTTGCCTTGCCTGTTGAAACTGGGCGCCGCGCTGGCGCTCTGGATCGCCGAACGCCACAACCCCACCTGGAGACACACGACATGAAGCCATCCACATTTGCGCTGCCGCGGCGCGCGGCGCTGGGCCTGGCCTGCGCGGCGCTGCTCGCGGGCTGCGCCGGCCCCGAAGTCAAGGACTACGCCCAGGAAAAGCCGACGCTGGACCTGCGCGAGTATTTCAACGGGCCGCTCACGGCGCAAGGCATGTTCACCGATCGCGCGGGCAAGGTGGTCAAGCGTTTCTCGGTGCAGATGACAGGCCGCTGGGAAGGCGACAACGGCACGCTCGACGAGCATTTCGTCTACAGCGACGGCACGACACAGCGCCGCGTATGGCATCTCAAGCACCTGGGCGAAGGCCGCTACACGGGCCGCGCCGACGATGTGATCGGCGAGGCCGCGGGCCAGAGCGCAGGCAATGCCTTCCACTGGAAGTACACGCTGGCCCTGCCGGTCGATGGCCGCGTGTGGAACGTCAACCTCGACGACTGGATGTACCGCATGGACGCGCGCACGCTGCTCAATCGCACGGCGATGAGCAAGTTCGGCCTGCACCTGGGCGACATCACATTGGCCTTCGACAAGCCGCCCAAGGACTGACCCCCATGCCTCTCTTTGGAGCCCCCCTCAACGCGCCCTTGCGCGACTGGACCGGCCGCTGGGTCTGGGTCATAGGCGCGTCGTCGGGCATAGGCCGCGCGACGGCCGCGGCGCTGTACCGCGAAGGCGCGCGCGTGATCGTCTCGGCGCGCCAGGCGCCGGCGCTCGCCGACTTCGTCTCCCGCCACCCGGGCTGCGTGGCGTTGCCGCTGGACGTGGGCGATCTGCCGGCGATGCACGCCGCGGCCGCGCAGGTGCAGGCGCTGGTGGGGCCGAGTCAGGGGCTGGCGCTGCTGCTGTATTGCGCGGGCCACTACCGCGCGCAGAGCGCGACCGCGTTCGATCTGGCCGAAATGCAGCAGCATCTGGCCGTAAACTACGGCGGCGTGCTGCACCTGCTCGACGCCATGCTGCCGCAGCTGCTGGCCGCGGGCCAGGGCCATCTGAGCCTGGTCGGCAGCGTGGCCGGCTACCGCGGCCTGCCCATGTCGCTGGCCTATGGACCGACCAAGGCCGCGCTCAACAACCTTGCCGAAAACCTCTATCTCGATCTGCGGCCGCGCGGCGTAGGCGTGTCCATCATCAACCCGGGTTTCGTCGAGACGCCGCTGACCGCGCAGAACGCTTTCCCCATGCCCGCGCTGATCAGCGCCGAAGACGCGGCCGAGCGCATGCTGCAGGGCTGGGCGCGCGGGCGCTTCGAGATGAACTTTCCGCGCCGTTTCACCGCCTGGGTGCGGCTGCTGCGCTGCCTGCCGGACGCCTGGTACTTTGCGGCCGTGCGCCGCACCACCGGAGCCTGATGCCATGCCCACGTTTTCTTCCGATCCCCGATTGGCCGCGGTCGTGCTGGCCTATGAAGCGCTGCGCCCCGAGACCATGCCCGCGCTGCTCGCGCTCTACAGCCCGCTGGCGCGCTTCAAGGACCCGTTCAACGAAGTCCAGGGCCGGGCCGCGATAGGCTGCGTGTTCGAACACATGTTCGCCACCGTCAAGGCGCCGCGCTTCATCGTGAATCAGGCCGTGAGCGAAGGCGATACAGGGTTTCTGACCTGGGAGTTCCTGTTCGCGCGCGAAGGCGGCGCGCAGATGTGCATACGCGGCGCCACCCATCTGCATTTCGCGGCCGATGGCAGCATCGATCTGCACCGCGACTACTGGGATGCGGCCGAAGAGCTTTACGCCAAGCTGCCGCTGCTGGGCGTGCTGATGCGCGCGCTGCAAAAGAAGCTGACCGCCAGGCCGCGCTGACGCGTCAGGCGCCGGCGGCTGCGGGCTGGCGAAACAGCTCCTCGATGCAGGCGCGCAGCCAGACCTTGGCCGGCTCCTGGGCGAAGCGCCGGCTCCAGTGCAGCGAGACCGCGAAGCGGTGGTCGGGCAGGCTCGCATCGAGCAGCGCATAGCCGCCGCCGCGCACGAAGCCCGCGGCGATTTCGTGCGGCATGATCACCGCCAGATCGGTCTGGCTGACGATCGACGGCACGGCCAGGAAGTGGGCCGCCGACAGCCGTATGCGGTCCGTGAGTTCGAGCGCCTGCAGGATGCGCAGCGTCTCCGAGTGCGAGCGCACGGCGACGAACTCGAGCTGGCGCAGCGCGCGCAGGCCCAGGCGCGCGTTCTTGCCTTTTTGCAGCAGCGGGTGCTGGCTGCGCAGCAGCACGCAGTAATGG
The DNA here is from genome assembly GCF_018413525.1 of Acidovorax sp. CCYZU-2555. Classification (GTDB taxonomy): domain Bacteria; phylum Pseudomonadota; class Gammaproteobacteria; order Burkholderiales; family Burkholderiaceae_C; genus Comamonas. The sequence goes on from NZ_JAHCDD010000138.1 coordinate 5,360, forward strand.
TCCTGCAGCAGCACGCTGCGCTCGGTGCTCAGCACGCCGGGCAGAAAGCCGATGGCCGCGTCCAGCGTGCCGCGGTCCAGCGCATCGGGAATCTCGGCCATGGGCAGCGGCAGCGTCTCTATGCGAATGCCGGGCGCGCGCTCGCGCAGCGCCGCCATCAGCGCGGGCAAAAAGCGCGCTTCGCCGATATCGCTCAGATGGATGCGAAACACCTGCTGCGCGGCGCGCGGATCGAAGGCCTGGGCCTCGCCCAGGCCGACTTCGAGCGCGGCCAGCGCGTCGCGCACCACCAGCGCCAGGCGCTCGGCGCGCGGAGTGGGGCGCACGCCGCCGTGCACGCGCTCGAACAGCGCATTGCCCAGCAGCAGCCGCAGCCGCGTGACGGCCTGGCTTGCCGCGGGCTGCGACAGGCCCAGCTCCTCGGCCGCGCGGCTCACGCTGTTGTGCCGGTAGACCGCGTCGAACACGCGCAGCAGATTCAGATCCAGCCGGTTTATATCCATGGAATGAATATCTCTTAGATGGTTTATGCAGTTGCTGGAAATTATCGCCGCGGGCACGATGCGTCGTACGCCAAGGAACCGCCATGCAAGAGACAAAACCCCAGACTCCCGCTTCGTTCACCGTCCGCCATGCGGTGATAGACCTGCTGCGCCAGCTCGGCATGACGCGCATTTTCGGCAACCCCGGCTCGACCGAGCTGCCGCTGTTTCGCGACTACCCCGAGGATTTTTCCTATGTGCTGGGCCTGCAGGAGGCCGTGGTCGTGGGCATGGCCGACGGCTATGCCCAGGCCACGCGCCGCGCGAGCTTCGTGAACCTGCATTCGGCCGCGGGCGTGGGCCATGCGATGGCCAACATCTTCACCGCGTTCAAGAACCGCACGCCCATGGTGATCACCGCGGGCCAGCAGGCGCGCTCCATCCTGCAGTTCGACCCGTTCCTGCACTCGAACCAGGCCGCCGAACTGCCCAAGCCCTACGTCAAATGGAGCTGCGAGCCGGCGCGCGCCGAAGACGTGCCGCAGGCGCTGGCGCGCGCCTATTACATCGCCATGCAGGAGCCGCGCGGCCCGGTGCTGGTGTCGATTCCCGCCGATGACTGGGACCACCCGGCCGAGCCCATCCAGGTGCGTGAAGTCGGCTTCGAAAGCCGGCCCGATCCGCGCGTGCTCGACATGATCGGTGCGGCGCTCGACGGCGCGCGCGCGCCCGCGCTGGTCGTGGGCGCGGCCGTGGACCGCGGCGCTGCCTGGGACGCCGTCGTCGCCCTGGCCGAACGCCACCAGGCGCGCGTCTATGTCGCGCCCATGTCGGGGCGCTGCAGCTTTCCCGAAGACCACCCGTTGTTCGCCGGCTTCCTGCCCGCGATGCGCGAACGCATCGTGCAATTGCTCGGCGGCCACGACGTGGTGTTCGCCGTGGGCGCGGCGACGTTCACCTACCATGTCGAAGGCCAGGGCCCGCACATTCCCGAAGGCGCGGCGCTGTACCAGCTGATCGAGGACCCGGCGATCGCCGCCTGGGCACCCGTGGGCACGGCCGCCATCGGCAATATCCGCCTGGGCGTGCAGGAGCTGCTGG
>NZ_JAHCDD010000139.1 GCF_018413525.1 Acidovorax sp. CCYZU-2555
TTCGCTGACGAAGTGGTGCAGCCGGCGCAGTTCGCGCGACGCATGCTCGACGGCGCTGATGCGGCGTGCGAGAAAGTCGCCGCCGGTGCTGGCCGCAGGCTGCATCATCGGCAGGCCTTTTTGCAGGTCCTGCATTTCGAGGCCCAGGAAGTGGGCCGCGGCGTTCAGGCGCCGCCAGCTCCACAGCGGATAGATCAGTGCCAGCGCCGTCAGTGCGGCCGCGGGCGCGAACTGCACGCCGAACGCCAGCGGCGCGAGCGCCGCGGCCAGCAGTGTCAGGCCCAGCAGGCCCGCGCAGACTGCCAGCGCCGAAGACGGGCCCAGCACCGCGAGGCCCAGCAGGGCGAGCAGCACGGGAAACGCATTGAACAGCCGATTGGCCCAGGGCGAGGCGGGCTGCAGAGGGCGGTGCTGCAGCGTGTCGTTGAGCACATGGGCCAGCATGTCCACATTGGGCAACTGCCGCAGGCCCGTGCCCGAAGGCGGTGAAAAACCCGGGCCCAGGCCGGTGGCCGTGGCGCCGATCAGCACGTACTTGCCGCGAAACGCCGCGGCCGGAATCGCGCCGCGCAGCACATCGATATAGGAATAACGCGTGAATGCCGGCTGGGGCTTGGCGTAGCGAATGATCTCGCGCTGCTGGCGCTGCCAGTTGGCATCGGCGGCGGCGGCCGTATCCGCGGCGGCCTCGGCCTGGGGCGCGCACAGCGGCGTCGCGGGCTCGACCATGCAATGCATGGCCAGCGCCAGATGCGGCCAGGTCTTGCCTGGCGGGCCCTGGCGCGCGTAATAGCTGCGCGCCACGCCGTCGCTGTCGACCTGCACGTGCACATGGCCCAGCGCGGCGGCGCTGTGCACCAGCGCGTCCATGGGCAAGTCGGCGGGATGGCGCGCGCCGGGATTGCTGCGCACGACGGGCAGCACCACGCGCGCGCTGCGCGCGACGGCGCGCGCCAGCATCAGGTCGTCGCCAGGGTAGTCGAGGTCTTCTTCGCTGAACAGGATGTCCATGCCTATCGCCAGCGGCGGTTGCGGCGAGAGTTGCTCGAGCAATTGCGCGTGCAGCGCACGCCGCCAGGGCCAGCGGCCGATCGCGGCAATGCTCGCGTCGTCGATGGCAATGATGACGATCTCGGGCGACGCCTGGGGCTGGTTCAGGCCCGTGGCGATGTCTTGCACGATGGCATTGAAGCGCACGAAATGCCCGGGTCCGCCGAGCCACAGCACCAGCGCGAAGATCGCCGCGGCCAGCGCCGCCCATTCAAGGCGCTGCCATTGAAAGCGGCGACGGGCGGGGGCGGCGGGCGGCAAGGTGCGGGGCTTTACTGGCGATGCAGCGGCAGATCGGTGCCGGTGCGCAGGCTTGCGCCCGAGCCATCGCGCACGGTGTTGCCGGCGGCGAATTCGCGGGGCGCGGAGAAGCGGCTGCGCAGTCCGTTGCTGTCGATGATCTGCAACTGCACGTAGTAGCGGCCCGGAGGCAGCGCGCTCGCGGCCCAGCGCGGCTCCTGCAGCACGGCGTCATGCTGTACGGCGTTGAACGCCAGATCGCTGGCGACCATCAGCCGGAAGCTTTGGCCCGGCTGGCCCGGCCAGCTCAACTGCGTGCTGTCATTTTGCATGCCAAGGACCAGGTCGTTGGCGCGCATTTCCGGCGGCGGCGTGGCCACGGTGAATGCCTGGCCCGCGGCAAACGGTCCCTGGTCGGCGGCGTCGGTAGGCGTGCTGCGTATGCTGGCCGCGCGCCACTGGTAGGCGCCCGCGGGCAGTGCCGCGACAGACAACTGGCATTCGCCGTCGACGCGCGAATCGAGCAGCGGCGACGCAAAACCCGCGCTGCCCGCGACCTGGATGCGATAGGCGACGGCGCCGGGCACGGTCGTGCATTGCAGCGCGCCCGCGCCTTGTGCGATCACGCCCGCGGCGACCGGCGACTGATAGAGCGGCGGCACGGGCTGTGATTTGATGCGTATGCTGCGCTGTGCCAGCCGCCCGGGAATGCCCTGGGCGTCGATCGCGCGCAGCGCGAGAAAGTAGTTGCCGTCGTCCAGCGCTGCGAAGCGCTGCTGCGTGGTGTCACTCGCGGCGCTGCGCAGCACCTGGCTGAACTGCGCGTCGCGTGCCACCTGCAGCTGGTAGCGCTGGGCACCGGCAATCGCCGGCCAGAGGATGTCCAGCCAATGCGCATCTTCGAAGCGTTCCGGCAGCGCGCTCAGATCGGGCGCGGGCAGCAGCGCGCTGGGCACGCCCACGCCCGCTTCGGCGGTCACGGCCAGGCCCTGGCCTGCATCGAGCACAGTCATCTGCCGGGTGTTCGGGGCAGCGCTGGCGACGGCCACCGAACCTTCATCCACGGCGGTGATGGTGCGGCCAGTGGCATCGGCCTGCACATTGAAGCGCGTGCCGCGCACGCTGGTCGAAGCCACGGGCGTGCGGATCTCGAAGCGGCGCTGGCTTGCGGGCTGGGGCGTGACCGAGGCATCGAGCGCGCCCGACTGCAGCTCGAGCACCGATTGCAGGCTGCCCGCGCGGCCGCGCCGGCGCATCTGCTGCAGTTGCACGTCCGATTGGGCCTGCACGCGCACCAGCGAGCCGTCGGCCAGGCGCACGGAGACGAAGGAATTGGCGTCGAGCTGCAGATGGTCGCCTTCCTGCAGCACTTCACCGGCCTGCACATTGCGCCGCTGCGCCGCGGCCGGCGCCTGACTGTCGCTGCTGCGGCGCGCGGGCGTGATCGCCACGGCCGAGCCGCGCACGTATTCGACCGACGCGGTGGCCATCTGCAGCAGGCGGTCGGGAAAGCGCAGCGTGAAGCCCGGCTGCAGGTGCAGCGGGTTGCTGACGCGATTGAACGACTGCAGTTCGGGCCACAGGCGGTGGTCGCCCAGATACTGGCGCGCGATCTGCTCGAGCGTGTCGCCCGGCGCGACGCGGTGGGCAATCAGCCCGTCGACCATCAGTGGTGTGGCTTGTACGCTGGCGCTGAATCCGCAGGCGAACAGCAGGACGGCAAGAGCAGGTGCGGCGGGGCGACATGTCATCATGAATGGAGCGTTCCGGGGCACAGGGCCAAAAGGGCGGGGCCGATTTCAGGCGCCGCGGTCAGGAGGCAGGCGGGGCGTCGCGCGCGTCCAGGCGGTAACCATAGCCATAAATGGCCGAGATCGTGTAGCACTGGCCCGGGCGCAGGTTCAGCAACTGGCGCAGGCGTGAAATATGGGTGTCCAGCGTGCGCGACAGCACTTCGGCGCTGTGGCCCCAGACGGCGTCGCGCAGGTGGTCGCGCGACATCAGCCGGCCCTGGTTCTGGAACAGCAATTTGGCCAGCGCGAACTCGCGGTGGGTCAGCTCGACCGGCTGCTGGTTGAATTCCAGCGACTGGGTCGAGGAAGTGAAGCGGTAGGGGCCGAACGCCTGCACATCTTCGTCGCTGTCGGGATAGGCGCGGCGCAGCAAGGCGTGAATGCGGGCGCTGAGTTCGCCCATGCGCACCGGCTTGACCATGAAGTCGTCGGCGCCGCTGCCCAGGCCGGAGACGATGTCGCTTTCTTCGCTGCGGTGGGTGATGAAGAGGATCGGTATTTCATTGCCGATCTGTTCGCGCACCCATTGCACCACCTGCGGACCCGACGTGTCGGGCAGCTCCCAGTCGACGATCAGCAGGTCGAAACTTTCGCGCCGCATTTCCTGCATCAGCGAATTGCCGGTGGCGTGCGTGCGGCAGACATGGCCGGCGCCCTGCACGACCTGCTGCACCATTTCCAGGTACAGCGGGTCATCATCCAAGACAGCTATTCGGCGCATCTTCGCTCCTTTTCATGGCTTCACATCGGCTTGCAACGCCTTCAGGCGTTGGCCGCGGCCAGCAGTTGATCGAGTGCCTCGTTGACTTCGTCCTGGCCCACGCCCTCGACGGGTGTCAGGCGCGCAGCCAGTTCTGCCAAGGCGGCCTGGCCCTGCTGCTGCAGGCGCGCAATGCTTTGCCCGGCTTCCTTGGGCGCGTCGAAGGCCGTGCTTTGCAGCAGCAACTGGCCCGAAGCCGAGACCAGCTTGAAGTAGAACTTGCCGTCGGCTTCGCGATATTGCTTGAACTGGGGCAGGGCCGACTTCTGCGCCTTGGCGGCTTGCGGCGCCTGGGTCTGCGCCAGGCTGCGCAGGCCCACGGCTTCGCGCAGCTGCCGCGTGAACGGCGTGGCGAGCGCGCGCGCGCGCTCGCCGCCGGCGCGCAGAATTTTCTCGATCTGCGCCGGGTCGGCCATCAGGCTTTCATAGCGCGCACGCATGGGTGCGATTTCCTGGTCCAGGCGTTCGAAGACCCGCTGCTTGGCATCGCCCCAGGCAATGCCCTGCGCGTACTGCGCGGCCAGCGCCGCGGTTTCTTCTGGCGAGGCAAAGGCCTGGAACAGCTGGAACAGCGCCGAACCTTCGGTTTCCTTGGGCTCGCCGGGCGCGCGCGAGTCGGTGGTGATGGCGTTGATCAGCTTGCGCAACTGCTCGCGCGGCGTGAACAGCGCAATGGTGTTGTTGTAGCTCTTGCTCATCTTGCGGCCGTCGAGGCCGGGCAAGGTGGCGACGTTGTCGTCGATCACCACTTCGGGCAGCACCAGCAGCTCGCCGTAGAGGTGGTTGAAGCTCGAGGCGATGTCGCGCGCCATTTCCAGATGCTGGACCTGGTCGCGGCCCACGGGCACCTTGTTCGCCTTGAACATCAGGATGTCGGCGGCCATCAGCACCGGGTACATGAACAGGCCGGCCGTGACATCGGCGTCGACGTCATTGCCCGCGGCCACGTTCTTGTCGACCGAAGCCTTGTAGGCATGGGCGCGGTTGAGCACGCCCTTGCCCGTGACGCAGGTCAGCAGCCAGCACAGCTCGGTGATTTCCGGCACGTCGGACTGGCGGTAGAGCATGACCTTTTCCGGGTCCAGGCCCGCGGCCAGCCAGCTCGCGGCAATCTCCAGCGTCGAGCGCTGCAGGCGCTGCGGGTCGGCGCCCTTGATCAGGCCGTGGTAGTCGGCCAGGAAGTAGAAGCTCTGCACGTCGTCGCGCTGGCTCGACTGCACGGCCGGGCGGATGGCGCCCACATAGTTGCCCAGATGGGGGGTGCCCGAAGGTGTGATGCCGGTGAGAAATCGGGTAGTAGCCATGGAAAAAACCAATATGTCGCAATAAACAAAAACGGGGCGCTCAGCGCAGCAGCGCGAGCAGCGGTGTCAGCAGCAGGTCGATGGCGCTGTAGCCCAGCGTCATCAGCGGGCGCAGCCAGATGGTGCCGACGACGCCCATGACCACCAGGGCCAGCACGATGAAGAAGCCGAACGGCTCGATGCGTGCCACCTGGTTGGCGAGCTTCCAGGGCAGCAGGCCCACCAGGATGCGGCCGCCGTCGAGCGGTGGCAGCGGAAACAGGTTGAAGGCCCACATCACCAGGTTGACCAGAATGCCGGCGCGCGCCATTTCGACGAAGAAGCGCTCCTGCACGCCGTTGGTCACGAGCAGCACCAGCACGATGGCCCAGACAATGGCCTGGAAGAAGTTCGATGCCGGCCCGGCGAGCGCGACCCAGATCATGTCGCGCTTGGGGTTGCGCAGATTGCCGAACTGCACCGGCACGGGCTTGGCGTAGCCGAACAGGAACGCGCCCGAAGTCGCGAAGTACAGCATCAGCGGCATCAGGATGGTGCCGACAGGATCGATGTGCTTGAGCGGATTGAGCGTGATGCGTCCGAGCATGTGCGCGGTGTTGTCTCCGAAGTAACGCGCGGCATAACCATGGGCGGCCTCATGTACCGTGATGGCGAACAGCACGGGGAGGGCATAGATGAGTACGGTTTGAATGAGTTCTGAGAAGTCCACGCGATGATTGTCTCAGACCCGCGCCTTTCACGTGCGGTCGGGTTCGACTGCGGGCATGTCCGGAGCGCCGAATTGTCAATTTGTTGCAAAATGCAATTGGATCTGCGCCTTTCGCGTTGTCTGGCAGGTCCATTCCATAACTAAATACAACACCAGAGACAGTTGCGCCTGGCGCAGAAAGAGGCAGAAATGGGATTCGGCAGCTGGAAGATTGGCACGCGGTTGGTGATCGCCTTTGGCGGCATCTGCGCGTTGATGGCGGCGATGATGGTGGTGGTGGCCTGGTCGCTTGCGGGCGCCGAGCGCGCGCTCGAAGCCGGTGGAGCGACCGATGTGGCACAGGCCGCCGTGCAGCAGGTGCG
>NZ_JAHCDD010000014.1 GCF_018413525.1 Acidovorax sp. CCYZU-2555
GCTCTTGAGCGCGCTGTGGCTCAAGTCCTGCAGCTTTTCGCCCGCCGCGCCCGGGAGCTCGGTGAGCTTTTCGCCCGCCGCACTTGCGAGATCGATGACCATGGTGGCACTGCTTTTTTGCGGGTTCTGCCCCGCGCTGCCGAATTGCCATGCATGCACGCTCGTGAGCGCGGCATGGCTGAGGTCCAGCATGGCCCGGCCTCCCGTAGCCAGCGCTTGAAAGGCCATGGGTGGAGCATTGCTCACGGCCAGCTTGGTGCCTTCGACCACGATGAAGCCGATGTCGTTGGCCACGTTGCCGATTGTGGTGCGGTTGATTTTGTGCTCTTCGCAATACTTCACTGCGGGTTGAAAGTAGGCGACGGTGCTGTTCCAGAGACTGTTGAAGATATACATGGAAATAGATGAAAGGTTGATACAGGGATGCCATATGGCATTGCCCAACGGCTTTCCTGCGTGTGCTGCCGCCCTGATAGCAGGAAAGTATTTAAATTCTCATGCAATAGAATTTTTATATCAATAGCTTTTATCTATTTCGAGTGATGCTCCTACAGTGCCTACGCATGGCACACGCGCGACAGCAACAGGCATAAAAAAGCAGCCATTGCTGGCTGCTTTGTCGCGCGGCAGGCTGCAGTTCAGCGCAGCGCGGCCACCACCGCGTCGCCCATCTCGGCGGTGCCGACGCGGGTCGTGCCTTCGCTCCAGATATCGGGCGTGCGCAAGCCCTGGGCCAGCACGGCTTGCACCGCATCTTCGATGCGCTGGGCAGCGGCTTCCTGGTTCAGGCTGAAGCGCAGCATCATCGCGGCCGACAGAATGGTCGCCAGCGGATTCGCGACGTTCTTGCCCGCGATGTCGGGCGCGCTGCCATGGCTGGGCTCGTACAGGCCCTGGCCCTTGGAGTTCAGGCTGGCCGAAGGCAGCATGCCGATGGAGCCGGTGAGCATGGAGGCTTCATCCGAGAGGATGTCGCCGAACATGTTGCCCGTGACCACCACGTCGAAGCGCTTGGGTTCCTTGACCAGCTGCATGGCGGCGTTGTCCACATACATATGGTCCAGCTGCACATCCGGGTATTCCTTGCCGACTTCGGTGACCACGTCCTTCCAGAACTGGAAAGTCTCGAGCACGTTGGCCTTGTCGACGCTGGTCACGCGCTTGCTGCGCTTTTGCGCGGCCTGGAAGGCCACATGCGCGATGCGCTCGATCTCGGGACGCGAATAGCGCATGGTGTCGAAGGCTTCCTCGGCACCAGGGAAGTGGCCGTCGGTGGCGATGCGGCGACCGCGCGGCTGGCCGAAGTAGATGTCGCCCGTGAGTTCACGGATGATCAGGATGTCGAGGCCGGCGACCAGCTCGGGCTTGAGGCTGGAAGCGTGCGTCAGTTCCTTGTAGCAGATGGCCGGACGGAAGTTGGCGAACAGGCCCATGTGCTTGCGCAGGCCCAAAATGGCTTGCTCGGGGCGCAGCGGGCGGTCCAGCGTGTCGTACTTCCAGTCGCCGACGGCGCCGAACAGCACGGCATCGGCTTCCATCGCCAGCTTGAGCGTGGCTTCGGGCAGCGGATGGCCGGTGAGCGCATAGGCCGCGCCGCCGACCGGGGCCGATTCCATTTCGAAGTCGAGGTCGAGGGCATTGAGCACCTTGACGGCTTCCGCGACGATTTCCGGGCCGATGCCGTCACCGGGCAAGACTGCAATTTTCATGGGAATTCTCTGTCGAAGTAAAAAATGGGGACTGCGGCCACCGGCGTTCGCCGGTGCGCGCGCAGCGGGTCAGGCGATCAGCCCTGGACCAGGGTATGGGCGAGCCAGGGCTTGGTCGCCAGGCGCTGGGCCTCGAAGGCCTTGATCTTGTCGGACTGGCGCAGGGTCAGGCCGATGTCGTCGAAGCCGTTGAGCAGACAGTACTTGCGAAACGCGTTCACGTCGAACGGAATTTCCTCGCCCTGGGGGCGCACGATGACCTGGCGCTCGAGGTCGATGGTCAACTCGTAGCCCGGGAAGGCCGCGACTTCATCGAACAGCGCGGCGACCGTGGCTTCGGGCAGCACGATGGGCAGCAGGCCGTTCTTGAAGCAGTTGTTGAAGAAGATGTCGGCGAAGCTGGGCGCGATCACGGCACGGAAGCCGAACTGGTCGAGCGCCCAGGGCGCATGCTCGCGGCTCGAGCCGCAGCCGAAGTTCTTGCGCGCGATCAGGATGGACGCACCCTGGTAGCGCGGCTGGTTCAGCACGAAGTCGGGGTTGGGCTTGCGGCTGGCCGGGTCCTGGCCGGGTTCGCCGTGGTCCAGATAGCGCCATTCGTCGAACAGGTTCACGCCGAAGCCGGTCTTCTTGATCGACTTGAGAAACTGCTTGGGAATGATGGCGTCGGTGTCGACGTTCTCGCGGTCCATCGGGGCCACGAGGCCTTTTTGTACGGTGAATTTTTGCATGGAAGGTATTCCTCGAAGGGGGAGCTCAGCGTTGCCGTTCAGACAAAGCGGCGCACGTCGACAAAATGGCCGTGCACGGCAGCTGCCGCGGCCATCGATGGGCTGACCAGATGGGTGCGTCCGCCCGCGCCCTGACGGCCTTCGAAGTTGCGGTTCGAGGTCGAAGCGCAGCGCTCGCCGGGCTCGAGCCGGTCGGCGTTCATGGCCAGGCACATGGAGCAGCCGGGTTCGCGCCATTCGAAGCCCGCGGCCTTGAAGATCAGGTCCAGGCCTTCGCGCTCGGCCTGTTCCTTGACCAGGCCCGAACCGGGAACGACCATCGCCAGCTTGACGTTCTTCGCGACCTTGCGGCCGAGCTTTTGCACCATGGCCGCGGCTTCGCGCATGTCTTCGATGCGGCTGTTGGTGCACGAACCGATGAACACCTTGTCGATGCTGATGTCGTCGATCGCCTTGCCCGGCTCGAGGTTCATGTAGACCAGCGCGCGCTCGATCGCGCCGCGCTTGTTGCTGTCCTTTTCCTTGTCGGGATCGGGCACGACGGCGTCAATGCCCAGCACCATTTCGGGCGAAGTGCCCCAGGTGACCTGCGGCACGATCTGCGTGGCGTCCAGCGTGACCACGAGGTCGAACTGCGCGTCGGCGTCCGACTGCAGCGTCTGCCAGTAGGCCACGGCCTGGTCCCATTCGACGCCCGTGGGCGCGAGCGGGCGGCCCTTGACGTAGCGTATGGTTTTCTCATCCACGGCCACCAGTCCGGCGCGCGCGCCGGCTTCGATCGCCATGTTGCAGACCGTCATGCGGCCTTCCATGGACAGGTCGCGGATCGCCTGGCCCGCGAACTCGATGGTGTAGCCCGTGCCGCCGGCCGTGCCGATCTTGCCGATGATGGCCAGCACCAGGTCCTTGGCGGTGACGCCGGGCGCGGCCTTGCCGTCCACGCGCACCAGCAGGTTCTTGGCTTTCTTGGCGAGCAGCGTCTGCGTGGCCATCACGTGCTCGACTTCCGAGGTGCCTATGCCGTGCGCGAGCGCACCGAATGCACCGTGCGTCGACGTGTGGCTGTCGCCGCAGACCACGGTCATGCCGGGCAGGGTCGCGCCCTGCTCGGGGCCCATCACGTGGACGATGCCCTGGCCCTTGTCCATGAACGGGAAGAACGCCGCCGAGCCGAACTCGCCGATGTTGTCGTTGAGCGTGGTGATCTGTTCCTTGCTGATCGGGTCGGCAATGCCGTCGTAGCCCAGTTCCCAGCCGGTGGTCGGCGTGTTGTGGTCGGCCGTGGCGACCACCGAGCTGATGCGCCAGAGCTTGCGGCCCGCGACGCGCAGGCCTTCGAACGCCTGGGGACTGGTCACTTCATGCACCAGATGGCGGTCGATGTAGAGGATGGACGTGCCATCTTCTTCGGTGTGGACGACGTGCTCGTCCCAGATCTTGTCGTACAGGGTGCGTCCCATGGCGTTCTCTCGGCTTTATGGTTTCAGGTGGGTGGGTGATTTTAGGCGGCGGCCAGGTGCTCTACCAGCAGCCGCGAAGTCATCGGCAGGGTCTCGAAATCGCGGGCCACGAGCAGTACTTCGCGCGCGGCCCAGTCGTCGGTCAGGACCACGGCGCGCAGGTGGCCTACGCCATGCATCAGCGCGAACGCGCGGTCGGGCAGCAGGCCCAGGCCCAGGCCGTTGTCGATCATGCGGCACATGGCGTCGAGGCTGGTGACCTGAATGCGCTGGCGCAGCGGCTTGCCTGCATGCGCGGCCGCGGCCTGCATCGCCAGGCCTATGCTGGAGTCGGCCTTGAGACCGACGATGTCCCAGTCGAGCACCTGGGCAAAAGCCACGCTGGGCGTGGTTGCCAGCGGATGGGCTTCGGGCACGACGACGACCAGGCGGTCGCTGCGGTAGGGTCGGGTCTGCAGGTCGCCCGCGCCGCCCGTGCCCAGCGTGCAGATGCCGATGTCGGCCGTGCCTTCCTGCACCGCGTGCAGCACTTCGGCGCTCAGGCGCTCTTGCAGGTCGATCTTGATCTGGCTGTGGGTGCGCGCGAACCGGCCCAGGTCTTCTGGCAGGAACTGCAGGATGGCCGACATGTTGGCGTGCATGCGCACATGGCCGCGCACGCCTTCGGCGTATTCGCTGAGTTCGCCCTGCATGCGCTCGAGCCCGAACAGCACGGTGCGCGCATGGTGCAGCAGGCTTTCGCCGGCCGGCGTCAGCGTGACGCCGCGGCTGTGGCGGTACAGCAGGGCGGTATCGACCGCGGCTTCGAGGTCGGACAGGCGCTTGCTGACGGCCGAAGCAGCGATGAACTCGCGCTCGGCCGCGCGCCCTATGCTGCCCAGCTCGCAGACGGCGACGAACAGCTGCAGGGAAGTGAGGTCGATGCGGCGCGCAAAACTGCGCTCGGAATTCTTCATGGGTTTTATATGCTTCTCGAAAAGAGAAGTTGGGCGTATTTTCCCTCAATATTAACGCCTTGCCATCGTAAACGGCGATGGCGTGAATGTCTTTCAGCGAACATGGCGCGTGGCGCAGGCAAAAAAATCCCCGCACGCGGCGGGGATGGGGAGATGGCTGGGTTGATCAGCTGAAGAACTTCTTCAGCTTGTCGGTCCAGCTTTCGCCGCTGGGCGAGTGGCGGCCGCCACCCTTTTGCAGCGATTCCTCGAGCTCGCGCAGCAGCTTGCGCTGGTACTCGGTCAGCTTGACGGGCGTCTCGACCACGATGTGGCAGTAGAGGTCGCCAGGGTAGCTCGCGCGGATTCCCTTGATGCCCTTGCCGCGCAGACGGAACTGCTTGCCGGCCTGCGTGCCTTCGGGAATGTCGATCGCGGCCTTGCCGGCCAGCGTGGGCACTTCGATCTCGCCGCCCAGGGCCGCGGTGATGAAGCTCACGGGCACCTGGCAATGCAGGTCGTCACCTTCGCGCTCGAAGATGTCGTGCTTGCGGATGCGGATCTCGATGTACAGATCGCCCGCAGGGCCGCCGTTGGTGCCTGGCTCGCCGTTGCCGGTGGAGCGGATGCGCATGCCATCGTCGATGCCTGCGGGAATCTTGACTTCGAGCGTCTTCTGGTGCTTGACCTTGCCCTGGCCCTGGCAGCTGGTGCAGGGTTCGGGAATGATCTTGCCCGTGCCGCGGCAATGCGGGCAGGTCTGCTGCACGCTGAAGAAGCCCTGGCGCATCTGCACCGAGCCCTGGCCCGCACAGGTGGTGCAGGTCTTGGCGCTGGTGCCGGGCTTGGCGCCCGAGCCGTGGCAGGTGTCGCAGCTGTCCCAGGACGGGATGCGGATCTGCGCGTCCTTGCCCTTGGCGGCTTCCTCGAGCGTGATTTCCATCGCATAGCTGAGGTCGTTGCCACGGTACACCTGGCGACCGGCGCCGCGTCCGCCGCGTCCCTGGCCCTGGCTGAACATGTCGCCAAAGATGTCGCCGAAGGCTTCGGCGAAACCGCCGTAGCCTTCGCCGCCGCCCATGCCGCGGTTCGGGTCCACGCCTGCATGGCCGTACTGGTCATAGGCCGCGCGCTTCTGGGCGTCGGAGAGCATTTCGTAGGCCTCCTTGGCCTCCTTGAAATTCTCTTCGGCCTTGACGGCGGTATCGCCCTGGTTGCGGTCAGGGTGGTGCTTCATCGCGAGCTTGCGATAAGCCTTCTTGATTTCTTCGTCCGAAGCGTTCTTGGCAACGCCTAGGACTTCGTAATAGTCGCGTTTGGACATGTTGATTTTTGGGGCCGGTTGGAACAGGAACGCCGCGTCACCCCGAAAACGGGACGACGCGGCGGCGGTCAGTCACTGAGGACCTGACGCATCAGTCCTTCTTGACTTCCTTGACTTCGGCGTCGACCACATTGTCGTCATGGGGTGCCGAGGCACCCTGGGCCGCGCCTGCTGCGCCTGCCGCACCGGCGGCAGCCGCCGCTTCAGCACCGCCTGCAGCCTGCGCGTCGGCGTACATCTTCTCGCCGAGCTTCTGGCTCACGGTCATCAGCGCCGTGGTCTTGGCGTCGATGGCGTCCTTGTCGTCGGCCTTGAGGGCTTCTTCGACTTCCTTGACGGCAGCTTCGATCGAGGCCTTCTCGGCGGCGTCGAGCTTGTCGCCGTGTTCGGCCAGGCTCTTGGTCACGCTGTGCACCGCGGCTTCGCCCTGGTTCTTGGACTGCACGAGTTCCAGCTTCTTCTTGTCATCGGCCGCGTTGAGTTCCGCGTCCTTGACCATTTGCTGGATCTCTTCTTCCGACAGACCCGAGTTCGCCTTGATGGTGATCTTGTTTTCCTTGCCCGACGCCTTGTCCTTGGCGGACACGTTCAGGATACCGTTGGCGTCGATGTCGAAGGTCACTTCGATCTGCGGCACGCCGCGGCCTGCTGGTGGAATGCCTTCGAGGTTGAACTCGCCCAGCGCCTTGTTGCCGGCAGCGATTTCGCGCTCGCCCTGGAACACCTTGATGGTCACGGCCGGCTGATTGTCGTCAGCCGTCGAGAACGTCTGTGCGAACTTGGTCGGGATGGTCGTGTTCTTGGTGATCATCTTGGTCATCACGCCACCCAGCGTTTCGATGCCCAGCGACAGCGGCGTCACGTCCAGCAGCAGCACGTCCTTGCGGTCGCCCGACAGCACCTGGCCTTGCACGGCGGCGCCGACAGCCACGGCTTCATCGGGGTTCACGTCCTTGCGGGGTTCCTTGCCGAAGAATTCCTTGACCTTTTCCTGTACCTTGGGCATGCGGGTCATGCCGCCGACCAGGATCACGTCATGGATGTCGGACACGGAGATGCCGGCGTCCTTGATGGCCATGCGGCAGGGAGCGATGGTGCGCTCGATCAGTTCGTCGACCAGGCTTTCGAGCTTGGCGCGCGTCAGCTTGATGTTCAGGTGCTTGGGTCCCGAAGCGTCGGCGGTGACGTAAGGCAGGTTGATGTCGGTCTGGGCCGAGTTCGACAGTTCAATCTTGGCCTTTTCGGCGGCTTCCTTCAGGCGTTGCAGCGCGAGCACGTCCTTGGACAGATCAACGCCTTGTTCCTTCTTGAACTCGCTGATGATGTAGTCGATGATGCGCTGGTCGAAATCTTCGCCGCCCAGGAAGGTGTCGCCATTGGTCGACAGCACTTCGAACTGCTTTTCGCCGTCCACGTCGGCGATTTCGATGATCGAGACGTCGAACGTGCCGCCACCCAGGTCATACACGGCGATCTTGCGATCGGCCTTGTCGGTCTTGTCCAGGCCGAAGGCCAGGGCTGCAGCGGTAGGCTCGTTGATGATGCGCTTGACATCCAGACCGGCGATGCGGCCTGCATCCTTGGTGGCCTGGCGCTGGGCGTCGTTGAAGTAGGCCGGCACCGTGATCACGGCCTCGGTCACGGGCTCGCCCAGGAAGTCCTCGGCGGTCTTCTTCATCTTGCGCAGCACTTCGGCGCTGATTTGTGGCGGTGCCATCTTCTGGCCGCGCACTTCGATCCAGGCGTCGCCGTTGTCAGCCTTGGTGATCGTGTAGGGCATCAGGTCGATGTCCTTCTGCACTTCCTTCTCGGCGAACTTGCGGCCGATCAGGCGCTTGGAAGCGTAAATCGTGTTGCGTGGGTTGGTCACAGCCTGGCGCTTGGCCGAGGCGCCGACGAGGATCTCGCCGTCTTCCTGGTAGGCAATGATCGACGGCGTGGTGCGCGCACCTTCGCTGTTCTCGATCACGCGGATGGTGTTGCCTTCCATCACAGCCACGCAGCTGTTGGTGGTGCCCAGATCGATACCGATGATTTTTCCCATGTTCTTCTCCGAAATATTAAATATATGAATGGCTGATAACTTGTGGCGTGCGGTCTTGCTTCAAGCCGTCACGCCGAAATTTTTCAGCTAGTTAGGGGCCGTGACGGTCACGAGCGCCGGACGCAGGATGCGGTCGGAGATCAGATAACCCTTTTGCAGCACGGCAACCACGGTATTGGGCGCCTGCTCGGCGGGCACCACGCTGATAGCCTGGTGCAGATGGGGGTCGAATTTTTCGCCGGCGGCGGGGTCTATGGGCTGGACCTTGTTGCGTTCCAGCGCCGAAACCAGTTGGCGGCGCGTGGCGTCGGCGCCTTCGCGCAGCTGCTCGGTCGTGGCCGACTGGATGGCCAGCGCGGCGTCGAGGCTGTCGCAGATAGGCAACAGGCTCTCGGCGAAGCTTTCAATGCTGAACTTGCGGGCCTTGGACACTTCGTCCTCGGCGCGGCGACGCGCATTTTCCGCTTCGGCCTTGGCGCGCAGGAACTGGTCTGCCAGTTCGGCGCTCTTGGTCTTGATCTCCGCGAGCTCGGCCTGCAGGCGGGCGATTTCGTCCGCGCTGTGGGCGGCCATTGCGGCTTCCACTTCTTCAGGCGAGGCATCTGCCGGGGCAGGGTGGGCTGTAGGATTCTGTTCAGACATGGGTTAAGGCTTAAAGAATAAGAGGAAATAAACAACTGCTGCGCAGATGGGGCACCTGCCGGAAGATTTCAAGACCGGCCGGCGCGGCGCGTCATTGGGCTGGTAAACCGCCACCTGGCAAGGGCATCTCAGGCATGGAGTGTACAAGCCTGAAGAAGCGACGCTATAATTGCCTGCTTTGCCTTGCCACACCGCTACAGACGCAGCGGGGGGCCCAACCCAAAAGGGAGTTTACATGCGTCATTACGAAATCATTTTGTTGATCCACCCGGATCAAAGCGAACAAGTTCCAGCCATGCTGGAGCGCTACAAGGGCATGATTACCGCCGGCGGCGGTAAGGTGCACCGTGAAGAAGACTGGGGCCGTCGTCAACTGGCCTACATGATCAACAAGCTTGCCAAGGCCCACTACCTGTGCCTGAACATCGAAGCTGATCAAGCCGTGATGGCTGAACTGGAACACGCGTTCAAGTTCAACGACGCCGTGCTGCGTCACCTGACCGTGCAAAAGAAGAAGGCTGATACTGCACCTTCTTCGATGATGAAGACTGTCGAGCGCGAAGAAGCCCGCAAGGCTAACCAAGCCGAACAGGCCTGAACTCAGCGTCACATCACGCCCACGGAGTGGAAAACCACGTTGTCCTGACTGCCTGTATCGCCGAGGTTGAACCCTTGCGCTACACGCCCGCCGGACTGCCAGCGCTGGATCTGCGAATCGAACACGAATCGCAGCAGCAAGAGGCAGGTACCCAGCGGAATGTCAAGGCAGCTGTCAAAGCGGTGGCCTTTGGGGCACTGGCAGAGCGTCTGGCTCGCCAGGCCCCCGGCAGCAGCTGGAAGTTTCAAGGCTTCCTCGCTACCCCGCGCAACAGCAAGACAGTGGTGATGCACATCCAGGATATTCAACAAAATTAATTTTCAAGAGGTCCAGCAATGGCCACGTTCAAGAAATTCAACAAAGACAAGCGCCCCAAGCGCAACACCCAGTCGCTGCTGTTCAAGCGCAAGCGCTTCTGCCGCTTCACCGTGGCTGGCGTTGAAGAAATCGACTACAAAGACGTCGACACGCTGCGCGATTTCATCGGCGAAAACGGCAAGATCGTGCCCGCACGTCTGACCGGCACCCGCGCCATCTATCAGCGTCAGCTGAACACCGCCATCAAGCGCGCGCGCTTCCTGGCCCTGGTGCCTTACAGCGACCAGCACAAGATCTAAGGAGCACGAACCATGCAAATCATTCTGCTCGAAAAGGTTGTAAACCTGGGTAACCTGGGCGATATCGTCAAGGTCAAAGACGGCTACGCCCGTAACTTCCTGATCCCTACCGGCTCCGCACGCCGCGCGACTGAAGCCAACAAGGCCCAGTTCGAAGCCAAGCGCGTTGAACTGGAAAAGGCTGCTGCTGAAAAGCTGGCTGCTGCACAAGCTGAAGGCGAAAAGCTCGCCGGCAGCAATGTCAAGCTGTCGCAAAAGGCTGGCGTTGACGGCCGTCTGTTCGGCTCGGTGACCAACCACGACATCTCGGCTGAGCTGAACAAGCAAGGCTACAAGGTTGTGAAGTCGCAAGTGCGCCTGCCCAACGGTCCTATCAAGACCATTGGCGATACCACCGTCAGCGTGTCCCTGCACACCGACGTGGTTGTCGACGTGACCGTTTCGGTCTACGGCGAAACTGCCTAATTCAGCGCCTCGGCTCTGAAACAAAGCCGCCTTCGGGCGGCTTTTGTGTTTTTTGCTTTCTCTTTGGCCCCCTCTTTGCAAGCCATAGCCGCATCTGCCGTGCGTACAACGCGCATCGCGGATGACGCCGGCGCCGGCTGCGGCTAGGATGGAGGGCTTGCCCCCAAGGAAATTCATGTCCTCTGTTATGCCCCCGCTCGAGCTCGATGATGCTTTTTCTCCCCCGGATCGCCAGGTCGCGCAGCTGCGCGTGCCGCCGCATTCGATGGAGTCCGAATCGAGCGTGCTGGGGGGCCTGCTGCTGGACAACAACGCCTGGGACCGCGTGGGCGACCTGCTGTCGCACAGCGACTTCTACCGCCACGAGCACCAGCTGATCTACGAAGCGATAGGCAAGCTGATCAACGGCAGCAAGCCCGCCGACGTGATCACGGTCTACGAGCACCTGCAGACCATGGGCAAGGCCGAGGAAATCGGCGGCCTGATGTATCTGAACCAGCTGGCCCAGTACGTGCCCAGCGCGACCAATATCCGCCGCTATGCGGAAATCGTGCGCGACCGCTCCATCCTGCGCAAGCTGATCACGGCCAGCGACGACATCGCCACCAACGCGTTCAACCCCCAGGGCAAGACCGTGGAGCGCGTGCTCGACGAGGCCGAGCAGAAGATCTTCGCGATCGGCGAAGAGGGCGCGCGCAACAAGCAGGGCTTCCAGTCGCTGGACACGCTGGTCGTCGACCTGCTGGACCGCGTCCAGGAAATGGCCGACAACCCGATGGATGTGACCGGCGTGCCCACGGGCTTTGCCGACCTGGACCGCATGACTTCGGGCATGCAGGCCGGCGACCTGGTGGTGCTGGCCGCGCGTCCTTCGATGGGCAAGACCGCGCTGGCGGTGAACATCGCCGAGCATGTGGCGCTCAACGAAGGCCTGCCGGTCGCGATCTTCTCGATGGAAATGGGCGCCGCTCAACTCGCCGTGCGTATCGTGGGCTCGATCGGCCGCGTGAACCAGGGCAATCTGCGCACCGGCAAGCTCAACGACGACGAATGGCCGCGGCTCACCGAAGCCATCGAGCGCCTGCGCACGGTGTCGCTGCACATCGACGAAAGCCCGGGCCTGACGCCTGGCGAGCTGCGCGCCAACTCGCGCCGCCTGGCACGCCAATGCGGCAAGCTCGGCCTGATCGTGGTCGATTACCTGCAGCTGATGAGCGGCTCGGGTTCGGCGGCAAGCTCCGACAACCGCGCGACCGAACTCGGCGAAATTTCGCGGGGCTTGAAGATGCTGGCCAAGGAACTGCAATGCCCGGTGATCGCGCTGTCGCAGCTCAACCGCTCGGTCGAGCAGCGCACCGACAAGCGCCCGATGATGTCCGATCTGCGTGAATCGGGCGCCATCGAGCAGGATGCCGACATCATCATGTTCATCTACCGCGACGATTACTACAACAAGGACTCCAAGGAGCCCAACATCGCCGAAGTCATCATCGGCAAGCAGCGTAACGGCCCTACGGGCACGGTCAAGCTGTTCTTCCAGAAGAACCAGACGCGCTTCGAAAATCTTGCAATGGGCGCGGACGATTTCTGACGTAGCCGCTGAGCTGGGGCGCGCGGCGCAATAAAAAAACGGCCCTGAGGCCGTTTTCTGTTTTTGGGGAGGGCGTGCCGCTCAACCCATGCGCCACACCGCAATCACCAGTCCGACCACGGTCAACCCCAGCGCCACGCAGGCCCAGGCCAGGCGCTGGGCGCCGGTGCGCAGCAGGTCGACGGTGCGAATCACCTGCGCGTTCTGCTCGGCCAGTTGCTGGATCAGCTCGGCTGATTGCTGCTGGCCTTGCTCCAGCTGGCGTATGCGGCCTTCGAGCGACTGGATCAGCTGCAGTGCCTGCTCGCCCGAGGAGTGGGGCGTCGACAGCCTGCTCGACGCCGATGGCGTGGCGGCCTCTTCAGCCGCGGCGTCCTTCTTGCGCAGCAGACCCTTGGCGGCCTTGACCACCTGGGGCGTGGCTTCGATGACATCGCCCCAGGGCACGAGCTTCAGTGCAGTGATCCAGCTGATCGGCATGGCTTAGAGCACCTCGCTCGCAAAGTCGGCCAGGCGCGAGCGTTCGCCGCGCGCCAGCGTGATGTGGCCGCTGTGTGGCCAGCCCTTGAAGCGGTCGACCGAATAGGTCAGGCCCGACGAGCCTTCGGTGAGGTAAGGCGTATCGATCTGTGCCAGGTTGCCCATGCAGACGATCTTCGTGCCCGGGCCGGCGCGCGTGATCAGCGTCTTCATCTGCTTGGGCGTGAGGTTTTGTGCCTCGTCCAGGATCAGGTACTTGTTGAGGAAGGTGCGACCGCGCATGAAGTTCATGCTCTTGATCTTGATGCGGCTGCGGATCAGCTCGTTGGTCGCGGCACGGCCCCATTCGCCGGCATTGCCGCCGTCGCCCTTGGCGAGGAATTCGAGGTTGTCGTCGAGCGCGCCCATCCACGGGCCCATCTTTTCCTCTTCCGTGCCCGGCAGGAAGCCGATGTCTTCGCCCACGCTCACCGTGGCGCGCGTCATGATGATCTCGGTGTAGCGGCGCTCGTCGAGCACCTGGGTCAGGCCCGCGGCCAGCGCCATCAGCGTCTTGCCGGTGCCGGCCGTGCCGGTCAGCGTCACGAGGTCGATTTCGGGGTCCATCAGCAGATTCATCGCGAAGTTCTGCTCGCGGTTGCGCGTGGTCACGCCCCAGACCGCGTTCTTGGCATGGCCATAGTCACGCAAGGTCTTGAGCACGGCCGTGCGGTCGCGGATTTCGGCCACGCGCAGGAAAAGGCTCGGCTCGCCCGGTGCTTCGTAGTAGACGAACTGGTTGATCATGAACTGACCGACGATCGCGCCCGTGACCCGGTAGCAGGTGTAGGGGCCTTCGTTCCAGCTTTCCATGCCCTTGCCGGCCTTGGTCCAGAAATCCTGGGGCAGCGGCATCAGGCCCGAATACAGCAGGTCGCCGTCTTCCAGCACCTTGTCGTTCTGGTAGTCCTCGGCGGCCAGGCCCAGCGCGCGCGCCTTGACGCGCATGTTGATGTCCTTGGACACCAGCACCACGTCGCGGCCGTTGCGCTGCAGGCGCAGGGCTTCGACCACGCCCAGGATCTGGTTGTCGGCCTTGCCCTGGGGGAGGCTCGAGGGCAGCGTGCATTCCAGCGCTTCGGTCTGGAAGAACAGCTGGCCGGTCGCGCTGCGGTGGCCCGAGGCGCTCAGGCGCAAGCCCTTGTCGAGGCTGGTTTCGCCCTGGGCGGCGACCAGCGCGTCGAGGCTGCGGCTGACCTGGCGGCCGTTGCGCGCGACTTCGGTCATGCCCTTCTTGTGCGCATCGAGCTCTTCCAGCACCACCATCGGCAGGAAGATGTCGTGCTCTTCGAAGCGGAACAGGCTGGTGGGATCGTGCAGCAGCACATTGGTGTCGAGCACGAACAGCGTGGTGTTGTCCGAGCGCGATTTGCGCTTGCTGACCTTGGCTGCGGCCACGGGAGCTGGGGCGGGCGCTGTCGGCGCTGCGGTCGCCGGTGTCTTGGCCTTGGCCTCGACGACTGGGGCGGGCGCGCTGTCGCGCTTGGCACGGCGGGCGCGCGGCGCGGCGGCCGTGACCGGGGCGGGCGCAGCAGCGACCACAGGGGCGGAGGGCGCGGGCGTGCGCGCCGTGGTTTCAACCTGGATCAGCGGGGCTGCGGCTTCCACGCCGGCGCTGCGCCGGCGTGCCGGGGCGGCAACGGCGACCGCCACGGGCGCGTCGTCGAGGTCGTCGTCAGCAATGTTCGGGCGCGTGTCCTTGCGTTGTGCGACTACGCTGAAAGCTTCGGCAGGGAGAGTGGCCGCGCGGCGGCTGGGTGCAGGAGGCAGTGGCATATTCGGCAGGCCCAATCAAAAAACAGCGGAACAAAAAGCACAAAGCCGCCACGGAGACCGGGGCGGCTTGGGATTGGAAACACAGGATGAAACGAAGCTCAGGAGCATCGTTCCATTATGCATACCTCTGTGACAGACAAAGGCATTCAAGGGCAGGGGCTGAAAATCAGGCCGCTTCCTTCTTCAGTGTCTTCAAGGACTTGACGGCCTTGAGCACTTCCTCGACGTGGCCTGGCACCTTGAGGCCGCGCCATTCCTGGTGCAGCAGGCCGTCGGCATCGATCAGGAACGTGCTGCGCTCGATGCCCTTGACCTTCTTGCCGTACATGATCTTGTTCTTGACCACGCCGAACATGTGGCACATCTTCTCTTCGGTGTCGGCGATGAGTTCGAAGGGCAGCTCGAGCTTTTCCTTGAAGTCATCATGGGATTTCATGTTGTCGCGCGACACACCGAAGACAGCGGCACCGGCTTTGACAAAATCCTTGTATTTATCCCGAAACTGCATCGCTTCGGTGGTACAACCGGGCGTATTGTCTTTAGGATAGAAGTAGAGAATCACAATTTGGCCGTTGTGGGAGGTGTTGGACACCTTGAGCCCGCCGGTTGCATTGGCTTCGAATTCAGGGAGTGGTTTGTTGACAACGATCGCCATGCGCTTCTATCTCTCGGGTGTAGTCGTTGAATAGTTGAGGGCAAAGGTCTGTTATTGCTTTGGTGCAACCCCCAACCGCAGCCGCGTATTTTACCCTGAATTGATTTACAGTGCCTAAACACAACCCTTGAGGCGTCGTTGCGCGGTCTTGACCGCCGCCGGGTTGTGTCGGCACATTTCTTTTTGCGCAAGCTGGGCTTACTCCAGCAGCAGCGCTGCGACCACGTTTCTTCCCTCGCCCGCGAGGATGTTGTAGGTGCGGCAGGCGGCCTGGGTGTCCATGGTCTCCATGCCTATGCCCTTGGCGATCAGCGGCTGCAGCCAGGCGGGCGACACGAAGCGGTTGCGTGCGCCGCTGCCAAACAGCACCAGCTCCGCGGGAATTTCCGCCAGTTCGGCGAAATGCGCGGGCGTGAGGTCTTCGAAACGCTTGCAGTTCCAGTCCTGGCGCAGTCCTTGCGCGCTGATGATCAGGCTGTGGCTGAATTTTTCCTGTTCGATGGCGATCCATCCGGGGCCGTAGCCGCGGATGGTCTGTGCGTCGGAGCGGTCGGGTTGGAATTTCATGCTGCGCTCGGTTGTGGCTGCGCGGGCAGCCGGCGTGAAAAGTGGATGCCCATGGGCGCGATGGTGCAGTGCGGAACTGTGGTCAAATTATAGGTTTCACCAGGGGGTCTTTGCCCTTTGGCGTGTTCTGCAGTAACTACTCCCTACCAGCATGAAGACCGTCCTCAAATCCGCCAAACTTGCCAACGTCTGTTATGACATCCGCGGGCCCATCATGGACGCGGCCAAGCAGATGGAGGAAGACGGGCACAAGATCATCAAGCTCAACATCGGCAATCTGGCGGTGTTCGGTTTCGATGCGCCCGAGGAAATCCAGCAGGACATGATCCGTAATCTGCCCAATTCCGCGGGCTATTCGGACAGCAAGGGCATTTTCGCGGCGCGCAAGGCGGTGATGCACGAGACCCAGCACCAGGGCATCAAGGGCGTGACGCTCGATGACATCTACCTGGGCAATGGCGCATCCGAGCTGATCGTGATGGCCACCAATGCGCTGCTGGACAACGGCGACGAACTGCTGCTGCCCGCGCCCGACTATCCGCTGTGGACGGCAGCGGCCAGCCTGTCGGGCGGCACGCCCGTGCATTACACCTGCGACGAAGCCAACGGCTGGATGCCCGACCTCGACGACATCCGCTCCAAGGTCACGCCGCGCACCAAGGGCATCGTGGTCATCAACCCGAACAACCCCACGGGCGCGCTCTATTCGACCGACCTGCTCAAGGGCATCGTCGAGATCGCGCGCGAGCATGGCCTGGTGATCTTCGCCGACGAAGTCTATGACAAGGTGCTCTACGACGATGCGGTGCACGTGCCCATGGCCAGCCTGTCGACCGATGTGCTGACGCTGACGTTCAACTCGCTGTCCAAGGCCTATCGTTCGTGCGGCTACCGCGCGGGCTGGCTGGTGGTGTCGGGCGACAAGAAGCCCGCACGCGACTACATCGAAGGCCTGAACATGCTGTCGAACATGCGGCTGTGCGCCAACGTGCCCGGCCAGTGGGCGGTGCAGACGGCACTGGGCGGCCATCAGAGCATCGACGACCTGGTGCGCGCGGGCGGCCGGCTGCGCGTGCAGCGCGATCTGGCGCACGAGCTGATCACCGCGATTCCGGGCGTGAGCTGCGTCAAGCCGCAGGCCGCCTTGTACATGTTCCCCAAGCTCGATCCCGCGATCTATCCGATCCGGGACGACCAGCAGTTCTTCCTCGAGATGCTGCAGGAAACCAAGGTCATGCTGGTCCAGGGAACGGGCTTCAATTGGCCCGATCCCGACCATTTCCGCATCGTGTTCCTGCCGCACGAGGCCGACCTGCGCGAAGCGATTCGCCGTGTCGCCGTGTTCCTCGAAAAAGCGCGTCTGCGCTTCGGCACGAACTGATTCACTGCTTTCCCATTGCTGCGCACCGCAGCGTTTTTTGACTGGCAATTTGTATATGAAACCGATCCAAGTAGGCCTTCTGGGCATTGGCACCGTGGGTAGCGGCACTTTCAACGTGTTGCAGCGCAATCAGGGCGAAATTCGCCGCCGCGCAGGTCGCGGGATTGAAATTACCATGGTGGCCGACTTGGATACCGAGCGCGCAAAGAGCGTGGTCGGCGACGCGGTCCGCGTGGTCGGCGACGCGCGCGAAGTCATTGCCAATCCAGACATCGACGTCGTGGTCGAGCTGATCGGCGGCTACGGCATCGCCAAGCAGCTGGTGCTCGAAGCGATTGCCGCGGGCAAGCATGTGGTCACCGCCAACAAGGCGCTGCTGGCCGTGCACGGCACGGAGATCTTCCAGGCCGCGGCCGACAAGGGCGTGATGGTGGCCTATGAAGCCGCGGTCGCCGGTGGCATTCCCATCATCAAGGCGCTGCGCGAAGGCCTGACCGCCAACTCCATCCAGTGGCTGGCCGGCATCATCAACGGCACGACCAACTTCATCCTGTCCGAAATGCGCGACAAGGGCCTGGACTTCGACGTGGTGCTCAAGGAAGCCCAGCGTCTGGGCTATGCCGAAGCCGACCCCACCTTCGACATCGAAGGCGTGGACGCAGCGCACAAGGTCACGCTGATGAGCGCGATCGCGTTCGGCATCCCCGTGCAGTTCGAGAAGGCCTACATCGAAGGCATCACGGGCCTGGCCGCGGCCGACATCCGCTACGCCGAGCAACTCGGCTACCGCATCAAGCTGCTGGGTATCACCAAGCGCACCGACAAGGGCATCGAGTTGCGCGTCCATCCTTCGCTGGTGCCATCGAAGCGCCTGATCGCGAATGTCGAAGGCGCGATGAACGCGGTGGTGGTGCACGGCGACGCCGTCGGCACCACGCTGTACTACGGCAAGGGCGCGGGCTCCGAGCCCACGGCCAGCGCCGTGATCGCCGACCTGGTCGACATCGCGCGCCTGGCCGATGCCGACGCCGCCCACCGCGTGCCGCCGCTGGCCTTCCAGTCGAACACGCTCGAAGGCGCGATGAGCAGCCTGCCCGTGCTGCCGATGAGCGAAGTCGTGACCAGCTATTACCTGCGTCTGCGCGTGTCCGACGAAGCCGGCGTGCTGGCCAAGGTCACGGGCATCCTGGCCGGCGCCGGCATCAGCATCGATGCCGTGCTGCAGCGCGAAGCCGATGAAATCGGCGGCGAGGGCTCGACCCAGACCGACCTGATCATTCTCACGCACGACACGCGCGAAGGCGACATGGACGCCGCGCTGGTGCAGATCCAGGCGCTGCCCACCGTGCTGGCTCCCATCAACCGCATCCGCAAGGAAGAGCTGAACTGAAGGCCCCGCCCATGCTGTACCTCTCCACCCGTGGTCACCCCGAACGCAAGCGCTTTTGCGACATCCTGCTCGAAGGCCTGGCGCCCGATGGCGGCCTGTACCTGCCGCAAAGCTATCCACAGATCGATGACGCGCTGCTGAGCGAGCTGCGCCGCGTCTACCACGAGCAAGGCTATGCCGAGCTCGCGTTCCGCATCCTGTCGCTGTACATCGACGACATCCCGGCCGACGACCTGCGCGCGCTGTGCGCCAAGACCTATACGGCCGAAGTCTTCGGCACGGGCGAAATCGTTCCGCTGCGCCATGTCGAAGACGGCCTGTGGCTGGAAGCCCTGTCCAATGGCCCGACGCTGGCCTTCAAGGACATGGCCATGCAACTGCTGGGCAACCTGTTCGAATACGAACTCGCGCGCCGCGGCGAAACGCTCAACATCCTGGGCGCGACCAGCGGCGACACCGGCAGCGCGGCCGAGTACGCGATGCGCGGCAAGAAGGGCGTGCGCGTCTTCATGACCAGCCCCCACGGCCGCATGAGCCCGTTCCAGCAGGCGCAGATGTTCAGCCTGCAGGACGAGAACATCCACAACATCGCCATCGACGGCGTGTTCGACGACTGCCAGGACATCGTCAAGGCGGTGTCGAACGACCACGCGTTCAAGGCGCGCTACAAGATCGGCACCGTCAACTCGATCAACTGGGCGCGTCTGCTGGCCCAGGTGGTGTACTACTTCGCGGGTTACCTGCAGGCCACGCAGAGCAATGACCAGAAGGTCAGCTTCGCCGTGCCCAGCGGCAACTTCGGCAATGTCTGCGCGGGCCATGTGGCGCGCCAGATGGGCCTGCCGATCGAAAAGCTCGTGGTCGCGACCAACGAGAACGACGTGCTCGACGAGTTCTTCCGCACCGGCATCTACCGCGTGCGCGGCAGCGCCAATACGTACGAGACTTCGAGCCCGTCGATGGACATCAGCAAGGCCAGCAATTTCGAACGCTTCGTGTTCGACCTGCTGGGCCGCGATGGCGAGCGCACGCGCGCGCTGTTCGACCAGGGCGTGGCACGCGACGGCTTCTTCGATCTGAGCGCCGATCCGCTGTTCGCCGAGGCCGCGACGCGCTACGGTTTCGTCAGCGGCAAGAGCACGCATGCCGATCGCCTGGCGACCATTCGCGATGTCGCCGAACGCTTCGGCATGGTGATCGACACCCATACCGCCGACGGCGTCAAGGTCGCGCGCGACCAGGCGTCCAAGGTGCCCATGATCGTGCTCGAAACCGCGCTGCCGATCAAGTTCGCCGAGACCATTCAAGAAGCGCTGGGCCGCCAGCCCGACCGCCCGGCGAAGTTCATCGGCATCGAAGACCTGCCCAAGCGCGTGCAGCGTCTGCCCGCCGATGTGGAGCAGGTCAAGGCCTATATCGTTCAGCATTGCGACTGAGTGCATCCTTGATGCCAATGTGCATGGAAAGCCGGCCATGAAAGTGGTCGGCTTTGCCGGTTATTCCGGCGCGGGCAAGACCACGCTGGTCGAACAGGTGATTGCCACCTTGCGCCTGCGCGGCCTGCGCGTGTCGGTCGTCAAGCATGCGCACCACCGTTTCGATATCGACCAGCCGGGCAAGGACAGCTGGCGCCACCGCCAGGCCGGCGCCTTCGAGGTGCTGGTGGTTTCCGATCAACGGCTGGCGCTGATGCGCGAGTTCGAAGCGCCGGGCGCGCTCGATATCCATGTCATGCTCGCGGAGTTGGACGCCGGCGTCGACTGGGTGCTGGTCGAAGGCTTCAAGCATGGCGACCTGCCCAAGATCGAAGTCTGGCGTGCGCCTGACGCGGGCGCGCCCGAGCGGCCGCTGCGCTGCACCGAAGACGCCGGCGTGCTGGCGCTGGCCACCGATGATCCCGGACAACTGCCGGCCGCATTGCCCGTGCCGTTGACCCTGCTGGACCTGAACCGACCCGATGCCGTCGCCGACTGGCTGATTGCCGAAGGCGCACGCTTCGAATACCGGTCCCCTGAATGAAAGCTGATATGCGCGACTCCCTGACTTCCCTTGATTCAGCGCTGGCCGCCGTGCTGGCGCAGGCGCGCACGCTGGATGGCAGCGAGCAGGTCAGCACCTTCGACGCCGACGGCCGCGTGCTGCTGGCGCAGGCGGTGTCGCCGCTGCAGGTGCCGCCGCACGACAACAGCGCAATGGACGGTTACGCCGTGCGCAGCAGCGATATCGCCGCCGCGGGCACGCTGCTGCCGGTGTCGCAGCGCATAGCCGCGGGCCAGATGGGCCAGCCGCTCGCGCCCGCGACGGCGGCGCGCATCTTCACCGGCGCGCCGCTGCCCGAAGGCGCGGACGCGGTGGTGATGCAGGAAGACTGCGAAGCCCAGCCCGACGGCAGCGTGCGCGTAAATGCCCCGCCCAAGGCCGGCCAATGGGTGCGGCGCGCGGGCGACGACATCGTGCGCGGCGCCGTGGTGCTCGACGCCGGCACGCGGCTCACGCCCGCCGAACTGGGTCTGGCGGCCAGCATCGGCCTGGCCCAGCTGCAAGTCGCGCGCCGGCCGCGCGTGGCGCTGTTTTCCACGGGCGATGAACTGGTCATGCCCGGCAGCGTGCGCCCCGAAGACATGCCGCCCGGCGCCATCTACAACAGCAATCGTTTCTTTCTGCGCGCCATGCTGCAGCGCCTGGGCTGCGAAGTCACCGACCTGGGCATTGTTCCCGACCAGCGCGAAGCGACGGTCAATGCGCTGCGTGACGCAGCGACTGCGCATGATCTGATCCTCACCAGCGGCGGCGTGTCGGTGGGCGAGGAAGACCATATCAAGCCCGCGGTCGAGCAACTGGGCGAGCTCGGTCTGTGGAAAATCGCCATGAAGCCCGGCAAGCCGTTTGCCTATGGCCGGCTCGGCGCCACGCATTTCATGGGACTGCCGGGCAACCCGGTGTCGAGCTTCGTGACTTTCCTGCTGCTGGTGCGACCGTTTCTCTTGCGCCTGCAGGGCGTGGCCGATGTCGCGCCGCGCAGCATTGCGGCGCGCGCCGATTTCGATTGGCCGCGCGGCGACCGCCGGCGCGAGTTCCTGCGCGTGCGCTACAACGAAGCCGGCGGGCTGGAGCTGTTCCGCAACCAGACCTCGAACCTGCTGACTTCGGCGGCCTGGGGCGACGGCGTGGTCGACAACCCGCCCGAGAACACCATCGCGCGCGGCGATACCGTGCGCTTCCTGTCCTTTGCGGAGCTGATGGCATGAGCACCCCGATCACGGTCACCGTGCGTTATTTCGCGTCCATTCGGGAAGCGCTGGGCACGGGCTCCGAAACCTGTTGCACGGCCGCGGCCACGTTAGGTGCGCTGCGCGACGAACTGATCGCGCGCGGCGGCGCCGCAGCGCAGGCGCTGGCACGCGGCAAGGCGGTGCGCATGGCGCACAACCAGGTGCTCAGCGACGAGTCCGCGCCTTTGGCCGCAGGCGACGAAGTCGCGTTCTTTCCACCCGTGACCGGAGGCTGAGCATGACCAAGGAGTCTTCGACACCGCTTTCGGTCAGCGAGCGCACGCGCGCCGCGCTGGCCGACGCCAAGGCGCGCGGCGTGGTGCTGGGCAGCGCGGGTTCGCGCAATCTGCAGGCGACGCTCGAAAAGCGCACGCAGACGGCCGATGCGTTTGCGCGCGAGGTGCAGCCGCTGTTTGCCGAGTTTCAGGCGCAAGGCTTGACTCACCGCGCCATGGCTGCCGAGCTCAACCGCCGCGGCATTGCGGCGGCGCGTGGTGGCGAGTGGACGCACGGTCAGGTGCAGAGAATGCTCAACAGGCTTGCGGATTCGGTCTGACGACCGCTCAACCCTGGACGCTGCCGCCTTCGGCCTCTCCCAGCGCCGGGCACTTCCACTCCAGCAGCTCCGCGAGCCGCTGCACCACCCAGCCGGCCTCGGCGGCGCTCAGCAGCGTGTCGTCGACGCGCAGCGCGGCATGCATGCCCTGGAGCACGCCGGATTCGGAGGGCGCTTCGCGGTGATAGAGGATTTGCGCCTGCTCGACCAGATGGCTGGCCAGGTCTTCGCAGAATTCATAGCGCGCCAGCACTTCGGCCAGGGGCGTGCGCACGCGGCCGCTGCGGTCGGCGTAAAGCGCGGCAAAGCTCGGCGCCACGGTCAGTTGGTTGCCTTCGGACATGGGCTCAATCGGGCGTGAAGTTCTTCTCGAAATGGATGGCGTCGTCGACCTGCTCGAAAGTCGCGAGCTGCCCCATCTTCATGTCCTTGATGCGGCAGGCCGCGAACAGGCTGTACTTGCCCTTGAAGTCGAAGCTGGGCAGATCGATCAGCGCGTAGGGGTAGGGAACGAAGACTTCATACTCGAAGACCACGCGGTGTTCATTGCGCGGCGACGGGAAAAGCTTGTAGTGACTGGTGGTGATTGCGAGAGAGGCCATGGTCTGAAGGTTACAGTGCGAGTCAATGCTAACGAAAATGGCATTGCCGTTTTGACTATGAGAGGGCGCCATGGCGCACAACAAGAATGAATGGGCCAACAAAGTGTTTGGCCTGATACGCGCCGGCAATGCCGGCGCAGCCCACGCGCAGATCAAGGTGGCGCCCACGGTGGGTGATCTCCAGCGTCTGCAGGCCCTGGTGGTCGGCTTGCCGAACACCAAGGAGAACCGCCAGCTGGCCACCGTGGTGGAAGAGGAACTGGCGCTATTGTCGGCCCCGCGGCTGCACCGTGCGCCATGAAGGATATGGCGGCGGTGCATATCGCCGTGCAGCCCCAGGATTTTGACGCCAGCGCCGAGCTCGCCGCGCTGCGCGCCGCCGATGCGCGCGTGGGCGCGGTCTGCTGCTTTGTCGGCTGCGTGCGCGACCGCAACGACGGCGACGCCGTGGCGTCGATGGAACTCGAGCATTATCCCGGCATGACCGAGGCATCGATTGCGGCCATCGTCGAGCAGGCGATGGCGCGCTTTGGCATTTTTGGCGCGCGCGTGATTCACCGCGTGGGCCTGCTCCAGCCCCTGGACCAGATCGTGCTGGTGGCTGTGAGCGCGGCCCACCGCGGCGCGTCGTTCGAGGCCTGCGAGTTCATCATGGACTATCTCAAGACCCAGGCGCCGTTCTGGAAGAAGGAGCAGACGCCGCAGGGCGCGCGCTGGGTCGACGCACGCAGCGCCGACGACGCCGCGCTCGCGCGCTGGACGCCTGCAGCGGACGGCGGCTGAACTGTCCGCAGCGGGCGTGGTCGGGCCTTTGTCTGGCAGCTGGACGCGGCGGTTTTGGCTTGAAATAGAGGGGATCTCCCCCACCTGTGGAGCAATTCGGAGGTATTTCACCCATGCGTATAGACAAACTGACGACAAAATTCCAGGAAGCCCTGTCCGAGGCCCAGACGCTTGCGCTGGGCAGCGATCATTCGAACATCGACCCCTTGCACCTGCTGCTGGCGCTGCTGCAACAGGATGACGGCCCGCGCTCGCTGCTTTCGCGCGCGGGCGCCAATGTCAGCGCCTTGCAGACCGCGACGCAAAAAGCCGTGGACGACCTGCCCAAGGTGCAGGTGCAGGACCAGGTGCAGGTCGGCTCCGACCTGGGCCGGCTGCTGCAGGCCACCGAAAAGGAAGCGCTCAAGCGCGGTGACCAGTTCATCGCCAGCGAGCTGTTTCTGCTCGCGCTCAGCGACAGCAACACGCGCGCCGGTCAGCTGCTCAAGCAGCACGGCCTGTCGCGCAAGAGCCTGGAGTCGGCGATCGAAGCCGTGCGCGGCGGCAACAGCGTCGACAACGCCGAAGCCGAAGGCCAGCGCGAAGCCCTCAAGAAATACACGCTCGACCTGACCGAGCGCGCGCGCAGCGGCAAGCTCGACCCGGTGATCGGCCGCGACGAGGAAATCCGCCGTGCGATCCAGGTGCTGCAACGCCGCACCAAGAACAATCCCGTGCTGATCGGCGAGCCCGGCGTGGGCAAGACCGCCATCGTCGAAGGCCTGGCCCAGCGCATCCTGGCCGGCGAAGTGCCCGAAAGCCTCAAGAACAAGCGCGTGCTGTCGCTCGACATGGCAGGCCTGCTCGCGGGCGCCAAGTACCGCGGCGACTTCGAGGAACGGCTCAAGGCCGTGCTCAAGGAACTCAGCCAGGAAGAGGGCCGGGTCATCCTGTTCATCGATGAAATCCACACCATGGTCGGCGCGGGCAAGGCCGACGGCGCGATGGATGCGGGCAACATGCTCAAGCCGGCGCTGGCGCGCGGCGAGCTGCACTGCATAGGCGCGACCACGCTCGATGAATACCGCAAGTACATCGAGAAGGATGCGGCGCTCGAACGGCGCTTCCAGAAGGTGCTGGTCAACGAGCCCAGCGTCGAGGACACGATTGCCATTCTGCGCGGCCTGCAGGTCAAGTACGAAGCGCATCATGGCGTGGACATCACCGACCCGGCGATCGTCGCCGCGGCCGAGCTGAGCCATCGCTACATCACCGACCGCTTCCTGCCCGACAAGGCCATCGACCTGATCGACGAGGCCGCGGCCAAGATCAAGATCGAAATCGATTCCAAGCCCGAAGTGCTGGACCGGCTCGACCGGCGCATGATCCAGCTCAAGATCGAGCGCGAAGCGATGAAGAAGGAAAAGGACGAGGCCTCGCAAAAGCGCCTGTCGCTGATCGAGGAAGAGCTCGAGAATCTGGAGCGCGAGTACGCCGATCTGGAAGATATCTGGAAGAGCGAGAAAGCCAGCGCCCAGGGTTCGGAGCAGATCCGCAAGGACGTGGACCAGATCCGCATCCAGATCGAGGAACTCAAGCGCAAGGGCGACTTCAACAAGGTCGCCGAGCTGCAATATGGCAGGCTGCCCGCGCTGGAGCAGCAGCTCAAGGAAGCGCAGGACCATGAAGACGGCGTGGGTGCGAGCGGTGCGCCCGCGCACCGGTTGCTGCGCACGCAGGTCGGCGCCGAGGAAATCGCCGAAGTCGTGAGCCGCGCCACGGGCATTCCCGTGGCCAAGATGATGCAGGGCGAGAAAGACAAGCTGCTGAAGATGGAAGACAAGCTGCACGAGCGCGTGGTCGGCCAGGAAGAGGCGATTGCCGCCGTGGCCAACGCGATCCGGCGCTCGCGCTCGGGGCTGTCCGATCCCAACCGTCCCACCGGTTCGTTCCTGTTCCTGGGCCCCACGGGCGTGGGCAAGACCGAGCTGTGCAAGGCGCTCGCGGGCTTCCTGTTCGACAGCGAAGACCATCTGATTCGCGTCGACATGAGCGAATTCATGGAAAAGCACTCGGTCGCGCGCCTGATCGGCGCACCGCCAGGCTATGTGGGCTACGAGGAAGGCGGCTACCTGACGGAAGCCGTGCGCCGCAAGCCCTACAGCGTGCTGCTGCTCGACGAGGTGGAAAAAGCCCATCCCGACGTGTTCAATGTGCTGCTGCAGGTGCTCGACGACGGCCGCCTCACGGACGGCCAGGGCCGCACCGTGGATTTCAAGAACACCGTCATCGTGATGACCAGCAATATCGGCTCGCCGCTGATCCAGGCCATGGCCGGTGAAGACGCGAGCGACATCAAGGATGCGGTGTGGGGGGAACTAAAAAACCATTTCCGACCCGAATTCTTGAACCGCATCGACGAAACTGTGGTGTTCCATGCGCTGGATGCGAAAAATATCGCATCGATTGCACGGATCCAGCTGCAGTTGCTCGAGAAGCGTCTGGCGAAAATGGACCTCGTGCTCGAGGTTTCGCCCCAGGCTGTGGACGAGCTGGCCAAGGTCGGCTTCGATCCGGTGTTCGGTGCGCGTCCGCTCAAACGGGCGATACAGCAGCGCATCGAGAACCCGCTGTCGCGCTTGCTGCTCGAAGGGCGTTTTCCGCCAAAGAGCGTGATCGCGGTGCAGGTGGATCCGGTGCTCGAGCCGGGCGTATTCCAATTTACATTGGCTGACCGGGAGTAAACCTCCTGGTCGGCGAGAAAGGGGCCTCACTTTGAATGAATTCGTGACTCTGGTGCTTCGCTGGTCGGTGCGCATTTTCCTGCTCATCGCCGCGACCGTGTTCTTCCTCAGCCTGTTGGCTGCGGCCAGCTTGCTGGCGCTGGTCTGGGGCGCGCGCGCTCTCTGGGCCAAGCTCACAGGTCGACCGGTCACTCCGTGGGTCATGGGCGTGAGCCCGGGTGCGGCCTGGAGTACCGTCTACCGTTCGCGCAGCACCTGGACGGCGGCGGGCGCCGCGGCACCCGCCGCGGACACCGCTGCCGACAGCCTGCGCCACCGCGGCGGCATTCTGCGCGGCAACGACGATGTCGTCGACGTGCAGCCGCGCGAGATCAGGAACACGCCCTGAGCCGCTGACGCGGCCTGGTCCACGCAGGTGCGCGGGCCGCGGCTTTTTCCTTGCATCCCGTGGTGCAGGGGAGGCCGCCTGAGCGTTCTGCCCGGTGCTCCCAATTTTGGGGCGCAGCGATGATGTCTTTGGCTACTGTTTTTGTGAGCGCGCATTTTGATGATCCCTGCCGATCTCCATCGTTTGTTCGAGGCCCAGCACCAGGCCAGTCGTAGCCAGGTCGAGGTACCGTTGCTGGTGCGGCGCGAGCGCCTGCTGCGCATTCGCAAGATGCTCGACGAACATGGGGCGGTGCTCGCTGCCGCGGTGCAGGCCGATTTCGGCATGCGCTCGCCGCGCCTGACCGAGGTGGCCGATTTCTTCGTGCTGCGCAACCTGCTCAACCAGTGCCTGCGCAAGCTGGCGCGCTGGATGCGGCCGCAGCGCGTGCACACCCCCTTGTACCTGCGGCCGGCGCGCGCGCGCATAGAGCGCCAGCCGCTGGGCGTGGTCGGCGTGATCTCGCCCTGGAACTACCCGGTGCAGCTCGCGCTGGCGCCGGCGATCACGGCGCTGGCCGCGGGCAACCGCGTGATGCTCAAGCCCAGCGAACTCACTCCCCATACGTCGGCCCAGCTCGCGGCGCTGGTCGACCAGTTCTTTTCGCCCGACGAGTTTTGCGTGGTGCAGGGCGATGCGAGCATCGCGACCCAGTTCTCCGGCCTGCCGTTCGACCACCTGGTGTTCACCGGGTCGACGGCCGTGGGCCGGCGCGTGGCCCAGGCCGCGGCCGTGCACCTGACTCCCACGACACTTGAGCTGGGCGGCAAATCGCCCTGTTTGATTGCGCAGGATTGCGACCTTGCCGATGCCGCGCTGAAGATCGCCCACGGCAAGCTGCTCAATGCGGGCCAGACCTGCATCGCGCCCGACTATGTGCTGCTGCCGCGCGGGCGCGAACAGGCGTTTGCCCAGGCCTACCGCGCTGCCGTCGCAAGGCTTTACCCGACCATCATCGGCAACCCCGATTACGCGTCCATCCTGACCAAGCGCCATCTGGCGCGGCTGCGCCAGATGCTGCGCCAGGCGCAGTCGCTGGGCGCGCGCGTCGACGTGATGGGGCCGGCCCAGGCCCAGCCCGGCGAAGCCGCCGCGAGTCTGTGGAGCGACGCCGCCGAGCGGCAGATGCCGCCCGCGCTGGTGTTCGGCGCGACCTCGGAAATGCAGCTGATGCAGGAAGAAATCTTCGGTCCCATCCTGCCCGTGATCACTTACGAGCGCCTCGATGACGTGGTCGCGGCGCTCAATGCCGGACCCCGGCCATTGGCCCTATACTGGTTCGGCAGCGATGAAAATGTCCGGGACGGTATACTCCGGCGAACTGTCAGCGGCGGGGTGACGGTCAACGACACCCTGATGCACATAGCGCACGACAACCTGCCGTTTGGCGGGGTTGGCGACAGCGGCTGGGGGGCGTACCATGGAGAGCAAGGCTTTTTGCGGTTCAGCCACCAGAAGTCGGTGTTGCTGCAGTCGCGCTGGTCCATGGGAGCGTTGTTCTATCCTCCCTACGGGCCTCGGCTTGACCGGGTGATGGGGCTGCTCCGGCGCTGGTTATAGCGCCTGTACAGCCTGCGTCATCTGCAGGAGTTCAGGCCCGAGCAAGGCATTTTTTGTCTCCATCCATCGAACGTTGAAGCCTGTCCGGGTTGGTCAGGCCGACGCCGGTGTTTGCCTGTTTTGCAGGCGTTATCACATCGGCTTTGGCAGGGCAAGGCAATCAAGACAGCCGTACTTGCGTGAATGGCTACACATTCGCGCCAGTAGGCGAAAAAACGTTTGCGGCGACAATTCCGCTTTTCCCCATTTTCACCTGTTTTCGTTTCGGTATTTCCATGTCCAGTTTCCAGGTTCGTCCCGCCACGCTTCGCGATGCCAAGGCCATTGCACAGATCCATACCGCTTCCGCTACGGAGGCATACCGAGGGCTGGTTCCTGACGATCAGTTGAAATCCATGTCGTCGGTTGAAAAGCGCCAGGCGTACTGGCGTGAAGCCATTGAATATTGTGAGCCCCAGGTCCAGGTCGCCATCGATGGCGACAAGATCGTGGGCTTTGTCGGCTTCGATCGCTCGCGCGATGAGAAGTCCCGTCCTACCACCGGCGAGATCTGGGCCATTTACGCGGCCCCCTCGCATTGGGGCCAAGGCGTGGGTGTGACCCTCTGGGACGCAGCCCGCGACGGCCTGGCCGAAGAAGGCTGCACCAATGTCACCGCCTGGGTGCCGCTGCGCAATGAACGCGCCTTGCGCTTCCACGAAATGGCCGGTTTCAAGCGCGAAATGTCGACCGCCAAGACTGCTGTCATTGGTGGTATCAAGATTGAAGAAGTGCGCCTCAAGCGCCCATTGAACTGAAAGCTCCGATGCTGCATTGGCATGAAAAAAACAAGGAGCGCAGCGCTGTCTGGCGCTCCGAAAGTGGTCTCGCGGCACCCCGCAAGGTGGTCATTGCCGACGACACCCTGTCTGCCGATGCGGCCCATCGTCTGGCCTGTGAAGGAACCTCGCTGCTGTGGCGTGGCGACTTCCAGAACGCGCGTCTGCTGCTGCAGGCGCTGATGCGTCGCCAGGAGCGCGATCCGCGCAAGTCGTCGGCCAAGGCCAGGCACCAGAAGCGCCAGGCCGCGCAAAAGCAGGAAATCCTGCCCGAAGAGACTTTTCCGCATGCGTTCCACCTGCACCGTCAGGCGCAGGCCCAGCGCGCGCGCGTGCTGTCGAGCATTCTGATCGAGCTGCAACCCGATTACGTGATCAGCCTGCGCCGTGCGCCTGATCTGCGCCAGCCCATCATCGAAGGCTGGGGTGAGCCCGGCAAGCTCGACCAGACCATCGTCACGCCGCTGCGTGAACTGCTGGGCCTGGTGGGTGCGCACGAGTGGCGCAAGAAGGGCGTCGAAGTCGAAGCCCTGGGCATTGCACCGAACAACCGCATCCATCCGCACTACGCGGTGTTCTCGCCGGTGCGCGCCGAGTATGTCGGCCTGGTCGCCGAAGCGCCGCTGCCGCCGGGCGCACAGACGCTGGCCTATGACATCGGTGTCGGTACGGGCGTGCTCACGGCCGTGCTGTCGCGCCGCGGTGTCAAGCGCATCGTCGCCACCGACATGTCGCCGCGCGCCATCGACTGCGCGCGCCAGAACCTGCAGACGCTGGGCTGCCTGAACAAGGTCGAACTGCTGCAGACCGATCTGTTCCCCGCAGGCCGTGCGCCGCTGGTGGTCTGCAACCCACCTTGGGTGCCAGCCAAGCCCAGCTCGGCGCTCGAGCACGCGATCTACGATCAGGACAGCAAGATGCTGCGCGGATTCCTCAGCGGCGTCGCCGAGCATTTGACGCTCGACGGCGAAGCCTGGCTGATCCTGTCGGATCTGGCCGAGCACCTGGGACTGCGCAGCCGCGAAGAGCTGACCGGCTGGATCGATGCCGCCGGCCTCAAGGTGGTTGGTCGTCTCGACGCCAAGGCTCAGCATGGCAAGGTGGCGGACACCACCGATGCGCTGCACGCTGCGCGCGCCGCCGAAGTCACCACGCTGTGGCGTCTTGCCGTGCGTTGATTCACTGCCTGCATGCCATCCGCAAAGCCGGGGTTCCCATGGGAGCCCCGGCTTTTTTCATGGTGCTTGATCATGCGATTCCAGGCTCCAGTCAGGAACGAGATGGGTGAGCTGCTGGCTCAGCTGCAGCGCGCGTTGCGCGCCCGCATGTTCGGCGACGGCGCTGAGCATTGCGTCGCAGACGCCGCGCAGGCCTTGCTCGTCGCGCGCTTCGCGCAAGGCCTGGCGCAACTGATCGGCGAGCGCCTGCTGGCGATTCGCGAACAGCCGCTCGACCATGTCGAACAGATACATGCGTGTGCCGGCCAGCGTCATCGCTGGCGCCGCGGCGGGCTCGGCCGGCCTCGGTGGCTCGGGCATGGCTGCGGGCTCGAGCGCCGGCAGGGCCATCTCCATGGCGCGGGATTCCAGATAGCCGGATTCCAGCAACTGGGTCACCAGGGCTTCGCCCTGGCCGTGGTACATCTGTGCGAGCTGAATGTACGGCGTGCCTTCGGCGAGCAGCAGCAACGAGCGCTGGCGCAGGTTCAGACTGCGCGAGCCGGGTGCCAGTTCCTGTTGGGCTTTGGTCGTCTTGTACAGCAGCATGGGCAGACCATCAATCCGAGAAACGCTGATTGCACTCCATGCAGATGACGCGGTTGTGACGTGCGGCGCGCCGGGGCATAGGCGCTGGCGCGACAATGCGGGTCAAATCAGTGTGACTGTGGAAATTTCTATGATGAATCGGGTGAGAGGGCTGTGCCAGGCTCTGGTGCGCAGGGTGGAACGATGAAGCTATTGCTTGCGCCCATGGAAGGGCTGCTGGATTTTGTGCTGCGCGATGTGCTGACGCGTGTCGGCGGCGCCGATCGCTGCGTGAGCGAGTTCATTCGCATCACGGGCAGCGTGCTGCCCGACAAGGTGTATTTGCGCACCATGCCCGAGTTGCGCAACGGCAGCCGCACGCTGGCCGGCGTGCCGGTGCGCGCCCAGCTGCTGGGCTCGGACCCCGAAAGCCTGGCCGAAAATGCCGCCAACCTTGCGCGGCTGGGCCCCGAAGGCATAGACCTCAATTTCGGCTGCCCGGCCAAGGTCGTCAATCGCCACGGCGGCGGTGCGGCCTTGCTGCAGGACCCCGAACATATCGCGCGCGTGGTGGGCGCGGTGCGCGCCGCCGTGCCTGCCCATCTGCCGGTATCGGCCAAGATGCGCCTGGGCTTCAACGACACCGGGCTGATGCGCGAATGCGCGCAGGCCATGGCCCAGGGCGGGGCCTGCGAAATCGTCGTGCATGCACGCACCAAGCTCGATGGCTACCGGCCGCCGGCATACTGGGAGCTGATTCCGCGCATACGCGAAGCCGTTGACGTGCCGGTGATCGCCAACGGCGAAATCTGGACCGTGGAAGAAGCGCTGCGCTGCCGCGCGCAGTCGGGCTGCGATGACTTGATGCTGGGCCGGGGCATTGTGGCCGACCCGGGCCTGGCGCTGGCCATACGCGCCGCGGTCGAAGGGCCGCAGGCCCAGGCGGCGCTGGTCGAAGTCAGCTGGGCGTCGCTGCTGCCGCAGATCGCGCGGTTCTGGGAAATGGTCTGCGAAGACCTGGAGCCGCGCCAGCGCGCGGGCCGGCTCAAGCAATGGCTCAACCTGCTGCGCCGGCGTTATCCCGAAGCCGAAATCGCGTTCCAGGAAGTGCGCGTGCAGACCGACCAGAGCGACATCTCGCGCTGGGTGGAAGACCTGCCGAATCGCTGGGGCTAGGCCTGGCCCGCGTCACAGCAGGTGATCGGGCGCCAGCGGCCCCAGCAACTTGAGCATCCAGCGCAGCGGCAGGCTCGCGTCGGGCTCGGAGTGCGCGTCCTCGAGGCCGCTGCCCTGAGGGGCGCGCCACAGCAGGCGGTCGTCGTCGGTCAGCACCACATTCCAGGCGCTTTCGGCCAGACCGGCTTCGATGTTCTCGGTGGCCACGCGCCCCAAGGCCTGGCTGGCGATCAGCAAGGCAATCTCGGTGTTGTGCAGTTGCGAGCGCATGTCGAGATTCATGGAGCCGACCGCGACCAGACCGCCGTCGATGACCAGCAGCTTGGAGTGCAGCATGGCGCGCGAGGCGCCGGCGCCGCTGCCTGACGACAGACTGTCGCGCAGGCCCGCGCGCTCGCTGCGCATTTCGTAGAGTTGCACGCCCATGGCGAGCAGCTCCTTGCGATGGCGCGCATAGCCCGCATGGGCCACGGGAGCGTCATTGGATGCCAGGGAATTGGTCAGCACGCGCACGCGCACGCCGCGTTTGCGCGCCGCGGCGAATGCCTGCTTCATGTCGTCGCCGGGAACGAAGTAGGGCGAGACCACAAGCAGGTCGCGGCGTGCCTGGCGAATCAAGGTCAGCAGGCCATCGACCAC
This sequence comes from Acidovorax sp. CCYZU-2555, assembly GCF_018413525.1. GTDB lineage: Bacteria > Pseudomonadota > Gammaproteobacteria > Burkholderiales > Burkholderiaceae_C > Comamonas. The sequence continues at coordinate 32,706 of NZ_JAHCDD010000014.1, forward strand.
GGTATCGGCCTGCAGGCCTACGGCCGCCAGGCTGCCGCCCGAGCGCACGGCCATGGTGCCCGTGCCGGGCCGCAGGCCCGGGGCTTGCGCGCTGGTCGCCGCCGCTGTTTCGGGCGGGTCCTGGGCGCGGTCGGGCTGGCTGGCGGCCGTTGCCGCCGCAGCGGCGCTTGCGGCCGTAGGGGTAGGGCCTTCGCCTTCGAGCGCGATCTTGGTCGGCTTGTCGGCCAGCACCGCGGCCCTGGCCCAGACCCAGGGCGCCTGGTCCAGATCCATCGGCGTCTGGTCCCAGATGGTCGAAGACGGTTTGTCGGCGGGCGCCGCCTCGGCCGAGGACAGCAGGCTGTCGCCAGTTTCGCCCGCAGGCACGGCCGCCGCTGCCACACTTCCGTTCGGCAGCTTGGCCTGCGCGGCTTTGCGCGCCGCGGCCTGCTCCGACGTTTCCATGCGTTCGAGTTCCTCGCGGCTGATCAACGCTTGCACGGGATAGGCGCGCTGGTTGTTCCAGTAGCTGTCGAAGCTGCGCGACAGGTCTTGCACGATGGGGCCGGCGGCCATCACGTCCAGATCGATGAAGTTGCCGCTGTCGTCCTGGTCGAAATAGGCATCGCCCAGGTTGCGTCCGCCCGCGATGCCGATCACGTTGTCGGCGAGAAACAGCTTGTTGTGCATGCGCTGTTGCGCGCGGTGAAAGTCGGTCAGCGTGCTGAGCGCACGGAGCATCGTGGAATTGCGGGGTCCGGGTACCGGATTGAACAGCCGCATTTCGATGTTCGGCACATAGGCCAGGCGCAGCACCTGGGCGTTGCTGCCCACGCTGTGGAAGTCATCGAGCAGGATGCGCACGCGCACGCCGCGTTCGGCGGCCGTGACCAGGCCGCGCAGCAGGCGACCCGAACTCGCATCGGCATGGATGGCGTAGTACTGCAGATCCAGCGTTTTTTGCGCGCCTTCGATCAGTGCCAGGCGGCTGCCATAGGCCGCTGGCGCGCCGGCAAGCAGCATGAAGGCCGAGGGGTGGCGTGCCTTGTCGGCCGCATGCCGCTGGCGCACCCATTGCCCGAGCGCGGTCTGCGCGGGCTGTTCCCAGGCCTGGGACACGGGGCGGACCACATCCTGGGGAAGACTGCCGCAGGCACTCAGGCCCAGGGTCAGCAGCACGGTGCACAAGGCCCCGCGCCAGCGCAGGCTCCTGGCACGGGGGCGCTTGTCCAGCCGGTATTCGGGGGCAGTAGGCATAAGGAGAGGAGCAGCTGAGGTGGGATGGAGGGCTGGCTTCACGCCGGCCCCGCTGCCCTAGGTATAGCTGGAGTTGCCAGGCTTTCTTGTAAGACAAGGCTGGCTTGCGCGAGGATCAGGCGCTGGGAGCGGGCCGGTCCATCATCCGGCCTACATAGCGCGCAATCAGGTCGATCTCCAGATTGACCAGAGAATCCGCGGCGAGCACGCCCAGCGCGGTGTTTTCGACGGTGTGCGGAATCAGGTTGATGCTCAGCTCGCAGCCGTCGGCCTGATCGCGCACCTGGTTGACGGTGAGGCTCACGCCGTTGACGGTGATCGAGCCCTTGTAGGCCACATAGCGCGCGAGTTCGGCCGGCGCATGAATGCGCAGTTCCCAGCTTTCGCCCAGCGGCGCGAAGTGGGTCACGCGTCCCAGGCCGTCGACATGGCCCGACACCAGATGGCCGCCGAGACGGTCATGGGCCTGCAAGGCCTTTTCGAGGTTGATAGGGCCGGTCTGCGCCAGGCCCGAAGTCTTGTCCAGCGATTCCGCCGAGATGTCGACTGTGAACGTGTGCGTGGACTTGTCGAACGTGGTGACGGTCATGCAGGCGCCGTTGAGCGCGATGCTGTCGCCCAGGCCGACATCGTCGAGGTAGCCCGCGGGCGTTTCAATGACCAGGCGCTTGCCGTGGGCCGGAGTGTCGCCAAGCGACTGCACGGCGGCAATGCGCCCCATGCCGGTGATGATTCCAGTAAACATGTGCTTGATTGTGGCAGTAGGGGAAAGACAAGGTTCAGAATGCGGGCCGCTGCGCAAAACGTGCGAGCACGCGGATATCCGGGCCCACGCTGGTGACATCGTGGAATGCGAGTTCCGGTCCTTCGGCCAGCGCCGTCAGCGGACCGATGTGGCCGATGCCGCGGCCCGAGCCCAGCAGTTTGGGCGCGAGGTACAGCAGCAGTTCGTCGATCAGCCCTTCGCGCAGCAGCGAGCCGTTGAGCTGGAAGCCGGCTTCGACATGCAGCTCGTTGATGGCGCGCCGGCCCAGGTCGCGCAGCATGGCCGCGAGGTCGACCTTGCCATGGGCGTTGGGCAGGCGAATGACGATCGCTCCCAGTGCCTGCAGGGCTTCGGTCTTGGCCGCGCTGTCGCTGGCGGTGTAGATGTAGCAGTTGCGACCCGGCACGAACAGCTTGGCGTCCAGTGGCGTCTGCAGCCGGCTGTCGACGATCACCACATGCGGCTGGCGCGCAGTCTCGATGCCGCGCACGTCCAGGCGCGGGTTGTCCTGCAGCACCGTGCCAATGCCCGTGAGCACGGCGCAGGCCCGGGCGCGCCAGGCGTGGCCGTCGGCACGCGCTTCGGGCGAAGTGATCCATTGGCTTTGCCCATTGGCCAGCGCCGTGGTGCCGTCGAGCGAGGCCGCGGCTTTCATGCGCACCCATGGAGTCTTGCGCACCATGCGGCTCAGAAAGCCGATGTTCAGTTCGCGCGCTTCGTTCGCGCCGGCGCCGACTTCGACGTGCACGCCCGCGGCGCGCAGCCGCGCAAAGCCCTGGCCCGCGACCAGCGGGTTAGGGTCTTCGAGCGCGGCCACGACCCGGCCTATGCCGGCCGCGACCAGCGCGTCGCAGCAGGGGCCGGTGCGGCCCTGGTGGGCGCAGGGCTCCAGCGTCACATAGGCGGTCGCGCCGCGCACATCGTTGCCCAGCGCCGCGGCATGGCGCATCGCCATGACTTCGGCATGGGGGCCGCCTACCGGCTGGGTATGGCCCTGACCGACAACGGTGCGGCCGTCGGGCGCGACGATCACGCAGCCGACGCGCGGGTTGGGGTTGCTGGAGTAGAGCGCCTGAGCGGCTTGCGCCAGCGCTTGTTGCATAAAGTCAGGAGTGGCCGTCATGTGGCCGCCATCCTAGCGCACAAGCGCCAGGGCTTGCCGCGTGCTCAGCGGTTCCAGCAGTCGGCGGAGGTGGTACCCGATTTCATACCGGTGTTGTTGCGCTCGCCATTTTGTGCCAGCGTGAACGTACCGCATTTGTCGCCGGTCTGGGCATTTTGCGGCGTGGCGGTCAGCACAAAGGCGACGTTGGTGCTGTCGGCCGCCGGCAAGGCAATCGCGTAGCGGTTGGACGGCACGCTGCGCAGCCCGGAGGGAAAGAAATTCGCATTGTTGGTGTTGGCGGCGGTCGGGTACACGCCCGAAACCGTTGCGGCGCGTTCCATCCACTGCGCGGCCTGCAACAGGCCGGCCTTGGCTTCGGAGCGTGCACCGCGGCGCATGTATTCCTGGTAGCTGGGAATGGCGACGGCCGTCAGGATGCCGACCAAAGCCACCACGATCAACATTTCGATCAACGTGAAGCCGCGAGAGGAAGCAGGTCGCATGAATCTGGCCTTTCTGAAGGGCTGGCGCTGCATCAGCGCAACTGGCGCCAACTGGGGCGCAGCGGTTGTTCGGGCAGCTTGCTGAACGAATCGACGATGTTGTCGGAGCCGGTGCGGATTTCCTTGTTCTGGTTGCTGGACTTGCTTTCCTTGACCGAAGCCGTCATGCGCGAGGTGCCCTTGTCCGTGGTGCTGTTGTAGATGCCGTCGCCGTTGGTGTCCATGAGCTGCACGCTGGGCTTGCGTCCGTCCATGATGTTGATGAAAGTGCGGAACACCTTGGGCAAGGTGGCCGGCGGCGAGCAGCTTTCCTCGAGCACGCTGCTGCCCGAGCCCGGCACTTCGGTCAGCACTTCCAGGATATTGCTGCCGTCGTAGAACGAAGGGCTGCTGAGCAGGCGTTCTCCGGTCACCGGCAGATGCAGGTACCAGCCCTTGCGCGCATTGGTGCCCGAGAACGCGACCGTGTTCTGGCTCACCGTGTAGAAGGTGCGCGCGCTGCTGCTTCCCGTGCCGGGAATCGCGACGTTGGAGATGGTCTGCTGCACTAGATTGGACCAGCCTGTGCCCACGGGCTGGACCACGCCCTTGGCCGAGTCGACGGCGAGCTTGCCGTCGACGAACTTGTAGACCGTGCTGTCGAGCACCGAGTAGATGGACTGCACCGACGTGTCGGTGCGGTCACCTTCGGTGACGTTGCGGCCGGTGCCGAACGCGACCATCAGACCCAGGCCGTCGCGGTCGTTGAGCTTGACCACGGGCGCGGCGGTGATGGGTTGCACGCTGCTCGAATTTCCCGAGGTGTAGACCGCCGAATACAGCGGACGGCTGCTGAACGCCGTGTTCCACTGTCCCGGGTCGGCGGAGCCGATGTCGAACTTCCACAGATTGCCGCGCAGGTCGCCCGCATAGACGATGTCGGGCGTGCCGTTGCCGTCGATATCCACCAGGCGCGGCGCCGACAGGCCGTTGCTGGCCGCGTTGTCGCCGGTCGTTGCGGCCACGATGGTCTTGAGTTCCTTGGTGCCATCGAGGTACTGGATCAGCAGTACGGGGCGCTCGTTGCGGCTGTTGTAGCCGTTGCCCATGATCACCGCCCAGCGGCCATTGTTCAGGCGCACGACCTGGGTGGATTTCTGCGGGTTGTTGTCCTCGACGACGGGCGCGGCGAAGATGTGGCCGATGTCGGCGGCATCGCCCGTGGCGGCATCTCCGGCGACGGCGGTCTTGTCCATGACCACCAGGCTCGCCGCATTGGCCGTGGAGAAATTGCTGGCCACCGCCGTGGTGCCCGTGGGCGCGGTGCTGCCAGGCGTGGTGATGTCGAGCACGAAATAGCCCTTGCCGCCTGCGCCCAGCGTGCCGACCAGCATGCTGCGCCAGTTGGGCGTGCCGCTCGATCCGATATCGACATCGCCGCTGAACGGCGAGCCGTCCACGTAGTAGCGGTGGGTATAGCCGGACGTGGCCAGGTCCTTGAGGTTGGCGACCACGCCTTTGGGCACATAGGCGATCTTTTCCGCGCCATTGAGGGCCGAGAAGCCATGCAGCATGCCGTCGTTGCCTCCGACATAGACCATGGGTATGCGTGCGGCCTGCTTGGCGGCGAAAGCGCGATAGCCGTCATTGGTAAGGTTGCTCACGGGTGGGCCCACGTACCACAGCGCCGAATTGACGATGTCGCCCTGGCGTGACTTGCGCACGCGCACGGTGCCTGTGCCTTCGGTGCTGCGGTCGCCGCGCAGGAAGTTGACGCGTGCCGTTGCGGTCGCGTCGGTTTCGGCCACGGTGAGCTTGATCGCGGCTTTCTGCGCAGTGCCCAGATTCGCCCAGGTAAATGACACGGGCGCTTCGGCGTTGTTGGTCGCGGTCGCTGTCGCGGTGGTGAGGATCAGCCGGTTCGTGATGTCGCCGGCGCTCAGGGCATCGAGCTTGTCGGCGGTCGTCATGGCATTGGCGGGTGCGGCCACGCCGGCCTTGACGCCCCAGAGGGTGTTGGGCGTCACGGCCGCCGTGCCCTGGGCCAGCGTGTCGGAGCGCACATAGCCGGTCCAGCCGTCGGCGTTGTAACCCGATGAGTATTGCGAGGTGCCGGTGCGGGTCACCGATGAGGAAGCGCTGGTGAAACTCGTGATCGGCGTGGAAGTGTCTTCGACAATGTTGCTGACGATGTCCTTGAAGGCCTTGGTCAGCTCGTCTGCCGTGGGCGCGGGCGTGAACTTGCCGCGGCCGTTGAGCGCCGCATGCCACAGCTCGATGCGCCGGCCGTTGTCCTTGGCGGTTGCGCCATAGCCGGTGCTGCCGTCGCAGGCGCTGTTGCCGCTGCCGGTGTTGCCGCTGCCGCACAACGGCGAAGGCCAGGTGAGGTCGCCGGTGACCAGGCGGTTGAGTTCGCCGGAGTAGCTGTCGCTGCCAAATGTCGGGCTGCCGGTCCATGCCGAGGCTCCCGCACCGAAACCGATGGTGTAGGTCGTCATGTGCTGCCAGGTCGCGGGGTTGTTCCTGGGATTCCAGAACTGCGGCAGTGTCGTCGTCTTGAGGCTGCTGCCCGAGCCTGACGTAAAGGTTTCCTCGCCGCTTTTCTTGATCAGCGGCTTGATTTCGTTGGCGATGCCGGGCTGCAGGTCGGTGGCCCAGTAGTGGAAAGCCAGATCGGACAGCGTGTTGAGACCGTACGTGGTCTTGGTGACGTCCTTGCAAAACAGCAGCAGCGTGCACTCGCGTTCGACGGTGGTGGTGGTGTTGAAGCCCCAGTCGTCCTTGTAGATGCGCGAGGTCGCTGCCGTCGGACTGTAGGCGGTGCTGCCGTCGCCCAAGGTGATCGCGGTATTGTCGATGTTGCCTATGTTGTTGATGGCTTGGTAGGCCGGCAGGTCGCGGTCGCCGTCTACGTGCTGCGCAACGGTTGCCGTGCCGCTGTTCCAGGCGCCGTCGGTCATGAAAATATGGTACGAGCGCCGGCAGCTGATCAGCGGCGCTTCCTTGGTGCCGGGGTCGGAGGCCCAGGGGCTGTTGATGCCCAGATCGGTGCGCTTGAGGTAGTCGCCCGCATTCCTGACCATGCGATGCGAAGGCGTGCCGCCCGCAGGCGTGAGCGTCTCTACCCAGCTCAGGAAGTTCGTCCGGTGCGTGCCCTTGAGGCTCTTGAGCGCGTTCTTGCAGTTCGTCGTGTTGAGCGGAATGGTGTCGCAATCGCTGTTCATCGACTGCCAGCTCAGGCGTATCAGGCCGTCGGCGACATTCTCCGGCGCAAACGTCTGGCGCAGCGCGGCCTTGAGCGTGTTGATGCCCGAGGTTCCCATGCTTCCCGAGTCATCGACCGACACAATGACGTTGGGGGCGGGCTCGCGGCTTGCGGTGCCCGCGGGATATTGCACCAGGCCCAGTTGCGCGGCCAGCGCGGGCGCCCCGTGCAATGCGGCGCCTGCCAGCAGGACGGCGCCTTGCAAAAGGGATGTCTTGTTCATATGCGCTCCCTCAGTCCTTGATTTTCTGCCGCGCCAGCGTCGACTGCAGCACCACCTGCGTGCCCGACTTGAGCCCCTGGGCAATGGCCGTGATGCGGTAGACCAGTGCCGGTTTCAGATTGAGATTCAGCTGCTCGGCGCGCGGGTTGTTGGTGATCAGCGCGCCCGCGCTGCTGGCATAGGGCATGACCTCGACCCAGTACCACGCGCCTTTACCGTCGCCCGTGGCCTGCAGGATGGGATTGCTGTAGTTGCCTTTTTGCGCGCCGGTGTACATGCCATAGCGTGCGCCCTGGGCGCGCATCTTCTCGAGCAGGGCCTTGTCGTTCCAGAAGTCCTGTTTGTCGATGCGCTTGGCGCAGATGCCGTCAATGCACGGCACGTTGGCCGCGGCTTCGAGCGTGGTCAGCAGCCCGACGAAATCCTTTTCCTCGGCAATGAACCAGATGTTGCCCGCAGTGCGGCAGATCTTGGTGTCGCTCGTGGGCACGCAGGCGCTGCCGTCGATGTTCTGGCCCAGAATGTCCTGTTCCGCGTCCTGCAGCATGGCCTCCGCGGCTTCGAACGCGCGTTGGTAGTCGGCGTCATTGCCGACGATCAGCTCGTTGAGCAGCGCCGTCTTGGACGCCCAGACGGTCATTAGCATCGTCAGCAGCACGACGACGATGACGATCAGCAAGGAGACGCCGCGCTGGCGTTGGCGCAAGGAAGTCATGGCGGTGGAATGCTGGGGCGGCCCTGGCTGCGGATCTGGTAGGTATTGCGAAACACCATGCGCAGCCGGCTGCCGCGCGCGACGGTCTGGTTGGCGCAGTTCACGTACTGGGTGGCGCCGGTGTCGGTCTGGTTTTCCGTGCCTTCCATTTCGAGGCAGATCTCGACCGCATAGATGCGCGGCCAGGCATCGGCGGCGACTGCTTCGGCCGTGCGGTACTGCATGGTGGGAAGGCCGGTGGCGACATTGGCCTGCTGTTCAACGAAGCGCACGCGGAAATCGGCCACATTGGCGATCACGGGCTGGCTCACGTCATTGGTGCCCGCGCAGCGCAGCTCGCCGCTGGTCGCGCCCGCGGCCTTCTCCAGCACGAAGCCGCTGCGCAGGGCGCTGGCCGACGGCGCCTGGCCCAGGCAATCGCGGAACATCGACTGTTGCGTCGCGCTGCCGACCACGTTTTCGTTGTAGTTCTGGTAACCGAGCACCAGCTGGTATTCGTTCTTTCCCGGAGCGCTTTTTCCGCCCACCGTTGTGATCCCCTTGGGCACTTCGAACGCCACGTTGTCGCCGGGGTCTATGGGCTGCGTGCCCTCCTTGGCGATCGCCAGGTTCAGGCGCACCGAGCCTGCCTGGCGCGCCTGCTGGCCTATGCTGCGAAATGCCTGCGCCGCCTGTTGCTGCAGCTGGCTCGCATCGTTGACCGTGCCCGACACCTGGCGCGATATCACCAGTGTGCCTATGGCCACCGAGATGGTCAGCAAGCCTATGGTCAGCCCGACCAGCAGCTCGATCATGCTCAGACCGTACTGGCGCTGCGGGCGGCGGATGTGGTGCAGGTTGCGCATGGCGTCAGCCCGGGCAGATGGCAAGGCTGGCGCTCGCCGCGCCCGCGCTGTAAGGCAGGCAGCGCGCGCTGGGTTGGATGTACTGCAGATGGCAGCTTCGGTCGGGCGGGCAGACGGGCTTGTTGGCGCCCGTGGCCACGGGCTGCAGCACTGCGCGGTACGTGGCCTGCTCGGTCTTGTCTGCGGCGGAGCTGCCCGAGGGCAGCTTTTCGTTCTCGCGCCAGCTGATCATCACGCCCAGCTGTCGGCGGTTGGCATTGTTGGTTTCGTCGGCCGCCAGGAATATGGTGGCATCGCCCAGCGGCAGCGTTTGCTGGACATTGGCCAGCCACAGGTTTCTGTCGTCGGTCGCCAGATTGGCGCTGGTGCAGGCGGCAGCCGCGCAGTTGCCGGCCTTGGGCGGCTTGCTGTCCCAGGCTACGACATATTGGTTGAGTTCGGCCAGGCCACGCGGGTTCATGCGTATGCGTTCGCTCAGGTCTTCGATCATGCGCACCGCCTGGGCACGCCGCACGCTGGTCTGGCTGTCGGCCAGCGTGCGCATCTGCACGCCCAGGATGCCGAGCACGCCCAGCGCCATGACCACGATGGCGGCCAGGGACTCGATGAGCGTGATGCCGCGCTGGTGGCGTTTCAGCATGTCGCACCTGCTTTCCAGTTGATGCGCCCGCCTGCGGAAACGCACAGCGTGCGCGCGGCTTTGGAGTCCGTTCCTTCCGCGTAGGGGTAGACGATGAAGCTCTTGGCGTTGATGCCGTCCATGTTGCCCCAACGGTTGATGGCGATGGTGTCGGCGTCGCTTCCCGCGGCTCCGAGGACATGCGTCACGCCCATTCCCGCAGGCACGCGCGCATTGAGCAGCACTTCCTCTCCCTGGGTGTATCTGCCGTTGCCGTCGCTGTCGACAAACAGCCGCCAGCCGCAGCCCCAGTCGATGGTCCGGGGAGCGGTCACGCAGTTGTCGGTGGTGTTATCCATCTTTTGGATCACCACGTTTCCGCCGCGCTTGATGGCTTCGGTGCGCCCCAGCCGTATGACGTCGGTCACCGCGCCTTCTGCCTGCCGCACGCGCCAGCGGTCGAGCAAAGGCTTGAAGGAGGGCACGGCCAGCGTCGTCAGCAGCGCCACGATCGACAGGGTCACGAGAATTTCGACCAAAGTCAGCCCTGCCGCACGGCGCCGGCAAACAGTTGCTGGGCAGGAAGATCGGACCTTCATGCTTGCACTTCAGCACACAAAGCCATCCTCTTCCAGCAGATTGACGACAGGCGGCAGGATGCATCCGACCAGCGGAGCGAACCACCCGCGTCAGCGGCGTTGACCGGCGCCGCGCGGGCGCGCCGCTGCCGCAGCTGCGTAACCCAGGCAGGCGCCCGCATTGGGCAGGCCGCGGCACTCGCGTGTGAGGCGCCGGTCGCGCTGCGCCTGGCTCTCTTCCGAAGGGCTGGGCAGGTGCAGGATGCGGGGCTTGCGCCGGCTTGGCGGTTGGCGACGTTCGGTATCTTGCGCGCTGGCGCCGGTCGCTGGCGCAGCCGCCGCAGCATCGCCCAGGAACAGCACCAGTGCGACTGCGCCCAGGATCATCGTGGAAGGCATGGCAGGCCTTTCAATGGAAAAAACGGACGGCGAAAATTCTGCGCCGCCGCCGCAGGCCTCAGGGCAATCGACCCTGACCGCATCGGGCAAAGCACCAGTCCGTTGATGGCCGAAAATGCAGCGCGCTATAATCGCGGGGTTTTGCATGGTGCAAGACGCACGCCGATGGCCGTTCCAGCCGCCGGCGCAAGTCATCAAGGGGCGCGTTCGCGCTGCTCCACATACAGGAAAAAACAAATGATCGCATCCTCTATCAAGGCCGAAGTTGTCAAGGCCAATGCCCGTGCTGAAAACGACACTGGCAGCCCAGAAGTGCAAGTCGCGCTGCTGACCGCTCGCATCAACGAACTGACCCCCCACTTCAAGCAACACGCCAAGGACCACCACGGTCGTCGCGGCCTGCTGCGCATGGTGAGCCGTCGTCGTAAGCTGCTGGACTACCTCAAGTCCCGCGATGCAGACCGTTACACCGCGCTGATCGCCAAGCTGGGCCTGCGTAAGTAAATTGAGTCAGAGATAAAAACGCCTGAGTTAGCCTGCTAGCTCAGGCGTTTTTTACTTCGGAGGATGGATAACAGAGCGAAGCTATGTCATTCCAACAGCCCTGTGCGGGGTCCGCAAGGTACTGGTCTGCTGGAATGGCATCGTGTTCTGAATTGTCCTCCAAACTATTGCTGGCTATGAATAGCTAGCTATTAATCTAGGAGCGAATATGAGCATTTTCAACAAAGTGACCAAGACTTTCCAATGGGGCCAGCACACGGTCACTCTGGAAACCGGCGAAATCGCACGCCAGGCATCCGGCGCGGTGCTGGTCAACATCGACGACACCGTGGTGTTGGCGACGGTCGTGGCTTCGAAGAAGGCCAAGTCGGGCCAGGATTTCTTCCCCCTGACCGTGGACTACATTGAGAAGACATACGCCGCAGGCAAGATCCCCGGCAGCTTCTTCAAGCGCGAAGCCAAGCCCAGCGAACACGAAACGCTGACCAGCCGCCTGATCGATCGCCCGATCCGTCCGCTGTTCCCCGAAGGTTTCTACAACGACGTGCATGTGGTGATCCACACCGTGTCGCTGAACCCTGAAGTCGACGCCGACATCGCCGCGCTGATCGCCTCTTCGGCCGCGCTGGCCATTTCGGGCATTCCTTTCAGCGGCCCCATCGGTGCAGCCCGCGTGGGTTACATCAATGGCGAGTACGTGCTCAACCCCGGCCAGACGCAGCGCAAGGGCTCGCAGATGGACCTGATCGTTGCCGGCACCGAAGCCGCCGTGCTGATGGTCGAGTCCGAAGCCCAGCAGCTGTCGGAAGAACTGATGCTGGGTGCCGTGGTCTTCGGCCACGAGCAAAGCCGCATCGCCATCAACGCCATCCATGAACTGGTGCGCGACGCCGGCAAGCCCGTCTGGGACTGGCAAGCGCCTGCCAAGGACGAGCCGCTGATCGCCCAAGTCGGTGCCCTGGGTGAAGAAGCCCTGCGCAGCGCCTACCAGATCCGCAACAAGCAAAGCCGCACGCACGCTTGCCGCGATGCCTACGCCACGGTCAAGGCCGGTCTCACGGCGCAAGGCGTGGTGTTCGACGAAGTCAAGGTCGAAGGCATGCTGTTCGACATCGAAGCACGCATCGTGCGCAGCCAGATCCTGGCCGGCGAGCCGCGCATCGACGGCCGTGACACACGCACCGTGCGTCCCATCGAAATCCGCAACTCGCTGCTGCCCCGCACCCACGGTTCGGCCCTGTTCACGCGTGGCGAAACCCAGGCGCTGGTCGTGGCCACGCTGGGCACGGAACGCGACGCACAGCGCATCGACGCGCTGGCCGGCGAGTACGAAGACCGCTTCATGATGCACTACAACATGCCTCCCTTCGCCACCGGCGAAGTCGGTCGCATGGGTTCGACCAAGCGCCGCGAAATCGGCCACGGCCGTCTGGCCAAGCGCGCGCTGATCGCCGTGCTGCCCACCAAGGAAGAATTCCCCTACACCATGCGTGTGGTGTCGGAAATCACCGAGTCCAACGGCTCCTCGTCGATGGCTTCGGTCTGCGGCGGCTGCCTGGCACTGATGGACGCCGGTGTGCCTATGAAGGCCCACGTGGCCGGCATCGCCATGGGTCTGATCAAGGAAGAAAACCGCTTCGCCGTGCTGACCGACATCCTGGGTGACGAAGATCACCTGGGTGACATGGACTTCAAGGTGGCCGGCACGACCAACGGCATCACCGCGCTGCAGATGGACATCAAGATCCAGGGCATCACCAAGGAAATCATGCAGGTCGCACTGGCCCAGGCCAAGGAAGCCCGCATGCACATCCTGGGCGCAATGCAGGAAGCCATGGGCGAAGCCAAGACCGAAGTCTCGAACTTCGCTCCCAAGCTGTACACCATGAAGATCAACCCCGAGAAGATCCGTGACGTGATCGGCAAGGGTGGTTCGGTGATCCGCGCGCTGACCGAAGAGACCGGCTGCCAGATCAACATCGACGAAGACGGCACGATCACCATCGCCGCGACCGAAGCCGCCAAGGCCGACGAAGCCAAGAAGCGCATCGAGCAGATCACTGCAGAAGTCGAAATCGGCAAGGTCTACGAAGGTCCCGTGACCAAGATCCTCGACTTCGGCGCACTGATCAATCTGCTGCCCGGCAAGGACGGCCTGCTGCACATCAGCCAGATCGCCCACGAGCGCGTCGAGAACGTCAATGACTACCTGCGTGAAGGCCAGATCGTCAAGGTCAAGGTCATGGAAACCGACGAAAAGGGCCGCGTCAAGCTGTCCATGAAGGCCCTGGCCGAGCGTCCCGCAGGCGAGCAGCGCAGCGATCGTCCGGCTCCCGCCGAGCGCCGCGAGCCGCGCGAACCCCGTGGTGATTCGCGCGAACAGCGTGAGCCCCGCGCTCCGCGTGCCAACGACCAGCAGCAGCAACAGCAGCAATAAACCGCTGCTCCGCTGAGAAATCGGCCTCCGTAATGGGAGGCCGATTTTTTGGTTTCTGCCAGGCCTGCAGTTGGCTGCCTGATTTCCTTTCCCTTTTTCGTGAGATTTCCCATGCGCGCTGTCGAAATCACATCCCCCGGAGGCCCTGAGGTTCTGCGGCTGACCGAGCATCCGGCCCCTGTGGCCGGTGCTGGCGAGTTGCTGATCCGGGTTGCGGCTAGCGGCATCAACCGCCCCGACGTCCTGCAGCGCAAGGGCCGTTACGCTCCGCCTCCAGGCACTTCGGAGCTGCCCGGCCTCGAAGTCGCTGGCGTGGTCGAAAGCGGCGATGCCCAGGCCATGGCGGCTGCGGGCATCGCGGTCGGCGACCGTGTCTGCGCGCTCGTCGCCGGTGGTGGTTACGCCGAGTATTGCGTCGCTCCCGTGGCGCAATGCCTGCCCGTGCCCAAGGGACTGTCCGATGTCGAGGCCGCTTCGCTGCCCGAAACCTACTTCACGGTGTGGAGCAACGTGTTCCAGCGCGGCGCGCTGCAACCGGGCGAAACGCTGCTGGTGCAGGGCGGCAGCAGCGGCATAGGCGTGACCGCGATCCAGCTGGCGCTGGCCTGGGGTGCGAAAGTGATCGTCACTGCGGGCACCGATGCCAAGTGCGACAACTGCCTGGCGCTGGGCGCGCAGCACGCGATCAACTACAACACCCAGGACTTCGCGGCCGAAGTAATGCGCATCACCGAAGGCCAGGGCGTGGACGTGATCCTCGACATGGTTGGTGGCGACTATGTGGCGCGTGAAGTCGGCTGTCTCGCGGAAGACGGGCGTCTGGTGATCATTGCAGTGCAGGGCGGCGTCAAGGCGCAGTTCGATGCGAGCCTGGTCCTGCGCCGGCGCCTCGTGATCACGGGCTCGACGCTGCGTCCGCGCCCCGTGGCCTTCAAGGGCGCAATCGCCAAGGCCTTGCGCGAAAATGTCTGGCCCTGGCTGGAATCGGGCAAGGTGCGCCCGGTGATCTTTCGCCAATTCGCCGCCGAGCAAGCCGTGCAGTCGCATGCGCTGATGGAATCGAGCGAGCACACCGGAAAAATCGTTTTGACATGGTAACCATGAAGAAAAAACTCATCGTCGGAAACTGGAAAATGAACGGCAGCCTGGCTGCCAATGCCGCACTGATCGCCGCGCTCAAGGACGGCCTGGCGGCGCAGGCGGCAGATGCCGGCTGCGGCGTCGCGGTCGCCGTGCCCGCGCCATATCTGGCGCAGGTGCAGGCGCTGGTCGAAGGCAGCCGCATCGCGCTCGCGTCGCAAGACGTCTCGCAGCATGCGGTCGGTGCCTATACCGGCGAGACTTCGGTCGAAATGTTGCGTGAATTCGGCGTGCGCTATACGCTGGTGGGGCATTCCGAACGCCGCCAGTACCATGGCGAAACCGATGCCGTGGTGGCCGCCAAGGCCCAGCGTGCGCTGGCCGCGGGCATCACGCCCATCGTCTGCGTCGGTGAGACGCTTGCCGAGCGTGAAACCGGTGAAACCGAAAATGTGGTCAAGCGCCAGCTCGCTGCCGTGGTGCACGCGGTCGGTCATTGCGTGACCGAACTGGTCGTGGCTTACGAGCCCGTCTGGGCCATTGGCACCGGTCGCACGGCAACGCCCGAGCAGGCACAGGAAGTGCATGCCGTGCTGCGCGCCCAGCTGGCTGCGGCGACGACCCATGCGCAAGACATTGCCTTGTTGTATGGCGGCAGCATGAACGCGGCCAATGCCGCGCAGCTGCTGGCCCAGCCCGATATCGATGGTGGTCTGGTGGGCGGTGCGGCGCTCAAGGCCGCCGATTTTCTGCAGATCATTGCCGCCGCCGACTGAGGCGCGCTGCACTTTAATTGTTTAGTTGAGGAGTTGAAAAAAATGAATGCATTTGCAAGCGTGATCCTGGCCATCCAGATGTTGACCGCACTGGCCATGATCGGTCTGATCCTGATCCAGCACGGCAAGGGTGCCGACATGGGCGCGTCGTTTGGCGGCGGCAGCTCGGGCAGCCTGTTCGGTGCTTCGGGCAGTGCGAACTTCCTGTCGCGCACCACCGGCATCCTGGCCGCGGTGTTCTTCGTGGCGACGCTGGCCCTGGCCTATATCGGCAACCATCGTGCTCCGACCGCAGGCAGCGTGCTCGAAGGCGCGGCCGTGAGCGTGCCCGTTCCTGCGGCCGGCGATGCGCCTGCCGTGGTGCCCGCAGCCCCGGCTGAAGGCGCGGCGCAGATCCCGACCAAGTAATTTGAAAAATCTGAGAAATCTCTTTTACTAGGGGTTTTTCAGAGTAGAATACTTAGATTGTCCGGGAGGTCAAAGTCTTACAAGACACCTCTAGCTTCCCGGAAAAAAAGATTGAGACGAAGCCGTCGTGGTGAAATTGGTAGACACGCTATCTTGAGGGGGTAGTGGCGAAAGCTGTGCGAGTTCGAGTCTCGCCGACGGCACCATAATATATACAAAAGCCTGCCCAGATGATCAGGCTGTGATCGTGACTGGGCGTGCCTTTGATGAAGGTGTGAGCCCCAGATGAACATCGATCAGTATCTCCCCGTTCTTCTGTTCATCCTGGTGGGTGCATCCATCGGCATCCTGCCTCTGGCATTGGGCTATCTGCTTGGCCCCAATCGTCCGGACGATGCCAAGAACTCCCCTTACGAATGTGGCTTCGAGGCCTTTGAAGACGCGCGAATGAAATTCGACGTGCGCTACTACCTCGTGGCCATCCTGTTCATCCTGTTTGATTTGGAAATCGCTTTTCTCCTTCCTTGGGCAGTGTCGCTTCAAGAAGTGGGTCTCGCAGGTTTCGCCGCTGTTGTGATCTTTCTGGCCATTCTGGTCGTCGGCTTTGCCTACGAGTGGAAAAAAGGTGCGCTGGACTGGGAATGACCGGTATTCAATAAGGAAACACGATGATCGAAGGCGTGATGAAGGAAGGCTTCATCACCACGAGCTATGACTCCGTGGTGAATTGGGCCAAGACCGGTTCGCTCTGGCCCATGACCTTTGGTCTGGCCTGCTGTGCGGTTGAAATGATGCATACCGCCGCGGCGCGCTATGACCTCGGCCGTTTCGGCGCCGAAGTGTTCCGCGCCAGCCCGCGACAATCTGACTTGATGATTGTTGCCGGTACGCTGTGCAACAAGATGGCTCCGGCCCTGCGCAAGGTTTACGACCAGATGTCGGAACCGCGCTGGGTCATCTCCATGGGATCTTGCGCAAATGGTGGTGGTTACTACCATTACAGCTATTCCGTGGTGCGCGGTTGCGACCGCATTGTCCCTGTGGATGTCTATGTGCCCGGTTGCCCGCCAACCGCCGAAGCACTGATCTACGGGATCATCCAGCTGCAGCAGAAGATTCGCCGCACCCATACCATCGCCCGCGTTTAAAGGCTCGATGATGACCGCAATTGCAATTCAGCCCGAAAAACTTCGGGATCTGGTGGCTGCTGCTTTGGGCGATCGCGCCCGCAGCGTGACCGTGGCCCTGGGTGAAGTGACCGTGGAAGTGGCCGCAGCGCATTACCTGCAGGCCATGTCGGTGCTCAAAGACCATGCCGACTGCCGTTTCGAGCAGCTGATCGACCTGTGTGGCATCGACTACTCGGCCTATGCCGAAGTCGGCCGCGACGGCCTGCGTTATGCCGCAGTGTCGCACCTGCTGTCGGTGAGCCTGAACCAGCGCGTTCGCGTGCGCGTGTTCTGCCCCGATGACGATTTCCCGGTCGTGGCTTCGGTCAGCGATCTGTGGAATTCCGCCAACTGGTTCGAGCGCGAAGCCTTCGACCTGTTCGGCATCGTCTTCGACGGCCACAACGATCTGCGCCGCATCCTGACCGACTACGGTTTCATCGGTCACCCGTTCCGCAAGGATTTCCCGCTGTCCGGCCATGTCGAAATGCGCTACGACGCCGAACAGCGCCGTGTGGTGTACCAGCCCGTCAGCATCGAGCCGCGTGAAATCACGCCGCGCATCATCCGCGAAGAGAAGTACGGAGGCCTGCATTGAGATGCTTTGCATCTTGAGTAGACGCACATGGCTGAAATCAAAAATTATTCCCTGAACTTTGGACCGCAGCACCCGGCAGCGCACGGCGTGCTGCGCCTGGTGCTTGAGCTCGACGGCGAAGTGGTGCAACGCGCCGATCCGCACATCGGCCTGCTGCACCGCGCGACCGAAAAGCTCGCCGAGCACAAGACCTACATCCAGTCGCTGCCCTATATGGACCGACTGGATTACGTGTCCATGATGTCCAACGAGCACGCGTATTGCCTCGCCATCGAGAAGCTGCTGGGCCTCGAAGTGCCCAAGCGCGCGCAGTACATCCGCGTGATGTTCGCCGAAATCACGCGCCTGCTGAACCACCTGATGTGGCTCGGTTCGCACGGCAATGACTGCGGCAGCTCGACCATCCTGATCTACACGTTCCGTGAACGCGAAGACCTGATGGACATGTACGAAGCGGTCTCGGGCGCGCGCATGCACGCCGCCTACTTCCGTCCGGGTGGCGTCTATCGCGACCTGCCCGAAAGCATGGCGCAATACAAGGTCAGCAAGGTCAAGAACGCCAAGGCGATCGAACAGCTGAACACCAACCGCCAGGGCTCGCTGCTCGATTTCATCGACGACTTCACGCAGCGCTTCCCCAAGTGCGTGGACGAATACGAAACCCTGCTGACCGAGAACCGCATCTGGAAGCAGCGCACCGTGGGCATCGGCGTCGTGACGCCCGAGCGCGCGCTGAACCTGGGCATGACCGGCCCCATGCTGCGTGGTTCGGGCATTGCCTGGGATCTGCGCAAGACCCAGCCGTACGAAGTCTATGCCGACATGGATTTCGACGTGCCCGTGGGCGTGACCGGCGACTGCTACGACCGCTATCTGGTGCGCGTGGCTGAAATGCGCGAGTCCAACCGCATCATCAAGCAGTGCGTCGACTGGCTGCGCGCCAACCCCGGTCCGGTCATCACCGACAACCACAAGGTGGCGCCGCCATCGCGTGAGTCGATGAAGTCCAACATGGAAGAGCTGATCCACCATTTCAAGCTGTTCACCGAAGGCTTCCACGTACCCGAAGGCGAAGCCTATGCGTGCGTCGAGCATCCCAAGGGCGAGTTCGGCATCTATCTGGTGAGTGACGGCGCCAACAAGCCCTACCGCCTGAAGATCCGCGCGCCCGGCTTCGCCCATCTGGCGACGCTCGATGAGATGGCCCGCGGCCACATGATTGCCGATGCCGTGGCAATCATCGGCACCATGGATATCGTGTTCGGAGAGATTGACCGATGATGACTGAAGCGACTAAAGCGCGCTTTGCGCGCGAGGTGGCCAAGTACCCGGCCGACCAGAAACAATCGGCTGTGATGGCCTGTCTGTCCATCGTCCAGCAGGAAGAGGGCTGGGTCAGCGCCGAGAACGAGGCCATCATTGCCGAGTACCTGGGCATGCCCCAGATCGCCGTGCATGAAGTGACCACGTTCTACAACATGTACAACCAGCAGCCCACAGGCAAGTACAAGCTCAACGTTTGTACCAACCTGCCGTGCCAGCTGCGCGATGGCTACAAGGCCTTGCACCACCTCGAATCCAAGCTGGGCATCAAGATGGGCGAGACCACGTCCGACGGCATGTTCACGCTGCAGCAGTCCGAGTGCCTGGGCGCCTGCGCCGACTCGCCGGTAATGCTGGTCAATGACCGCTGCATGTGCAGCTTCATGACCAACGACAAGCTCGACGAGCTGGTCGACGGCCTGCGCGCCGCGGAAGGTCAAGCATGAGCCAGGCAGCACAAGACGTTCTCGCCCGCTTTGCATCGTCGGGCAACGAGACCTGCTTCCACGACCGCCACATCGAGCCGCAAATCTATGCGGGTCTCGACGGCAGCAACTGGTCGCTCAAGGACTATGTCGCGCGCGGCGGCTACGAAGCCCTGCGCAAGATCCTGGCCCAGGACGGCGGCGAAGGCCTGACCCAGGACCAGGTGATTGCCACCGTGAAGGAATCGGGTCTGCGCGGCCGCGGCGGCGCGGGCTTCCCCACGGGCCTGAAGTGGAGCTTCATGCCCCGCCAGTTCCCCGGTCAGAAGCACCTGGTGTGCAACTCGGACGAAGGCGAACCCGGTACCTGCAAGGACCGCGACATCCTGATGTTCAACCCGCACATCGTGATCGAAGGCATGGCCATCGCGGCCTATGCCATGGGCATCACGCTGGGTTACAACTACATCCACGGCGAAATCTTCGAGGTCTATGACCGCTTCGAAGCCGCGCTGGAAGAAGCGCGCGCAGCGGGCTTCCTCGGCGACAACATCATGGGCAGCGCGTTCAGCTTCGAGCTGCACGCCCACCATGGTTTCGGCGCCTACATCTGCGGTGAAGAAACCGCGCTGCTCGAGTCGCTCGAAGGCAAGAAGGGCCAGCCCCGCTTCAAGCCGCCGTTCCCCGCGAGCTTCGGTCTGTACGGCAAGCCGACGACCATCAACAACACCGAGACCTTCGCGGCCGTGCCCTGGATCATCCGCAATGGCGGTCAGGCCTACCTCGAATGCGGCAAGCCCAACAACGGCGGCACCAAGATCTATTCGGTCAGCGGTGACGTCGAGATGCCGGGCAACTACGAAGTGCCCATGGGCACGCCGTTCTCCAAGCTGCTCGAGCTCGCCGGTGGCGTGCGCAAGGGTCGCACGCTCAAGGCCGTGATCCCCGGCGGCTCGTCGTCGCCCGTGCTGCCTGCCGACGTGATCATGCAGTGCACGATGGATTACGACTCGATCGCCAAGGCCGGCTCCATGCTGGGCTCGGGCGCCGTGATCGTCATGGACGACTCGCGCGACATGGTCGAGTGCCTGCTGCGCCTGTCGTACTTCTATTCGCATGAGTCCTGCGGCCAGTGCACGCCTTGCCGTGAAGGCACGGGCTGGCTGTGGCGCGTGGTCCACCGCATTCAGAACGGCCAAGGCCGGCCTGAGGATATCGAGCTGTTGGACTCGGTGTCCGTGAACATCATGGGGCGCACGATCTGTGCGCTGGGCGATGCGGCAGCGATGCCGGTGCGCGCCATGATCAAGCATTTCCGCCCAGAGTTTGAAGCGAAGATCCAGAGCGCTTCCAAACAGACCGCCACGGCGGCCTGATCGCGAGACAAGCATATGGTTGAAATTGAACTGGACGGTCAGAAGGTAGAGATTACCGAGGGCAGCATGGTCATGCATGCCGCCGAGAAGGCCGGTACCTACATTCCTCACTTCTGTTATCACAAGAAGCTTTCCATTGCGGCCAACTGCCGCATGTGCCTGGTCGACGTGGAAAAGGCGCCCAAGCCGATGCCCGCGTGCGCCACGCCGGTGACGCAGGGCATGATCGTGCGCACCAAGAGCGAAAAGGCCATCAAGGCCCAGCAGTCGGTGATGGAGTTTCTGCTCATCAACCACCCGCTGGACTGCCCGATCTGCGACCAAGGTGGCGAATGCCAGCTGCAGGATCTGGCCGTGGGCTACGGTGGCGGCGCTTCGCGCTATGAAGAAGAAAAGCGCGTGGTGTTCAACAAGAACGTCGGCCCGCTGATCTCCATGCAGGAAATGACGCGCTGCATTCACTGCACCCGTTGCGTGCGCTTTGGCCAGGAAGTGGCCGGCGTCATGGAACTGGGCATGATCCACCGCGGCGAGCACTCCGAAATCACCACGGTCGCTGGCGACACGATCGACTCCGAGCTCTCGGGCAACATGATCGACATCTGCCCCGTGGGCGCGTTGACCAGCAAGCCTTTCCGCTACAGCGCCCGCACCTGGGAACTGTCGCGCCGCAAGTCGGTGAGCCCGCATGATTCGACCGGTGCCAACCTGATCGTTCAGGTCAAGAACCACCGCGTGATGCGCGTTCTGCCGTTCGAGAACGACGCCGTCAACGAATGCTGGATCGCCGACCGCGACCGCTTCTCGTACGAATCGCTCAACAGCGACCAGCGCCTGACCCGCCCCATGATCAAGCAGGGCGGCGAGTGGAAGGAAGTCGACTGGCAGACCGCCCTCGAATACGTCGCCAACGGCCTGCAGCAGATCAAGCAGGACCACGGCGCGAACTCCATCGGTGCGCTGGTGAGCCCGCACAGCACGCTCGAAGAGCTGCACCTCGCGGGCCAACTGCTGCGCGGCCTGGGCAGCGACAACATCGACCACCGCCTGCGCCACGCCGAGTTCGCTCCCGCTGCGGGCGTGCAGTGGCTGGGCACGACGATGGCTTCGCTGTCGGTGCTGCAATCGGTGCTGATCGTCGGCTCCAACCTGCGCAAGGACCATCCGCTGTTTGCCCAGCGCATCCGCCAGGCGACCCGCAAGGGCTGCAAGGTGCACGCGATCAACGGCCAGGAATACGACTGGGCCATGCCCGTCGCGCAATCGGTGGTGAATGCCGCCGACTGGGAACAGGCGCTGGCCGATGTGGCCGCCGCCGTGGCCCAGGAAAAGGGCGTGGACGCTCCGGTGCAAGTCGCCGCCTCGAACGAACAGGCCCAGGCGATCGCCAAGGCGCTGCTGTCGGGCGAGCGCAAGGCCATTTTGCTCGGCAATGCCGCTGCCCACCATGCACATGCGTCTAGCCTGCTGGCCCTGGCGCAGTGGATCGGCGAACAGACCGGCGCAACCGTCGGCTACCTGACCGAAGCCGCGAACACCGTGGGTGCGCAGTGGGTCAAGGCCCAGCCGCAACGCGGTGGCCTGAACGCCGGCCAGATGCTGGCTGCAGGCGGCCTCAAGGCGGCTTTGCTGCTCAACACCGAACCCGCGTTCGACGCGGCCGGCGGTGCCAAGGGCCTGGCTGGTGCGCAGATGGTGGTCACGTTGAGCCCTTTCAAGGCCAACATGGACATCAGCGACGTGCTGCTGCCTATCGCGCCGTTCTCGGAAACTCCGGGCACGTTCGTGAACGCCGAAGGCCTGATCCAGAGCTTCCACGCCGTGGTGCGTCCGCTCGAAGACACACGTCCGGGCTGGAAAGTGCTGCGCGTGCTGGCCAATCTGCTGGACGTGCCTGGCATGGCCTACGAAACGGCCCAGGAAGTGTTGGCCGAAATTGCGCAAGGAGCATCGCAGGTGCCTGCCGAGAGTTTGAACAACGCCAGCCTCGCGCCTTTGGCCGTGCGCCGCGAAGCCATGGCCGAGCCGGTCGTGGCGAGCATCTATCAGCTCGACGGCCTGGTGCGCCGCGCGGCTTCCCTGCAATTGACGGCAGACGCCCGTCTGGTCCGTGACGGAGGTGCCGCATGATCGACGCCATCTACAACGGCGGCCTGGGCCTGGTGTCCGCCGCCTGGTGGACCGCCGCGGTCTGGCCAGTGCTCTGGATCCTGCTGAAGATCGTCTGCATCGTCGCCCCGCTGATGGGCGCCGTCGCCTACCTGACGCTCTGGGAGCGCAAGCTGCTGGGCTTCATGCAGGTGCGCCACGGTCCCAACCGTGTCGGTCCTTTCGGTCTGCTGCAACCCCTGGCCGACGGCATCAAGCTGCTGACCAAGGAAATCATCCAACCCACGGCCGCGAGCAAGGGCCTGTTCTTCCTGGGTCCGGTCATGGCCATCATGCCGGCACTTGCCGGCTGGGTCGCGATTCCTTTCGGTCCCGATGTCGCGCTGGCCAATGTCAACGCGGGCATTCTGCTGATCATGGCGATCACCTCGATCGAAGTCTACGGCGTGATCATCGCCGGCTGGGCCTCGAACTCGAAGTACGCTTTCCTCGGCGCGCTGCGCGCCTCGGCACAGATGGTCAGCTATGAAATCGCCATGGGCTTCTGCTTCCTGGTGGTGATCATGGTCTCGGGCAGCATGAACCTCACGGCCATCGTCGTGAGCCAGGGCACGGGCATGGCGGCCAACATGGGCGCCGGCATCCTGTCGTGGAACTGGCTGCCGCTGCTGCCTATCTTCATCGTCTACCTGATCTCGGGCGTCGCTGAAACCAACCGCCATCCCTTCGACGTCGTCGAAGGTGAAGCCGAAATCGTTGCCGGCCACATGGTCGAGTACTCGGGCATGGGCTTCGCGGTCTTCTTCCTGGCCGAGTACGCCAGCATGTGGCTGGTGTCCATCCTGGCCGTGCTGATGTTCCTGGGCGGCTGGCTGCCACCGTTTGACTTCCTGTCGTTCATCCCCGGATGGATCTGGCTGGGTATCAAGACCTTCGTCGTCGTGTCGATGTTCATCTGGATCCGCGCCACCTTCCCGCGCTTCCGTTACGACCAGATCATGCGTCTGGGCTGGAAGATTTTTATTCCCGTCACCCTGGTGTGGCTGGTCATCGTGGGTGCATGGTTGCACTCGCCTTGGAATATCTGGAAATAAGCGGGGACACAAATGGCTGCTGTTGCTGCTACATCATTTTCGATCAAGGATTTCTTCAAGAGCTTCATGCTCTGGGAGCTGGTCAAGGGCATGTCTCTGACAGGTCGCTACGCTTTTCGCCGCAAGGTGACGGTGCAGTTCCCCGAAGAGAAGACGCCACTGTCGCCGCGTTTTCGCGGCCTGCATGCACTGCGCCGTTACGACAACGGCGAAGAGCGCTGCATCGCGTGCAAGCTGTGCGAGGCCGTGTGCCCCGCGATGGCGATCACCATCGAGTCGGAAGTGCGGGATGACGGTTCGCGCCGTACCAACCGCTACGACATCGATCTGACCAAGTGCATCTTCTGCGGTTTCTGCGAAGAGAGCTGCCCGGTCGACTCGATCGTCGAGACGCACATCTTTGAATACCACGGCGAAAAACGCGGTGACCTGTACTTCACCAAGGACATGTTGCTGGCCGTTGGCGACCGCTACGAAGCCGACATCGCAGCTGCCCGCGCAGCCGATGCCAAGTACCGCTGAAGCGGCGCCTGATCACCCAAGAAGACTCGATTCATGGACGCCAAAACTGCTTTTTTCTATTTGTTCGCGGTGGTGCTGCTCGTTGCCTCGTTCCGCGTGGTGACGGCGCGCAACCCCGTGCACGCCGTGCTCAACCTGATCCTGGCTTTCTCCCAGGCCGCGGCCATCTGGCTGCTGCTCAAGGCCGAGTTCCTCGCGATCGCGCTGGTGCTGGTCTATCTGGGCGCGGTGATGGTGCTGTTCCTGTTCGTGGTGATGATGCTGGACATCCGCATCGACGCGCTGCGCCAGGGCTTCTGGAAGCATTTCCCGCTGGCCGCCTTCATCGGCGTGCTGATCGTGTTCGAAATGGGCATGGTGCTCATGGGCGGCTTCAGCAGCATCGATGAAGCCAAGGCCGTTCCGGCCATGGTGCTCAATGCCGCAGGCCAGCTCGAACCGTATTCCAACACCAAGGAACTGGGTCGCCTGCTGTACACCGAATACCTGTATCCGGTGGAAATTGCGGCCACGATCCTGCTGGTGGCGATGATTGCCGCGATTGCACTGACCCTGCGCAAGCGCAAGGACAGCAAGGCGATCAACCCCTCCGAACAGGTTCGCGTGCGCTCCAAGGACCGCGTGCGGATGGTGAAGGTGGCGGCCACGCGTGCGCCGCAAGTACAAGAGCCAGCAGGCGACGCCGCTGCGCAGGAGACAAAGGCATGACGCTCACACTCGGGCATTTCCTGACACTGGGGGCGATGATGTTCGCCATCGCTGTCATCGGCATTTTTCTGAACCGCAGAAACCTGATCGTTCTGCTCATGGCCATCGAGCTGATGCTGCTGGCCGTGAACATGAATTTCGTGGCCTTCTCCCACTATCTGGGTGACATGCACGGCCAGGTGTTCGTGTTCTTCATCCTGACCGTGGCCGCTGCGGAATCGGCGATTGGCCTGGCCATCTTGGTGTTGCTGTTCCGTAACAAGTCCAGCATCAACGCGGAAGATCTCAACACCCTCAAGGGTTGAGCGGCCGCAACTTGCAAGGTTCTCCAGAATGAGTCAAACCCTCTCCGCATCCACCCTGCTGGCCGTGCCCCTGGCACCGCTGGTGGGCTCTGCGCTCGCCGGCCTGTTCGGCACGGCCTTCGGCGGCAACCGCATCGGCCGCGCAGCCAGCCACACGCTGACCATCCTCGGCGTGTTCATCGCCTTTGTGCTGTCCGCCCTCACGCTCAAGAGCGTGATGATGGACGGCGCCAGCTTCAACGAAACGCTCTACACCTGGATGCAGGTCGGCAGCCTGAAGATGGAAGTCGGCTTCATGGTCGACAGCATCACCGCGATGATGATGGTCGTCGTGACCTTCGTCTCGCTGATGGTGCACATCTACACCATGGGCTACATGAAGGAAGACGACGGCTACAACCGTTTCTTCGCCTACATCTCGTTGTTCACCTTCTCCATGCTGATGTTGGTGATGAGCAACAACCTGCTGCAGCTGTTCTTCGGCTGGGAAGCCGTGGGCCTGGTGTCGTACCTGCTGATCGGCTTCTGGTACAACAAGCCGACCGCGATCTTCGCCAACATGAAGGCCTTCCTGGTCAACCGTGTCGGTGACTTCGGCTTCATCCTGGGCATTGGCCTGATCGGCGCCTACGCCGGCACGCTCAACTACACCGAGATCTTCGCCAAGTCGCAGGAGCTAGGTGCCCTGAGCTTCCCCGGCACGGACTGGATGCTGATCACCGTGATCTGCATCTGCCTGTTCATCGGTGCGATGGGCAAGTCGGCGCAGTTCCCGCTGCACGTCTGGCTGCCTGACTCGATGGAAGGCCCCACGCCCATCTCCGCGCTGATCCACGCCGCGACCATGGTCACGGCCGGCATCTTCATGGTGTCGCGCATGTCGCCGCTGTTCGAGCTGTCGGACACCGCGCTGAACTTCATCCTGATCATCGGTGCCATCACCGCGCTGTTCATGGGTTTCCTGGGCATCATCCAGACCGACATCAAGCGCGTGGTCGCCTACTCGACGCTGTCGCAGCTGGGCTACATGACCGTCGCGCTGGGCGCTTCGGCCTACTCGGTCGCGGTGTTCCACCTGATGACCCACGCGTTCTTCAAGGCACTGCTGTTCCTCGGCGCCGGTTCGGTCATCATGGGCCTGCACCACAACCAGGACATGCGCTGGATGGGTGGCGTGCGCAAGTACATGCCCATCACCTGGATCACTTCGCTGCTGGGCTCGCTGGCCCTGATCGGCACGCCGCTGTTCTCGGGCTTCTACTCGAAGGACATGATCATCGAGGCCGTGCACTTCAGCCAACTGCCTGCTGCCGGCTTCGCGCACTTCGCCGTGCTCGCCGGTGTGTTCGTGACCGCGTTCTACTCGTTCCGCATGTACTTCCTGGTCTTCCACGGCAAGGAACGCTACGACCAGAACCCGGACGCGCACCACGACGACCACCATGACGCACATGCGCATGACGACCACCACGGCCATGGCCATGGCCACGATGCCAAGCCGCATGAGTCGCCCTGGGTCGTGACCGTGCCGCTGGTGCTGCTGGCGATTCCTTCGGTGTTCGTGGGTTTCTTCACCATCGACCACATGCTGTTCGGCTCGTTCTTCGACGGTGTGATCACCGTCGACGGCACCAAGCATGGCGCGATGGCCGGCATCGAAGGCATCTTCCACGGTGCGTTCGCCATGGCCATCCACGGTCTGCAAACTGCACCGTTCTGGCTGGCCCTGGCCGGCGTGGCACTGTCGTACTACATGTACATGGTCAACCCGGCGCTGCCGACGGCGATCAAGCGCAAGTGCATGCCCATCTTCAACCTGCTCGAGAACAAGTACTACCTGGACTGGTTCAACGAGAACGTGCTGGCCCGCGGCACCCGTTGCCTGGGCAACCTGCTGTGGAAGGTCGGCGACCAGGCCATCATCGATGGCGCCGTGGTCAACGGTTCCTGGAAGGTCGTTGCGCGCATCGCTGCCTGGGCCCGTGCCCTGCAGACCGGCTATATCTACCACTACGCGTTGGTCATGATCCTGGGCATCTTCCTGCTCATGACCTACTTCGTGTGGCTCAACAAGTAAGGAAGAACAAAAATGGGTTTGTTGAGTCTTGCCATCTGGACCCCGATCGCATTCGGTGTCCTGCTGCTGGCCCTGGGCCGCGACGAGCACGCACGTGCCGTGCGCTGGCTCGCGCTGGTCGGTGCCCTGGTCGGCCTGGCGGTGACGCTGCCGCTGTATCAAGGGTTCGACAACGGCACGGCCGCCGCGCAGTTCGTCGAAAAAGTGCTCTGGATCGAGCGCTTCAACGTCAATTACCACCTGGGCCTTGACGGTCTGTCGTTCTGGTTCGTGCCGCTGACGGCCTTCATCACGGTGATCGTGGTGATCGCTTCCTGGGAGTCGATCACCGAGCGCGTGAACCAATACATGGCTGCGTTCCTGATCCTGTCGGGTCTGATGATCGGTGTGTTCAGCGCGCTCGACGGCATGCTGTTCTACGTGTTCTTCGAAGCCACGCTGATTCCGATGTATCTGATCATCGGTATCTGGGGCGGCCCGAACAAGATCTACGCCGCGTTCAAGTTCTTCCTGTACACGCTGCTCGGCTCGCTGCTGATGCTGATCGCGCTGATCTATCTGTACGTGCAGTCGGGCGGCAGCTTCGATCTGAAGACCTGGTACGCGATGCCGCTGTCGGCCTCGGCCCAGACCTTCCTGTTCTTCGCCTTCTTCGCGGCCTTCGCCGTGAAGGTGCCGATGTGGCCGGTGCACACCTGGCTGCCCGACGTTCACGTCGAAGCGCCTACCGGTGGTTCGGCCGTGCTGGCGGCGATCATGCTCAAGCTTGGTGCCTACGGTTTCCTGCGCTTCTCCATGCCCATCGCTCCGGACGCCGCGCGCGAATGGGCCTGGCTGATGATCGCGCTGTCGCTGGTCGCCGTGATCTATGTGGCCATGGTCGCTCTGGTGCAAAAGGACATGAAGAAGCTCGTGGCTTATTCGTCCGTCGCGCACATGGGCTTCGTGACCCTGGGCTTCTTCATCTTCAACGACCTGGGCGTGTCCGGTGGTCTGGTGCAGATGATTGCCCACGGCTTTGTGTCGGGCGCGATGTTCCTGTCGATCGGCGTGCTGTACGACCGCGTGCATTCGCGTGAAATCGCTGCCTACGGCGGCGTGGTCAACACCATGCCCAAGTTCGCCGCGTTCGCGCTGTTCTTCGCGATGGCCAATTGCGGCCTGCCCGCGACGGCCGGTTTCGTCGGCGAGTGGATGGTGATCCTGGGTGCCGTGAAGTTCAACTTCTGGATCGGCCTGGGCGCTGCCACGGCGCTGATCTTCGGTGCGAGCTACACGCTGTGGATGTACAAGCGGGTCTATCTGGGCCCTATCGCCAACGACAACGTGCGTGGCCTGACCGACCTCAACGCCCGCGAATTCCTCGTGATGGCGGTGCTCGCGGTGGCCGTGCTCTACATGGGCGTGTACCCCAAGCCCTTCACGGATGTGATGGACGTTTCCGTGGCCCAGCTGTTGCAGCAGGTCGCCTTGTCCAAGCTTCCCTGACCAGACTGAACTGAGAGACTCGAGATGATTGACAACATCAGCTGGCTTGCGATCTACCCGGAGATCATTCTCCTGGTCATGGCATGCGTGATCGCCCTGGTCGACCTGGGCGTGAACAGCCCGCGTCGCACCGCTACCTATGTGCTGACGCTGCTGACCCTGGCGGTGGTGGCCGTGCTGCAAGGCTTCTATGCCTCTAGCGGCCAAACCTTCTACGGCTGGGGCAACATGGTGGTCAGCGATGCCATGGGCAACTGGCTCAAGTGCTTCGCCACCGTTGCACTGATGGTGACGCTGGTCTACGGCCGGCCGTACGCCGCCGATCGCGACATGCTGCGCGGCGGCGAGCTGTTCACGCTGTCGATGCTCGCGCTGCTGGGCATGTTCATCATGATCTCGGGCAACAACTTCCTGGTGCTGTATCTCGGCCTGGAACTGCTGACGCTGTCGAGCTATGCGCTGGTCGCGCTGCGCCGCGACAACGAAGCCGCCGTCGAAGCCGCGATGAAGTATTTCGTGCTCGGCGCGATGGCCAGCGGTTTCCTGCTGTACGGCATGTCCATGCTCTACGGCGCCACGGGCTCGCTCGATATCGGCCAGGTCTTCAAGGCCATCAATTCGGGCGAAATCCGCCATCAAGTGCTGGTCTTCGGCCTGGTGTTCGTCGTCGCCGGTCTGGCGTTCAAGCTGGGTGTCGTGCCTTTCCACATGTGGATTCCCGACGTCTATCAAGGCGCTCCCACGGCGGTCACGCTGCTGATCGGCGGCGCGCCCAAGCTTGCGGCTTTCGCGATCACCATCCGTCTGCTGGTCGATGGCCTGCTGCCGCTGGCAATAGATTGGCAGCAGATGCTCGCGGTGTTGGCCATAGGCTCGCTGCTGGTGGGTAACCTCGCGGCCATTGGCCAGAGCAACCTCAAGCGCATGCTGGCTTATTCGACGATCTCGCAGATGGGCTTCGTGCTGCTGGGTCTGCTGTCGGGCGTGGTCAACGGCCATGTCGATCCCGCCACCGTCGAAAACGCCTACAGCTCGGCGATGTTCTATGTCATCACCTATGTGCTGACCACGCTGGCCACCTTCGGTGTGGTGCTGCTGCTGGCGCGTGAAGGCTTCGAAAGCGAAGAGATCTCCGATCTCGCCGGCCTCAACCAGCGCAGCCCGCTGTATGCCGGCGTGATGGCGATCTGCATGTTCTCGATGGCCGGTATTCCTCCGCTGGTCGGCTTCTACGCCAAGCTGTCGGTGCTGCAATCGCTGATCGCTTCGGGCGAGACCGCCTACATCGCCCTGGCCGTGTTCGCCGTGGTGATGTCGCTGATCGGTGCGTTCTACTACCTGCGCGTCGTCAAGGTCATGTACTTCGACGAACCCATCACCGCGACCAGCGTGTCGGCACCGCTCGACGTGCGCGTCGTGCTGTCGATCAACGGCGCGCTGGTGCTGGGCCTGGGCCTGCTGCCCGGCGGCCTGATGTCGCTGTGCGCTGACGCCATCGTGCGCGCCCTGGCGTCATAAAAAGGCACCCCCTGAGACGCATCGCCGGGCGGCCGGCGCCGTCTGCTCCCTTTCTCGCTGCCCCTTTGTTGGGGCATGCCTGTTTCAGCGGCCTGGCCCTGATTTGTTGTGAAGGTTTTCCGTGACACAGACGGCATCGATCTGGTTGGTGATATTGGCGGCCCTGGTGGCCGCCAATTTGCCATTTATCAATCACCGTTGGTTCATCGTCGGCCCGGTCGCGGCCGGGCGCAAGCCGCTGCCCATGCGCTTGTTCGAGATGCTGCTGCTGTATTTCCTCGTCGGCGGCCTGGCGCTGCTGCTCGAGCGCCGTGTCGGCCAGATCGCGCCCCAGGGCTGGGAGTTTTATGCGATCACCGCTACACTGTTTCTGACGCTGGGCTTTCCCGGCTTCATCTACCGTTATTTGGTCAAGCGACGTCAATAGGACGGCTGGGCCTGCCCGGTAATTCGCCATGAAGGTCCTTGATCTCGGTTGCCAGCACGGCCATGTCTTCGAAGGCTGGTTTGCGTCGGAAGACGATTTCCAGTCGCAGAAGGCGCGCGCCCTCGTGCTGTGTCCGATGTGCGGCGACTCCCAGATTGACAAGCGCCTGAGCGCACCGCGCCTGAACCTGGGCGCCTCCGCGCCGGCTGCACGCCCCGCGGCCGAATCTTCCTCCTCTACTCCCGCCGCTGCACCGTCACGCCAGGCCCTGCAGGCCGCCTGGCTGCGCATGTCGCGCGAACTCATTGCCAAGACCGAAGATGTAGGCGCGCGCTTTGCCGATGAAGCGCGCCGCATGCATCATGGCGAAATCGAGGAGCGCGCCATTCGCGGACAGGCCAGCGTGGAAGATGCGGTGGCGCTGATTGAAGAGGGCATAGGCGTGCTGCCGCTGGCGTTGAGCGACGGCGCCAAGGAAACGCTGCAGTAGCCTGCGGCAATGCGGCTAAATTGTCGCCTCAGCGTCTGTTTCCGGCCTTTCCACCTGCGGAAATGTTGTTTTGCATCAATCTCGGCAACATTTTTAGGGCCGCACCGCTCGTCTGATGTTGGCGGGCACTTCGCTTGCAAGCCAGTGTTTCCCATATCAATGCAAATTGCTTTTGCGCGCTGCGCAGGCGCTTAAGCGTTTGTACGGGCGTAGTTGCCCCAGTGTTCGCCGAGAGGCTGCGGCATACGATGCGATGCATATCCCCCCGGGACTGCCAGATGGCATACCCGGGACGGTTTTCCAGCATCCACCGGAGCGGCCAGAGCGCACATGAGCGACGTCATTCTTGAGACCAGCCACCTGACCAAAGAGTTCAAGGGGTTCACCGCGGTCAGCGATGTAAACCTGTCGGTCCGCCGCGGCGCCATCCATGCGCTGATCGGACCGAACGGCGCGGGAAAAACCACTTGCTTCAACCTGCTGACGAAGTTCCTCGAACCGACGTCGGGCAGCATACGCTTCAACGGCCAGGACATCACGCGTGCCCAGCCGTCGCAGATCGCGCGCCTGGGCGTGATTCGCTCCTTCCAGATTTCGGCGGTGTTCTCGCACCTCACGCTGCTCGAGAACGTGCGCGTGGGCCTGCAGCGGCAACTGGGAACGGCCTTCCATTTCTGGCGCAGCGAGAAGTCGCTGGACCAGCTCAACGACCGCGCAATGGCGCTGCTGGCCGAAGTCAACCTCGAACACTTGGCCGATGAACTCACGGTGAACCTGCCTTATGGCCGCAAGCGCGCGCTCGAAATCGCGACCACGCTGGCGATGGAGCCCGAGCTGATGCTGCTCGACGAACCCACCCAGGGCATGGGCCATGAAGACGTGGACCGTGTGACCCAGCTGATCAAGAAAGTCTCGGTAGGCCGCACGATTCTGATGGTCGAGCACAACATGAAAGTGGTGTCCAGCATCGCCGATTGCATCACGGTGCTGCAGCGCGGCGCGGTGCTGGCCGAAGGCCCGTATGCGGAAGTCTCGAGCAATCCCAAAGTGATGGAAGCCTATATGGGAACCACCGACGGCCAACTGCAGGGAGCCCACTGACATGGCCGAAAACAAGACCAACGCGGGCCAGCCCGCGCTCGAAATCAAGGGCTTGCAGGCCTGGTACGGCGAATCGCATGTGCTGCACGGAGTAGACATGACGGTGCAGCCCGGCGAAGTGGTGACGCTGCTGGGGCGCAACGGCGCGGGCCGCACGTCGACGCTGCGCGCGGTCATGGGGCTCACGGGCGCGCGCAAGGGCTCGGTCAAGGTCAATGGCGTCGAAACCATACAGATGCCCACGCACCGCATCGCCCACCTGGGCCTGGGCTACTGCCCCGAAGAGCGCGGCATTTTCGCGAGCCTGACCTGCGAGGAAAACCTGCTGCTGCCGCCCGAGCTCAAGACCGGCGAAAAGGGCATGTCGGTAGAGGAAATCTACGCGATGTTCCCGAATCTTGCCGAGCGCCGCCACAGCCAGGGCACGCGCCTGTCGGGCGGCGAGCAGCAGATGCTGGCCGTGGCGCGCATCCTGCGCACCGGCGCGCGGCTGCTGCTGCTCGACGAGATTTCCGAAGGCCTGGCGCCGGTCATCGTGCAGGCGCTGGCCCGCATGATCACCGCGCTGCGCCAGAAGGGCTACACGGTGGTCATGGTCGAGCAGAACTTCCACTTCGCCGCGCCGCTGGCCGATCGTTTCTACGTCATGGAGCACGGCCGCATCGTCGAGCGCTTCGGCGCCGCCGAGCTCCAGGCCAAGATGCCGGTCCTCAATGAATTGCTGGGTGTGTAGCCCGGTGTTTTGTGGGTGTCCGCGCCGCGCGCGGCCCCGTTGATTCTCTGTCCTCGCCTTTATCCATCCAGGAGATATTCCCATGAAGACTTCGTTGACCACACTGGCTTGCGTACTGGCTGCTGCAGGTCTGGTGACCCCGTTGGCCCAGGCCCAGGAAAAAGTGAAGATCGGCTTCGTGACCGACATGTCGGGCCTGTATGCCGACGTCGAGGGCAAGAACGGCGCGCTGGCCATGCAGATGGCCATCGATGACTTCGGCGGCAAGGTGCTGGGCCAGCCCATCGAGCTGGTCTCCGCCGACCACCAGAACAAGGCCGACATCGCGGCCAGCAAGGCGCGCGAATGGATTGACACGCAGGGCGTGACGCTGGTGTTCAGCGGCACGAACTCGGGCACGGCGCTGGCGGTGTCGCAAGTGGCGAACGAAAAGAAGCGCGTGCACTTCAACAACGGCGCGGGCTCCTCCGCACTGACCAACGAGCAGTGCAACCCCTACACCGTGCACTATGCCTATGACACCGTGGCGCTGGCCAAGGGCACGGGCGGCGCGGTCGTCGATCGCGGCGGCAAGGATTGGTTCTTCCTGACGGCCGACTACGCTTTCGGTCAGGCGCTCGAAACCGACACCACGGCCGTGATCAAGGCCAAGGGCGGCAAGGTGCTCGGCGGTGTCAAGCATCCGCTCAACGCCTCGGACTTCTCGTCGTTCCTGCTGCAGGCGCAGGCTTCCAAGGCGCAGATCCTGGGCCTGGCGAATGCCGGCGGCGACACCATCAACGCCATCAAGGCGGCCAAGGAATTCGGCATCAACAAGACGATGAAGACCGCGGGCCTGCTGGTGTTCCTGACCGACATCCACAGCCTGGGCCTGAAGAACACCGAAGGCCTGCTGCACACGACCAGCTGGTACTGGGACATGAACGACGCGTCGCGCGCCTTCGCCAACAAGTTCTTCGCCAAGACCAAGCGCATGCCTACCGACGTGCAGGCCGCCGACTACTCGGCCGTGACGCAGTACCTCAAGGCCGTGCAGGCGGTCAAGACCACCGACGCCGACAAGGTCATGGCCTATCTCAAGAGCACGCCGCTGTCGGACTTCTATGCCAAGGGCAGCATCCGTCCCGACGGCACTTATGCGCACGACATGTACCTGGTCGAAGTCAAGTCGCCCGCCGAGTCGAAGAAGCCCTGGGACTACCTGAAGGTGCTGTCGACACTGCCCGGCAACCAGGTGTTCACCACCAAGGCCGAAACCAAGTGCGCGCTCTGGAAATAAGCGTGCCCGGCACGGCCCTTCCCGGGGCCGTGTGAGCTGCTTCTAGCTGCGCTTTCTTCTCTCACCCTTTCGCGTATACCCCATGGAAATTCTAGGTGTTTCTTTGCCGGGCCTGATGAGCCAGCTCCTTCTGGGGCTGGTCAACGGCTCGTTCTATGCGATCTTGAGTCTGGGCCTGGCCGTGATCTTCGGCCTGCTCAACGTGATCAATTTTGCACATGGGGCCTTGTTCATGCTGGGGGCCGTGAGCACCTGGATGGCGATGAACTACTTCGGCATCAACTACTGGGTGATGCTGCTGGTGTCGCCGCTGCTGGTGGGCTTGCTGGGGGTGTTGATAGAGCGGTTTCTGCTGCGCTGGATCTACCGCCTCGATCATCTGTACGGGCTGCTGCTGACGCTGGGCCTGTCGCTGCTGATCGAAGGCGTGTTCCGCTCGGTCTATGGCGTGTCGGGTCTGGGCTATGACACGCCCGAGCTGCTCGAAGGCGCGACCGATCTGGGCTTCATGATGCTGCCCAATTACCGCGCCTGGGTGGTGCTGGCATCGGTCACCGTATGCCTTGCCACCTGGTTCGTGATCGAGAAGACGCGCCTGGGCGCCTACCTGCGCGCCGGTACCGAGAACCCGCGCCTGGTCGAAGCCTTCGGCGTCAATGTGCCGGTGATGATCACGCTGACCTACGCGTTCGGCGCGGGCCTGGCGGCTTTCGCCGGCGTGCTCGCGGCGCCGGTCTACCAGGTCACGCCGCTGATGGGCCAGAACCTGATCATCGTGGTGTTTGCCGTGGTGGTCATTGGCGGCATGGGCTCGATCATGGGCGCCATTCTGACCGGCCTGGGCCTGGGCGTGATCGAGGGCCTGACCAAGGTCTTCTACCCTCAGGCTTCCTCTACCGTGGTGTTCGTCATCATGGTCATCGTTCTTCTGATTCGCCCCGCCGGCCTGTTCGGCAAAGAAAAATAAGGGGCCGCCAACATGAACACCAAGCTTCTTGCCAAGATAGGCTACGGCCTGCTGCTGCTGGCCCTGATCGTCGCGCCGTTCGCCGGTGCCTACCCGGTATTCGTGATGAAGCTGATGTGCTTCGCACTGTTTGCCGCGGCCTTCAATTTGCTGCTGGGCTATACCGGCCTGCTGTCATTCGGCCATGCGGCCTTTCTCGGCACGGCCGCCTATATCACCGGCTACAGCATGAAGATCTGGGGCCTGTCGCCCGAGCTGGGCATGCTCGCCGGCACGCTGGGCGGCGCCTTGCTGGGCCTGCTGTTCGGCTGGCTCGCGATCCGCCGCCAGGGCATCTATTTCTCGATGATCACGTTGGCGCTTGCGCAGATGGTGTTCTTCGTGTGCCTGCAGGTGCCCTACACCGGCGGCGAAGACGGCCTGCAGGGCGTGCCGCGCGGCAAGCTGTTCGGCCTGATCGATCTGGCCAACGACCTGACCATGTACTACGTGGTGCTGGTGATCGTGGTGGCCGCGTTCCTGCTGATCGTGCGCACCGTGCATTCGCCGTTCGGCCAGGTGCTCAAGGCGATCAAGGAAAACGAGCCGCGCGCGATTTCGCTGGGTTACGACACCACGCGCTTCAAGCTGCTGGCCTTCGTTCTGTCGGCCGCGCTGACCGGCCTGGCCGGCTCGCTCAAGACCGTGGTGCTGGGCTTTGCCACGCTGTCGGATGCGCACTGGACCACGTCGGGCCATGTGGTGCTGATGACGCTGATGGGCGGGCTGGGCACGCTGTCGGGTCCGCTCGTGGGCTCGGCGGTGGTGGTGCTGATCGAGAACAAGATCGGCGAATTCGGCACCTTCCTGGGCCGCATCACGGGCTT
Organism: Acidovorax sp. CCYZU-2555; assembly: GCF_018413525.1. Taxonomy (GTDB): domain Bacteria; phylum Pseudomonadota; class Gammaproteobacteria; order Burkholderiales; family Burkholderiaceae_C; genus Comamonas. Next base: position 68,719 of record NZ_JAHCDD010000014.1, read on the forward strand.
CGAATGGTTCAACACGCTGGGTGAGTCGGTGACCATCGTGACCGGCTTGATCTTCGTGGTCTGCGTGCTGGCATTCCGCCGCGGGATCATGGGCGAGATCAATGCCTGGCTGGCGCGCAAGAAGGCCTAGACGCCCGCGACTTGCATTCGGCATGCTGCCCCGATCGCCCGGTCTTGCCCGGCGATCGGGGCATTTTTTTGGGCGACCCATTTGATGACGTTCCGGGCCATGTTGCCGATTCAGCACAGGCATCGTGGCGCTTGCGGGATCGATCTCCATCGCATGCCGGTTTGCAGCGGCGCCGCATGCAGGGCGCGAGGCCGCATGGCTGCGCTGCGGGCGTAAGACATGCGGCTTGTTCGCGCCAGCGGCCGGCGCTGCAATCCTGGCCAGGGATCTCCGCGCCTTGCCCATTCGTGTTTGCATCCATGACCGGATTTTTCCCAGACATACGATGAACTCTGTTTTTCAACGGGGGAAAAATATGTCCGAAAACGCAGTCAAGGAAATCATACGCAAGGCCATCGCGGATGCTGAATTCAGAACCGAACTGGCGCGTGATTTCGCGGAGATCATCGATCAGTACAACCTCACCGATGAAGAGAAGGCCGCGCTCAAGTCCATTGATTGGAGCAAGCCGCTTTCGAACTGCGGCGATCACCATTCCAAGTGGGTGCATATCTACCAGCAGTCGCCCGAGGAGTGACAGCTGTGAACCTCGGCATTCTTCTGTGGAATACCTGCGATGCGTCCTGTGCGCATTGCGCGGTCTCATCCTCGCCCACCGAGGCGCGGGTGATGTCCAACAGCGACATCAAGAGGATCATTGATGGCGCATTTCTGGATGGAAAAAAGCCCAGTATCGGCCTGTCTGGAGGCGAGGCATTTCTCCACCTGGCGGATCTTCTGGAGATCGTCGCTTACGCGGTGCAAAAGGGTGGCCGGGTGTCGGTCAACACGAACTGCCATTGGGCGCAGGACATGGCTGAGGCAAGGCGCATCGTGCGGCTGGTCAAGAATGCGGGCGTGCACAAGCTGGTGGCTTCCACGGACACCTTCCACAAGAAGTACATCGACGACCAATGCGTGATCCATGCGGTGAATGCCTGCATAGAGGCGCACCTCGAAATCGAGATTCAGTATGTGGCCACCAGAAAGACCGAGCGCATGTTCGAGTTCATCGAGAAGCATGCCGACGATCTGGTGAATATCACCTGCCGGGAGATTCCCTGCCATCCCGTAGGGCGGGCCGAGAAAATGAAGCGCAGTGCGCTGATATTGCGCAGCAAGCTGCCCAAGGGCACCTGTCCCAATGCGGTGTTGTCGGTGTCTGCCGATGGCCGCTACATTCCCTGCTGCAACACGGCCGGGCATCTGAAGGCCTTGGAGATGGGAACGATTGCGGAAAACCAGCAGGTGGTTGCGCGCCGCTATGCGCATTCGCCCGTGATGCGCAAGCTGTGGGAGAAGGGGCCCATCTCATTTGTTGCCAGCGCCCAGGCCGCGGGTTTCGTGCCCCAGCCTCTGGGTTATGTGGACCAGTGCCATCTGTGCCATGACTTGTTCAAGGACACGGAAATTTCCGCGCAGTTGAAAAAACTCGCTGACCAAGAAGCTTTTGACGAACTGTATGGAACCTATCAGGCCTATCTTCAGGATTGATCAGAGCCTGATTTTTGCGGCATACCCCGTCATTTCGAGATAGCCGCGCCCGCGCAGCGCGCCGCCATCGGCTGCGCGCAGATCGCATAGGCCTTCCCAGTAGATCGTTCCCGTCGATGCGCGGCTGTCGAGTTCCTGGGCGTCGAGCAGGGCCGCCACCCGCCAGCTGCCCGCGGGCGTGGAGACAAGCCATTCGACGGGATAGCGCGCGCCGCTGGCCGGGCTGGTCCACCAGCGTTGGGGCGTGAACGTCACTTCCTCGGCGCCGAAGATGCGCGCGGCCTGGCCGGGCGCGCGCCAGGAGCCGCCGGCCCAGAGGCTGCTGGCGTCGGGCCGGCGCAGGCGGAAGGCCGTGAGCGCGCTGCCATCATCGAGATTCATGCCTATCCAGTCCCAGCCCTGGGCTTCGGGGTGCATCAGCGCGTCGCTGACTTCGTGGTCCAGCCAGGCACGGTTGTGGGCCTTGCTGTCAATGGCGAGTTCGCGGCCATCGAGCGTGATGCTGCCGGACACTTCCAGCTGTGGCTGGCTGTAGTAATAGCTGGCCTGGGCGGTGTCGGGGCCCTTGCGCGACAGGCCGGCCTGGCCTTGGAGCAGCACGGGCTGGGTGGTCGCGAGCTGCAGCGCGAGATCGAAGCCATCGCCCGCGATATGCGCGGCATAGCGGCTGGCCTCCATGGCGGAGCCGCAGGAGGCTGGCGTGCGGCGCAGAAACCAGTTGCCGAGCTGTACATCGGTATCGCCAGCGCGTGCCTGCGCCAGCCCCATGCCTTCGCGCGCGCTGCGTTGCGCGTGCAGCTGACGCTGGCCCGCGACATCCGTGAGCGCCGCATGCGCGAACACCAACTGGCGCGCGGCAAAGGCCGAGCGCAGATTCTGCGTGGAAGCTACGCGCGAACGGAAGAATGTGAGCTGGAACCCCAGCAGCCGGCCCTGGGCCTGCACCTGGCCGGTGATGTACCACCACTCGGTGGCTAGATCGGGGTGGCTGCCGAAGTCGCGTGGAAACTCCAGCGTGCGCGCGGGCAAAGCGCTGCCGGTCGCTGGCAATGCCAGCGCACCGACGCCGGCCGCGGCCTGGGTCAGCCAGCGGCGGCGGGAGTCGAGAAACGGCGGGCGTGGAGCAGACATGGCGTCTGCCAATGTAGCGCAAGCCCGCCGTCGATGCCGGCTATCAGTAGGTCATCTTCAGCTGGAAGATCGCGGTCGTGCCGCTCACTTCGTTGCCGACGATCAGCAGCGGCTTGCCGTTGGGCGACGAGGCTGCGGGCACGAAGTGCAGGCCTTCGGGGCCCAGATCGCCGACCTTGTCGAGGTTCTTCTCGGGGTCCAGATCCCAGCCTTCGCGCGTGTTCAGGTAGTCCATCTGCACCGGTGCCTTGGGGTTGGTGATGTCATAGACGAGCACGCCGCCCATGCGCTCCAAACCGACAAAGGCGAAGGTCTTGTCGCCGACCTTGCCCACGGTCAGGCCTTCTGGCTCCGGACCCTTGGCGCTGCTGCGTGCATCCAGCGTGGCGGTTTCGTCGTGGCCGGTGTTGAAGTAGGTCTTGCAGGGAATGCTGCGCGCGCTGCCGAGCTTGCACGCGTCGCTCGCGAGGAACTTCTCGATCGCCGCGCCCGAATCCCAGACCAGGGCACCGTTCTCGTCCCAGATCGAGAACGAACGGCCGCCGAAGGCGTACAGGTTGTCGTACATCATGCGGTCGCCCGTGGGGCTGGCCACGCCCGCGGCGGTGTACAGGATGGGCGTGCCGTCGGCGTTCTGCTGGTAGCCCTGGGTCCAGGTGACCTTGAGGCGGCCCAGCACATCGTCGTCGCGGCACTTGCCCGGTGCGCCCGCGGTCGCGCCGCAGTAGGCGAAGGTGGCGGGGTTGAGCAGGCCGCCCGCGGCCAGCGCGTTCAGGTGGGCCGGCAGGTCGTCGCCCTTGCGCGCGCTCCAGCCCTTGGCATTGGTCAGGTGCTTGACACGGAATTCCTCCATGAAGCCCTTGCTGGTGTCGCCGTTCACGTAGGCCGGATTGTCTTCGCCCCAGGTGCGCGCATCGCCTTCGTTGGCGGTCACGAGGTAGGTCTTGCCGCCCGCGTCGTAGGCCGCGATGCTGTCGGGCATGTAGAGGCTGCGCAGGCCGCCCCAGGTGGTGATGTTGATCTTGCCGTCTTCGTCCTGGATGTCGAGCGCGTTGGCTTCGAGGCTGTTGTCCTTGTAGCCCAGCGCGGTCACCGAGATCACCTTGGCCGATGCCAGGTCGATGCGCGCCAGCGCGTTGTTCTCCTGCAGCGTGACCCAGGCCGTGCGGCTGTCGGCCGATACGGCGATGTACTCTGGCTCGAAGTCCTTCGCGGCCGTGGCCTTGGGGCCGAAGATGCGCACGCCGCGCGCGCGCAGCGCGGCTTCCTGGCCGTTGTACTGCGTGAAGCCGGCGGTGCGCGCCACGGGCTTCTTGGCGTCGGTCACGTCGATCACGCTGACCGAGCCTTCGGGGTCGATCTGGTAGTCATCGCTGGGTTCGCCTTCGTTGGCCACCAGCACATACTTGCCGTCGGGCGTGAACGTCACCATGTCGGGCTGGGCGCCGATCTCGATCTGGCTGATCAAGGCCAGCGTGCTCGCGTCGTACAGCGCCATGCGGCCGTTGTCGGTTTTCACGGGAGCCTGCATCGCCACGGCGACGATGCCGCTGCGCACTGCCACGCTGTTGATTTCCGCGCCGGCGAGCACGGCCGTGCCTTCGATGCGGCCGACCTTGACGGGCTTGTCCGGGTTGCTCAGGTCCAGCACGTCGACGGCGCCGGCCAGCGCGTTGACCACAAAGCTGCGCTTGCTCGCGGCATCGTAGGCGGTGATTTCGGCCGCGCTCTTGACGAATTCACCGGTCGCGTAAGTGCCTATCTTCTCCAGCGCCACGGTCAGGGGCGTGGCCTCCACGGCGGGCGGGGGCGTGACGACAGCTTCCGGCGTGCCGTCGCTGCCGCCGCAGGCAGACAGCAGGGCCGTGGCGAGAACGCTCAACGCGAACAGACGGGTGTGGGCAGGAAGCGAGCGCAGGGAAGAAGCCATGGTAGGTAGGAGCGGATGCAGTGGTCGAAGCCTGCGTTGTAGCGGGCGTTCGTGACACTGGCGTGAATCCGCGCCGCTACCAGTCTTCCTTGACGGCCAACACCGCATCGCGCCCGGCCGCGGCCCGGCCCGCGAGCCAGGCGGCCAGCGTGCCCGCGGCCGTCACGGCCAGCGCCAGCAGCGCCAGGCGCAGCCAGGGCAGGCGCAGCTCCATGGTCCAGTGAAAGCTCTGCGGATTGACCACATGCACCAGGATCACGGCCACGCCCAGGCCCAGCACCGTGCCGGCGAGCGCACCCAGCGCACTCCAGACCGCGCCTTCGCCGGCGACGACGCCGAGAATCTGGCGCCGCGTGAGGCCCAGATGACTGAGCAGACCGAACTCCTTGCGCCGCGCCAGCACCTGGGCGCTGAAGCTCGCGGCAATGCCGAACAGCCCTATGCCTATGGCCACGGCCTGCAGCCAATAGGTGACGGCAAAACTGCGGTCGAAGATGCGCATGGAGCGTTCGCGCAGGCCTTCGCTGCTGACCCATTCGAGCGGGCCATGCGTGGGCGCGAGCGCCTGGATCTGCGCCTGCAGCGCGGCCAGATCGGCATCGGCTGCGGGCCAGAGCGCGATTTCCGAGATACGGGCATCGCCCGTGAGGCGCAGGTAGTCGCCGCTGTCGATGGCCACGGCGCCGAACTGGCGCACATAGTCGCGCCAGATGCCGGCCACAAAGAACCGGGCCGCCTTGGGAAATGCGGACTGCAGCGCGGGCCAGGGCTGGCCGGGTTGCAGGCTGTACAACTGTGCAGCGGCTTCGCTGACATGCACGCCAATCAGGCCCGGCGGCACGGCCAGCGGCGGCGCGAGCCAGGGCAGGGCCTGGGCCTGTGCGCCGAGCAAGGGGCGCACCAGCAAGGCCATGGCCGGCTGGGCGCTGTCCAGCGCCAGGCTGGCGTTGCGCTGGGCCTGGGCGCGCGCCACGCCGGGCAGTGCGCGCACCGCATCGACCAGTCGCGCCTCGCGCAGGCCCGCATCGCCCTGGCCCGAGCCGCCCGCAGCCCGCACATAGGCCGGCGCGGGCAGCGCGGTATCGAGCCATTCGAGCATCGAGCCGCGAAAGCTGCTGACCATCACGGTGAGCGCCACGGCCAGGCTCAGGCTCGCGACCACACCGCCGACGGCCACGCTGGCGCTGGCCCGCATGCGCCGCGCGCGTTCGAACGCCAGCAGCCACAGCGGACGGCGGTGCGCAAACTCCGGCAGGCGCCGCAGCAGCCGGCCCAGCAGCCAGGGCAGTGCGGCCATGCCCCCGAGCAGCAGCAGGGCCACCGAGAGATAGGCCGCCAGCGGAATGCCGGCGATCGGCGGCAACCAGGCCAATCCCGCGCTGGCCGCGAGCAGCAGCAGCGGCAGGCGCGCGCCGGCTTGCGGAATCTGCAGCGCGCCCAGGCCCTTGAGCGTGGCCGCGGCGGGCAGGCGCTGCGCGCTGCGCGCCGGCCACCAGCCGCCGGCCAGCGTCGCCGCCAGGCCCAGGCCTGCGAACACCAGCGCTGCGGCGCCGCTCCACTGCAGCGCCGGCTGCACATCGCCAAAATAGCCGCCGCCCAGATCGCCGCCCAGCAGCCGCAGCGCCAGTGCGGCCAGGCCCAGGCCCAGCGCAATGCCGCCCACGCTGCCCAGCAAGCCCAGCACGGCCGACTCGGCCAGCACCAGCGCCAGGCGCTGGCGCGCGGTGAGGCCCAGCACCGCCAGCAGCGCAAACTGCGGCGCGCGCCGCGCCACGCTCAGCGACAGCACCGAGTACACCAGGAAGGCGCCCGTGAACAGCGCCACCAGCGCCAGCACCGTCAGATTGACGCGGTAGGCGCGCGACATCTGCGCCACGCGCTGCTGCTCGTTGCCGGGGACGCTGGCCAGCACGCCCGCAGGCCAGCCCGGCATGGCGCGCAGCTGCGTGAGCAGGCCGTCGGCATCGGCGCCCGGCGCCAGCAGCAGATCGACGCGGCTGATCTCGCCCCAGCGCTGCAGCAGATCCTGCGCTGCGCCGATATCCATCAACGCCAGCGGCGGACCGCTGGCGGCGACGGTGCCCGCGATGCGCACCGCGACCGGTGCCGACGCCGCTGCGCCGCTGGGCGCGGGCAGCCGCCACCAGAGTTCCGCGCCGGCCGCCTGGGCTTCGTTCAAGTTCAGCGCCTGCAGCGCCGCGGCGTTGAGAAACACCGTGGCCGGGGCAAACAGATCGAGCCTGTCCTGGCCGGCAAAAAGCCGCGGCATCAGCGCCGGCGCCATGGGCGCCAGTTGCAGCGCATCGCCGCCCAGCAGCCGCAGCGTGACCGGGCTGCCTGTCCCGCGCTGTGCCTGTACCGAAGCCTCGAGCCAGGGGGCGGCGTGGGCCACCTCTGCATGGCGCGCCACCATCGCATAGAGCTGTTCGGGCAGCGCGCCCTGCATCGGGCGCAGTTCCAGATCGGGCTGGCCCTGCACGCTGCGCACGGCGCGCGAGAACTCGTCGAGCGCCGAGGCATTGATCACATGCACCGCGAACCCCAGCGCCACGCCCAGCACCACGGCAATCAGCGCGCTGGCCGTACGCCAGGGGTGGTGCAGCAGTTCCTGCAGGGAAAAAGTGCGCAGCAGGGCAAACATGGATAAAGGCGTCAGAGGATGTGGGCGCTACGTGCCGGCCCGTGCCAGTCAGGGCCTGGATAGGCCTGAGGCCTGTGCGTTGATCCTTGAAAAAACGGCGCGCAGGACCACAATTTAACAGCAGGCCCCGCAGCCATGTGCTGCCAGCGGCCAGGCCTTGCACGCCGGCCATGCGCGCGTGCTGTCTGAAGGAGGAATGTCATGAACGCATTGATGGGTCGTGGTGGTTTGCTCGACGAATTCTTCAAGGATGTGAACCCTGGTTTCTATATCCGTCCGCTGCACGGAGATCCGCTGCCTTCGCCTTCGCAGATCAAGGTCGATGTGAAGGAAAACGAAGCTGCCTACACCGTGCACGCGGAAGTGCCTGGCGTCGCCAAGGAGGACATCCAGGTGGCCATCGACGGCAACGTGGTGAGCCTGCGTGCCGAAGTCACGCAAAAGGATGAGCAGACCAAGGACGACAAGCTGCTGCGCAGCGAGCGCTTCTATGGCGCGGTGGAGCGCAGCTTCCAGCTGCCGCAGGAGATCGACGCGGCCCAGGCCAGGGCGCGTTATGACAACGGCGTGCTGACGTTGACGCTGCCCAAGAAGCAGGGCGCACAGACCCGGCGACTGACCATCGAATGAGGGTCGTCAGGCCGCAGCCATGCCGTCGGCGCGCAATTGCAGCACGCGGTCGGCGCGTTGCGCGGCGTCGCGCGAATGGGTGGCGAGCACCAGCGCGGCGCCGGCCGCGCGCGCCTGGGATGTGAGCAGATCAAGAATACGCGTGGCCGTGGCCGGGTCGAGATTGCCCGTGGGTTCGTCGGCCAGCAGCAGCCGCGGGCGGTGCACCAGCGCGCGCGCAATCGCCACGCGCTGCAACTGGCCGCCGCTGAGCTGCTGCGGCAGGCGCGCACCCAGCCCGCCCAGGCCTACCGCGTCCAGCATGGCTGCGACGCGCGCAGCGGCTTCCTGGTGGCGGCCCAGCAGCATCAGCGGCAGGCCCACGTTCTGCGCGACATCGAGATGCGGCAGCACATGGAAGGCCTGGAACACAAAGCCCAGATGGGCGCGGCGCCAGACGGCGCGCTGGTCATCGCTGAGCGCTCCCAGGTCGGCGCCGTCGTGCGTTATGCGGCCTGCATCCCAATGGTCCAGCCCGGCCAGGCAGTTGAGCAGTGTCGACTTGCCCACGCCCGACTCGCCGACGATGGCGACGATTTCGCCGGCAGCGACGTCGAACGACACCGCGCTGAACACGGGCGCGCCCGCATAGTGCTTGGCCAGGTTCTCCACGGAGATGGCCGGGGCGGCGGGGCGCTGCGCGGAGTTCATGGCTTGGGGCTCAGCCCTTGTGCGCGGCCAGATGGTCGAGCACGGCCTGCACCAGCGCCGGCGTCGCTCCAGGTGCATCGCAGGCAATCACCTGGCGCTGCGGCATGCTGCGCAGCCAGGTGATCTGGCGCTTGGCGAGCTGGCGCGTCGCGGCAATGCCTTTTTCGCGCAGCAGGTGGCGGTTGAGGTCGCCGCCGCGCCGCGTCTGCCAGTCCATTTCGTCCCAGACCTGGCGATAGCCCACGCAGCGCATTGACGGCAACTCGGCATGCAGATCGCCGCGGGCGCGCAGGCCCGTGACTTCGGCGACCAGACCGGCGTCGAGCATGGCGTCGAAGCGCTGCGCAATGCGCGCATGCAGCCAGCTGCGCTCGGTAGGCTCGAGCGAGAACAGCGTGGCGATGGCCGGCGCGCTTGCTTCGGCCGTGCGCGCGCGGGTGTGGAAGTGCGACAGCGGCTGGCCTGAGATGGTCCAGACTTCGAGCGCGCGCTGGATGCGCTGGCTGTCGCCGGGCGCGAGCCGCGCCGCGGTCTCGGGGTCGACCTGGGCGAGTTCGGCATGCATGCCATGCCAGCCGATCAGCGCCGCGCGCTCCTCGAGCTGGGCGCGCACCGCGGCGTCGGCCGCGGGCATGTCGTCTATGCCGTCGAACAAGGCCTTGAAGTAGAGCATGGTGCCGCCGACCAGCAGCGGCAGCGCGCCGCGCGCGCGGATTTCGTCGATCAGGCGCTGCGCGTCCTGCACGAACTCGGCGGCGCTATAGGCCTGCAGCGGGTCGCGGATATCGATCAGGTGGTGGGGCACGGCGGCCTGCTCGGCGGCCGATGGCTTGGCCGTGCCGATGTCCATGCCGCGGTAGACCAGCGCCGAATCGACGCTGATGATTTCCACGGCCTGGCCGCGCGCGCCCAGCACGGCCGCAAGGGCCATGGCGGCCGCGGTCTTGCCCGAGGCGGTCGGGCCGGCGATGGCGATGCAGGGCAGAAGAGGGGAGGCGGTCATGTCGCTGATAGTCACAAAACAGCGGCCCGGCCGCAAGGGGCGGGGCCGAAAAGCTCATCGAGGAAGCGGGAGTGCCGCGCCCGCGCCCAGCGCCACACAGGGCAGGGCGCGCACGCGCGCATAGGCGGCAAGCGTAGCAGACGCCAGGCGGCGCGCGCGCGATGTCAGGGCGCCTGCAAGTCGAACAGTTCCTGCAGCGCCACGCGGTACTGGGGCAGGCCGACGGCATTGGTGTTGTGGTGGCTGCCGCCCTCGACCAGCACCCAGCGCTTGGGCGATTGCGCGGCCGCATAGAGTTGCTCGCCCAGCGCCGGCGGAATCAGCCGGTCGCTGCTGCCATGCACCACCAGCAGCGGCGAGCCTATGCGCGCCACGCGCGCCTGGGAATCGAAGGTCTGGGTGAGCAGCGGGCCCACGGGCAGCCAGCCCCAGCGCATGCTGCCGATCACATCGGTCATGCGGCTGAACGTGCCTTCGACCAGCGTGCCGCGCTCGTCATCGACTTCGCTGGCCAGCGCGATCGCGATCGCACCGCCCAGCGAGTGGCCGAACAGATAGCGGTCGTTTTGCGGATGCTGTCGTGCCAGCCAGTCCCAGGCCGCGCGCGCGTCCTCGATCGCCAGCTTTTCCGAGGGCAGCCCGGCGCTGCTCTGGCCGAAGCCGCGGTAGTCGATGGCCAGCACCGAAAAGCCCAGCGACTGCATGCGGCGAATGCGCTGCGACGAGCCCGAGACATTCCAGCGCGCGCCGTGCAGATAGAGCAGCACGGGTGCCGCCGCGTTCTTCGCCGGCAGCCACAGCGCGTGCAGGCGCACGGCTTCGCCGCTCAGGCGCGAGTCGAAATCTATCCAGATGTCTTCCATGCCCGCCATGTCGGCGTTCTGCCAGCTGCGCTGGCTCGGCTGGAAGATCCATTCGCGCTGCTTGGCGTCGAGCAGCGCGCAGCCGCTCGTCGCCAGCAGGGTGCAGCAGACGGCGGCAAGAACAAGGCGGGCAGGGCGCATAGGAGGGATGAGGTTGAACGTGGCGCAGGCATTCAAGGATATGCTCTTGCTTATTGGCCGACCCAATCAGGGGAATCGGTCTGTATCCGGCTGTTTTTTCGAGAGAGATCTATGCGCTTGGGTTTAGCTGCCAACCGTCTTCACCACCAGGCCGACGACGCGGCCCTGTTCTCGTGGCTGCGCGCCTGCGAGTCCGGCATACGCGAACTCCAGCTCGGCCTGCATGCCGTGGGACGCACCTACGATGCGATCCAGGCGGCAGGCATGCTGAATGCGTATTCCGGCATGCGCCGCTACCCCTATGGCCGCGAAGGCGGGCTGATGAAGCTGGTCGCCGAAGTCGTGGGCCTGGAGGAAGATGAGCGCCGGCTCGACGGCGCGATCTATTTCATCGATCCCGTGGACCCGTCGTCGATCTTTCCCGAAGCACTGGCCTTGAAGCGCCAGTGCGTGATCCATGGCAAGCCGTTCCTGTCGACTGTGGCCTCGGCGCGCGACTGGATCGAAGTCGAGCGCCTGCACCGCGGCTTCGTGCCCGACAGCGGCGCCAAGCGCTTCTACGCGCTCGAGTCGCAGACGCTGGCGCTGATTGCCCACGATGCGCTCAAGCCCGCGATGCTCGACTTTGCCGAGCGCAACTTTGCGCTGCTGTCGCGCTTCGCGCGCCGCGTGGGCACGGGCACTACGGGCCAAAAGCTCAATGAAATGGCCTGGAGCAAAGGCTGGCCCGCCGACCGCCAATGGGTGGACCGCTACCAGAGCGGCCCGCTGGGCGGCGATGCGCAGATTGCCGATCTGGTGCTCGAGCGGCGCTGCCAGCGCGTGATCTTCTTCGAGGACCCGCATGTCGCACGCCAGCACGAAGCCGACATCCAGCTGCTCGAGCGCGCCGTGACCACGGCCACCCACGAGACAGTCTGCATGACCACGCCCCAGGTCGCGCAGCGCTGGTGCGATGCCGCCGCCAGGCGCGGCAAGTAAAGCGCATTCGGCGCCATGAAAAAAGGGACCTCGCGGTCCCTTTTGTGCACAGCACGCATCACCCCCTTCAGCGATCAAATCTGGGCGCTAGGTTTTTGCCGCCGGGCCGCCCCAAGGCAAAAACGCGCCCCCTTGGGGGGCAGCGCAGCTACGCGCAGCGAGCAAGCGTGGGGGCCGCAGGTTACACGACGCCCTGGGCGATCATTGCGTCGGCGATCTTGACGAAGCCGGCGACGTTGGCGCCGTCGATGTAGCTCACGGTGCCGTCGGCGCGCTTGCCGTACTTCAGGCAGGCCGCATGGATGCCTTGCATGATCTGCAGCAGGCGGCCATCGACTTCTTCCGCAGGCCAGGAGATGCGCGCCGAGTTCTGGCACATTTCCAGACCCGACGTGGCGACGCCGCCAGCGTTCGAGGCCTTGCCCGGTGCGTACAGCACGCCCGCGGCTTCGAAGGCCTTGGCGGCTTCGATCGTGGCGGGCATGTTCGCGCCTTCGGCCACGCACAGCACGCCGTTGGCGATCAGTGTCTTGGCGTCGTTGAGGTCCAGTTCGTTCTGCGTTGCGCAAGGCAGCGCGACGTCGACCTTGATGCCCCAGGGCGTCTTGCCGGCGAGGAATTCAACGCCGGAAACCTGCGCTGCGTAGTCGCTGACGCGGCCGTAGCGGTGGTTCTTGACGTCCATCAGCAGCGCGAGCTTGGCGGTGTCGAAACCGGCAGCGTCGTAGACCGTGCCCGAGGAGTCGGAGACCGACACCACCTTGGCGCCCAGGGCCATGGCCTTTTCGACGGCGTACTGGGCGACGTTGCCCGAGCCCGACACCGAGACCGTCAGGCCTTCGAACGACTTGCCGCGCGTCTTGAGCATTTCCTGCGCGAAGTAGACCGTGCCGTAGCCCGTGGCTTCGGGGCGGATCAGCGAGCCGCCGAACGACAGGCCCTTGCCGGTGAACACGCAGGCCGCGCTGTTCGTGAGCTTCTTGTACATGCCGGCCATGAAGCCGACTTCACGGCCGCCCACGCCGATGTCGCCCGCGGGCACATCGGTGTCGGGACCGACATGGCGGAACAGTTCGGTGATGAAAGCCTGGCAAAAGCGCATGACTTCGAGCGGGCTCTTGCCCTTGGGGTCGAAGTCGGAGCCGCCCTTGCCGCCGCCCATGGGCAGCGTGGTCAGCGCGTTCTTGAACGTCTGTTCGAACGCCAAGAACTTGAGCACCGACAGGTTGACCGAGGGGTGCAGGCGCAGGCCGCCCTTGTACGGGCCGATGGCCATGCTGTGCTGGATGCGGTAGCCACGATTGACTTGCACCTGGCCTTTGTCGTCGATCCAGGTCACGCGGAACATGACGGTGCGTTCGGCTTCGACCAGGCGTTCGAGCAGGCCGTTCTCAGCGTACTTGGGGTTCTTCTCGATGAAGGGCCAGAGGCTTTCCATCACTTCGGTGACGGCTTGCAGAAACTCGGGTTGGCCGGGGTTGCGCTGTGCCACTTGTTCAAGGAAATGGCCGACGGACTCGTACTTCATGAGAGAACTTTCTGACTAAATAAAACGGCTGCGTGAAAACTTGAAAAAAGATTATGCCAAAAATGTATGCCCTTATGCATCTTTTTGGGGAGGTCTTGTGCATGAGTGGTGCGTTTTTGATTTTTTTGGTGCGTCCTCATCCTTTTTCCGCCCTGTAATGGGGCGTTTTTGCAAATAGACAGTCGGGCCTGAAATTTGCTTTTCTTTTAATGGTGAGTGAAAATTAATTTTCATGCACCGTGGATTCCATTTCAGTCCCTGCCCGGCAGCCGCTGCCGGGTTCAATTGGAGATATCCCATGGCCGGTGAAATTCCCCTGTCGTCGCCCGCGGGCGCCTCGGGCGCGCAGATGCAGCAGCTGGAAAATGCACTCAACCAGATTGGCGTGACGCGCTCGCACAAGAGCATCATCTTTCTGGTCGTCTGCGGCGTGCTGTTCGATGTGTTCGAGCAGAACGCGGTCGGCCTGGTCGGGCCGCTGCTGCGCGAACAATGGGGGCTCAGCGCCACCGACATCGGCTTTCTCAACACCATCACGTTCATCGCCGCCGCGATGGGCCGGCTGCTGTCGGGCTACATGGCCGACCGCTTCGGGCGGCGCACCATGCTGAATGTGAACCTGGCGCTGTTCACGTTCGGCGCGATAGGCTGTGCGCTTGCGCCGGGCTACACCATGCTGGCGATCGCGCGCTTTGTCGTCGGCTTCGGCCTGGGCGGTGAAATCACCACTGCGGTGACCATGCTCGCCGAGTTCTGCTCGGCCAAGTTCCGCGGCACGGCCGTGGGCCTGATCAATGTCGGCGGCGGCGGCCTGGGCAACATGCTGGCGCCGGCCTTCGCGCTGGGCGTGTTCGCGCTGTTTCCCGGCGAAAACGCCTGGCGCTGGCTGTTCGGCTGCCTGGTGCTGCCCGCGCTGTTCATCGTCTTCTACCGGCGCTTCATTCCCGAGACGCCGCGCTACCTGCTGTCCAAGGGCCGGGTCGACGAAGCCAATCGCGTGCTGTCGATGCTGGCCAGCGGCAAGCTCGCCAATGCCGAGTTTCCGCTGCACGCCTATATCACCGCGAGCGCCGATGACCAGGCCCCGGCCGCGGCGGCGCGCAATTCGTTTGCCGACATCTTTCGCGGCGGCTATGCGCGCCGCACGATTGCCGTGGGCATTGCGTCATGGATGACGTTCGGCGCCCAGCTGTCGGTGCTGACGCTGATGCCGACCATCCTGGTCGCCCAGGGCTACTCGATCACCAAGAGCTTCACGTTCACCATCATCATGCAAAGCGGCAGCCTGCTGGGTGCGCTGGCCGCCTCCACCATGGGCTACTACTTCCCGCGCAAGCGCGTGCTGACCGTGGGCGCGGTGGCCGCGTGTCTCGCGGGCCTGGCGTTCGGCAACTTCACCAGCAGCGTGGCCGTGGTGCTGCTGTGCGGCGCGCTGTTCCAGTTCTGCGTGCTCACGCTCAACACCTCGATCTGGATCTACGCCCCCGAGCTGTACCCGACGCGCATCCGCGGCCTGGGTACCTCGTTCCTGCTCGCGCTGGGCACGATAGGCGGTGCGATGTCGCAGGTGCTCGCCGGAAAGATGTTCGATCTGTATGGCGTGGCCGGCATGTTCGGAATGATCGCCGCGATGTATGTGCTGTTCGCCATCGCCGTGCAGTTCGCGCCCGAAACCTTTGGCCGTTCCATCGAGGAGGAGCAGGCATGACCCAGCGCGCAGCACCCGCGGCACAGCTGTTGTTGATCAACCCGAATACGTCCGAGGCGACGACCGCGCTGATGGCGCAGCTCGCGCGCCAGCGGCTGCCCGCGCAGGTGGAGCTGCTCGGCGCCACGGCGCAGGAAGGCGCGCCGCTGATCACCGATGAAGCTTCGCTGGCGATTGCTGTGCGCCAGGTGGTGCAGATGGGCGAGCGTTTCGCGCAGCAGCGCGCGGCCGCAGGGGAGCGGACGCCGGCCGTGATCGTGATCGGCGCGTTCGGCAATCCGGGGCTGGCGCAGCTGTGCGCGCGTGTGTCGCTGCCGGTGCTGGGCCTGGGCGCGGCGGCGATGCGCGCCGGCGCCAGGGGCGGGCGGCGTTTCGGCATTGCGACGATCACGCCGGGCCTGGAGGCATCGATCGCGCAGTCGGTGGCCGAGTTGGGGCTTTCCGGACAGTTTTCCGGCACGCGCATTCCGCCGGGCGTACCGCAAGCGCTCGCGGCCGACCCGGTGCTGCTGCGCGAGCGGCTGGCCTTGGCGGTGGAGCAATGCATTGCGCTCGACGGTGCGCAGGCCGTGGTGATAGGCGGCGGCCCGCTGGCCCAGGCCGCGCAGGAAATCGCGCCGCTGTTTGCGCAGCCGGTGATCTCGGCCGTGGATGCGGCGGTGGAGGAGGCGTTGGGCTTGCTGGGGTTCTAGCCGCGGCTACAACTCTTCCAGCCTGTCATGCCAGGTCTCTATCGCTCCCATGCGCCGGCGCCCTGCAGCGCCCGCGAAATGCATGGTCTGGCTTGCGATCAGGTGGCACAGCATGGTCAGCGCCATGTGGTTGTCGAGCGGCCCGGGCGCCTGGGTATGGCAGCGCAGCAGCCAGTCGGCGGGCAGAGCCTCGCTCGCATGGTCGGTGATGCACAGCACGCGCGCGCCGGCGCGCTGGGCCTGTTCGGCAAAGCGCGCGACCAGCGGCACGCTGCGGCGCAGCGCGAACACCACCAGCATGTCCTGCTGCGTCAGCGAGCCGCCATATTCGGCCAGCGTTTCGCCGGGCCCGGGAATCGCCTGCGGTGGAACGGCCAGCACCTGTGTGAGTTGCCAGCGCAGGTAGGCGGCGAAATTGCGGTTTTGCCGGTAGCCGAGAAAGAACACCTGGCGCGCGTCGAGCAAGGCCCGGGCGACGGTGTCGATCAGCGTCTGGGGAATGCTCGACAGCGTGGCCGCGAGATTTTCGTGCGCCTGCTGCAGCTGCAAGGCCATGGCCGTGGCCGTGCCCGACACCGAAGCCGGCGCCGTGAACAGCGGCGAGCCCGTGCCGCCCTGCAGGCGCGCATGGCGGCGCGCCTCTTCGTAGCTTTCATAGCCCAGGCGCTGCACCAGCCGCGTCACGGTGGCGTTCGACACCCCCGTGAGCTGGGCGATCTCGGACGCGCTGTAGCTCGAAAGATTGCCCGGAAAATCGAGCATGAAGTCGGCGAGCCGGCGTTCGGTGGGCGGCAGCTGCGCGAGCGCGTCGCGCACGCGGGTGATGAAGGAGTCGGACATCGATGAAAAAGGGTGGGCTCAGCGACCGCGCAGAAACAGCGCGTCGAGTTCTCGCATCGTCATCTGCCGCCAGGTGGGGCGGCCGTGATTGCATTGATCGGAACGCTCGGTGACTTCCATCTGCCGCAGCAGGCCGTTCATTTCGTCGAGCGTGAGCTTGCGGTTGGCGCGCACCGCGCCGTGGCAGGCCATGGTGGCGAGAATTTCATTGCGCGCGCGCTGCACCACGGTGGTGGCATCGTGCTCGCCGAGTTCGCCCAGCACGCTGCGCGCGAGTTCGACCGCATTGCCCTGGGCCAGCGAGGCGGGCACGGCGCGCACGGCCAGGGTCTTGGGCGAGAACGGCGAAATCTCCAGGCCCAGCTGGCTCAATGTTTCAGCGTGGGCCTCGGCCGTCGCGACTTCCTGCATGGTGGCCGCGAACGTCGCGGGAATCAGCAGCGGCTGGCTGGGAATGCGCTCGTCGGCGGTGATCGATGACTTGAGCCGCTCGTAGACGATGCGCTCGTGCGCCGCATGCATGTCGACCAACACCAGGCCTTGCGCGTTTTCCGCGAGGATATAGACGCCATGGATCTGGGCCACGGCCCGGCCCAGGGGCCAGAGATTGGGCGTGTCGGCGGCATCGGCTGGAGCCGACGGCGCGCAGGCGGGCTGCTCGGCCGCGGCGAATGCTGGCGCGGCCGGGTCTGCCGACGGCGCGGGCCGGGGCCCGAGGTGGGCCGGTGCCGGGATGGCGGGGGGAGGTGGAAACTCCGCGGCCACCGGCAGTTCTGCGGGCGCTGTGGGCGCGCGCATCGGCGCCCACAGCGCACCCATGTCGCTCACGCGCTGGCCCGGCAGGCTGTTGCCGAAAGGCATATGGGTCTGCTGGGGGCGGGGCGCGAGACTGAATGCCGGGGCGGGCGCTGCGGGAGTCGTCGGCGCAAGGCCGGCGCTTTCAGCGGCCGCCGCCGCCTGGGCGCGTGGCACGGCCAGCGCGTCCTCGATCGCATGCTTCACGGCCTGGTGCACTTCGCGGCTGTCGCGAAAGCGCACTTCGATCTTGGTCGGGTGCACGTTGACGTCGATGCGCGCGGGATCGATGGTGATGTAGAGCGCGTAGATGGGCTGCTTCTGGCCATGCAGCACGTCTTCATACGCGCTGCGCGCGGCATGCGTGATCACCTTGTCGCGCACGAAGCGGCCGTTGACATAGCAATATTGGTGGTCGGGGCGCGAGCGCGCGGCGTCGGGCACGCCCGCGCGGCCGGTCACGCTGATGGCGCCGCTCTGGCGGCCCACGGCGACCGACTGGGTCACGAAGTCTTCGCCCAGCACATCGGCCAGGCGGCGCGCCAGCGCTTCATCGGGGTCGGCGACGTTGACCGCGCGCCACTGTTCGACGAGCTTGCCTTCGTGCCAGATCGCAAAGCCGACTTCGGGGCGCGCCAGCGCATGGCGGCGCACGGCCTCGACGCAATGCGCGAGTTCGGTGGCGTCGGTCTTGAGAAACTTGCGGCGTGCGGGCGTGGAGAAGAACAGTTCCTTGATCTCCACGCTCGTGCCCTGATTGCGCGCTGCCGGGCGCAGCTCGCCGCTGCGCGCATCGAGCAGATAGGCGCTGTCCTGGCCTACGGGGCGCGACAGGATGGAAGCCTCGGAAACCGAGGCGATCGCAGCCAGCGCCTCGCCGCGAAAGCCCATCGTGACCACGGTTTCAAGATCGTGCAGATCGGCGATCTTGCTGGTCGCATGGCGGCGCAGCGCCACGGGCAATTCTTCGCGCGGAATGCCCGCGCCATCGTCTTCGACGGTGATCAGCCGCACGCCACCGGCAAGAAGCCGCACGGTGATCTGCGTGGCACCTGCGTCGAGCGCGTTGTCGACGAGCTCGCGCACCACCGAAGCGGGGCGCTCCACGACTTCACCCGCCGCGATCTGGCTGATGAGTTCATCGGGCAGGTCGCGTATGGGGCGACGGGAGGGGGTGTCGGTGGAGGAGGGGGTTGGAACGTTCACCCAGAGGATTCTAGGGGTTCGCAGCCGGGACGGGCGCCCGGCCCGTGCG
>NZ_JAHCDD010000140.1 GCF_018413525.1 Acidovorax sp. CCYZU-2555
CCCATGCACGCCCCACCCGCTCTCGCTCCCGCGCTGCCCGCCGGCGAAGCCGGCCAGCACTTCTATCTGCCCAGCCGCACGCACGCGCCCGCGCCGCCAGTGGCTGCGCCCGCGCCCGGCTGGCAGCACCAGCAACGCCGCGCCTATGGCTGGGGCCTGTATCCGGCGCTGATCGTGCTCGCGCTGATCACGCTGGCGCCGCTGCTCACGCTGATGGTGGTGAGCCTCACGCCGCTGAGCCTGACCGACCCCACGGGCACATTCCACTTTCGCGACCCGCTGGGCAATTACCGGCAACTGCTGCAGGACCCGCGCTTTGGGCATTCGCTGTGGGTGCAGTTCCAGCTGTCGAGCGTGGGCGTGACGCTGCAGCTGTTGATGGGACTGGGCATAGCGCTGCTGCTGCACGGCCGCTCGCCCGTGCTGGGCGCGGTGCGCAGCCTGTTCCTGATTCCCATGGTGCTGCCGCCCATCGTCGTGGCGCTGATCTGGAAGATCATCTACACACCAGACATCAGCCCGCTGCACCAGGCGCTCGAAGCGCTGGGCTGGCCGCTGCGCTCGCTGATCGCCAACCCCGATACGGCGCTGTGGGCCGTGGTCGCGGCAGACACCTGGCAGTGGTTTCCGTTCACCATGCTGATGGTGCTCGCCGCGCTGCAGATGATTCCCGATGACCCGCTCGAAGCCGCGCGCATGGACGGCGCCAACCGCTGGCAGCTGTTCCGCTTCATCGTCTTTCCGCATATCCGCGCGGTGCTGCTGGTCTGCGCGCTGTTCCGGCTGATCGACAGTTTCAAGGCCTTTCCGCTGCTCTACGTACTGACCAATGGCGGCCCGGGCACGGTCACCGAAGTCACGAATTTCTATGGATTCATCCAGGCCTTCAACTTCTCCTTCTGGGGCTATGGCAACGCGATCGCGCTGGTCAGCCGCCTGGGCCGTGACGGAGGCGACGATGCACGCTGAAGCCGCGCTCTACGAGCCGCCCTTCCCCTCGGACAAGCCGCGCACGCCCGGCTGGCTGCGCCGCCATGGCCGCGAGATCGCGGCGCTGGCTCTGCTGGCCGTGCTGCTGTTTCCGTTCCTCTGGATGGTGCAGCTCGCGCTGCGTCCCGCCGACATGGCGTTCGAGCCCGGGCTGCTGTTCGTGCCCACGCTGGACGCGTTCCGCGCGCTGTGGCAAGACCAGTTCGCGCGCTCGTTCAGCAACAGTCTGCTGACCAGCACGCTGTCGACCGCGCTAGCGCTCGCCATCGGCGTGCCCGCGGCCTATGCGCTCACGCGCTGGCGCTTTCGCGCGCGCCGCCATGTGGCGCTGTGGATTCTGTGCACGCGCATGGCACCGCCGATCGCGTTCACCATTCCGTTCTTTCTGGCGCTGCGCTGGACCGGCCTGCTCGACACGGTCTGGGGGCTCACGCTGATCTATCTGACGTTCAATCTCGCCATCGTGATCTGGCTGATGCAGAGCTTCTTCGCCGCGATTCCCGCGGCGCTCGAAGAAGCCGCATGGATGGACGGCTGCGGCGTCTGGTCGGCTTTCTGGCATGTGACGCTGCCCCTCACGCGGCCCGGCCTGGTCTCGACGGCCGTGCTGTGCTTCATCTTCTCATGGAGCGATTTCTTCTTCGCGCTGATTCTCACGCGCACCCAGGCCGTCACCGCGCCCGTGGCCATCGTCAACTTCCTGCAGTACGACGGCTGGGAATGGACCAAGATCGCGGCCGCGGGAACGCTGGTGATGCTGCCGGTCGTGGCCTTCACGCTGCTGGTGCGCAAATACCTCGTGCGCGGCCTCACGGCTGGCGGCGTCAAGGACTGATTCCATGGCTTCCATTTCACTGCGCAATCTGCGCAAACACTACGCGGGCCAGGCCGTGCTGCACGACTTGTCGCTGGACATCAAGGACGGCGAATTTGTCGCCCTGGTCGGCCCTTCGGGCTGCGGCAAGTCGACGCTGCTGCGCATGGTCGCGGGGCTGGAAGCCGTCGACGAAGGCGAAATCCTGCTGGGCACGCAGCGCCTCAACGACGTCGCGCCGCGCGAGCGCAACATCGCCATGGTGTTCCAGAACTACGCGCTGTACCCGCACATGAGCGTCGCCGAGAACCTGGGCTTCGCGCTGCGGCTGCAGGGCGTGCGGCCGGCGCTGCGCAAGCAGCGCGTCGACGATGTGGCCGCCATTCTCAACCTGCAAGGCCTGCTCGATCGCCGCCCGGCCCAGCTTTCGGGCGGGCAGCGCCAGCGCGTGGCCATGGGCCGGGCCATCATCCGCGAGCCCCAGGCCTTTCTGTTCGACGAACCGCTGTCGAACCTCGACGCCAAGCTGCGCGTGCAGATGCGCACCGAGATCAAGGCGCTGCACCAGCGGCTGGGAACGACCACGCTCTATGTGACGCACGACCAGATCGAGGCCATGACCATGGCAGACCGCATCGTGGTGCTCAAGGACGGCCGCATCGAACAGGTGGGCACGCCGCTGGAACTCTACGACCGGCCGCGCAATGCCTTCGTCGCGGGCTTCATAGGCTCGCCCGCGATGAACCTGGTCGCCGGGCGTGCGCAGGACGGCGGGCGCGTGCTGACCGACGACGGCCTGCTGCTGCCCATGCCCAAGGGCCTCACGCTCGCGCCGGGCCGCGCGGTCTGGCTGGGCGTGCGCCCCGAACACCTCGAAGTCACCTCGACCGAACAGGGACTGCGCGCCGAAGTCCAGGTGCTCGAACCCACGGGCGCCGAAACGCAGATCGCCGCGCGCCTGGGCGGCCAGAACGTGATCGCGGTGTCGCGCGAACGCATCGATCTGCGGCCGGGCAGCACGCTGGGGCTGCGGCCCAACGCCGCGCAATTGCACGTGTTCGATCGCTCGTCAGGCACGCGCTTGAACTGAAGCCGGCGGCCATCCGCCCAAGGGTTCTTCTGCATCGCCAGCGCCCACACCGCGCTCCACAATCGCTGGCATGCACCTTTCCCGCTATGCACTGCCCTGGTCCGGACCGGCCCTGGGCATCTTCTGCGCGCTGCTGTTTGCCTGGCGGGTGCTGGCGGCCGACACCGGCCATCCGCCGCTGGCCGAATTCACCGTGGCCTGGGCCACGGTGCTCGTCAGCCTGTTCACGGGCGTGGCCGCGCTGCGCAGCCGCATGTCGCCGGCCCTGGCGTGCATGCTGCAGGCCGGCGCGCTGGCCACGGCCAGCAGCGCGCTGGGCCTGCAGCCCTGGCACCTGGTCTTCAAGCCGCTGGCCATGCTGTGCGCCATCGTCGCCGTGGCGCTGCATATGCACGGCAACGCGACCATGCGTGGCGCCCGCCTGCTGCTCGCGGCGCTGGCCGCGTCGCTGGCCGGCGATGTGTTCCTGATGCTCGGCGGCCTGTTCATTCCCGGCCTCGCCGCGTTCCTGCTCGCCCACCTGTTCTACATCGCGCTGTTCAAGCAGGGCCGGCGCTGGTTCGCGCAGCGCAGCGCACTGGCGCTGGTACTGCTGATCGCCGTCGCCATGTACACGTTTCTCTGGCGGGGCGGCCTGCCCGCGGGCCTGCGGCTGCCGGTCGCGGCCTATGTGCTGGTGATCGCGCTGATGGCCGCCCAGGCCTGGGGCCGCTGGCATGAAACGCCGCAAGCCGACAGACCCGCGGCGCTGCTGGTGGCGCTGGGTTCCTGCAGCTTCATGCTCAGCGATTCGCTGCTCGCAATCAACCGCTTCGTGCAGCCGCTGCCGGCGGCGCAACTGGGCGTTCTTTCGAGCTATTACCTCGCCCAGGCGTTGATCGTCACCGGAGTGCTGTGCGCCATGCGCCCCGCGCCGCGTTAGCCCGGCGGCGGCCCGTCGTTCGCAATCCGGCCATCGACGAGTTCGACCACGCGGTCGCAACGCGCGGCCAGGCGCGGATCGTGGGTCACGAGCACGAAGGCCGTGCCGCGCTCGGCATGAATGGCGCGCAGCAGCTCGAACACCGCCTGCGATGACGCGGTATCGAGGTTGCCCGTGGGTTCGTCGGCCAGCACCAGGGCCGGGCCATGCACCAGCGCGCGCGCGATCGCCACGCGCTGCTGCATTCCGCCCGACAGTTCACCGGGGCGCTTGTGCAGCGCATCGGCCAGGCCCACGGCGGCCAGCAGTTCCTCGGCGCGCGCGCGTTCGCCGGCCGTCACCCGGCCCGTCGCCATCAGCGCGGGCAGCGTGACGTTTTCCAGCGCCGTGAAAGCGGGCAGCAGATGGTGGAACTGGAACACAAAGCCCAGCGCCTCGCGCCGCCGGCGCGTGAGCGCGGCGTCGCCCAGGCCCGCCATCTCCGCGCCCTGCAGTTGGTAGCTGCCGTCGGTCGCGGGCTCGAGCAGGCCCAGGATGTTGAGCAGCGTGCTCTTGCCCGAACCCGAGGGGCCGATCAGCGCGACGAACTCGCCCGCGCCAATGCGCAGATCAATGCCATGCAGCACTTCGGCCGCGTTGGGCTGGCCCAGGTTGTAGCTTTTGCGCAGGCCGGACAGCTGCAGCAGAGGAGTGTTCGCCATGGTGCTGTCTCAGATGCGTATGGCCTGCGCCGGGTCCATCGCCGCCGCGCGCCGCGCGGGCGCGACGGCCGCGAGCACGCCGCACACGGTCGCCAGCAGCGACACCTGCAGCATGGTGGGCAGCGACAGCGTGATCGCGAACAGCGGGCCGCCGTCGGGCCCGCGCACGAACTGGGTGAAGGCCCAGATCAGCAGACCCGCGAGCAACAGGCCCAGCACCGATCCGCCCGCGCCGACCATTGCGCCCTGCAGCAGGAACACGCGCGCGATCTGGCCGCGCGTCGCGCCCATGGCGCGCAGGATGCCGATCTCGCGGCGCTTTTGCACCACCGACACCACCAGCACGCTCGCAATGCCCAGCACCACCACGGCCAGCACCACGGCGCGAATCACGGCCGTGGAAATCGACTGCGCGGCCAGCGCCGACAGCAGCTGGGCATTGTTGTCCTGCCAGCTTTCGACGCGATAAGGATAGGTTGCGCGCATCTGTCGCGCCATGTCCTGCGCCTGCCAGACATCGGCGAGCTGCAGTTCCAGCACGGTCGCGCCGCCGGGCAGGCCCAGCAGGCTTTGCGCGCTGCGCAGCGGCACCAGCACGCTGCGCCGGTTCAGGTCCTTGACGCCCAGATCGAGCAGCGCGCTCACGCGCACCGACTCGGTGGCGCTGCCGGTGTCTATGGTGAAGCGGTCGCCGGCGCGCAGGCCCAGATCGGCCGCGAGTTCGACGCCGACCATGGCCTCGCCGGGCGCGAGCTGCAGCCGGCCGCTGGCGATCTTGTTGTCGAGATCGATGATGCGCCGGTAGCGTTCAAGGTCCACGCCCATCAGCGCGATCGCCTGCGTGGCCTCGCCGCGCAGCGCCAGCCCCGCGCCCGAGACCATGGGCGAGACCGCGGTCACGCCGGGCCAGGCCTGCAGCTGCGGCAGCAGCAGCTGCCAGTTGGCGACCGAGCGCAGACGCTGGGCGCGCGGCTGGACTTCGGTGATTTCGGCGCCGGCCTGCGGCGGCAGCGCCGGCAGCACGCGGTCGTCGGGCGCGCGCAGCGTCAGATGCGCCTGCGTGCCCAGCGTCTTGGCGACGGTATTGGCCTGCAGGCCCGCGATCAGCGCGCTGATGTAGGTGACCACGGCCACGCCCGCGGCGACGCCGGCGATGATCAGCAGCGTCTGCATGCGCCCTTCGCGCAGAAAGCACAGCGCGACGCGGCGCTCGAAGCCCAGCCAGGCCATCATCGACGCGGTGACACGAGCGCGCGCACGCGCTGGCCGTCGGTCACGGGAGCGGTCAGCACGCGTTCGCCGGCTTCCAGCCCCGACAGCACTTCGACGGCCGCGAGCGAGCGCAGGCCCAGCCTGACGCTGCGCGCCCTGGCCTTGCCGCCTTCGACGACCATGACCTGGGCGCTCGCGGCGCTGGCCGCGGGGTCGGCCG
>NZ_JAHCDD010000141.1 GCF_018413525.1 Acidovorax sp. CCYZU-2555
CCGTGCGTATGGTCAGCTCGCCGCCCGTGCCCGCGGCGCGCGAGCGCATGCTGTCGTGGCACCAGCGCAGCGTGAACGCCGTGGCGCCCAGCCGGCGCGCGCGCAGCCAGCCCGCCATCAGCAGCAGCAGCCGGCGTGCGCCGAACAGCAGCGCGGGCGCGGTCTCCACGCGCGACATCAGCTCCAGCCGCGCATGAAAGGTCTCGGGAATGCCGACCCAGGCATAGGTTTCGGGCCGCAGGCCGTAGGCCTGGTCCAGGGCCGTGAGCAGCGCGGCGTCGAAGCGCCGTGCAATGCCGCCGCGCGGCAGCGCGCGCACCTGGCCCAGCGTGCGGCAGCCCACGCGCGCCAGCGTCGCCTGGTGCAGCGCGACGGCGCTGAGGCTGGTCAAAGGCAAGGCATCCAGCCACTGCTCCAACGGGCGCGACCAGCCGTCGGCCAGGCCTTGGCGCAAGAACGTCGAATTTGCGCGCTGGCGCGCAAAGGCCAGCGCCGCAAGCCCGGTAGGCGCCCAGGCCACATGCGCGCCCAGTTCCTGGGCGCCGGCTTCGATCAGCGCGTGCAGGCTTTCGGCACCGCCAAACAGGCGCAGGCTGGCTTCGACTTCGAGCAATACCGCTTCCTCGACCCGGGCCACGCGCGGCGTGAACTGCAGCGCCCAGACGGCCAGCGACTGCGCGTCAATGGGCGATGCGCTGTGCAGCGGCAAGAGGCTGGCCCAATGCATGGAACACCTCCTCTCGTTGGACCTCGGTCGTCTGCAGCTCGTGCAGCCGGGGAGGAAGAATGGATTGCAGGTTGGCGGGAAGCGCGCGCAGGTGCAGCACCTCGTCGGCGCTGGCGCCGCGGCGCTTGCGTATGCGCAGATCGATGCCCCAGCTCTTGCCCAGCGCGACCGAAACACGCAGCGGCGCGGGCGAGGCATCGCGCAACGCGGCTTCGGGGCGGAACACGAACACCGGCGCATCGCAGTGCAGCGCCTGCACCTGCAAGCGCCGAATCTGCTCGGGCCGCGCCTGCGGCAGCCAGACCAGCACGGCGCCAGCGGCTTCGGACTTGATCAGCTGCTCCGCGGCCCAGAGGCTGTCGGCCGGTGCTTTCACGTCGATCCATACCAACTGCTGCGGCGCAAGACCCAGCTGGGCCAGGCCCATGGCATTCGGCGGCTTGGGCGGCGCGATCAGATAGATGCGGCTGTCGCGCCCGGCCAGAAAGCCCGGCAGCGCGGGCGCGAGCAGTCGCCATTCGCACAGCGCGGCCTGGGCCAGCAGCACTTCGCTCAGGCCCTGGGTAGGCCAGCCGCCGCCGGGCAGCGCGGCGTCCAGCACCTCGAAGCCCGTGGGCAGCGCGCGCCCGGCCGCGGCGCCGACTTCCGTGCCGCGCCATACGGCCTGCGCCACATGCGCGGGCAGCTGCCAGCGGTCGAAGTCGGCAGGGGAGGACGGGATGTGGGCTGAGGTAGTCATGGTGGAGTACTGTATTTAACCACAGTATATCGACCCGTTTGGCTTTTGTGTCCTGTTGTGCGCTGGCTGGGGTCAGGCGGGCGGGGCCAGCGAATGCGGTTTTTGCGGGAACACGGTGATAGAGCCGCGCATCCAGATCGGCTTCCTGGGCGAAGGCCACGGCAGCCAGATGCTGGACAATGCCTGATTACGCTTCAATGCAACAGGCACACATGGACTTCAGTTTCAGCGAAATGATTGCGGCCCTCCAGTCTTGGGCGCATACGCTCACTCCTGCAGGGAGTGAGAGATTCAATGGCCTGGCGTGGTTTTCCTTGGCTTGCTACCTTGGGTTCGCCGTGATCGCCTTGCACTACGCGTTCAAGCCCTGGGCAGAAAAAGTGATGTTCACCTGCATTGGGGGCGCAGCGGCGGCCTCGCTATGGCTTCACCTGGCCCTTCTTCACTCTCCCTCGTACGTGGGTGAAGGCGCGCTCTGGAAATTTGTCTCCCTGTCCCGGTATCTTCCATGGGCTGTCATCAGCTTGAGCTGCGTGTACTTGATCTACCGGATTTGCGCTCGGCGGAGATGACAAGCGGCAGCAGGCCTTGCGTGAAGCGGCGGCACATGCCAAACAGATGCGCCAGGCCTCTGCGCCGGCTTGCGTGCCGCGCCATACGGCCTGCGCCACATGCGCGGGCAATTGCCTGCGGTCAAAACCGGGGGAGGGGCGCAGGTGCTTTTTGTAAAATACTGTATTTAATTACAGTATTCCTGCCATCCTCGTGTTTTGTGCACCTGGTGCGGCAGCACACGCGCCGCAATGTGGCGGTACGAGGGGAAAACGGTATGGCACGCATTTCTCACTGGGCCATGCGGGTCAGGAAAAAAGGGGCGGATAGTGCGCTTTTTGCGGGCAACTGTATATAAATACAGTTACTGCATGGCCCTGGCCTGCCTCAGATCGCCCATGGAAAAATCTGTGCGGCGAGGAAGGCCTGCATGATCGCCACCCCGTCCGTGAGAATGTGGGCGCCTATGGACACCCACAGGCTGCGGGTGGCGATATAGGCCAGCGTCCAGACCACGCGCGCCGCGCCTATGACGCCGAAGCACTGTGCCCAGTTCCAGTCGTAAGTGGGCAGATGGCCGGCCGAGAACAGCAGCGTCGATCCCAGCAAGGCCAGCGCAATGCTGCTGCGCCGCCCGCAGTGCGATGCCGTGAGCTGGAGAATCGCCAGAAACGCCAGCATGGTCAGCAATTCTTCGCCCAGCAGCTGGGGCAGCAGAATCAGCAGCAGTTGCACAAATTCGCGCGGCGGCTGGGTGGCGAGGAACTCGGCGACGGGGTTGGGGCTGAGGGGCGCGAATTCACCCACGCCCAGCGCGGCGCCGATTGACGCGACGACGGCCAGCAGCCCGGCGCCTATGCACACGGCGGCTTCACGCAGGCCGAAACGCCCGAACAGCGCCTGGCAATCACGCCCCACCAGCCCGACCAGGATGGCGAACGGAATCCCCGCGAACAGCAGCCGTGACAGGAACAGGTCGAAGATGCTGAACAAAGGGACCCAGCTCACGAGCGCATAGCTGGCAAGAACGCTCAGCAGCAGCAGGGTCCAGGCGCCCATGCCCAGCGACACGGGCTGGCCTGCATAGTACGGAAAATCCCGGCGCCGTCGCCGGCCTTCAGCGGTTTCGAGACCCACCACATGCCCGCGCGCATCGGGCGCCGTGGTCTGGTCGGCACTGATCAGCCTGACGATCTTTCCCATGCGGCCCTCCTTGCGGTGAGCACATGCTATGGATGGCCCGGGACGCACCGATGTAGGACAGGCCTAAGGACTTCTTGCGCGGTTTGGTGCCGCACTCCATGCCTCAGGCGGCGTTGTCGGGGCCCACGAGGAACACCAGCGTGAACTCCGTCCAGTCCGTGAGAATGTGGGCGCCGGTCGACACCCACAGATTGCGCGTGGCGATGTAGGCCAGCGTCAGCACCACGCGCGCCGCGCCGATGACGCCGAAACACTGGGCCCAATTGCCATCGTAGGTGGGCAGATGGGCGGCAGAAAAAATCAGCGTCGATCCGAGCAAGGCCAGGGCGATGCCGCGGCGCCGCCCCCAGCCCCAGCGCGACGACGCCAGCTGGAGAATCGCCAGAAAGGGCAGTATCGTCAGCAGCTCCTCGCCCAGCAGTTGCGGCACCATGGAAAGCAGCTGCAGCACGAAGTCTGGCAACGACAGGCTGGCGCTGGCCAGCACCAGGGCATTGGGCGTGTAGCGCGCGAAGGCCTGCACCATCAGCGCGGTGGAGGACGACGCAATGATGGCCAGCAGCGCGGCGCCGATGCACAGCGCGGCCTCACGCAGGCCAAACGGCCCGAACAGCGCCTTGACGTCACGCCCCGTCAGCCATGCGAGGCAGGCGAGCGGCAATCCCGCGAACAGCAGGCGCGACAGGAGCGCACTTCCAGGTGCGGCGGCGGGCATCCAGAGAAGTACCGCATAGCCGGCCAGAACGCTCAGCAGCAGCAGGCTCCAGCCGCCAGCGCGCAGGGCCACGGGCTGGCCCGCGTAGTACGGAAAATCTCGGCGTGGTGGCGCGTTTTCAGCGGCGTTCAAGCCGGTCCACATTGCCGCGCGCATCGGTGGTGCAAAGCCATTGCGCCTGGTGCAGGCTCAGAAAGACTTCCTGCCCGTTGCCATAAGGCGCGTGGGAGATGGGCAGCACATAGATCGCATTGACGCCGCTTCTCAATGCCAGTGCGCTCTTGCAGGCTGCAGTGGCGGCCGCAGCGGCTTCGGCGTTCGCGCCTGCGGGCCGTGAGGATTGCATCGCGGGCCCCGCACAGCCGGCCAGCAAGGCAACAGATATCAGTCATGCACACTTTTCCATGGAAACCTCCCAGGTTGCGACCAGCCGATGCTAACCAATGCGGGGCGAACGTCAACCTGGGGCGTGATGGGCGTGCGCTGACTTGGCGTCGCACAGCGCATCGAATTCCTGCGCCAGATCGCTCAGCTTGACCGTGGCCAGCCGCCGCACCAGCAAGGCCTGGGCCTGGGCCAGCGCAGCGTCCAGGGCCGCGTTCACCACTTTCTCGACACCGCACTCGGGGTTGTCGGTGGTGTTGCCAATCGCAAAGATGCGCGGCCCGCCCACGGCCTCGTGGATATCGAGCAGCGACACCGCGGCGAGATCGCACGACAGCTTCCAGCCGCCGCCATGGCCTTTTTCCGATTGGACGTAGCCGGCCTTCTTCAAGCCGGCCATGGTGCGGCGTACGACCACGGGGTTGGTGGCCAGCATCTGCGCGAGCTGCTCCGAAGTGAAGGGCGCGTCCTGGCGCGCCATGTGCAGCAGCACATGCAGCATGCGCGACAGGCGGCTATCGCTTCTCATGGGGTGCTCGTGGGGCAGAAGTCATGAAGCATTATAGGTTGCGTGAATTTTGCTGAATGCGTATCATGAAACATCAAAAGTTTCTTGAAGGAGTTTGCATGCTTTATGACGTCATCATCATTGGCGGCAGCTACGCCGGCCTGGCCGCCGCACTGCCCCTGGCGCGTGCGCGCCGCAAGGTACTGGTCATCGACGCAGGCCAGCGCCGCAACCGCTTTGCCGATCACTCCCATGGCTTTCTGACCCAGGACGGCATGAAGGCCGCCGATATCGCCGCCGTGGCCCGCGAGCAGGTCTTGGCCTATGGCACGGTGGAATGGCTGGCGTCCAGCGCCCTGGATGCACGCCAGCGCGAAGGCGGCTTCGAAGTCGATATCGAAGGCGGGGCCCCGCGCACCGCCCAACGGCTGGTGCTGGCCAGCGGCGTGGTCGATACGCTGCCAGAGGTGCCGGGCCTGGCGCAGCGCTGGGGCAGGCATGTGTTTCACTGCCCCTATTGCCACGGCTATGAATTGCAGCAGGGCCGGATCGGCGTGCTGGCCACTTCGGCGCTGTCGCTGCACCACGCGCTGCTGCTGCCGGACTGGGGCGCGACCACGCTGTTGCTCAACGGCAGCTTCGAGCCCGACGCACAGCAACGGGCGCAATTGCAGGCCCGCGGCGTCACGATAGAGCCCTGCGCGGTGCGGGAGATCACCGGTCATTCCGATGTACTGCTGCAGGACGGCCGGGTGCTGGCATTCGCCGGTCTGTTCACCATCCCGCGTTCTGCCGTCCAGAGCCCGGTTGCGGCCGCGCTGGGCTGTGAATTTGCCCAAGGCCCTATGGGCGCGGTGATTCAAACCGACGCGCTCAAGGCCACCACGGTGCCGGGTGTGTTTGCCTGCGGCGACGCCGCGCGCTTTGGCGGCTCGGTGGCGCTGGCCGTGGGTGACGGCACCATGGCGGGCGTCGCGGCGCACCAGTCGCTGGTGTTTGCCGGCTGATGCCGG
>NZ_JAHCDD010000142.1 GCF_018413525.1 Acidovorax sp. CCYZU-2555
GGGCACCCTGCGCGGTGCGGGGGCTTTTGCCCGGCGCGCGGCGCCAGCCGGGTGCTAGACTGCGCGCCTTTTTACGGTCGGCACCTTGCCGACCTTGCGCCCTGCCGGGCGCGCAGTCACCTGGCCCCCTCCCCGCATGCAACTGAGCTTCAGCACCTACTACACCCTTATCTGCGCAGCCCTGGTGCTGCTGGTCGGCAAATTCCTGGTCCATCGCATACGCTTCCTGCGCGATTTCAACATTCCCGAACCAGTGGCCGGAGGCATGGTCGCGGCAGCGCTGATCTTCGCCATCCACGAATTCACCGGCTATGCGTTTGTGTTCAGCAACGACCTGCAAACCGGCTTCATGCTGCTGTTCTTTTCTTCGATAGGCCTGAGCGCGAACTTCTCCAAGCTGCGCGAAGGCGGCACGGCCCTGCTGCTGTTCCTGTTCATCATCAGCATCTTCATCGTGGTGCAGAACATGGTGGGCGTGGGCCTGGCCACGCTGCTGGGCCTGGACCCGCTGATCGGCCTGATGGCCGGCTCGATCACGCTGCTCGGTGGCCACGGAACGGCCGGCGCCTGGGCCGGAGTGTTCGAGAACGAGCATGGAATCCAGGGCGCGCTGACGCTGGGAATTGCCTGTGCAACCTTCGGCCTGGTGATCGGCGGGCTGATCGGCGGGCCGCTGGCCAAGGCGCTGGTCACGCGCTACGGGCTGCGCAGTAACGACCTGCCGGCGCAGGCTGCGGCCGACGAGGCCAACTTCGAGAATCCGCAGAAGGTGAGGCTGATCACCACCACCGTGGCCATCGAGACCTTGGCGATGTTTGCTGCCTGCCTGGGCTTTGCCGAGTTCATGACCGCGTTTGCGCAAGGCACGGCCTTCCAGCTGCCGACCTTTGTCTGGGCGCTGGGCGGCGGCGTGATCCTGCGCAACACGCTCGACTACGTGTTCAAATTCCAGGCGTTTGACCGCGCCATCGACCTTTTCGGCAATGTCGCCCTGGCCATCTATCTGGCGATCGCGCTGCTGTCGCTCAAGCTCTGGGAACTCAGCGGCCTGGCCGCGCCGTTGATGGTCATCCTGCTCGCGCAGACGCTGACCATGGGCTTGTACGCGGCTTTCGTGACCTTCCGTTTCATGGGAAAGAACTACGATGCCGCCGTGCTCGCCGCAGGCCATTGCGGCTTCGGCATGGGCGCGACGCCCACGGCGATCGCCAACATGCAGGCCATCACCAACCAGTACGGTCCCTCGCACAAGTCGTTCTTGATCGTGCCGATGGTAGGGGCGTTTTTCATCGACATCGTGAATGCTGCGATGATTCAACTGTTCATCAAAATTCTTCCATGAGGTGAATCCATGCTGCCGCAAGCGCCCAGATCCTCCCGTTTGATTCTCTGGCAGCGCGCGGCAACCGTGATCGCCGTCGCGCTGCTGTCCGCCTGCAGCCAGGTGCCTGCAAACCCCGACGCCAACCCCGACGCCGCTCCCGAGGCCGGTTCGGGCTGGAGCGAAAAGCCCGGCTGGGCGACGCAAGACTTCGCCGTCGCCTCGGGCCATCCGCTGGCCACGCAGGCCGGCTACGACATGCTGCGCGCGGGCGGCACGGCGCTCGACGCCGCGATCGCGGTGCAAATGGTGCTGACGCTGGTCGAGCCGCAATCGAGCGGCATAGGCGGCGGCGCTTTCCTGCTGCATGCCCACGGCACCAACGTGCAGGCCTATGACGGCCGCGAAACCGCGCCCGCGGCGGTCGATGAAAACCTTTTCCTGCAGGCCGACGGCAAGCCGCTGGCGTTCAACGACGCCATGGCCAGCGGGCGCTCGGTGGGCGTTCCGGGCGCGGTGCGCATGCTGGAGCAGGCGCATCGCGTGCACGGCAAGCTGCCCTGGGCGCGGCTGTTCCAGCCCGCGATCGATCTCGCCGAGAACGGCTTTCCCGTGAGCCACCGCCTGCACACGCTGCTGGGCAACGACAAGCTGCTGGCGCGCGACCCCGTGGCGCGCGCCTATTTCTATGACACCGCGGGCAAGCCCTGGCCCGTGGACCATCTGCTCAAGAACCCCGAACTGGCGCAGGTGCTGCGCGGCATCGCGGCCCAGGGTTCGCGCGGACTGCTCGAAGGCCCGACGGCCCAGGCCATCGTCGACGCCGTGCGCACCCATCCGGGCGCGCCGGGCACCCTCAGCCTGGCCGACCTTGCGGGCTACCAGCCGCGCGAGCGCGCGGCGCTGTGCCACGACTACCAGGTGCAGATTCCCGCGAGCCAGCACAGCTACCGCCTGTGCGGCTTTCCGCCGCCCAGTTCGGGCGCGATCGCCATAGGCCAGATCCTGGGCATGCTCAAGCAGACGCCGGCCAACGGCCTGCCGCTGGGCGAAGACGGCCTGCCCGGCGCCGAATGGCTGCACTACTACAGCGAAGCGGCGCGGCTGGCCTACGCCGACCGCGCGCTCTATCTGGCCGACCCCGATTTCGTTCAGCCCCCGGCCGGCAGCTGGCACAGCCTGCTCGCACCTGCGTATCTCACCCAGCGCGCCCAGCTGATAGGCCCGCGCCACATGGCCAAGGCCGCGGCCGGAACGCCTTCGCCCCGGCCCGAACGCGTGTCGTTCGCGCCCATGGCGCACCAGCCCGAATACGGCACCAGCCATATCAGCATCGTCGACGCCAACGGCAATGCGCTGGCGCTCACGACCACCATCGAAGCCCAGTTCGGCGCGCGCCGCATGGTCAACACCAGCCAGGGCAGCGCCCAGCCGCGCAGCGGCGGCTTCCTGCTCAACAACCAGCTGACCGATTTCAGCTTCAGCCCGCGCGGCGCCAACGGCGCGCCCGTCGCCAACCGTGTGCAAGCCGGCAAGCGCCCGCGCTCGTCGATGTCGCCCACGCTGGTGTTCGACAACGCCACGGGCCAGTTGCTGGCCAGCGCCGGCAGCCCGGGCGGCGCGCAGATCATCCACTACACCGGCAAGGCGTTGTACGCCATGCTGCACTGGGGGCTGATGCCGCAGCAGGCCATAGACCTGCCGAATTTCGGCAATATCAGCGGCCCCACGCAGCTCGAGCAAGAGCGTTTTCCCGCGGCCACGGTGCAGGCGCTGCAGGCGCGCGGCGGTGAAGTCCAGCAGATCGAAATGACCAGCGGCCTGCAGGTGATCGTGCGCGGCAGCGCGCACGGCCAGCCGCTGTGGTTCAGCGGCTCCGACGCGCGGCGCGAAGGCATCGTCATGGGCGACTGACGCATGCGGCCGTCGCTGGGTCGCACAGGCTGGCGCTTCGTGCTGCTTGCCGCATGCGGCTGGCTGTCTGCCTGCGGCCTGCCGCCGCTGGAAGACCGCAGCGCCAGCACGGCCCTGCCCGTCCATGCCGCGCAGCAGACCCGGCTGGGCCAGGCGCTCGCGCCGCAGATCGCCGCCCATCCCGGGCTCAGCGGCATCTATGCGCTGTCCGATCCGCTCGAAGCCTTCGCCACGCGCGCGCTGCTGATGCGCGCCGCCCAGAAGACGCTCGATGTGCAGTACTACATCTGGCACGACGACACCACGGGCGCGTTGCTGGTCCAGGAGCTGCTGGCCGCGGCCGGGCGCGGCGTGCGCGTGCGCCTGCTGCTCGACGACGTGGGCACCTCGGGCCTGGACGCGCAGTGGAGCGCGCTCGACCAGCATCCGCTGATCGAAGTGCGGCTGTTCAACCCCATGGTGATACGCCGGCCCAAGGCCCTGGGTTATGTGACCGATTTCGCGCGCGCCAACCGGCGCATGCACAACAAGTCGCTGACCGCCGACAACCAGGCGACAGTCATCGGCGGGCGCAACATCGGCGACGAATATTTCGGCGCGACCGACGGCGTGCTGTTCGCCGACCTCGACGTGCTGGCCGTGGGCGCCATCGTTCCCGAAGTCTCGCAGGACTTCGACCGCTACTGGGCCAGCGACTCGTCCTATCCCGTCGCGCCGCTGCTGTCGCCCCGCCCCGACCAGCGCCAGCGCCTCGATGCAAAGCTCGCGCAAGCCGCGGTCGCGCCGGCCACGCAGAGTTACCGGACGGCCGTGGTCCAGACGCCGTTTCTGCAGCAGTTGCTGCAAGGCGTTCTGCCGCTCGAATGGTCGCCGGTGCGCATGGTCAGCGACGATCCGGCCAAGGGCCTGGGCCGCGCCGCGCCCGCGGGCCTGCTGCTGACCCAGCTTGCGCCCATCATCGGTACGCCCGAGCGCTCGCTGGACCTGGTCTCGCCCTACTTCGTTCCCACGCAGGCCGGCGTCGCGGCGTTTGCGCAGCTGCGCCAGCGCGGCATACGCGTGCGCGTGCTGACCAACTCGCTGCAGGCCACCGACGTGGCCGTGGTGCACGCCGGCTATGCGCGCTCGCGCCCGGCGCTGCTGGCCGAAGGCGTGGAGCTGTACGAAATGCGTCCCGGCCCGGGCGACGCCGCGCAAGAGCATGGCTCGGGGCCGCTGGGCAGCTCGGGCGCGAGCCTGCACGCCAAGACTTTTGCGATCGACGCGCAGCGCGTGTTCGTCGGCTCGTTCAACTTCGACCCGCGCTCGGCCCATCTCAACACCGAGCTGGGCTTCGTGATTGACAACCCGCGGCTCGCCATCCAGGTGTCGCAGGCCTTCGAACAGCAGATTCCGCTGCACAGCTACCGCGTACTGCTCGATGCCCAGGGCCGGCTCGAATGGCATGCAGGCGCGGGCAACCCACCGCAGGTGTATCGCACCGAGCCCGACAGCCGCTGGTTCGAGCGCGCCTGGCTGCGCCTGCTTTCCTGGCTGCCCATCGAATGGCTGCTCTGATCCCCGCGTGGACGCAAGGCCAAGCGCCGCAGGAATATACGAAACGTAATGGAACGTATAATCGCGCCACATGGGAATTGTCAAAATATCAGACGCACTGCATGACAGCGTGCGCACCGCAAGCACGGCCTTGAGCCGATCCATCAACGCACAGGCCGAACATTGGCTGCGGGTCGGCATGATGGCCGAACTCCATCCGCAGCTGACCTACTCCGACATCTGCCAGCTGCTGATCCAGCACGCGAGCACGCCCGCATCGTTCGCGCTGCCCGTGCCGCCGCGCGCCCAGCCGCAGCAGACGCCCGGAGCCGCGCAATGAAGCGTTCCATTTCCACGCCCATCCATACCCTGTCCGACATCGCGCAATCGCGCCAGGCCGGCCATCTCGCCGCCGATGTGCTGCGCATGCTCGTGCCGCATGTGCGCCCGGGCGTAAGCACCAATGAACTCGACAAGCTGTGCCACGACTACATCGTCGACACGCTGGGCTGCATTCCGGCCAACATCGGCTACCACGGCTATACCAAGACCATCTGCGCTTCGGTCAACCATGTGGTGTGCCACGGCATTCCGTCGGACCGCGACGTCCTCAAGGACGGCGACATCGTCAATGTCGACGTGGCGTTGATCAAGGACGGCTG
>NZ_JAHCDD010000143.1 GCF_018413525.1 Acidovorax sp. CCYZU-2555
CCGACTCCAGGGCCTGGGCGGGCGCGAGCAGCGGCGCCGCGGCGCCCAGCGCCGGCAGGTGCGCCAGCCGCTCGGCGGGCGTGAGCTTGGGGTAGCCCACGTACATCATCACCATGCCCGAGAAGAACCACATGGCGAAGAACGCGCACAGCGCAATGCCCAGCCAGCGATGGGCCAGGTAAAGCCAGCGTTTGGGGTGCAGGCGCATGGTCAGTAGGTGACGCGCAGCGTCAGATCGGCGCTGCGCGGCGCGCCCAGATAGGCCATGGTGCTGCTGACGTTGGCCGCGTAGACCTTGTCCGTGGCATTGCGCACGCGCAGCACCAGCGACATATTGCGCTGGATCTGGTAGCTGAGCCCCAGGTCGAGCAGCGTGTACGCGGCCCAGCTTTGCGTGTTGGCGGCATTGGCGTAGACCTTGCCGACATGGCGCAGGCCGGCGCTGGCCTGCAGCGCGGGCGTGAACGCATACGAAGTCCAGAGGTTGGCGACGGTTTCGGGTGTATTGGTCGGCGTGGTGCCGGCCAGCGAAACCCCGCCCTGCTGGAAGTTCTCATAGCGCGCGCGCACCAGACCCACATTGCCCTGGAGGGACCAGGCGCGGCTGGGCTGCAGGCCCAGCGCGAGCTCTATGCCCTTGGCCGACTGTTCGCCGACCAGCACCGTGAGCGCGCTGTTGTTCGGGTCCTGCGAAGCGATGTTCTTGCGCGTGAGGTGGTAAGCGGCCAGCGTGGCACTGCCCTTGCCCTCCCAGAAGTCGAGCTTGCTGCCGACTTCGAACTGCCGGCCCGTGGTCAGCGCGCTGTTGTTGCGCACATCGGCGAACGAGGCCGTCGACAGCACGCCCGATGGCGGATCGGCAGCCGTCGCGTACTGGACGTAGAGATTGGCGCCGGGCGCGACATCCCAGACCACGCCGATGCGGCCCGTGGTCGGCTGGTAGCTGCGTTCGAACGACGCCGGGCTCGCGGCCGTGACTTCGCGGCGGTTGGTGAGTTCGAGCGCAATGCGTTCGTGGCGCAGCGCCGTCACCAGGTGCAGCGCGGGCGTGAGCGCGGTGCGGTTCTCGGCGTAGAGCGCGGTGGTGTCTATGCGGTTGTCGCGGTCGGGTCTGAAGCCCGGCGCCATGCCCGGAATGTCGAAGAAGCGTTCGGTGCTGAACGCATAGGGGTTCACCGTGCTCACGGTCGCCGACAGGCTGTTGGGAAAGCGCGTCTGGCGGTTGAGGCTCAGTTCCAGCCCGAACGCCCAGTCGCTGCGCCGGCCCGCGATCTGGCCGTTGTAGGTGGCTTCGGTGCGGTTGCCCACCATGCGCTGGTCGTGGCGCTGCAGCAGCACGCCCGAACGGATCACGGCGCTGTTGCCGGCGTCGAAGCGGTAGCTTTCGACATTGCGGTAGTCGCGCAAGGCGTCATACACGTAGAACGTGTTCTTGAACTGCAAGGC
Organism: Acidovorax sp. CCYZU-2555; assembly: GCF_018413525.1. Lineage (GTDB taxonomy): Bacteria > Pseudomonadota > Gammaproteobacteria > Burkholderiales > Burkholderiaceae_C > Comamonas. The sequence continues at coordinate 1,447 of NZ_JAHCDD010000143.1, forward strand.
GTCGTTGACGCGCCAGTCGGTGATGGAGCGCAGCCACTGCACGCGCTGGGCGTAGCGGCCGTCGGCACTGTTGTAGTTCTTGGTGCGCGTGCCTTCGTCTATGCGCAGCTTGCCCGTCGCCGGATTCAGCAGCGGCGTGCCCCAGTAGGGGCGGTCCAGGTTCTCGGTCTGGTACTCGTAGGCCAGCGTATGGCGCAGGCCGCTGCCGAGGTCGGACAGCAGCGAAGTCGCGAGCTGGGTCGCGCGGCTGTGCGTGCCGTCGGTCCAGCTGCCGCCGTCCTTGTGGTTCAGGTCCAGGCGCAGGAAATGGCCGTCGGCCAGACGGCGGTTGAGCCCCACGGACGCTTCCTTGAGGTCGTTGCTGCCCAGGCGCAGCTGGGCTTCGGAGAAGTCGTGGCGCTCGGGCAGCTTGGTGAGGTAGTTGATCGTGCCGCCCACGCCGCCCGCGCCGTAGAGAAAGCTCGACGCACCGCCTATGGCCTCGACGCGGTCGTAGATCCAGCTGTCGACGGGGCGCGCGGCGATGCTGTACTGCACATGGATGCCGTTGAACAGCTGATTGAGCGAGCTGCCGCTGAAACCGCGGTAGCTCACGCCCACGCTGCCCGGCGCGTCGTGCGCGGTGACGCCAGGAATCGCCTGCAGGATTTCCTGCGTGTTGCGCGCGCCGCGCGCTTCTATCGTCGCGCGCTCGACCACCGTGACGGCGGCCGGCGTCTCGCGCGGCGTGAGGCCCAGGCGGCTGCCGGTTTCGGTGGGCGTATCGAGCGACAGCCGGCCATTGGCCTGGGGCTGGGCGCTTCGGACTTCGACAGCGGACAGCGCGGGCGTTGCCTCCAGGGACTGGGCCTGGGCCGTGAACGCGGTCGCGGCGAACAATGCCGCGGCCAGGGGCTGGCGGCGGTGGGGCACATAAATGTGTGTCATGGAAATCAGGTCTTCACGAACGAGAGCCGTGGCCGGGTCCAGGGACAAGCTTCCCTGGGGCCATGGGTCGGTTTTGGAGAATGGGGAGTGGCGCTGCGGCGCAGCGTGGGGCGCGCGCAGCAGCGCGGCCGGGCCAGGTGTGGCCTCAGTGGAAAGGGCGGCGGCCCGTGCGGGCGCGCCGGTGCGGCATGGCCGCGTGGAGGGTCAGGCTGGCGGTCCGCGCGGCGGCAAGGGCGCGCCCGCGATCGCGGCAATGCGTGCCGACACCACGGGCTGCAGCGCCCGGCCCAGCGGCTGTGGCTGGGCGATGAATTGCGCCGACTGCTGCGGCGGCGGCGCGTTGACCGTGAGGCACAGCGGGCAGTCGAGCCCGTGCTGGCCGTTGGCCGTGACCTGCTGGCCGTTGTCGTCGACGACGATCACTTTCATGCTGCCGTTGGCCGAGCACAGCATCTGCAGCGACTGCGGATTCACGATGGGCGAAGCCACGGCGCAGCCCAGCGTCAGGACGAACCACACCATGACCAGACGGGCCAGTGGAATGGAGTTGCGCAGGATTTGCATGACGGCACATTATGGCGTGGTCGCCGGCGCCATGTGCGAATCTGCTGACAAACAACAACGGAGCCCTGGGGCTCCGTTGCGTGGGTGACCAGGAGTCCGGGACGGGCCCGGACCGCCAGTCGAATTACTTGACCGCGGCGCGTGCGGCTTCTGCCTTGGCCTTGGCGGCGTCGGCCTTGGCCTGCAGGTCGGCGGCTTCGGCTTCAGCGGCCTTGGCTTCGGCCGCCTTGGCGTCCGCTGCCTTGTCGCCCGTAGGGCCGGCGATCGCGCTGCCGACCACGCTGCCGGCGACGGCGCCGACGGCGGCCGCGCCCATCATGCCCATCATGCCGGGGCCGCGGGCGGGAGCGGCTGCTGCCGCGGGAGCCGCAGCAGCGGCCGGTGCAGCTGCCGCAGGCGCGGCTGCAGGCGTTGCCGAGCGTGCGGCCGTGGGCGCTGCGACGGGCGCAGGCGCGGGAGCAGTCTTGCCAATGCTGGCCGGGCGAACGGATTTGGAGCCGCCCATGCGTTTGGCGTGGGCCAGGCTAGGCGCGAGCAGCGCGGCGCAGGTCATGGCAAGCACGGAAACAGTGGCGCGGTAAGAAATGTTCACGGAGATTCCTAAATGAAAAGTCAACAGACGAGGTGACCCATGCGAAGGCTGGGCCCGGCGCTTGTGCAACCAGGCCATCAGGCTCACGGAAAGTACATGGGGGGACTGCGCCGGAATGCAAGCGTTGCCGGGGAAAACCGGGTAACGATTGGTCAGCGCAGTGCGCGCGCTTGGAAGAAGTCGTTTTATGCGCGCAGCGGTTGATTCTAGGGCGCTCGCGCCGCGCCGCCGGAAAAATGACTGGGCGCGGCGCGGGCCATTGCCCTGCGCGCCCGGCCATCTGCGTTCAACGCAGGATTTCGAGCAGGCGGTCGAGGCCGCCCTGGTTGATCGCGATCTGCGCTTCGGCGCGCACGCGCGGCTTGGCGTGGTAGGCCACCGACAGGCCCGCGGCGCCCATCATCGGCAGGTCGTTGGAGCCATCGCCCACGGCAATGCACTGCGCGGGCGAGACGCCCAGCAGCGAGGCAACCTCGAGCAGCGTGCGGCGCTTTTCGGCGCCGTCGCAGATGTCGCCCCAGGGTTGTTCAATCAGCCCGCCGGTCAGCACGCCGTCGACGGTTTCGAGCATGTTGGCGCGCACGTAGTCGATGTTCAGCATGCCGCGCACATGTTCGGCGAAATAGGTGAAGCCGCCCGATACCAGCAGCACCTTGAGGCCGGCCTTCTGGCAGGCTTCGACCAGCGTCTGCGCGCCGGGCGTCAGTTGCAGGCGCTCGCTGCGCACCTGGGCCATGTCGGCTTCGGTCACCCCCTTGAGCAGGGCCACGCGCTGGCGCAGGCTTTCCTTGAAGTCGGTGATTTCACCGCGCATCGTGGCTTCGGTGATGGCCGCGACTTCGGCTTTCTTGCCCGTGGCGTCGGCGATCTCGTCGATGCACTCGATGGTGATCAGCGTCGAGTCCATGTCGAAAGCGATGAGCTTGTAATCGTTCAGACGCAGGGGCGCAGGGGTGCGCTGGACCATCAGGCCGGGGGCAAATTCGGTAGCGGCGCTCATTGTGGGGCGGTGGAATGCAGAAGGTGAAGAAAGTGCCGGTGCGCAGGCGCCGGCGTGAGGCCTGCATTATCCCTTGACCGGCGCGCGCGCAGGCGGGTGGGCCCACCCGCCTGCGGCCATTTATTGCGGCGTCAGGCCTGCGGCCTTGACCAGCTCCGCATGCAGCTTGATCTCGTCGGCAATCGTTTGCTGCAGTTGCTGCGGCGTCGTGGGCGCGACTTCCATGCCGTTCTCGCCGAGCTTGGTCTTGATGTCGCCGGCCAGAATGCCGTGCACTGCGCGGTTGAGCTTGTCGATCACCGCGGGCGGCGTCTTGGCGGGCGCGAGCAGGCCTACCCAGGCCGACAGGTTCAGATCGGCAAAGCCGCTTTCGACCATGGTGGGCGTGTCCTTGAGCACGGGCGAACGCTGCGGGCTCAGCAGGCCCAGCGCGTGCAGCTTGCCCGACTGGATATGCGGCAAGGCCTCGGGCAGCACGGCGAACAGCATGTCTACATTGCCGGCCAGCGTGTCGTTGACCGCGGGCGCGCCGCCCTTGTAGGGCACATGCAGCATGCTGGCCTTGGTGCGGGTCTCGAACATCAGCGCCGCCAGGTGCTGCGGGCTGCCGTCGCCCGACGAGGCATAGGTCAGCTTGCCCGGCGCGGCCTTGGCCGCGGCGACCACGGCCGCGACGCTGGGGAATTTCTGCTTGTCCTTGACCACCAGCACCATG
>NZ_JAHCDD010000144.1 GCF_018413525.1 Acidovorax sp. CCYZU-2555
GGGACGAAGCCATGGCGCTGGAGATGCTCGTCGCCTGGTGCCGCACGCGGCTCGCGGGCTACAAGTGCCCGCGCAGCCTGCAGGCGATGGACGCACTGCCGCTGTCGGCCGCCGGCAAGGTGCTCAAGACGACGCTGCGCGCCGAGCACGCGCAGCGCGTCGGCGCCCGCGCCGCGCAGTCCGCTGAGGCGCGCGCCTGATGCAGGCGCCATCGTTCAGCGCCGAGGCGTTTGCGGCCCTGCCTTTCATGGCCTTGCTGGGCGTGCGCCGCGAGTTCTCCCAGGGCGGTCGCGCGCGGCTCGTGGTCGACATGCGTCCCGAGCTGCTCAATCCCACCGACTCCATGCACGGCGGCGTGGTCGCCACGCTGGTCGATGTGGTCATGGCCAGCGCCGCGGTCTCGCGCGTCGACTTCCGGCAGACCGCGGTCACGCTCAACCTCAACACCAGCTATCTGCAGCCCGGCCACGGCCGGCTCACGGCCGATGGCGAAGTGCTGAGCGTGGACGACGACGGCGCCGTGGTGCAGTGCCAGGCCTGCGTCACCGACGCCCAGGGCAGGGTGGTGGCGCGCAGCGTGGGCTCGTTCCGCTATCTCGATTTCCGCGCGCCGGCCGGCGCGCCCAGTCTGTGAGTCTTTCCTTCTTTCCAGGATCCGATATGCCCATTTCCTCTTCCGACCTTCTGGACTTCAGCGGCCGCCATGTGTTCGTGGCCGGCGGCAGCAGCGGCATCAACCTGGCGATCGCCGACGCGTTCGCGCGCCGCGGCGCGCGCCTGTCGATCGCCAGCCGTTCGGCCGAGCGCGTCGCCGGCGCCGTGGCCCAGCTGCGCGCCCATGGCAACGACGCCGAAGGCTACAGCGCCGATGTGCGCGACTACGACGCCATCGAAGCCGTGCTGGCCGCCGCGCGCCAACGCTTCGGCGCCATCGACGTGCTGGTCTCGGGCGCCGCGGGCAACTTCGTCGCGCCGGCGCTGGGCATGTCGAGCAAGGGCTTTCGCACCGTGGTCGACATCGACCTGGTGGGCGGCTTCAACGTGCTGCGCGCCGCGCATGCGCACCTGCGTCGCCCCGGCGCCGCGGTGATCAACATCTCGGCGCCCCAGGCGTTCAACCCCACGGCCTATCAGGCCCATGTCTGTGCGGCCAAGGCCGGGCTCGACATGCTCACGCGCGTGCTGGCGATGGAGTGGGGCGCCGACGGCATTCGCGTGAATTCCATTGTTCCCGGCCCCATAGGCGACACCGAAGGCGTGCGCCGGCTCGCTCCCGGTGAGGCCGCGCTGGACGCCATGGCGGCGTCGATTCCGCTGGGACGTTTCGGCAAGACCAGCGAGATCGCCGACATGGCGCTGGTGCTCAGCTCGCCGCTGGCCGCGTTCGTGACCGGCGCGGTGATTCCCGTCGACGGCGGCAGTTCGCTGCCCGGCGGCCGCGACCTCAGCGCCGCACTTGCACATTGAAGGAGCCCAACCATGCACAACCCTCTTCGCTATGAAGTCGCCGGCCAGGTGGCGACCCTCACCCTCGACATCCCCGCGACGCGCAACGCGCTGAGCCCCGACCTGCGCGATGCGCTGGCCGACGCCGTGGCCGACATCAAGCGCCGCAGCGACATCCGCGCCGTGGTGCTGACCGGCGCGGGCGGCCATTTCTGCTCGGGTGGCGACCTGCGCAACATCGCCGGCGCCGGCCTCGACAACCAGGGCTGGCATGCGCGCCTGCACGGCGTCCACCATTGGCTGCAAGACCTGATCACGCTCGATCGCCCGGTGATCGCCGCGGTCGACGGCGCGGCCTATGGCGCGGGCTTGGGCCTGGCGCTGGTCGCCGATTATGTGATCGGCACGCCGCGCACGCGGCTGTGCGTGTCGTTCCTGAAAGTCGGTCTGGTGCCCGACTTCGGCATCTTCTACACCTTGCCGCGCGTCGTCGGCGCGCAGCGTGCCAAGGAGCTGATGCTGTCGGCGCGCGAAGTCGGCGCCGACGAGGCGCTGCGCCTGGGCCTGGTGGCCGAGCTGCAGCCGCCCGAGCAGCTGCAGGCGCGCGCCCAGGCCGTGGCGGCGAGCTTCGTGGGCGCGTCGCCGGTGGCGGTGGCACTGATCAAGCGCGCCGTGGCCAGCAACGGCGACATCACCACGCAACTGGAACTCGAGGCCAGCGCGCAGTCGCTGGCCATGGGAACGCCCGCACACCGCGAGGCGGTGCAGGATTTTCTGCAAAAGCGCCCGCCCGCCTTCCAGTGGCCGTCCGCCTGAGTCCTTTCATCACGACAACAGATATCAACAGGAGCAAGACAATGAACGAATCCCCCATGCTGGCCGACAAGGTGATGGTCGTGACGGGCGCCGGCGGCGGCATAGGCCGCGACATCGCCCTGGCCATGGCCCAGGCGGGTGCGCGCGTCGTGGTGAATGACATCGGCGCTTCGGTCGCGGGCGAAGGCTCGGACGCGGGCCCGGCGCAGCGCGTGGTCGACGAGATTCGCGCCGCCGGCGGCCAGGCGGTGGCCAACACCGACAGCGTCAGCGAATCGGCCTCGGCGGCGCGCATCGTCGGCTGCGCGCTCGATCACTTCGGCCGCATCGACGGCGTGATCAACAACGCGGGCATTCTGCGCGATCGCTTCTTCCACAAGATGGGCGACGACGAATGGGACACGGTGATCAAGGTGCACCTGTATGGCAGCTACTACATGAGCCGCGCCGCGGCGACGCATTTCAAGGAGCAGGAGTCGGGCGTGTTCGTGCACATGACCTCGACTTCGGGCCTGATCGGCAACCTGGGCCAGGCCAACTACGCGGCCGCCAAGCTGGGCGTGGCGGCGCTGTCGAAGTCGATAGCCCTCGACATGCAGAAGTTCAACGTGCGCTCCAACTGCATTGCGCCGTTTGCCTGGAGCCGGATGATAGGCTCGATTCCCACCGAGACGCCGGCCGAGCAGCAGCGCGTGGCGCGCATGAAGCAGATGACGCCGGCCAAGATCGCGCCGCTGGCCGTGTGCCTGGCCAGCGACGCGGCGGCCGACACCAACGGCCAGATCTTCGCGGTGCGCAACAACGAGATCTTCCTGATCAGCCAGCCGCGCCCGGTACGCTCGGTGCACCGCTCCGAAGGCTGGACGCCCGAGATGGTCGCCAGCCATGCGCTGCCCGCGCTCAAGGCGCAGTTCTTCCCGCTCGAGCGCTCGGGCGATGTGTTCAGCTGGGACCCGGTCTGAGGAGTACGCCATGACATTGCCTTCCTGCCTGCGCAATCTGCGCCTGCCGGTGATCGCCTCGCCGCTGTTCATCATCAGCGTTCCCGCGCTGGTGATCGCGCAGTGCAAGGCCGGCATTGTCGGCGCGCTGCCGGCGCTCAACGCGCGCCCGGCGACGCTGCTCGACGACTGGCTGGCCGAGATCACCGAGACGCTGGCCGCGCACGACCGCGCCCACCCCGAGGCGCCGGCCGCGCCGTTTGCGATCAACCAGATCGTGCACCGCAGCAACGACCGGCTGGAACACGACATGCAGGCCTGCGAGCGCTACAAGGTGCCGCTGGTGATCACCTCGCTGGGCGCGCGCGCCGAGATCAACCAGGGCGTGCATGGCTGGGGCGGCGTGGTGCTGCACGACGTGATCAACAACATGTTCGCGCACAAGGCGATAGAGAAGGGCGCCGACGGTCTGGTGGCCGTGGCCGCCGGCGCGGGCGGCCATGCGGGCGTGAAAAGCCCGTTCGCGCTGGTGCAGGAAATACGCCAGTGGTTCGACGGGCCGCTGGCGCTGTCGGGCGCGATCGCCAGCGGACAGGCCATCCTGGCCGCCCAGGCCATGGGTGCCGACCTGGCCTACATAGGCTCGGCCTTCATCGCGACCGATGAAGCGCGCGCCGACGCGGCCTACAAGCGCATGATCGTGGACAGCGACAGCGACGACATCGTCTACTCCAACCTGTTCACCGGCGTGCACGGCAACTACCTCAAGCCCTCGATACGCGCCGCGGGAATGGACCCGGATGCGCTGCCGGTCAGCGATCCGTCGGCGATGAACTTCGGCAGCACGCGCAAGCCCTGGAAGGACATCTGGGGCTGCGGCCAGGGCATTGGCGCGGTGACCGAGGTCGAGCCTGTGGCGCAGCGCATCGAGCGCATGGCGCGGGAATATCGCCAGGCCATGCAGGCGCTGCAGCAGGCCCAGACACCGTCCAGGTCCGAGCCTGTCTGCGCGCTGTGAATCGCCACACGCACCGCGCCGCCCGGGGCAGATGCCCCATGGCGGCCGCTGTGCGCTGCTTCAAGCGGGCGTGAAGCCTATCTCGTCAAGCATCTGCTTTTCCTGGACGAACTGCTTGACCGCGTACTGCTGGTAGGTCTGGCCGTCGACCACCCAGGGGGCGAGATCGAAGTCGTTGCGGATGCGGATGTAGTTCGGGTCGCTGGCGGCTTTCATGAACGCCGATTGCAGCCGCGCCAGCACGGCCGGCGGCATCTTGCGCGGCGCGACCAGTCCGAACGGCGACTGCACCACCAGGTCATAACCCAGCTCGCGCACCGTGGGCACCTGCGGCCAGCGCGTGAGACGCTGCTCGGTGAAGCTGGCCAGCAGCCGCAGCTTGCCGCCGACCACCATGGCGCCGAAGCCCGGGTCGCCGTAGACGTCGAGATGGCGTCCCACCACCGCCGTGAGCTGTTCGCTGCCGCCCTTGAAAGGCACGAAGTTGATCTTGACGCCGGCCGCGCGCGCCAGCCGTTCGCCATAGATGCGGTTGGCGCTGATGGCGCCGACATTGCCCCAGCTGATCGCTTCGGGGCGCGCCTTGGCGTCGGCCAGCAGTTCGCCAAGGTTCTTCCAGGGCGCGTCCGCCGCCACGGCCACGCCGGTGGTGAGGTTGGCCAGACCCATCACATAGGTGAAGTCGACGCGCGGATCCCATTCCACCTTGTACATGTGCGGCCAGCGGATCACGGAGTTGTGCATCACGCCCAGCGTGTAGCCATCGGCCTCGCCCATGGTGGCGAGGCTGGCCACGCCCGTGACGCCGCCCGCGCCGGGGCGGTGCATCAGCACCACGGGCTGGCCCAGGTCGCGCGCCGCGGCAACGGCCCGCGCGCCCACCACCGGGTCCATCATGCCGCCGGTGGGGAACGGCAGCCCCAGCG
>NZ_JAHCDD010000145.1 GCF_018413525.1 Acidovorax sp. CCYZU-2555
ACCTGGGTCGGCTCGGCGGCAGGTGCGGGCCGGCTGGCCCAGGCGATCGCGCCGCAATGGCTGGGTGCCACCATGCAGCGCGTGACGCGCTGGGCGCTGGGACGCGCGCGCCCGGCAACGCCGTCCGACGGCAATCTGTTTGCGCCGTCGAAGAACACGGCGATCGACGGCGGCCAGCGCCAGGCCAACCAGCGCGCCGTGGGCACGGTGGTCGCCATGGGCGTGCTGGGACTGGCCGCGGGCATGTGGGTCGGCGGCCGCCGCCCCGCGCCTGAAGACCGCCAGTCATAAAGGAGAGCGGCATGGCCAGTCGAACGCTCTGGAAAGGCGCCATCAGCTTCGGCCTGGTGCATATCCCTGTGGCGCTGCACACCGCGGCGACCGAGCAGGGCATTGATTTCGACTGGCTCGACAAGCGCTCCATGGACCCCGTGGGCTACAAGCGCATCAACAAGCGCACCGGCCGCGAAATCGGCCAGGAGCACATCGTCAAGGGCGTGGAATACGAAGACGGCAAGTACGTGCTGATCAGCCCCGAGGAAATCGAAGCGGTGTTTCCCAGGACCACGCAGACCATAGAGATAGAACGCTTCATCGATGCGCGTGAAATGCCGTTCGTGTTCCTCGAGCGGCCGTACTACATCGCGCCGATCAACAAGAGCGACAAGGTCTACACGCTGCTGCGCGAGACCCTGCTGGCGACGGGCAAGATCGGCCTGGCCAAGGTGGTGATCTCCACCAAGCAGCACCTCGCAGCGGTCGTGCCTTCGGGCCCGGCGCTGGTGCTCAACCTGCTGCGCTGGGGCGACGAAGTCAAGACGTTCGAAGGGCTGGAGTTGCCGCCCGCGGGCGCGAAGAGCGTCAACGCCGCCGAACTCAAGATGGCCAAGCAACTGGTCGCCGAGATGTCGGGCCCCTGGGATCCGGCCGACTTCAAGGACGAATTTCGCCTGCAGGTGATGCAGCTGGTCGAGAAGAAAGCCCAGGCCGGCGACAGCCACACGGTCGTCGAGCCCGAGGAAGCCGCGCCGCAAGGCGGCGAAGTGATCGATCTGACGGCGCTGCTGCAGCGCAGCCTGCGCGGGGGCAAGGCCAAGGCGCCCGCCAAGTCGCCTGCGCGCAAAACCGGCGCGGCCGCGGCGCGCAAGAAAGCCGCCTGATCGGGGCAGCCATGACCAAGCCCGCCGAGCCGCTGGGCCCCTATAACGCCAAGCGCGACTTCGACAAGACCACCGAGCCCGCGGGCCGGCTCGCTGCGCGCAGCGAGGGCGCGCCGCTGCAGTTCGTCATCCAGAAGCACTGGGCTTCGCATCTGCATTACGACTTTCGCCTCGAACTCGACGGCGTGATGCGCAGCTGGGCCGTGCCCAAGGGCCCTTGCCTGGACCCCGGCGTCAAGACGCTGGCCCTCCATGTCGAAGACCACCCCGTCAGCTACAACCGCTTCGAAGGCGAGATTCCCAAGGGTCAATATGGTGCCGGCACGGTCATTGTCTGGGACCAAGGCACCTGGGCGCCCCAGGGCGATGCGCATGCGGGCCTGGCCAAGGGCAAGCTGGTGTTCACGCTGCACGGGCAAAAGCTCGCGGGCCTGTGGGAGCTGGTGCGCATTTCCAAGCCCGGCGACAAGCAGCAGAACCAGTGGCTGCTGTTCAAGAAGCGCGACGCCTGGGCCAGGCCGCGCAGCGAATACGACGTGCTCAGCGCGCTGCCCGACAGCGTCGTGCAAAAGCCGCTGCCGGCGCTCATGCCCGCGCTGCCGCGCGCGGCCAAGGCACGGCTGCCCGCCCGGCTCGCGCCCCAGCTCGCAACGCTGGTGTCCTCGGTGCCTGAAGGCGATTGGCTGGTCGAAAGCAAGTACGACGGCTACCGCCTGCTGGCGCGTGTCGACGGCGATGCGGTGCGCCTGTTCACGCGCAACGGCCATGACTGGACAGACAAGCTGCAGCCGCTGGCGCATGCCATCGCCGGACTGGGCTTGACCCAGGCCTGGCTCGATGGCGAGATCGTGGTGTTCGGCGACGCCGGCATTCCCAATCTGCACCGGCTGCAGAACGCGATCGACAGCGGCCAGACGGCCGACATCGTGCTGTTCCTGTTCGATCTGCCGTTTCTGGGCGACAGCGACTTGCGCGCGCTGCCCCTGCGCGCGCGCCGCGGCGTGCTCGAGCAGCTGATGGACGGGCGTGAAACCGCGACCCTGCGCCTGAGCCAGACGCTGCAGGCGCCGCCCGCGCAACTGCTGAGCGCGGCCTGCAAGATGGGTCTCGAAGGCGTGATGGTCAAGCAGGCCGATGCGCCCTATGTCTCGGGCCGCAGCGCCAGCTGGCTCAAACTCAAGTGCCAGCTGCGCCAGGAATTCGTGGTGCTGGGCTTCACCTTGCGCGCCGGCAGCCGCGGCGAAATCGGCAGTCTGCTGCTGGGCTATCACGACGACGGCCAATTGCGCGCCGCGGGTGCGGTGGGCACGGGCTGGGACGCGGCCACGGCGCGGCAACTGCATGCCTTGCTGGCCCCGCTGGAAATCGACCAGCCTGCCGCCGCGCCGCCCAAACCCGGCCGCTGGCCGCAGCGCAAGTCCGGCAGCGAACATTGGGTGCAGCCCGCGCTGGTGGTCGAAGTCGCCTTCGGCGCCTGGACGCCGGACCAGCAGCTGCGCCATGCGGTGTTCAAGGCGATTCGCAGCGACAAGCCCGCGCAGGAGATCGTGCGCGAGCATGCGCAGCCCGCTCCCCTGCCCGTCCCCCTTCCCGTTGCTTCGGCATCAGCCCCCAAAACCCGGACCCGCGCCGTCACGGTCACGCATGGCGAGCGCGTGATCGATACGACCACGGGTCTGCGCAAGATCGATCTGCTGCGCTACTACGAAAGCGTCGCCCAGTGGCTGCTGCCGCATCTGAAGAACCGCCCGCTCTCGCTGGTGCGTGCGCCCTCGGGCATCGGCGGGGAGCAGTTTTTTCAAAAGCATGCCGAAGGCCGGATCGCCGGCGTCAAGGAACTCGATCCGGCCTTGTCGCCCGGCCATGCGCCGCTGCTGGCGATCGATTCGGCCCAGGCGCTGACCGCCGCGGCGCAGATGAATGTGATCGAGTTCCACACTTGGAATTCGACGGTCGCGCATATCGACAAGCCCGACCGATTCGTTCTCGACCTGGACCCGGGCGAAGGCGTGGCCTGGCCCCAGCTGCTCGAAGCCGCCGAACTCACGCGCGTGCTGCTCACCGAGCTGGGCCTGGCGAGCTGGCCCAAGACCAGCGGCGGCAAGGGACTGCATATCGTCGTGCCGATCACGCCGCGGCGCGACCATGCGCAAGTAAAAGCGTTCTCGCAGGCGCTGGCCCAGCATATGGCGCGCGTCATTCCGGCGAAATTCGTCGCGACGATGGGGCCGCAAAAACGCGTGGGCAAGGTCTTCATCGACTATCTGCGCAATGGCACAGGCCAGACCACGGTCGCGGCATTTTCGGCGCGCGCGCGGCCCGGCATGGGCGTGTCCATGCCCGTTTCCTGGGAGCAGCTGCCCACGCTGTCGGGCGGCGCGCACTGGACGATTGCCACGGCGCGCGACTATCTGAGTCTGCGCAAGGACGATCCGTGGAGCGACTACTGGCGCACCAAACAGACCATTACCCAAGGCCTCAAGCTGCTGAAGTGAGACGCGCGTGTATCGTTTGCGCGGCCTGCAGGCCTGAAAGATAGGCGCCGCCGCAGGTCTGCACCAGTTCGCTGGCGCAGGCCTCGCCCGCGAAGTGCAGGCGCTGCGCGCCCGCGCGTGCCAGCTGCGCGCGCGCATCGCCGCCGCCGGTGCGCAGGTAGGCATAGCTGCCGCCAAACAGCGCATTGCGCGACCAGTCGGTCACGGCGCTGGCCTTGAGTCGGCGCCCGTCCAGCCCGCCCATGCAGGCACGCAGCCGCGCCAGCACCTGCTGAGCCGCGTCGCGCGGGGGGGCGCACGACAGCGCGCGGCCATAGGCGCCGCCCGCGAACGCGACCACCAGTCGGGCATCAAAAGGGTGGAGCAGAAAGTCCAAGGCCTTGTCAGGCTGAAAACTCCGCCCTTCGCCGAGCCAGTCGCCCGGTGCCAGGCCTGCCAGCGGGCCGTCGAATTCGAGAATCACCTTGTTGAAATGGCCCATGGGCAGCGCGTCCAGCGCAGTGAGCACTTCGTTGCCCAGGCCGGGCGTGAAGCGTATGCCTTCGCCGCGCAGCACGCCCGTGGACACCGTGACCAGGCAGTGCGCGGCCGTGATCTCTGCCGTGGCGGTGGCGACCTTGACGCTGCGCGCGCCCTGCGTGACCGCCGTCACGCGCTGGCCCAGCGCGATGGGCAGGCCCCGGCCCAGCGATTCGACGATGCGCCCCATGCCCTGCTGCACCAGCCAGTTGGGCGCGGTGCTGCCCTGCGCGCGCAGGCCCAGCACCGAAGTGTCTTCGGCAGCGCCACCGGCGTCGAGTTCACCCACCTGGCGCAGCGCGCGCTGCATGGCGGCGTCCGGGGCTGCGATCAGCGCAGCCAGCGCGCGATCGGCCGGGCCCGCGCAGGCAATGGACTGCGCCAGACGCTCTTGGGCCGCAGCGATCGCGGCGCGCTGCTGGGCGCTGACGGAAACGCCCGCATCGAGAAAATGCCGCTGTGCGCCGTCATGCGGCAGCAGCGTGAATCCGAGTGCGCGCGCCATGGGCGTCAGCGGATTGCGATGCGCCTGGTGCAGCCAGCTGCAGCCCAGATCCACAGGGGCGCAGAACGAATGCGCATCGGTCCAGGCGCGCCCGCCCACGCGCTGCGCGGCTTCGAGCACCCGCACGCTGTGGCCCTGCGCCTGCAGCCTCCGCGCCGCGGCCAGCCCGGCCACGCCCGCGCCGACGATCACCGCATCGACCAAGGCGCTCGCCGACGCACGCCCGGCTGCGGCGCAAGACAGGTGGCTGGCGCCGAACGCCAGAAGGCGACGCCGTGACAGGACATGGGAAGACATTGGCGCGACTATCTTCCGTGGCCAGCGCCGCGGGTTCCACCAAAACCCCGGGTGCGGTTGCCCGACCGCAAGGCCCGGCCTCAGAGGTGGCGCGGCCAGAGCGGGTGGGAG